>NZ_CP031356.1:2480430-3100538 GCF_003355475.1 Brachybacterium saurashtrense | reverse complement strand
GGCCAGGCGCTCGCCCACGATGTCGTCCCACTCGTCCAGCACCCGCCCGGTGCTCATCCCGGCGTTCCAGCCCAGGTTCCCCAGCACCTTCTTCAGCACGCTCTCGATGCCCTGCGGGTCCCGCGGGTCGGGCCGCGAGCCGGAGTAGCCGGGCGCCCGGCCGGACCGGTCGCGCACGTCCCTGGCCTGCGTCTTCGCGGAGATCGGGAAGAGCCCGCGGTCGCGAGCGGCGGCGCGCGAGCGGTTCACGGTGCGGCGCGCGAGCTCGAAGGGATCCGGCGGGGCCGGCAGCTCCGGCGGATCGAACAGGATCTCCGGCTCCTCGCCGGAGCGCGCGGGATCCGAGGGGCCGGCGCCCGACGGTCCGCGCGCAGGGGCGTCGAGGCCCGGAGGCTCGGCGCGGTCCGCGGCGCCCCGGCGCACGTCACGGACCGGCCGGCCCGGCCGCGCCGGCCGGTCCCCCGTGGAGGCGCGCTCCGCCGGGGTCGCAGGGCCGGGGTCAGCAGGCGGTGCACCGCCCGGCGCCGACGGGTCCGACCCGGCCCAGGTGGACAGCCCGTAGGGATTGGCGAGCCGTGGACGGTCCGGGCCCCCGCCGCGGCGCGCACCCCCGTGCCCGGTCATGGCCGCCCGCTCCCGCGCGGCACCGCGGCACCGAGGGTCACGTCCACCACGTGGATCTCGCCGTCGAGGGACTCGGGGATGTCGGAGTCGTTGGCCGTGGTGATCAGCACCTGCGAGGCGTCGGTGACGATCCGGCCCAGCCGCTCGCGGCGGCGCGTGTCGAGCTCGCTGAACACGTCGTCGAGGATGAGGATCGGCTCGCCGTCGCCCAGATCGCCCTCCTCGAGGCGCAGCAGATCATAGGAGGCCAGACGCAGCGCCAGGGCCAGGGACCACGACTCGCCGTGGCTGGCGTACCCCTTGGCGGGGAAGTCGTGGAGGCGGATCTCCATGTCATCGCGGTGCGGGCCCACCAGGGTGGTGCCGCGATCGATCTCCTCGTCGTGACCGGCCGCCAGCATCGCGGCCATCACGTCGTGGATCTCCCGGGTGCCCGGCAGGGTGCCGGGAGCGGCGCCGAGCTCCTCGAGCACGGCGGAGCGGTAGCGGATGTCGGCCGGGGAGTCCACCTCGCCGCGCTGGTCCGGGGGAAGGCTCAGCGCCTGTTCGGCCCCTTCATCGGTGGAGACCCGCAGGTAGGAGTAGCCCAGGTGGGGGCGGAGTCGATTGACCAGGTGCAGCCGGGCGCGCAGCAGCTCGGCGCCGTGGCGTGCCAGCTGCTGGTCCCACACCTCGAGCGTGGAGGCGGCGGAATCGGCCGGGTCCAGGCCGCCGACGCTGCGGCCGCTGCCGCCGCGCCGCATCGAGCGCATCTGCTTGAGGAGGTTGCCGCGCTGCTTGAGCACCCGGTCGTAGTCGGCGCGCACGGAGGCGAAGCGCGGCGCGATCTCGAACAGCAGCTCGTCCAGGAAGCGGCGTCGGCCCTCGGGATCGGCCTTGACCAGGCCCAGGTCCTCGGGGGCGAACAGCACCGCGCGCACCTCGCCGAGCAGGTCGCGGAGGCGGGAGACGTTCTGGCCCTGCAGCCGGGCGCGATTGGACTTCCCCGGTGTGATCTCGAGATCCACCTGCAGCGGGCGCCCGGCGCGCACGAAGCTCGCCCGGATGATCGCGGTGCTCTCGCCGCGGTGCACCAGCGCGCCATCGTGGGGGACCCGGTGGCTGGAGAGGGTCGCGAGGTACCACAGCGCCTCGATGACATTGGTCTTGCCCTGCCCGTTCTGGCCCACCAGCACGGTGATGCCCGGGGTGAGGGGCAGGGACAGCCGGGAGTAGGAGCGGAAGTCGGTGAGATCGAGAGCGGTCAGCTGCACGGGGAGGGCTCGCCCTCCCTCAGATCCGCATCGGCATGATCAGGTACCGGTACGAGGTGTCCGGCGTGCCCTCGAGGGAGTCCTGGCCGGTCATCACCGAGGGCTTGATCGAGTCGGTGAAGGTGAGCCGTGCGAACTCGGTGCCCAGGGCGCCGAGACCGTCCAGCAGGAATCCGGAGTTGAAGCCCACCACGAGGTCCTCGCCCTCGAGCTGCGCCTCGAGCACCTCGCTGGCCTGGGCGTCGTCGCCGGCGCCGGCCTCGAGCGCGACCTGCCCCTCGGTGAAGGAGAGCCGCACCGGGGTGTTCCGCTCGGCGACCAGCGAGACGCGCTTGACGGCGTCGATCAGGCTGCCCGTGGCGACCACGGCGGTGATCGCGGAGCTGTCCGGGAACAGACGACGCACCGGGGGGTACTCGCCGTCCACCAGGGTGGAGGTGGTGCGGCGGCCGCCGGCCTCGAAGCCGATCAGGGTCGCCGAGTCGTCCTCGGACAGCGCGATCTCCACACCGCCGCCGGTGGAGAGCGACCGCGCGACCTCCTGCAGGGTGCGGCCGCGCACCAGCGCGGTCAGCTCGGTGCCCGGGGTGGTGGGGTTCCAGGTGAGCTCTCGCAGCGCCAGGCGGTAGCGGTCGGTGGCCATCAGCGTCATGGTCTCGCCGCTGATCTCGACCTTCACGCCGGTCAGCAGCGGGAGGGTGTCGTCCTTGGAGGCGGCGACGGTGACCTGCGAGATCGCCTCGGAGAACACGTCCGCCGGGACGGCGCCGGCGACCGGCGGCATCGTGGGCAGCTGCGGGTACTCCTCCACCGGCAGGGTGGCCAGGGCGAAGCGGGCGCTGCCGCAGCGCACCTGCAGCTTGGTGCCCTCCAGCGCGATCGAGACGTCCTTGTTCGGCAGCGCCTTGACGATGTCGGAGAGCATCCGGCCCTGCACGAGCACCTCGCCGGGCTGCTCAATCTCCGCCTCGAGTCGGATCTGAGCGCTGACCTCGTAGTCGAAGGTGGACAGCTGCAGCTCGCCACCGGCGTCGGCGACGATCCGCACTCCCTGCAGGATCGGCATCGCCGGGCGGACAGGGAGGGTGCGGGTGGCCCAGGAGACGGCGTCGCCGAGGACGCCGCGATCGAGGTGGAACTTCACCGTTGCCACTCCTTCGCAGTGGTCGAGTCACGAATCAGGGTGCGGCCGCGCCTCACGACGCGGTCGGACGGTGCACAGCGTATCGGGTCCCGGCACCTACCGCCGACACACCGACCGCGATCCTTGACATTCCCGCCCAGCTGACCGCTCCTCGTCGTCGAAGATTCCTCCGCTCCCCGGCCGGTGAATGACATCCTCGACGATCGCTCCCCGGCACCCCGGCCCGTCCACACCCACGACGAGAACTACAGGACAGTCCTCATCATCACGACTGTGGATCTCGTGGATGAACACCATCCGTGCAGGTCGTACGGTGCACTCGGCCCGTGGAACGTTCGGGGAGGAGCGTTCACCGCTCGTGGGCGGAGTGTGCACGACCGGCGCTGCGACGACGATTCCTGTCATTCAGCCGTCCACATCGGCTCCTGCGCAGACGGCTCTCGCTCCACACTGTCCACAGAGTTGTCCACAATTGGGGAGAACAGTGCGCTGACCAGGACTGTCATTCCCGGACGGTCACATTGCGGCTGGGACACCGCGACGCACCGCGCCCGGGGGTCACTGACGGGACGAGCTCGAGCTCTTGATCCGTGCTGTGAGCTCCGTGACCTGGTTGAAGATCGCGCGACGCTCCTTCATCAGCTCGCTGATCTTCTTGTTCGCGTGCATCACGGTGGTGTGGTCGCGGCCGCCGAACTCCTCGCCGATCCTGATCAGCGGCATGTCCGTGAGCTCGCGGCACAGGTACATGCCGATCTGCCGCGCCGAGACCAGGCGCCGGCTGCGACCGGTGCCCACGATCTCCTCCACCGACAGTCCGAAGTACGTGGCCGTCTGCGCGATGATCGTCGAGGCCGTGATCTGGGCGCCGTCGTCGTGCGAGAGCAGATCCTTCAGCACGGACTCGGCGAGGGTCACGTCCATGGGCTGCCGCGACAGCGAGTGCAGCGCCTGGACGCGGATCAGCGCCCCCTCGAGCTCGCGGATGTTGGTGGCGATGTGGCTGGCGATGTACTCCAGCACGTCGTGCGGGACCTCGCCGGTGTTCTCCTGCGCCACCTTCTTGCGCAGGATCGCGATGCGGGTCTCCAGGTCCGGCGGCTGCACGTCCGTCATCAGGCCCATCTCGAACCGGGAGCGCATGCGGTCCTCGAAGCCGCCCAGCTCCTTCGGCGGCAGGTCCGAGGTGATCACGATCTGCTTGTCCGAGTTGTAGAGCGTGTTGAAGGTGTGGAAGAACGCCTCCATCGTCTCCGGCGCCCGCTGCAGGAACTGGATGTCGTCGATGAGCAGGATGTCGATGTCGCGGTAGCGGCGCTGGAACTCCTGCGCCTTGCCGAACTGGCCGGACTGCACCGAGTTGATGAACTCGTTGGTGAACTCCTCGGAGTTGACGTACCGCACCACCACGTCGGGGTAGAGGCTCTGGGCGTAGTGGCCCACCGCGTGCAGCAGATGGGTCTTGCCCAGGCCCGACCCGCCGTAGATGAACAGCGGGTTGTACGCCTTCGCCGGGGTCTCCGAGACGGCCGACGCCGCCGCCTGCGCGAACCGGTTCGAGGAGCCGATCACGAAGGTGTCGAAGGTGTACTTGCTGTTCAGCCGGGAGTCCTCGACGATCGTCCCCTCGCCGGCGGGCGGGGCAGGGCGGCGGCGAGGCACCGGTCCGGGAGAGGGGGCGGAGGCGCCGGTGAACGTGGACAGCCCCGCGTAGGCGCTGGGGTCGTCGGCGGAACGACCGCGGCCCTGCAGGGACGGGTCGGGCTGCGCGCCGGCGTCGGCCGCCGAGCCCGCCGAGCCGCTCGAGGGCAGCGCCGGGCGTCCCGCCGCAGTGTGCGGGGGCAGCACCGAGCCCTCGTTCCGACGGAACGGCGCGCTGTGGACATCCTGGGAGAGGTTGTCCACAGCGTTGTCCACAGAGTGTGCACTGTCGGCGGTGGAGGAGGAGGTCAGAGGCGGTGCGGCGGGGGTCTCCGGCTCGTCCTCCTCGAGCAGCAGGGACTCGTCGACCGTCACCGCGAAGCGGATGTCCCGCCCGGTGGCCTCGCTCAGCGCGGCCTTGAGCGACCCGGCCACGCGATGCTCGAACAGCTCCTTCGCCGAGGCCGACGGTGCTGCGACCAGGGCGGTGTCCGCCACCACCGCCATCAGGCGGGAGAGCGTGAGCAGGGCGATGACCCGCTGGGAGACGGCGTCGTCACGGCGCAGGGTCCGGAGCGTGCGCTCCCAGATCTCGTCGACGTTCGACTCGTTCATCAGGGGTTTCCTCTGCGGGGCGGGGACGGTCGGGACAGTTTTCCACAGTATCCCCTGTATTGTGGATGGAACGTGTGGACAACGGGTGCTGAGTCCCAGCTCTCCCTCGTCGGATCTCGCGCCTCGCGCTCCTGTCGGGGACCGTCGGCCGCCTTGCACGCGCGGCCGGGCGCGGCCCCGCAGGGACACGCCGCCCGGAATGAGAATCCGGCCACAACCGCGCTCCTGGCGCCCGGTCTCGTTGACCCGGTGCACCCCCGCGCCTAAAATCGTGCAGTCAGCGCTGCGCGCCGTCCCGATACGGTTCCCGGATCCACTGCGGTTCCCCTCCGGCATCGGATCGGACCTCGGCAGCCGCCCCGCCCCGGCGGGTGCGCCCGGACATCTCGTTCGTGCAGCAGACCACAGACCACCGCGAGGGGCACGTCCGTGCCCACGATCGAGGAGAACCATGAGCAAGCGCACGTTCCAGCCGAACAACCGCCGCCGCGCCAAGAAGCACGGCTTCCGCGCCCGCATGCGCACCCGCGCCGGCCGCGCCATCCTGAACGCCCGCCGCGCCAAGGGCCGCTCCGAGCTCTCCGCCTGAGGACCCTCGTCCTCCAGGAGGCGCGACGTGGTTCTCCTCGCACCGTGAGATGGGCCCGGCACCGGCTCCACACCGGTGACGAGTTCCGCGCCGTCACCCGCGGTGGCGTGCGCAGCGCCCGATCCCACGTGGTCGTGCACCTCTCCCTGCTGAGCCAGGGCGGGGACGCACCCCGCGTGGGATTCGTCGTGTCCAAGAAGATCGGCAACGCCGTGGTGCGCAACCGCGTCACCCGTCGCCTGCGGGAGATCGTCCGCCCCCACCTGGGCACGTTCCCCCCGGGCTCCGCGATCGTGCTGCGGGCGCTGCCGGGGATCGACGAGCAGCCGTTCGCGGCGCTGCGGGCCGACGTCGACGCCGCCCTCGCCGCCGCCGAGCGCAAGCTCTCCCGCCGCCGGGAGGACGCGTGAGGTCGGCGCCCGGGGTGCTCGCGGCGCTCGCCCGGGTGCCGCGCCGGCTCCTGATGCTCCCGGTGCGGGGCTATCAGCAGGGGATCTCCCCCTACACGCCGCCCGCCTGCCGCTATGACCCGGTGTGCTCCCAGTACGGCATGGACGCCCTGCGGGTGCACGGTGCGGTGAAGGGGACGCTGCTCACCGCCTGGCGGATCCTGCGCTGCAACCCGTTCACGCACGGGGGGCCCGATCCGGTGCCGGCTCCCGGCATGTGGAGGAATCCACGCCGACTGCGGCGCCCGGCCCGCTAGGGCCTACTCTTGTCCGAGACTCCCGACCACAGCCGACACCTCGCATGAGCGACATGCGCATCCGTGCGGCAGGAAGACCAGGCCGATGAACCCCCTGTATCCGATCGAGTGGGCCGTCGCATGGCTCATGGTGAAGTTCCATGCGCTGCTGTCCGTGTTCATGGAGCCGGACTCTGGCCTCACCTGGGTGCTCTCGATCGTGGGCCTCACCGTGGTGGTCCGCACGCTGATCATCCCGCTGTTCGTGCGCCAGATCCGTGCCTCCCGCGCGATGCAGATGGTCTCGCCCGAGCTGCAGGCCGTCCAGAAGAAGTACAAGGGCAAGACGGACCAGGAGTCCCGCCAGAAGATGGCGGAGGAGACCATGGCCCTGTACAAGGAGGCCGGCGCCAGCCCGTTCTCCTCGTGCCTGCCGATCCTGCTGCAGATGCCGATCTTCTTCGGCCTGTTCCGGGTGCTGTTCAACAAGCTGCCCGATGCCGCCGCCGGCGAGCCCTTCGGCCCGCTCACCACCGAGCTGGCCCGGAGCGCCTCGGACTCCACCCTCTTCGGCGGCGTCACCATCGCCGACAGCTTCCTCAACGCCGGCGACGGCGGGCTCACCACCCGGATCGTCTCCGGTGTCATCATCCTCGCGATGTGCGCGGTCACCTTCTTCACCCAGAAGGAGCTGACCATGAAGAACATGCCCAAGGCGGCCCTCGAGGGCCCCATGGCCAGCACCCAGAAGATGATGCTGTACATGCTCCCGTTCATCTACGTGATCACGGGGCCGGGCATGCCCATCGGTGTGCTGATCTACTGGCTCACCACCAACATCTGGACCTTCGGCCAGCAGTACATCGTCATCCGCGCCACCCCCACCCCCGGCTCCGACGCGGAGAAGGAGCGCCACGACCGCATCAACGCCAAGCGCGAGCGCAAGGGCCTGGAGCCGCTGGAGTTCACGCCGCCGAAGAAGGTGGCCGAGCCCGATCCCGAGCCGGAGCGGAACATCCGCATCCAGCCCTCGGCGAAGAACAAGGGCGGCAGGAAGCTCACCGACGAGGAGAAGCTCGAGCGCGCCCGCGAGGCCCGCGCCAAGGCCGCCGAGGAGCGCCGACAGGCGCAGGCGGCCGCCGGCGAGACCCCCACGCCGCCGAAGGGCTCCAACGCGCTGCACAAGAACGCGAAGAAGAAGCGGAAGAAGTGACCTCGCCCCTCGGGAGCACGGTCGCTCCCGAGGCGCACCCCCTCATCCCAGGATTCCCCGGAGGACCCGAATGAACGAGACCACCCCCGATCTGTCCGAGGCCGGCACCGACGCCGCGCAGCAGGTCCCGGAGGCGGACGAGGCGCAGGCCGAGACCGCCTCGTCCGCCGAGTCGACGTCGTCCCCCGCACCGGACCACGAGGCCGCACCGGCCGCGGGCGCCGTGAGCGGCGCGGGAGAGGCCGTCGACGCCGACGACGCCGAGGAGCAGGACGCGGAGAGCGCCGAGGAGCGCCTGCGCCGCCTCGAGGAGGAGGGCGACATCGCCGCCGACTACCTCGAGGAGCTGCTGGACATCGCCGATCTGGACGGCGACATCGACATCGACGTGGACGGCGACCGCGCCTCCGTGGAGATCCGCGGCGCGGATCAGCTGGCCCGCCTGAACCGGCCCAAGGGCGAGCTGCTGGACGCCCTGCAGGAGCTGGCGCGGCTGGCCGTGCAGACCCGCACCGGGCACCGCTCGCGCCTGATGCTCGACATCGGCGGGTTCCGCGCCGAGCACAAAGGGGATCTCGAGCAGCTCGCGGCCACCGCGATCGCCGAGGCCAAGGAGTCCGGCGCCGCCGTGCCGCTGCGCGCCATGAACCCCTTCGAGCGCAAGGTGGTCCACGACGTCGCCAAGCGCGAGGGGCTGCGCTCCGAGTCCGACGGCGACGGCAAGAGCCGTCACGTCGTCATCTACCCGGCATCCTGAGGCCCGCCGTGCCGCCGCTGCCCGATGCCCTCCGCCCCACGGCCCAGCGCCTGTTCGGCGAGCGACTGGAGCTCGCCGAGCGCTTCGTCGCGCTGCTCGCCGAGCAGGGCACCGAGCGCGGGCTGATCGGGCCGCGGGAGGTGGACCGTCTCTGGGAGCGCCATCTGCTGAACTGCGCGCTGATGACCGAGGCGATCGACCCGTCGGTCCGCACTCTCGCGGACGTCGGCTCCGGCGCCGGCCTGCCCGGCGTGGTGATCGCGATCGCCCGCCCCGACCTGGAGGTGACGCTGGTGGAGACGATGCAGCGCCGCACCACCTGGCTCGAGGAGGTGGATGCCGCGCTGGACCTGGGCCTCGAGGTGGTGCGCGCCCGGGCGGAGGAGCTGCACGGGGTGCGCACCTTCGACGCGGTCACCGCCCGCGCGGTCGCCGCGCTGGACAAGCTCTCCCGCTGGACCCTCCCGCTGGTGGCCGAGGGCGGGGCGCTGCTGGCGATGAAGGGCTCCTCCGCGGCGGACGAGGTCGACGCGGCCCAGAAGGTGCTCAGGAAGCTCGGGGGCGTGGACCCGACCATCACCCGGTACGGGGTGGGCGAGGTCGAGGTTCCCACTACAGTGGTCCAAGTGCGTCGCCGTGCGACGGCGACCAGGAAGGGAGACGCACGTGGCTGAACAGCGCGAGGAGTCCTCCCGGGGGAACGGCGCGATGGAAGACACTCCGCTGATGCGCGAGCTCACCCGGGATCATGCCCGTCGCCGCCAGCTCGAGGGGCTCGAGTTCACCCGGCCGGCACAGACCCGGATCATCACCGTCGCCAACCAGAAGGGCGGGGTGGGCAAGACCTCCACCACCGTCAACGTCGCCGCCGCGCTCTCCATGGGCGGGCTGAACGTCCTGGTGATCGACGCGGATCCGCAGGGGAACACCTCCACGGCGCTGAGCATCGAGCACCACGCCGAGGTGCCGAGCATGTACGAGGTGCTGGTGGAGTCCGCGCCGCTGTCCGAGGTGGTCCAGGACGTCCCCGAGATGCCGGGGCTCTCCTGCGCGCCGGCGACGATCAACCTCTCCGGCGCCGAGATCGAGCTGGTCTCGCTGGTGGCCCGCGAGAACCGGCTGCGCAATGCGATCCGAGACCACCTCGAGGAGCGCCAGGCGCAGGGACTGGACCCGGTGGACTACGTGCTCATCGACTGCCCGCCCTCGCTGGGCCTGCTCACGGTCAACGCGCTGGTGGCGGCCCGTGAGGTGCTGATCCCGATCCAGGCGGAGTACTACGCGCTGGAGGGGCTCACCCTGCTGCTGAACAACATCGAGCTGGTCCGCCAGCACCTGAACCCGGATCTCGTGGTCTCCACGATCATGCTGACGATGTACGACGCCCGCACCCGGCTGGCCGCGCAGGTGGCCCAGGACGTGCGCGACCACTTCCCCGAGCAGACGCTCGAGACCACGATCCCCCGCTCGGTGAGGATCTCGGAGGCGCCGAGCTACGGACAGACCGTGCTCACCTACGATCCCGGCTCCAGCGGCGCCCTCGCGTACCGTGCGGCCGCCTACGAGCTGAACACCCGATCAGCTCCCTGACCACGCACCACCGCTCCACGGCGCGACGCCGCGCGCCGCAGGAGCGGAGTTCACGACGGCGACGACATTTCTCGGAAGGACGACGGCCATGACGCAGAAGCGAGGACTCGGGCGAGGACTCGGTGCCCTGATCCCGGGCGCCGGCGCGACCCCCGCTCCGGAGCAGGAGCTTCGCACGCGCACGCGCCCCGACTCCGAGACGGACCGCGGACCCTCCGCGACGCGGCCGGTGGACATGTTCTTCTCCGGGGAGTCCGTCTCCGAGGAGTCCGCGCGGCGTGAGCGCAACGGGAACCGGGACCTCGCCGTGGGCATGGCCCGCGCCGCGGCCGAGCGCCGCGGCCGCACCGCGGCGGCCTCGAGCCGCCGCACCGGGGCGACCACGCGGTCGGGCACGCCCGACGTCGCGGCGGAGACCGCGCAGGAGACCACCAGCGGCTCCTCGTCGAGTTCGTCCGCAGGCACCTCGAGCCGGACGGGCCGCTCCTCCACCTCCCGCAGCTCGTCGAAGAACGCCGGCTCGAAGGGCACGACGTCCGCGGACACCGCGGGCATGAGCACCTCCGGGAAGGCCGCCACCGGGAAGAGCACTTCCGGGAAGAGCACGGCGGGCAAGAGCGCCGGCTCCACGGGCACGAGGTCGAAGAGCGCGACCGCGAAGGCGGCCGGGTCGTCGAGCTCCGGTTCCACGAGCGCAGGGTCGGCGAGCTCCGACGCGACGACGCCGACCTCGACGAATTCCGGGGCGAAGAGCTCTGGGGCGAAGCGCTCGGGGTCGAAGAGCTCCGGGTCGAAGAGCTCTGGGGTGAAGAGCTCGGCGTCGACGCGCACGGGGTCGACGCGCACCGGGACTTCGAGCACCGGGTCCTCGAGCACTCGGAAGACCTCCGCGACCTCCACGTCCAGCACGAAGGTCGCGTCCACTGCTCCGGCGGTGGAGGAGAGCCCCGTGGTGGACGTCGAGACCGTCACCCCCACGCCGGCCCAGCCCGAGAGCACGCAGGCCCCGGCCGACGCCCCCTCGCAGGCCCCGTCGGCATCCTCTGCAGCGGCGGAGTCCGCTGCCGGGGAGGAGGCCGGAGCCGCGCCGACCGAGTCGACGACGGAGGACGCGCCCGGTGCCGAGGCCGCCCCGACGTCGGAGTCCGCCGCGACGTCTCAGGAGGCGCCGGCGACCGACGAGGAGCCGGCAGGCGATGCCTCGTCGACGGGCGAGGAGTCGGCGGCCGCCGAGCAGCCGGCGGCACAGCCCGGAACAAGCCAGCAGTCCCAGCCCTCGGAGCAGGCGACGCCGTCCTCGCCGGCGACCACGGAGCCCCGGACCGCCGAGGAGCAGCACGGCGGGGAGCCGAATGCGCTGCTCGCGGTGCCCGGCGCGGAGTTCGCCGAGATCCCGATCCACGAGGTGCGCGAGAACCCGCGCAATCCCCGCACCATGTTCGACGAGGACGAGCTCGACGAGCTCGCCTACTCGCTGCGCGAGGTCGGTGTCCTCCAGCCCGTGGTGGTGCGTCCCATCCCGGTCACGCCGGACGGGGAGTCCTTCGAGCTCGTCATGGGCGAGCGTCGCTGGCGCGCGGCACGCCGGGCCGGCCTGCAGTCGATCCCCGCGATCATCCGGGAGACCAGCGACGACGATCTCCTGCGCGACGCCCTGCTGGAGAACCTGCACCGCACCCAGTTGAACCCGCTGGAGGAGGCCAACGCGTACCAGCAGCTGCTGGACGACTTCGGCTGCACGCAGGACGAGCTCGGGGACAGGATCGGCCGTTCCCGCCCTCAGATCACGAACACCCTGCGTCTCCTGCGCCTGCCGGCGCTCGTGCAGCGCCGGCTGGCCAGCGGCGCCATCAGTGCGGGACACGCCCGCGCTCTGCTCTCGCTGGACGATCCCACCCTTATGGAGGAGCTCGCCCAGCGGATCGTGCAGGAGGGTCTGTCCGTGCGCGCGGTGGAGCGGCTGGTGGCTCGTGGTGGTCAGCAGCAGACGGGTACCAGGACCGTGCGTCGGAGCACCTACGACCCGCACGTGGTCGACCTGACCAGCCGCCTCTCAAACCGCCTCGAGGCGCCGGTGCGCATCGATGTGGGCAAGCGCAAGGGGCGCATCACCCTCGAGTTCACGAACCTGGAGGACCTCGAGCGACTGGTGGAGAACATCGGCCTCGACATCGATCTGCCCGCGGAGGGAACAGTGGAGAGCTGATCGCGACGGCACCACGCCGTGGAGGGGACCCGCCGAGTCGGCGGGTCCCCTCTTCTGTATGCAGGACACGGCGCGAGATGCAGGGCATGCGGCGCCGACGGCGCCACCACGGCGGAGTGCGGTGCAGGAGCGAGGGACGGGCAGGGAACGCCCCCTCCATTATGGAAATGACAAGAACGTCTCAAATGTCATAACAGACAGGACAGGGAGTACGCAGGGCTGCTCACAGCCCCCGTCACCGACTGTCCAGGCAGGTCAGCCCCCGCGACACGAGTTGTCCACCGATGTGCACGACGATGTGGACAACGCGTCGACGCGGACGGATTCGGCGACGAGGGGCACCCGCCGCCCTCCGCGATCGCCCTGGCCGTGCGGTGGCGGCGCCCCCCCATGATGGATGGGCAGCGCACTCGACGTTCTCCTCGCGCCTGCGCGCTGGAGCACTCGGGGGCGGTCCCCGGCGTCGGTGGTGATGAGCGTCTGGTCCGTGGTGCGAGGATTGGTCGCACACGGCGCGCCGCGCGGCCGGATCTCTTGGAGTTTCACGGGGAACATCGGGCAGAAAGCGGCGCGCCGGCGTCGAGCGAGTCCCTGCGGAGACCGGTGTGCGCGGCGACTCATGCCCCTGCAGGGCAGGCCGGGGACGCTCGGCGTCGGACGGTGCGACGCTCTGTGGTCGATGGCGGGCACGCGGCGCCCCCCGTCGGATCTCTCGGGACGATGGGCAGCACGACGTGGATGTCCCCGGAGTGACGTTTCCCGTGGAACTTTGAGTCCTGGTGTGTCTCAGTTGGTGCGAACTCTCGTCTGGGCACTCCGCTGACTCCGCGAGATGCCGCATACCCGCACTGAAGCATGGCGTTTCGCGTGAAACCACGAATGCTGCGTGATGAAGGCGCGCATTGGTCACGCATGATGACCGCCACGGAGTGTCATCACAGAGACATGGGAGACAGGGAGCGTGTCGAGCGTACGGTTGTGACGAGCAGCCGGTGGACGGTGCATAGTCCTGGCAGTGCACGGGCGGTGGTTTCCCGTGGAACAGCCACTGGCCGTCTTCTCACGGGCCGAAGTCGGCGTGACGCTAGCGACTCCGCATCTGGTCCGACGTGCAGTCCCGCCCCCGCCTCGGAATCCGTGGCCCTGACGTGTGGAGGGGCGCTGCGCGCGCTGCCCCCTCCCCGGGCGCTGTCGGTTGGCCACAGCGTGACGCGCCGGGGCTGCGGGCGTTCCACGTGGAACAGCAGTCGTGTTATCGTGCCGCCCTTGTTCACCGGGACTCCCGTGAGGAGGGGCGGGCTGGGAGATTCACGTGAAACATGCCGCAGAGCGCGTTGGCCCGATCGTCATCGCCGCATGGCGCTGAGGATTGGGAGGAATCGGTGCGGAGTGGCGTGGGGCGTGCACAAATCCCGTCGCGTCGAAGGAGATGAGCGATGGCGGGAGGATGGACCATGGACTCAGGATGTTGCGCGCTGTTCATGCAGTGTGCCGAGCGCTGAGGCTCGCGCTGCGCGTGCGGCTCCCCTCATGCGCTCGCACAGTTGCGCGTGAAGCTGCCTGTGTTCGTTCGGGCGGCGGAGGTCGCCACGTCTGTCTTCGCTAGCGCAGTGCCGGCTCAGGCGAAGACGGCGTCCGTCCGTGCTCATGCGATGGCACTGGGCGGGAATGGTGTGATGCCGAAGGTCCCGTACTGGAGCGCTGGAGTTTCACGGGAAACGGCGGTGAGTGCGCAGCACGTGACATCTCCCCGGGGCGCCGACGTGAGAGGCGGGGAGAGGGTCGTTCACTCTAGGTGGGCCCGGGGCTGCTATCGGTGCGCGGGAAATAGCTGGATGCGTTTCACGGGAAACGTGCCACCGCAGGATCTCGTAGCCGTCCCCGCGCCGCCGCGTCTGCGACGAGCGCTGCCGCGACGGCCTCTCATAGTGGTTTCACAGGAAACTCTGCCCCTCATCATCCGGAAGAGGTATGGCACGCGCTCACTGAGTGAGCCGCCAGCACGACGCGTCCCCGGGAGAGCGCGCGAAGAGCGCGCTGGCACCCGGCCTGGCGGATGTGCCCACGACGCAGACCCCACGAAGCGTTCCACGTGGAACGCCCACCTCTCACGTGCACTAGACGAGCCTATCGAGAATCGACGTTGTCCGCGTCGCTCGAGGTTTCACGCGAAACTGAATCACTCACTCCTCCGGGCGCGAGCAGTGGAGCTCGGGTGGAAGAGCGGCACGCCGCACCCCTCCGCTGCCCGGCGTTTCACGGGAAACTCGGGCGATTCGCCTCGACGCACAGCACGGAGTCAGGCTGCACGTGCGCCGTCCACGTTGTGCCGTCAAGCTCCCTCGACTCTGTGCGGCCCACACGCCACGTCTCGCCGTACGTCTCCACGCCTGCGGCCCGGTGCACTCTGTGCCATCAGCGTCGTCCGATGGCGCTTTCATCGACAAGACCAGCTCACGTGAAACTCGTCGTCGCGACAACGCGTGGGTCCTGTGCTGTTCCCCTGCGACGCACATGGCGCCGCCGGGCGACACTGCATGCGGACCCGTCGCTCCGTCGACGGGCGTGAGTTTCACGCGAAACTCAACGCGACGGGACGACGTACGGCTCTGCCCGCTGCTGCACGGCCCCGCGACAGCGCGGCCTCGTGAGCCAGCGCCGGGAGAGGAGGTTTCACGCGCAACATCAGAGCGTGGTGGAGTCGGTCTGACGTTGTCCCCAGTCCGTGTGCATACCGGAGCTGCCGTGGTGGACAGCGTTGTGGACAATTCGGCGGAGTGAGCGGAGCGGTGCACCCGATCGACCACCTCGGCGGCACCCAGACACTGCAAACACGCAGGTCAGAGGCATTTCCGGGGTCATGGGGTGTCCCACTCGGCAGCCATGGTGTCCACACTCGCTTGTGGATAACTCTGTGGATACACGCCCCCCATCGTGTGGACGGCGATGTGGACGATTCTGTGTACAACGCTGTCCCCGCACGTCAGGACATCGGGTAGCAGAGGACTTGACAGCCCCTCACCCGTCCGCTTTTCTCAGGTGGAGGCGGGACCGAACTCCGCCTCGACCACGTGCTTGGGCAGTGCCCCGCTGCGCCGCCGGACCATCTGCCAGCGGCCGGGCAGGGAGAGCCGCTCCCCGGTGGGCGTGGTGCCCTCCAGCCCTGTGAGCACGAGCGGGACCCCACTCCGCGTGGACGTTCCGGCATGGGGCTCCTCGACAGCCGCGGCGGGCGTGTCGGCACCCTCGGGCGATCCCGGGGCCGCGTCGTCCGGGGCCTGGGCGGGGCCGTCGCCCCTCTGGTCCCCGGATCCCGTGCGGTCCTTGGCCTCCGTGCGGTCCCTGGCCTCGGTACGGTCCGCGGCCTCGATACGGTCACCTGCTGCCGAGGGAGTCTGCCCCTCTTGCACCCGCCGGAACGCGAGCCACGTGGGGAGATGTTCCACCTGCCAGGTCTCCAGGAGCGCGTCCGCGGGATCCTCGATGAGCAGGGCGGCCGGCTCGCCGCCCCAGCGCCGTGAGAGCTCGCGCAGCACCGTGGGCGCCGGCCGGGACGGCCCGGCCCATGAGGCGCTCACGAGCACCACCACGGTCCGCGGCCTGTCGCCGGGCGGCATGGCAGAGGGCTCCGGGGCCACCCTGCCCTCGGAGCCCTCCATGTCCGCCGCCGGCGGAGTGTCGGTCGTCATCCGGCGACGCCGGCGACCTGCTCCTCGTCGGCGTCGGCGTCGGCGTCAACGTCGGCGGCGGCCTGGTCGGCGAGCCAGCGCTCGGCGTCCAGCGCGGCCTGGCAGCCGGTGCCGGCGGCCGTGATGGCCTGCCGGTAGGTGTGGTCCACCACGTCTCCCGCCGCGAACACGCCGGGCACCGAGGTGTAGGTGGAGCGTCCCTGGCACACGATGTAGCCCTCGTCGTCGAGCTCGAGCTTGCCACGCACCAGATCCGTGCGCGGAAGGTGACCGATCGCCTCGAACACGGCCGAGGTGGGCATCACCCGCTCCTGCCCCGTCACGGTGTCGCGCAGGGTCACGGACTCCACCTTCTCTGCGCCGTTGATGCTCACCACCTCGCTGTTCCACGCGAAGTCGAGCTTGGGATCGGCCTCGGCGCGCCGCGCCATGATCTTCGAGGCGCGCAGCTCGTCACGACGGTGCACCAGGGTCACGGACTTCCCGAACCGGGTGAGGAAGGTGGCCTCCTCCACGGCGCTGTCGCCGCCGCCCACCACCACGATGTCCTGGTCCTTGAAGAAGAAGCCGTCGCAGGTGGCGCACCAGCTCACGCCCTTGCCGGAGAGCTGCGACTCGCCGTCGATGCCCAGCTTGCGGTAGGCGGATCCCGTGGTGAGGATCAGGGACTTCGCGCGGTAGACGGTGCCGTCGTCGAGCGTGACCGTCTTGACCTCTCCCTCGAGCTCCAGCTCGGTGGCGTCCTCGTAGATCACCTCGGCGCCGAAGCGCTCGGCCTGCTCCTGCAGGCTGGTCATGAGCTCGGGTCCCTGGATTCCCTCAGGGAAGCCGGGGAAGTTCTCCACGTCCGTGGTGGTCATCAGGGCGCCGCCGGCGTCGAGGGCACCGGCGATCACGATCGGCTTCATCTCCGCCCGGGCGGTGTAGATCGCGGCGGTGTAGCCGGCGGGGCCCGAGCCCACGATGATCACCTCGTGGACGGTCTCGTCCTGCGGTGCGGCGGCGGGCACGGGCTGTGCGCTCGGAGTGGGGCCGCCGAGGATGTTGAGGGCCTGGATGGGCTGAGACATGGTGGATGTCCTTCCGGTGGGAGGGTGGGCGGTCGGCGGGAGGACCGCCGTCAAGTATGGAGCAGGTGTGCCGCGGTGGGCAGCGGCGGAGTCAGAGCGCGCCGATCATCACGTCGCCGGACCACAGCAGATCCTCGGCGGGCGTGCGGTCCTCGTCGCCGGTGCCGCAGCTGGGCAGCACCACGGTGGCGGAGACGATGCCGCCGTTGGCGCGCAGCGTCTCGCGGTCCATCGGGCCGTGCACCAGCAACCAGCCGGCCGTCCCGTCGCCGCCCCATGCCACCTCCTCCAGGATCAGGATCGAATCGCTCACCCCCTGCTCGCGCAGGCACTGGGCCGCGTCGAAGCTCGTCATCGGCTGGATCGTGCCGGTGTCGACCAGACGCTGCACCTCGGTGCCGAGGGTCGCCTCCGTGAGAACGGGATCGCCAGCGGAATTCTTCCCAGCGCCGGGCACCGTGTCCGTGGAGGTGGTCACGGAGCGGGTGCGCCCGGCCGTGGTCTGCTCCAGGGCGCCCGCGAGCTGCACCCCCAGCAGCGCGGCGGCCACGAGCGCGAGCAGCACCAACGGCACCGGGATGCCCAGCATGGTGCCGAAGCGCGGTCGGCGCTCCGTGCGGGCCTGCCGGGTGGGCCGTCCCGGCGGGGCGGGACTCATTCGACCTCGATCTCCGCGATCCGGGCGCGGAACCGGCCCGACTCCCGGCTGTCCGGCGGCAGCTCGGTGATCCACAGCGCCACCTGCTCGGCCTCCAGCGGTTCGGGGGTCTCCAGGCGCACCTCGCCGTCGCCCACGAACTCGCCGCTGGTGAGCACGTCCCCGAGGGAGCCGTCGTCGTTCAGGGCACGGAGCTCCACGGTGCCGCCGTTGTTCAGGGCGGTGGTGAGCGTGACCGCGTTCAAGGTGGAGGGCTCGGCGAACTGCAGGCGGATGCCGAGCCCGCCGTGGAGGCCGCCGAAGTCCGGGCTGCCGTAGTGCTGGGTCGACCAGTACGTGGAGGGGTCGCCGTCCGTGAGGCGGTCCTGCTGGTCGGTGTGGTCCGGGTCCCCGCCGCCGTCCTCGAACAGCTCCACGTTCGCGATCTCGGGCGCGGGGAGATCGGGCTCCTCCGACTCCGTGGGGGTCGGCTCCACCGGGGCCGAGCTCGTCTCCTCCTCCTCGGCCGGAGCGGTGGTCTCGGGCGCCTGAGAGGTGGCCAGCGGGTCCTCGAGCATCTCGCGCACGTCGGAGGTGATCGAGGTCAGCGCCACCACCAGCGCGATCATCACGATGATGGCGCCGCCGATGATGATCCACTGCGACTGCAGGGAGCGCTTCTCGCGGTCCTGCGGGCCCAGGGCGAAGGTCTCCGCCGCGTCATGGTCCACCGCGACACCCACCACGTCCCGCAGCAGGGAGCTGCGGGAGGCGGGGACGGTCTCCTCGTCCGGGGGATCCTCGAGCACCGAGCGGGACCGCCCGTGCACGACGATCGGCCCGTCGGTGCGGACAGGGTCCAGCGGGGCGGTGGCCTCGACCGGAGCGGCGGGCGCCGTAGGAGGCTCGCTGGAGCTGGAGCTGGAGCTGGAGCTGGAGCTGGAGCTGGAGCTGGAGCTGGTGTCGGAGCCGGTGCGGGAGGCGGGCGCCGAGGTGTCGGCGGCCGGAGACGCGGGCTCCTCCGCGGCATTCGGCGTGGGGGCGGCGACGTCCGGGGTGGGGGCCGCGACCGCGGCGGCCGCCGCTCCGGTCTGCGGGGCCGAGGCGGAGGCCGGCTGGGTGGGGGCGAGCGGCCAGTGCGTGCCCGAGGTGCGCGCCGGATACCCCGACTCCGCGGGGGGTGCGGCCGGCGGCGCCGCGCTCGGCGTCTGCTCCTCCGGGACGGGCGGGGCGGGGGCGGCCGGCGGGGGCGGTCCGGTGATGTCGAGGTGACCGGGGAACGCGGCGGTGCTGCGTTTCTCGGTGAGGTGCAGGTCGTCCACCAGCCCACGCGCCTCCTCGGCGGTGCGTCGCCGTGCGGCGTCCGCCTCCGGATCGGCGCCCTGCTCCGACGAGGTGGGCTGCGTGGCTGCAGGCTGCGAGGGGGCGGACTCGGCGGCGGAGGGTTCCGACGCCGTGGTGTGCGCGGTCGGCGCCTGGACCCCGCCCGGGGCCGCCGCAGGAGCTGACGTCGCCGCAGGGAGCGACGCCGCCGCGGGAGCCCACTCCGCCGGAGCGGTCGACGCCGCCGCGGGATCTGACTCCTCCGCAGGGGGCGACGCCGTCGCGGGAGCCGGCGTCGCGGGGGCCGTCTCGGGGTCCCCGCTGTCCCGTTCCGTCGGCGTGGGCGTCGGCGCCTCCTCCACCGGGGCGGCCTCCTGCCCGGCCCGCGAGTACGCCTCGAGCGTCACCGGGATCGACTGCCACGGCTCGAGCGCCTCGATCAGGCCGCGCGTCGTCTCCGGCACCACCTCGGCCGAGTCGTTCAGCACCAGGTCGCACAGCAGGTCGAGGTCCTCCGGGACCGGGGTGTCCACCACCGCGGAGGGCCGCGGCACGGTGCCGTCCGCCCCCGGCCGCGGGCTGCGGCCCGTCAGCGCCCGGTACAGCAGCGCCACCAGGGCGGCGGTGTCCTGGAAGGAGGCCACCTCGCGGGAGCGGTCCAGGCCCGGATGCGCGGCGGCCTCCACCCCCACGCCCAGCACGGTGACGGCCCCGCTGCGGGTGTCCACGAACACGCGATTGGAGTCGAGCAGCTGATGGCGCACCCCGCGGCGGCGCGCGGTCTCCAGCCCGCTGGCGGCCTCGCCCACGACCGCGCGCGCGGTCTCGGGGTGCAGCGCCCCCTCTGCCAGCAGCGCGGCCAGCGGCGGCGCCGACGGCAGCGGGTACTCCACCACGGTGATCGGCCCGCCCCCGGCCTCGCCGCTCGCGTTCGCCTGCGGTGCGCCGCCGTCCTCCCGCGGATCGTCGAGCACCACGATGTCGCGCACGGGCAGCAGGTGCGGATCCTCGACCAGGTAGGCGCGGCGCACCGCGTCGGCCGCCTCCAGCGCGGCCTCTCCCTCCACGATGAACAGCACCACGTCCTCGCCGGTCGCGACGGTGCGGGCACGACGCCACACCGCGCCCTCGGCGACACCCGACAGCGGGATCCTCCCCTGCAGGGTCCACCTCGAGCGCAGTGCGTCCGACTGGGGGTTCGTGTTCACGGACCGTCCTTCTCCTCGTCCGGCGGCGGTGTGCCCGTCCCGTGCGTCCGCCATGCTACGAGGTCACCCTGCGCAGTCGACGGGAGATCGGGCCCAGCCGACGCCGTGCCGTCGCCACCAGGCGCCGCACCTCCGGCACGCCGAGCAGGTATGCCACCGCCACGAACACCGCGGTCATCACCACCCCCACCAGGCCTCCCAGCAGCACCGCCACGGCGCGGTGGCTCCACATCAGGTCCCCGGCCAGGTGCACCAGACCGGCGCCCACGGCCCAGGCCAGCACCGCGGCACCGCCCAGCATCGCGAACAGCCCCAGCCCTTCCCGCGCACTGGGCGGTGCGGTGCGGTGGCGGGCGGCGAGCCGGCGCAGCTGCCACATCCCCAGCAGCCAGGCGGCGAGGTTGCCGAGACTGGTCGCGCCCGCCGCCGCCATCGCCGCGTACCGGGGGTCCACGGCGGTGAGGATCACCGGCACCGACAGCACCGTGATCGCGGCGATCGGGATCTGGGCGAGGAACGGGGTGCGGGCGTCCTCGTAGGCGTAGAACACGCGCTTGATCAGGTACAGCGAGGCGAACGGCACCAGTCCCAGCATGTACGCGACCAGCACCGTGCCGTTGGCGCGCGCCCCGATCTCGCCGGTGCCGCCGCCGATCACCCACATGATCGGCCCCGCCAGCGCGACGAACACCGCCGTGCACAGCATCATCGGCACCGCGAGCAGACGGTTCGTCTCGCTGTAGCGGGCCAGCGCCCCGGCGTGGTCGGCCTCCGCCGCGCTGCGCGAGATCGAGGGGAACGCGGCCGTGACCAGGGTGACCGCGATGATGCCCTGCGGGATCATGAAGGCCAGGTAGGCCCACTCCATGGTGAGCAGCGCCGGGTAGCGGGCGGCGATCTCCGGGGAGCCCTGGTGCTGCTCCGTCATCCGCACCGCCCCGTTCGTGGCCCAGCGGGACGCCCAGATGCCCAGCTGGCCCAGCCCCAGCATCGCCAGCGACCACAGACCGATCCGGCTGAGCTTGCCCAGCCCCAGACCGCGCAGCCCCCACGTCGGTCGCAGCCGCAGATCCAGCCCCTTGACGTACCAGAACAGGAACAGCACCTGCGCGGCGGAGCCGCCCACGTTGATCGCCGCCATCGCGAGGATCATCGACATCGTCCACTGCGACGGGTCCCCCACGGTGCCCCACAGCCCCAGGAACAGGGCGGCGCCGAGGATGCCCACGAGGTTGTTCACGACCGGCGCCCACTGGTACGGGCCGAAGGAGTCGTGTGCGTTCAGCAGCTGCCCGCACATCACGTACAGGGCGGAGAAGAAGATCTGCGGCATCATCCAGTAGCCCAGCTGGACCGCCAGCGCGTACGTGGCAGGCGGAAGCACGCCGCTGGTGAGCGTGAGCAGCAGCGGCACCGCGACCAGGCACACCGCGGTCACGCCCAGGGACACCGCGGCGACCAGGGTCATCAGGCGCGAGATGTAGTCGCTGCCGCGGTCCGGCCGTTTCACGGCGCGGACGATGGCGGGCACCAGGATCGCGTTCAGCGTGCCGCCGCCCACCAGCAGCCAGATCGTGTTGGGCAGGGTGTTCGCGGCGCTGAAGGCGTTCGCCGCGGCGGACATCGACCCGCCCAGGATCGCGCCGAACAGGAAGGTGCGCACGAAGCCGAGCAGGCGCGAGACCATCGACCCCGCCGCCATCACCACGCTCGCCCGCAGCAGGGTGGAGCTGCTGGCGGGGGCGCCGTGACGGCGGTGGCGGGGGATGTGGTGGACCCGTCGGGTGGTGCTCATTCTCTGTTCTTCTCGGTCGGATCTGGAGGGGCGCCGGAGGCGGCGGGGCCGCTGCCGCCCGGCCACACCTCCCGCTCGGCGCCGGGCTCCTCCCGGGAGGGCCCGGCGGGGGCCGGCTCCTCCGGCTCCTCGGGACCCCGCACGGCGGGGGCGCGCGCGGCGGAGCCGGTCCGTCGGGCCCGGGCCACGCCCACCACCACCAGCAGGCCCATCGCGATCACCAGCACCAGCGTGGTCCAGTTCTCCCACGACGGGTTGACGGTCAGCGGCACGTCCACCGGAGCGTTGAGAGCGCGGCCGTCCTCGGTGGTGACCACCGTGGTGAGCACCACCTCGCCGTTGGCGATCGCCTCGACGTCCACGGCGGCGTCGACCTGCCCGCGCGCGGGCACCTCCACCACCGCCGGCTCGCCCACCTGCACCAGGGGCTTGTCGGAGGTGACCTCCACCCGCACGGTGATCGGGGTGTCGAGATCGTTGCTGAGGGTGATGGGCACGCTCACCTGGTCGGAGATGACGTTGTACCCGGAGGCCGGCACCACCTGGATGCGGTCCTGCAACGCCGTGACCAGGGCGGAGGCCTCCTGGGCGCGGGCCAGCGGCAGCTCGGGGTCGCCGCGCCAGCGCTGCGAGGTGCCGGCGAGGATCTCCAGGCGCGGCGCCTCCAGCGGGGCGTCGTCCTCCATCGCCGCGCCCATCACGTCCACCTGCTCGTAGGCCTCGCCGAGGGCGGTGAGCGCCTCGGGATCCAACAGCTCCGCCTGGTCGGCGCTCTCCAGGTGATTCCAGCGGCCGTCCTCGTCGGGGGCGCTGGGGTGGATCTCGCCGTCCTCGATCTCGCCGAGCGCGTACAGCGCACCGCTGTCGTCGGCGGGGTCGGTGGTCCAGTCCTCGCCGGCCGCCGCCTGCAGCAGCGAGGAGGTGCGGCCCGTCTCGATCCAGGGCGCCTCCTCGAAGGCGTCGAGGGTCGCCGCAGCGGCCTCCGGGTCCAGCACCGCCTCGGCCGACGGGGTGATCAGCAGGTGCCGCGGCGCGGTGGTGTACTCCGAGGCGATGGTGGCGGTCTCCGCGAGCAGACGCTGGCGGGTCTGCTCCGCGTCCGAGCCCTCGGCGAGGAGCGAGAACTCGTCGGAGAGCACCGGGTCGGGGGCGAGCAGGGCCAGCGAGCGCCTGTCGGTGCGGTGCACCCCCACCGAGCTCGGGGTGATGCTCGAGCGCGGATCCTCCCGCAGGGAGCTGGAGGGCAGCACCGCCGCGGTGCCTCCGGCCGCGGCCGCCGCCTCGAGAGCGGAGGCGGAGGCGGCGCTGCCCTCGAGGGGCAGGGCGGAGGCGACCGGCACGATCCCCGCCGAGGACCAGGCCGCGTCGCCGTGCTCCTGCACCGCGCGGGCGAGGGCGTCGGCGTCGGCGGCTCCCAGGCTCACCAGGTCGGACTGTGCGTACGGCATCGCCAGCACCGTCCGCGCGCCCACAAACTCCTCGAGCGTGGTGGCGAGCGCCGCCGCGGTGGGCTCGGCCGCGTACCGGCGCACCACCTGCCCGTCGTCGGCCGGTGCGTCGCCGTCCACCGGCATCATCGGCGGGTCCAGCAGCGCCGGGTCCAGCCACCAGTCCACGTCCTCCCGCTGCGCCAGGGTGCTCACGGAGGCGAGGCGCCCGGACTCCGCCGACTCGGCGTAGCCCTCCGGATCGGTCACCATCGCGGAGGCGTCCTCCGCGGCGACGGGCAGCAGCACCGACTGGGTGATCGCGGCGTCGGCGTCGGCCGGGCGCCACACCACGAAGGTGCGCAGCGTGGACAGCGCCTCGTCCTCCGCCGTGACGGTGAGCGCGATCCGGCGGGTGCCCCAGTAGTAGGAGGCCTCCGCGTAGCCCAGCTCGTCGGCGTCGATCCGCACCGTGAGACGCGCCGTCTCGCCGGGCTCGAGCCGCGCCTCGGCCCCGGAGAGCGCGAGCGGCGTGCCCGTGGAGTCGAGCGTGGCATCGGTCTGCCAGGTCTCGAGAGCCTCGCGGTCGGTGACCCGGGCGGTGCGGGTGCGCAGCTCGAGGGCGAGCTCCGAGAGCGGCCGCTCGGAGGTGTTGGTCACGTCCACCTGCGCCTCGAGCACCCCGCCGGGCGCGAGGGAGGTGGGGGTCAACGAGACGAGATCGGTGCTGATCGGCGAGTCCTCCGAGGCCGGAGGGGGTGCCGCATGGGCGGCGCCCATCAGGGACGACGGAACGCTCACCAGCACCGATGACGCCACCAGGAGTGCCGCCAGCAGCGCCGCGAGCACCGGGCGCACGGACAGCGGGGACGACGGCATGGGGACACTGTAAGCGGCCGCTACCGTTGGAGGCCCGCAGGTGCACCAGACCTCTACATCGCGCCCGCGCCCCACCCCCGATCCAGGACAGGACCTCCCGTGACCGATCCCGTCGACGAGACCACCGCCCGCCGCCGCGCCGCCTCCATGTTCGCGGCGCTGCCGGCGGAGATCCACGAGCTGGGGAGACTGTTCGAGGCCGCCGGGCACGAGCTGGCCCTGGTGGGCGGGCCGGTGCGGGACGCGGTGCTGGGTCGCTCCAGCGCGGATCTGGACTTCACCACCTCCGCCCGCCCGGAGCAGACCGAGCAGATCCTGCGCGACTGGACCGCCGGCGGCGCGATCTGGGACATGGGGCGCGACTTCGGGACCCTGGGCGGGGTGCGCCACGGGGTGAAGGTGGAGATCACCACCTACCGCACCGAGTCCTACGATCCGCACAGCCGCAAGCCGCAGGTCGAGTACGGGGACACCCTCGAGGGTGATCTCTCCCGGCGCGACTTCACCGTCAACGCGATGGCGGTGCGCCTGCCCTCGCTGGAGCTGGTGGACCCCTTCGACGGGCTCGCGGACCTCGCCCGCACCCTGCTGCGCACGCCCGTGACGCCGCGGCAGTCCTTCACCGACGATCCGCTGCGGATGATGCGCGCGGTGCGCTTCGTGGCCCAGCTCGGGTTCCGGATCGAGGACGCCACGGCCGATGCGATCGAGGAGCTCGCCGAGCGGATCACCATCGTCTCCGCGGAACGGGTGCGCGAGGAGCTGGTGAAGCTGATGCTGGGCGCGCACCCGCGCGGCGGGCTGGAGCTGCTCACCGAGCTGGGGCTGGCCGCCCACGTGCTGCCCGAGCTGCCGGCGCTGCAGCTGGAGATCGACGAGCACCACCACCACAAGGACGTCTACGAGCACACCCTCACCGTGCTCGACCAGGCCATCGACCTGGAGAGCCCGGCCGGCTCCGGCGGCCCCTGCGAGGGTCCGGACCTGGTGCTGCGCCTGGCCGCGCTGATGCACGACGTGGGCAAGCCGGCCACGCGGCGCTTCGAGGAGGGCGGGGCGGTCACCTTCCGCTTCCACGAGACGGTGGGCGCGAAGATGACCGCGAAGCGGATGAAGGCGCTCACCTTCGACAAGGACACCACCAAGAAGGTGGCGCGCTTGGTGGAGCTGCACCTGCGCTTCCACGGCTACGTCGACTCGCCCTGGACGGACTCCGCCGTGCGCCGCTACGTCACCGATGCCGGTGACCTGCTCCAGCACCTCCACCGGCTCACCCGCGCGGACGTCACCACCCGCAACCGGCGCAAGGCCCGCACCCTCGCCCGCGCCTACGACGAGCTCGAGGCGCGGATCGACGAGCTCGCCGCGCAGGAGGAGATCGATCGGATCCGCCCCGACCTGGACGGCAACCGGATCATGGAGATCCTCGACCTGCCGCCCGGTCGGGCCGTGGGCGAGGCGTACCAGCACCTGCTGGCTCTGCGGATGGAGCACGGCCCCCTCGGCGAGGAGCGGGCCGAGCAGGAGCTGCGCACCTGGTGGGCGGCGCGCCAGGAGTCCTGAGCGACGGAGGTGAAGGACCTGTGCGGGCCGCCGTGCAGGAGGCCTGCGAGGATGTGAGCGGCGCCGCATCACCCGTGCACACCCTGTGTGCTTCGCCGCCAGGTCGTTCCGTCGGGGCGGCCCACGTGCTCATACTGAGTGGCTGGGCGCAGCACGGCCTTCCGGTTCCGCGGCGCCCGTCCCCGTCCGTGTCCCCGAAGGACCAGGAGCAGCCATGAGCGATTCACGAGGCTCGTCCCGCGGCTCGTCGGATCGATCGCGCCGAGCGAAGCCGTCGACGAACGGCGGTCCGCGACGCGCCGCCGGGGTGCGTCGCGCCTCCGGCGCCGCCCCGGCTTCCAAGGGCAGCAGCCGCACCGCGCGCTCGGGCGGCGCGTCGCACAGCGGGACGCGCTCCGCCGTGCCCGGCGCGAAGGGCGCCGCCGCCGGTTCCCCGAAGGGCACCTCCCGCAGCACGCCCAAGAACGCCTCCCGGGGTGCGTCGACGGCGGGCGCCGCGAAGCGTCCCTCCTCCCGCACCTCTGTGAAGGCGCGCCACGCCGGGGTGGCCGCGGCCGCCGCGGGGGCGGCGGGAGCGCGGCGCGGTCGCGGGAAGAAGGCGGCGGCCACGAACTTCGTGAACTACCCGCGCGCCGGGGCGAAGAGCCCCTGGCGCTGGATCCCCTCGCTGCGCCTGGTGGTGGGCGCGATGGCGCTGATGGTGCTGGCCGGCCTGGGCCTGACCATGTGGCTCTACAGCACCACCGACGTGCCCGAGCCCTCGGACTTCGCCCTCGCCCAGACCAGCCGCGTCTACTACGCCGACGGCGAGACCGAGATGGGCCGCTTCAGCGAGGTGAACCGCACCGAGGTGCCGGCGGACGAGATCCCCGACACCGTCAAGCAGGCCGTCGTGGCCAGCGAGGACTCCAGCTTCTACGAGAACCGCGGCGTGTCCCCCCGCGGCATCGTGCGCGCACTGATCAACAACGTGGTGGGCGGTTCCCGCCAGGGCGGCTCCACGATCACCATGCAGTACGTGGAGCGGTACTACACGGGCACCGAGACCTCCTACGTGGGCAAGGCCCGCGAGGCGATCATGGCCCTGAAGATCGATCAGGAGCTCAGCAAGGACGAGATCCTCTCCCGGTACCTCAACACCATCTACTTCGGCCGCGGCGCCTACGGCGTGCAGGAGGCCTCGCAGGCGTACTTCGGCAAGGACGCCTCGGAGCTCGACGAGGCGGAGGCCGCGCTGCTGGTCGCCGTGATCCCGAGCCCCTCCACTTACGATCCGGCGAACGACCTCGAGGTCGCGACCAGCCGCTGGGACCGCGTGATCACCCGGCAGGTCGCCGAGGAGCAGATGACCCCGGCCGAGGCCGATACGCTCGAGTTCCCCGAGACCATCGAGCCCAGCACGGAGAACTCCCTGGGCGGCCCGGAGGGCTACCTGCTCTCCGAGGTGCGCAAGGAGCTCATCGCGCAGGGCTTCACCGAGGAGGAGATCAACACCGGCGGTCTCACGATCGTCTCCACGATCTCCCCGTCGATCCAGGAGAACACCGAGCAGGCGATCGAGAACCTGCCGGAGGACCGCCCGGAGAGCAACCGCGTGGGCACCGTGACGCTGGACCCCTCCACCGGGGCGATCCGCGGCATGTACGGCGGTCCGGACTACGTCACCCAGTCCCAGAACAACGCCACCCAGGCGCGGATGCAGGCCGGCTCGATCTTCAAGACCTTCACCCTGATCGCGGCCCTCGAGGACGGCTACCCGCTGGACTCCCGCTGGGACGGCAACTCCCCGAAGTCGTTCCCCGGCGGCTGGGAGGTCAACAACTACAACGACGTCTCCTACGGCCGGGTGACCCTCGCGAAGGCGACCACCAGCTCGGTCAACACCGCGTACGCGGAGGCGAACATCGAGATCGGCCCGCAGGACACGATGGACACGGCGGTCGCCCTGGGCCTGCCCGAGGACACCCCCGGCCTCACCGCGGACGCCTCGAACGTGCTCGGCTCCGCCTCGCCCACCGTCACCGAGATGGCGGAGGTCTACGGGACCATCGCCGCGGGCGGCGTGCACCACGACGCCTACATCGTCGAGTCCGTGACCCGGCCCGACGGCTCCACCCGCTACGAGCACGAGGGCGAGGAGTCCCAGGTGCTGGACCAGGACGTCGCCACCAACGCGACCGTCGCGCTCCAGGGCCCGCCCACGGAGGGCTCGGCCCGCAGCCTGCAGAACGTGATGGGCGGGCGGCCCGTCGCCGGCAAGACCGGCACCTCGGAGCGGTTCCGCTCCGCGTGGTTCGTGGGCTTCACCCCGCAGCTGGTCACCGCGGTGGGCATGTTCCAGCCCGGGGAGGACGGCTCCGAGCAGTCGCTCACCCCCTTCGGCGGGGTGACCTCGATGACCGGGGGCTCCTACCCCACCGACATCTGGGGCGACATCATGTCCACCTCCCTGGAGGGCGAGGAGTTCCGCTACTTCCCGCAGGAGGTGACCCTGGACAACGAGAACCGCGAGCGCAGCTACACCCCGCCGCCCGCGCCGGATCCCACCACGCAGGCGCCGGAGCCCACGGAGGAGCCCTCCGAGGAGCCTTCCGAGGAGCCTTCCGAAGAGCCGTCGGAGGAGCCTTCCGAGGAGCCGAGCGAGGAGCCGTCGGAGGAGCCTTCCGAGGAACCCTCCGAGGAACCCAGCGAGGAGGTCACCTCCGAGCCGGCCGACGACGACAACACCCAGCCCACCGAGGAGCCCACCAGCGAGGAGCAGGGCAACGGTCAGGGCGCCGCCGGACGCGGTCAGGGCAACGGCCGCGGCGGCGGGGGAGACTCCGAGGACGGCACCGCGTAGCAGCGGTCCGCGGCGCCGGCGCGGCGGGGCGTCCGTGCCGCTGTGATGCGCCGCGCACCCCGCACCTCCCCCTGGCCGTGGCCGGGGGCCCCGGGTAGGCTGGGCCGGTCCGTGCCGGGCATCGCCGATGGCCGAGCGGATGGCATGAACCCTCCTGCCACGGAGAGACCGTGGCCGCGAAAGACCACAGGAGGTGGGTACCAGAACATGCGCAAGTACGAAATGGTCGTGATCCTCGACCCGTCCGTCGATGAGCGGACCGTCACCGGAACCTTCGAGAAGCTCGTCCAGGTCATCCCGACCGAGGGCGGCACCATCGACAACGTCGACGTCTGGGGCAAGCGGAAGTTCGCCTACGAGATCGACAAGAAGACCGAGGGCATCTACATCGTCCTGACCTTCACCGCGAAGTCCTCCACCGCGCAGGAGCTGGACCGTCAGCTCGGGCTCAACGAGTCCGTCCTGCGCACGAAGATCATGCGTCTCGACGCCGAGTGATCTCCCGTCGCTGACCCCCCGCACCACCCCACCCCTCACCGGAGCAGAGGAGCACCCATGGCGAATGACACCGTCATCACGGTGATCGGCAACCTCACCGCGGACCCGGAGCTGCGTTTCACGCAGTCCGGCATCGCGGTCGCGTCGTTCACCATCGCGTCGACCCCCCGCACCTTCGACCGTCAGTCGAACGAGTGGAAGGACGGCGAGGCGCTGTTCCTGCGCTGCTCCATCTGGCGCGACGCCGCCGAGAACGTGGCGGAGTCGCTGGAGAAGGGCGCCCGCGTGGTCGCGCAGGGCCGTCTCAAGCAGCGCTCCTTCACGGACCGCGAGGGCCAGAACCGCACCAGCATCGAGCTCGACGTCGACGAGATCGGCCCCTCGCTGCGCTACGCCACCGCCAAGCCCACCAAGGTGCAGCGCGGAGGCGGCGGCGGAGGCCGTGGCGGCTTCGGCGGCGGTGCCCCGCAGGGTGGCGGCCAGGGCGGCTACGGCCCCCAGGGCGGCGGCTACAACGGTGCGCCCCAGGGCGCTCCCGCGGCCGATCCGTGGGCCGGGGGCGGCAACCAGGGCGGGTACGACGACCCTCCCTTCTGATCGCCGCGGCGATCGCACCACACCACTGATCCATTCCATCCCGGGTGCATGCCCGGGCTCCCCTCAGAAAGAAGGAGCACCACGATGGCCAAGCCTGTTCTTCGCAAGCCGAAGAAGAAGCAGAACCCGCTGAAGGCCGCCGGTCTCGAGACCGTCGACTACAAGGACGCCGCGCTGCTGCGCAAGTTCATCTCCGACCGCGGAAAGATCCGCGCCCGTCGGGTCACCGGCGTCTCCGTCCAGGAGCAGCGCAAGATCGCGAAGGCCGTGAAGAACGCCCGCGAGATCGCCCTGCTGCCGTACTCGACCTCCGGTCGCTGAGCGAGGAAGGGAACACCATGACCACCAAGCTCATCCTCACCCACGAGGTCAACGGACTCGGTGCCGCCGGCGACGTCGTCGACGTCAAGGACGGCTACGCCCGCAACTTCCTCATGCCCCGCGGTCTCGCCACCCCGTGGACCAAGGGCGGTCAGCGTCAGCTCGACCAGATCCGTGCGGCCCGCGGCAAGCGCGCGATCGCCAGCATCGAGGAGGCGCAGGCGCTGAAGGCGACCCTCGAGTCGAAGCCCCTCGTCATCGCCGAGCGCGCCGGCCAGAACGGCCGCCTCTTCGGCGCGGTCGCCTCCAAGGAGGTCGCCGTGGCCGCCAAGGCGACGTTCGACAAGGACATCGACCGCCGCACCGTCGAGTTCGCGGCCCCGATCCGCTCGCTCGGCGAGCACAAGGCGACCGTCCGTCTTCACGAGGACATCTTCGCCAACCTGGTCATCCAGGTCGTCGCCGCCAAGGGCGCCGTCAAGGCCTGACCTCGCAGCGCCGGATCGACGCACCGCGCGATCCCTTCAGGAACGCCCCGCACCGTCACGGTGCGGGGCGTTCCTGCGTCCGGTCCCTCACGCCTCGAGCTCGGCGAGCACCTCGAGGGGGCGCTACGGTGGCCCCATGTTCGGACGCAGCAGGCAGCAGCAGGCCATGATCCAGCGACTCCAGGCGCGCACCCAGGAGCTCGAGGCCCTCGTGGACCAGCTCGCCGCGCGCGCCGGGGTGGGGGAGGCGGAGCTGGTGCGGCTGCGCGCGCAGGCGGGCTCGGCGAGCTTGCCGGAGGAGTGCCGACGGCTGCTGGAGCAGGGCGAGGTGATCGCCGCGATCAAGGCGTACCGCGAGCACACCGGCGCCGGGCTCACGGAGGCCAAGGACAGGATCGATCGACATCGCGCAAGCGGCTCCTGAACCGTGCCGCGGCCGTTACGCTCGTGCGGATGAGCACTTCGACCACCGACACCGACCAGCGCACCGACGGGCACCTCGCGCGCTCTCTCGGGCATGGCCAGATGGCGATGATCGCCATGGGCTCCGCGCTCGGCACCGGCCTGTTCCTCGGCTCCGGCGAGGCGATCGGCATCGCCGGCCCCGCAGTGATCGTCTCCTTCGCGATCGGCTCCCTGATCGCGGCCACCATCGCGCTGGCGATGGGGGAGATGGCCTCCCGTCACCCCGTGCGCGGCGGCTTCGGCACCCTCGCCGCCCGCTACCTCTCCCCGTTCTGGGGCTACCTCACGCGCTGGCTGTACTGGATCGTCACCGTGTGCGTGACCGGCGCGGAGCTGGTGGCCTGCGCGGCCTACCTCGCGTACTGGGTGCCCGCGATCCCGATCTGGGCCGGGATCCTGCTGTTCGCGGCCGTGATCATCGCGATCAACCTGGCCAGCGTGGGCTCCTTCGGGGTGATCGAGTTCTTCCTCTCCTCGATCAAGGTGATCGCGGTGTTCGTGTTCATCCTGGTGGGCGCCGTGCTGGTGACGGTGGGACTGCCCTCGCAGCCCGCGGCGGGCTTCGCGGAGCTCACGGCCGACGGGGGCTTCGCCCCGAACGGCTGGGCCGCGGTGTGGCTGGCGCTGTCGGTGGTGATGTTCTCGTTCGGCGGCATCGAGCTGCTGTCCATCACCGCGGCGGAGGCGAAGGATCCGGCCCGCTCGATCCGCACCGCGGCCCGCACCACCATCGTGCGTCTGGCCTTCTTCTACGTCTCCGCGATCGGGATCGTGCTGTGCCTGGTGCCGTGGCGGCAGGCCGCCGGCGCCGGCGAGGACGTGACCACCTCGCCGTTCGTGATGGTGTTCGACCGGGTGGGCATCCCCGGCGCCGCGCACGTGACCAACATGCTGGTGCTGATCGCCGCGCTGTCCGCCGCGAACGCGAACCTCTACGCCGGCAGCCGCATCCTGCACTCCCTGGCCTCGGACGGCCTCGCCCCGCGCCTCGCCGCGCACACCACCGCCCGGAAGGTGCCGATCGTGGGCATCATCGCGAGCTCCGCCGGCCTGATCGGCGCCGCGGTGCTCGCCTTCAGCGGGGTGGGCGGCGTGTTCGGCTACATGATGAGCCTGGTGGTGTTCTCGGTGCTCATGGTGTGGGCGCTGATCCTGGTCACCTACCTCGCGTTCCGGCGTCGGGGCATGGCCGGCGGCACCTTCCGCATGCCCGGCGGGCGGCTGAGCGCGCTGGTGGGCCTGGCGGGCCTGGCCGCCGTGTTCGCCACCGTGGCCGTGAGCACCAGCATGCAGATCGCGGCGCTGGTGGGGGTGCCCGCCGTGGTGCTGGCGACCGCCCTGTTCTTCACCGTGCTGCGCGGCCGGACCGATCCGGCGGTCATCGACGAGGCCTTCGAGGAGGCCGAGTCGATGCGCTGAGCGGCGCGGCGGAGTGGTCTTCGTTACTGTGGCGGCGATGCGTTTGGGATGATGCTGATGCCGGGGTAACCTGGTGGAACCTTCGGCCTCGGCGCCACAGTGACCCGGTGTCGAAGATACGCGCAAGTGGCGGAATTGGTAGACGCGCACGGTTCAGGTCCGTGTGCTGGCAACAGCGTGGGGGTTCAAGTCCCCCCTTGCGCACCGCAGGGAAACCCCGGCTCACCCAGGTGAGCCGGGGTTTTTCGCCGTCCGCGCGGCGCGGCCGGCGGCCGAGCGAGGGTCGCCGTCCGGCGACCGCGGGAACCGGTTCAGCCGACGGGCTGCGCCGTGCGACGGAGACGGACGTTGACGAACTCCCCCATGCCCCAGCGGCCCAGCTCGCGGCCGAAGCCGGAGCGCTTCACCCCGCCGAACGGGAGGCCCGGCAGCGTCGTGCCGTGCTCGTTGACGTAGGCCATGCCCACCTCCAGTCGGTCCGCAACCTCCTGGGCGCGCTCGAGGTCGTTGCCCCAGACGGACCCGCTCAGGCCGAACGGCACGTCGTTGGCCAGCTCCACCGCCTCGTCGACGGAGTCCACGCCGTGGATCACGGCCACCGGGCCGAAGATCTCCTCCCGGTAGGCGTCCATCTCCTCGGTGACGCCGGTGAGCACGGCCGGCTCGAGGAAGGCGCCCTGGTCGCCGGTGGCGGCACCGCCGATGTGCACGGTGGCTCCCTGCTCCGCGGCGCGTGCCACCTGCGCCTCCACGGCATCGCGCGCCGCGACGGAGGACAGAGGGCCCACGTCCGTGTGCTCGTCCAGCGGGTCGCCGAGCCGCGCCTGGCGGAAGACCTCCACGACGGCGCTGACGAAGGCGTCCAGCTGGGCGTTCGGCACGATGAGGCGCTTGGGGGAGTTGCAGGCCTGCCCCGCGTTGGAGAGCCTCGCCGTCGCCGCCGTGCGGGCGACCTCGTCGATGTCGCCGTCCTCGAGCACGATCAGGGGGTCGGAGCCGCCGAGCTCGAGCACCGACTTCTTGAGGTGCTGGGCGGCGGTCTCGGCGACGGACGCACCGGCCTTCTCGCTCCCTGTGAGGGAGACGCCCCGCACGCGAGGATCCGCGATCATCCGGGCGACCTGCTCGTGGGAGGCGCGCACGTCGAGGTAGGCGTCGGTGGGGACACCGGCCTCGTGGAGGATCCGCTCCATCAGCTCGGCCGAGGCGGCGCAGATCCCCGCGTGCTTCAGGAGGATCGTGTTGCCCGCCATCAGGTTGGGGGCGACGAAGCGTGCGACCTGGTAGTAGGGGTAGTTCCAGGGCATGACGCCGACGAGGGGGCCGATCGGCGCGGTCTGGACGAGTGACTCCTCGGCGCCCTGCGGATCGAGGGTCTCGGGCTGCAGCAGCTCGGGGCCGTGCTCGGCGTACCACCGGTAGATCGCCCCGGCCAGCCGGGCCTCCCCGATTGACTGCTCCAGGGGCTTGCCCATCTCGGTCGCGATCAGGCGGCCGAGCTCCTCGCTGCGGGCGTCGTAGGCGTCGGCGACCCTCGACAGGATCGCCGCGCGCCGGTCCGGTGGTGTCGCGCTCCAGTCGGCGAAGGCGCCGGCCGTCCGGGCGAGGACCTGGTCGACGTCGGCGTCCTCCAGAGCGGAGTACTCCTGCTCGGTGCGTCCCGTGGTCGGGTTGGTCGTGGTGAACGTAGCCATGCGCCCACGCTCGACCCGATCCGGGGGTGCTGTAAAGGAGCGGGACCGGTCGGTCGCCGGAGGATCCGCGGCCTCGCACCCGCTCCGCGGCCTCGCACGCGCCCCGAGGCCCCCGCGTCCGCTCAGAGGAACTCGAGCGGGTCGAACTCGTCGATGTCGATGATCCGCACGCGCGGGAGGCGGCTGGTGAACGCCGCGACGTCGTACTCCAGATCGTGGAACTCGATCCCCGGGATCTCCTGGAGATCCGTCGCCATGAACTCGCGGAAGCCGATGAGGGCGGTGCGCCGGCCCACCGTGGCAGCGAGCGACGCCATCTGCGGGACGAAGTCCCTGTCGTGGCTGACCAGCATGACGTCCGCCGGGCGGGTCTGGAGCGCCTCGGCGGTGCGCTGGATCGCGATGTCCACCACCTTGCCCGCGCCGCGCAGCGGGACGGGCTTGTACCCCATCGCGATCAGCGCCTGGACGAAGCTCGAGGGCAGGCTGTCCTCGACCGCGAGGAAGAAGAGACCCTTCGCGGGCTGCGCCCACGTCGTCTCCGCGTAGTGGAGGAGCTTGTTCCAGCGGGGCCGCTCCTCGGGGTGCGGGCGCCGGCCGAGCACCGAGACGCCGAGGGTGGCGTCGATGTTCTCCCCGTCCACCAGGAGGTACGTGGTGCGTTCCGTCATGGCTCGACCTTACGCGCTCGGGGAGGATCGGGCACCTCGGACGCTGACTGGGTGACGCACCGCCGGGCAGACGACGGGCCGGCCCGGTGTCGCCACCGGACCGGCCCTGCGACGGCTCAGACCGGCTGCACCTTGCCCGTCACCCCGTGGGGATCGATGACGTACTTGGTGGCCACGCCGGAATCGAACTTCGCGTACCCGGCCGGGGCGTCGTTCAGCGAGATCGCCGCGGCGTTCACGGCATCGGCGATCTGGACCTTGTCGTGCAGGATCGCCTCCATCAGCTGGCGGTGGTACTTCATCACCGGGCACTGGCCGGTGGTGAAGGAGAGCGCCTTCGCCCAGCCCAGGCCCAGCCGCAGCGAGAGCGAGCCCTCCTGCGCGGCCTCGTCCACACCGCCCGGATCACCGGTCACGTACAGCCCCGGGATGCCGAGGGCGCCGCCGGCGCGGGTCACGTCCATCAGAGTGTTCAGCACCGTCGCCGGGGCCTCCTTCGCGTCCTTGCCGTGGCCGCGGGCCTCGAAGCCCACGGCGTCCACGCCGCAGTCCACCTCCTCGCGGCCCAGGATCCTGGCGATGCCCTGGCGCGGGTCCTCCTGCGAGACGTCGATGGTCTCGCAGCCGAACGTCGCGGCGTTGGCGAGACGGTCGGCGTTCATGTCCGCCATGATCACCACCGAGGCGCCGAGCAGCTGCGCGCCCACGGCCGCGGCCGTGCCCACCGGTCCGGCGCCGGCGATGTACACCGACGAGCCCGGGCCCACCCCCGCGGAGACCGCGCCGTGGAAGCCGGTGGGGAAGATGTCCGAGAGCATGGTGAGGTCGAGGATCTTCTCCATCGCCTGGTCCCTGTCCGGGAACTTCAGCAGGTTCCAGTCCGCGTACGGCACCAGCACGTACTCGGCCTGGCCGCCCACCCAGCCGCCCATGTCGACATAGCCGTAGGCGCTGCCGGGACGATCCGGGTTCACGTTCAGGCAGATCTCGGTGCGACGCGTCTTGCACATCTCGCAGCGGCCGCAGGAGATGTTGAAGGGCACGGAGACCAGGTCGCCCTTCTTGATGAACTCGACCCCGGGGCCGGTGTCGATCACCTCGCCCGTGATCTCGTGCCCCAGCACCAGATCCGTCGGCGCGGTGGTGCGGCCGCGCACCATGTGCTGGTCCGAGCCGCAGATGTTCGTGGTGACGACCTTGAGGATCGCGGCGTGCGGCAGCTGCCGGCCCACGTTCGCGGGGTTGACCCCGGGCCCGTCCTTCAGCTCGTAGGTGGGGTAGTCGATGTCGATGACCTCGACCTCCCCGGGACCCTTGTACGCGACCGCGCGGTTGTGTGACATCGAGTGAGCCTCCTTGCTCCGTCAGCGGCCCACGAGGCTCCGTCGCCGTCGTGGACGAGCCGCTCAGCCCACAGTCTGGGGCTGAAGTGTGCGCAGGTCAACAGGGCATGAAACGTTCTGCTGCGGAGGAGGGGGCGGCACGTCCGTGCGCTGGGGATTCACCCCAGGAGCACCTCCTCGCCGCGTGCCGCGGACTCGTAGATTGCCTCCAGGATCCGCACGATCTCCACCCCGTGCCAGGCCGGCGCCACCGACTCGGCGCGCCCCTGGGCGGCATCGACGAAGTTCTGGATCTCGTGCGCGAAGCCCACCCCGAACTCGAAGGTGCGCGAGGCGATCTGCGGGTCGATGTTCACCACCGAATCGTGCATCTCGGTGGCGATGCGCAGCGCCGGCTCGAGCTCCGCGCCGCCCTTCTCGCCGAACACGGAGACGTCGATCGAGTCCTTGGTGGCGTGCAGCGAGTACGAGCAGTCCAGCAGCAGCGAGGCGCCGTTCTCGAAGCGGATCACGGCGTTGGCGAGGTCCTCGACCGAGTTCCTGGAGGGGTCGTAGTCCGCCGCCTTGTAGCGAGGCATGGTGGTGACGTTGCCGCGGCTGCCGAGCTTGTCGTAGGTGTTGCCGCTGACGGAGACCACCTTCGGCGAGCCCATCAGGTACCAGCACAGGTCCAGCACGTGGATGCCGATGTCCAGCAGCGGCCCGCCGCCGGAGATCTCCTTGTCTGCGAACCAGCCGCCGGGGTTGCCCACGCGGCGCAGGCAGGAGGCCTTGGCGTAGTAGATCTCGCCCAGCTCGCCGGCGTCCACGAAGGACTTCAGCACCTGGCAGTTCGGGGAGTGGCGGCGCACGAAGCCCACCTGCACCACCCGGTCGCTGCCCTCCACCACCCGCTGCAGCTCCTCGGCCTCGGCGAGGGTGCGTGCGATCGGCTTCTCCACCAGCACGTGCTTGCCCGCCTGCACCGCGGCGATCGCCCAGGCGGCGTGGGAGTCGTTCCAGGTGCAGATGGAGACGCCGTCGATCTCGGGATCGGCGAGCAGCTCGTGGGGGTCGGCGTAGGCGCGCCGTGCGCCGTGCTGGTCGGCGACCTGCTGGGCGCGCTCGAGGTTCATGTCGGCCACGGCGATCAGCTCGACGTCGGCGTTCTCCGCGTACGCGGTGAGATGGGACTGGGCGATGCTCCCGGCGCCAATGACGCCGACTCGGAACGTGGTCATGAAGGGGCCTTCTCTCTATGGTGAGGTGTTCGGGGGTTCGGTCGGGCAGGGATCAGGCGAAGAGGCTGCGGGCGTAGGCGATGCCGCGCTCGCAGCCGAGCAGGCAGTCCTCCCAGCCCTCGAACTCGATCGCGGCGTAGCCGCGGAAGTCGGAGTCGCGGATCGCGCGCGCCACGGCCGGCAGGTCGATGTCGCCGTTGCCGACCACGGCGCCGCGCAGGTGCTTCCCGCCGCGGCTGCGGAACCAGCCCTCGCCCGGCGCGGCGTCGGCCGGTCGGATGTAGAAGTCCTTGAAGTGCACGACCATCGCGTAGGGCAGGTTCTGGGCGACGGACACCTCGGGCGTCTCGTCGACGCACACGAAGTTGCCCACGTCCAGCGTGGTGCGGAAGTTCGGCTCGTCGACGGCGTGGAGGATGCGCCGCACGCGGTCCGCGGACTGCACGAAGAAGCCGTGGTTCTCGAGGCTCGTGGTGATGCCCTTCGTGGCGGCGTACCGGGCGATCTCCTTGGCTCCGGCGACGATGTGCGGCAGCACCTGCTCGAACCGGGGCGTGTCATCGCCCTCGACGCCCGCGTGGGGGACGACGTCGTGGCGCATCCGGGTGATGCCGAGCCGCTCGGCGAGGTCCACGTGGGCCGTGACGCGGTCGATCTGGGCGCGGTCGCCGGTGGAGAGGTCCGCGCCGATGGCGAGGCTGGTCAGCGGCACCCCGGCCGCGGCGGCGTGCTCGCGGATCTCGTCGACGTACTCGTCGGGGGAGTGGATGTTCGGGATCGGGGAGTCGGGGTCGTCGCCGACGGAGGCGAGCTCGAGGTGCTCGCCCTCGCTCCGTGCGACCCAGTCGATGACCTGCGGGAGGGTCATCTCGCCGCTCGCGAGCTTGGAGTGGAAGCTGTACGAGCTGAAGCCGAAGATGATGTCGGCGGTCATGGTGTTCCTTCGTTCGGTGCGGGGTGGGGTGTGAGCAGGGCGGCGCCCAGGCGGCGCCAGGGGGCGGGGACGTCCGGCACGCCGTGGATCCGCGCGGAGCCGTGGGCGAAGCCCAGGCCCAGCGCCCCCACCAGCGCGCCGTCGACCGTGAGGCGGGCGGGCACCACCTCCGGCGCGTGCTCGGTCATGAGCAGGCGACCGACGGCCTCGCGCAGCGGGCCCAGCATGGTCTCGCCGGCGCGGGAGAGGCCGCCGCCCACCACCAGGCGCTCGGGGTCGACGGTGAGGAGCACCGTGGCCAGCCGCGGTGCGATCTCGGCGCAGAACTCCTCGATCTCGCGCCGCGCGGCCCGGTCCCCGTCGGCCGCCCGCTCGAGCAGCGCGCGGGCGTCCTCACCGGTGGACCAGGTGAGCCGGCCGCGCTCCGAGCTGGCGGTCCAGCGCATCCCGCGCTGGCTGCCCAGCTCGCCCGCCAGCCGGTGCGCGCCCTGCAGGATCGTGCCGCCCACGATCACGGCCAGGGAGATCCGGTGCCCCAGCTGCAGCAGCACGATGCTGTCCGCGGCCGGTCCGAGGTGATGCTCCGCCAGGGCCGCCAGCTTGATGTCGTTGTCGATCGCGACGGGGCAGCCCAGGCGCTCGGCGAGCGCGGGGGCGAGATCGAGGCCGTCCAGGGCGGGCACCGCCAGACTGCGGGCGACGTGCCCCTCCGACGCCAGGATCCCGGGGACGGAGACTCCCACGGCACCCGGGGCGGCCCCGGCCTCGGTGACCGCTCGGACCAGGGTGTCGAGCACGTCGGGCCCCGTCAGGGGCACCGTGGAGCGGCCGATCGGGAGTCCGGCCGCGTCGGAGACCAGGCAGCGCACCGTGCGGGTGCCGATGTCGAGCGCGGCGACGCTCGCCGCGGAGGCGTCGAAGCCGACGCGGCGCGCCGGCCGGCCGGCGCCGCCCGAGGGGACGGCCGGGGCGGGGGACACGCTGCCGGCGGCGCGGAGGTCCTCCAGCACCGCCTCGACCGTGGGTCGGGACAGTCCGGTCGCTCCGGCGATCTCGGCCAGGGTGAGCGGGCCGTCGGCGTCCCGCAGCACGAGGACGCAGTCCCGTGCGTTCGCGAGCCGCACCGCCGAGGGGTGGGGTCGTGCCATGGCCATCGACTCCTCCTGCGGCGTCGGCCCCAGACTAATACGCAAGGGGGTTGAAGAATGCCTGTGTCCAGCTTGCTCGTCCGGAGCCCCGTCGTCAAGCGGGCACAGGCCCTCCGCGTGTCCTCACCCGCCTCACGGCGACTCCAGGAGCACGGTGTTCGACGGCACCAGCTCGACCTCGATGCCGCGGATGTCGACCCCGGCCTGCTGGAGGGCGTTCCGCAGCGTCCCCGTGTCCGGAGCCGGCTCGGGGCCCGAGACGCGGAGGGTGGTCGCGTCGAGATCCGAGGACACCTCCAGCACCTGCCACTCGGTCCCCTCCAGCCACTCGGACGCGATGTCGTTCACGGTGCTCTCGCGCAGCGCGCGGGCGCTGGTGTCCACGGTGCTCGCGCTGAGCGGGATGCCGACCAGGAGCAGCATCCCGGCGACGACGAGCGCCGCGCGCCGCTGACTCACCCCGCCGCCCTCCGGGCCCCGGGACTCCGAGGCGATCCGGTGGAATCCGCAGGCGGTCATGAGCGCGATGCCGGTGGCGAGGATCGCCGCCACGTTGGTGATGAAGAGCAGCAGGGCGCCGAGCGCCTCGCCGTAGGCGTGCGCCTCGAGGGTGATCCCGACGACGCTCAGCGGGGGGACCAGCGAGATCGCGATCGCGACTCCCGGAAGCGTGTCGGAGATGTCCCGCCGGATCAGGGCGATCGACCCCACCACGCCCGTGCCGAGAGCTGCGACCAGATCGATGAGTCGCGGATGGACACGGCCGCTGACCTGGGAGTTCGTGGCCGCGACGATGTCGACGGCGACCGTGAGGGCGAGCAGGTAGCCGATGGCGACGACCGTGAGGGCGGCGGTGAGCACCAGGGCCGCGCAGCGGATCAGCTGGGTGCGGTCGCCGAGCACGGTGGAGATCATCGCGCCCTGGATCGGCAGCATCATCGGGGCGACGATCATGGCGCCGATGACGGTCGCGGTGGAGTCGCCGATCACGCCTGCCGCGGCGATCACCGAGGACAGCACGAGCAGGATCCAGAAGCGGCTGAGGCGGCGACCCCGATCGGGTCCCTCGAAGAGCACGGCGTCGCGCATGGCGGCCGCCCGGGCGAGATCGGGAACGCGGGTGCGGGCCATGGTGCCTCCGTCCGTGCGGGCGGACGATCCGCTCAGGTGGAGTCTATGACACCGCTCACATCCGACGACCAGGCTCCGATCATGCTCGCGCCCCTCATCGGAGACCTGCTTCCGCTGGCTGTGGGCCTGAGGGTCTCCCCGATGCTCAGGAGGCGGGCAGGACGTCCACGACGAGCTCGCTGAGCGCGCCGGTGAAGCGGAACGGCACGTCGTACTCGCGGACCACGGGGGTGCCGGTGTCCTCGCCGACGTCGAAGGTCTCGTCGGCGGAGACGCGCACCGGAATGGTCTCGTCGATGCGCCCCGAGGCGATCTCCCGGTCGTCGACGGAGAGGGTCGCGGTGCCGCCGGCGCCGGGTGCGCCGCCATCCCATGCGAAGTCCAGCACCAGACGGTGGCGGCCGGGTGCCAGCGGCTCCTCCGCCCGGACGACGTACTTGTGCTCGGGGTAGTGGGAGCGCGCGTAGGCGAACGTGGGCCGCCCGTCCAGGAGGTACAGCGCGTTCCCGCCGAACCAGCCTCCCTGGCACATCAGCATGCCCTCCGCGCCGCCCTCGGGGACCGTGAGGTCCGCGGTGATGCGGTAGGAGGTGTTCTTCATCTGCGGCGCCATCGCCTCGGTGATCCGCGAGACGCCGGGGTAGTAGACGTAGTGGGTGCGTCCGACGTTGTGGGGCGGGCGGTTCTCGGGGGCGAGGCGCTCGATGTAGCGGTCGTCCAGGGGCAGCACCTGGTTGGCGCGCGCCTCGGCGAGGAACAGCTGCCGCATCTCCTCGAGCTTCTCCGGGTGCTCGGCGGCGACGTCCCTGGACTGGGTGAAATCGGTGGTGAGGTCGTAGAGCTCCCATTCGTACTCGTCGAAGGGATCCGCCGTGGACTCGCCGGTGCCCACCCAGGGGAGCCGCTTGGGAGCCGTGTTGGCCATCCATCCCTCGTGGTAGATGCCCTGGTTCGCGATCACCTCGAAGTACTGGGTGGTGTGGGACTCGGGGGCGTCCGGGGCGTCGAAGAAGGGCATCATGCTGGTGCCGTTCAGCGGCACCTGCTCGATCCCGTCGATGGTGTCCGGCATCGGGATCCCGGCGGCCTCCAGGATCGTCGGCACGATGTCGGTGACGTGGGTGAACTGGCTGCGCAGCCCGCCCGTGTCGTGGATCCGCGCGGGCCACGAGACGACCGCGGAGGTGCGCGACCCGCCCAGGTGGGAGGCGATCTTCTTGTCCCACTGGTAGGGGGAGTTCATGGCGTGCGCCCACCCGTGGGAGAAGTGGTTCTGCAGCCACATCCCGCCGAACTCGTCGATGTTCTCGATCATGTACTCCTCGGTGTCCACGACGTCGTTCGCGAGCACGCCGATCTCGCTCGTGAAGCCGTGGCCGGTGGGGTCCTCGGCGCTGGAGCCGTTGTCGCCCTGGATATAGATGATCAGCGTGTTCTCGAGCTCGCCGAGCTGCTCGACGGCGTCGACCACCCGGCCCACCTGATGATCGGCGTGGGACAGCGCCGCCGCGTAGCACTCCATCTGACGGGCGCACACGCGCTGCATGTCCTCGGAGAGGTCGTCCCATCGGCGGTAGTGGTCCGGGGTCGGGTTCAGCACCGAGTCCTCGGGGATGATGCCGAGCTCCTTCTGGCGCTCGAAGGTCCGTCGGCGCTGCTCGTCCCAGCCGTGGTCGAACTGTCCCCGGAACTTCTCCCGCCACTCGGCCGGGGCGTGATGGGGCACGTGGGCGGTGCCCGGGGTGTAGTAGGCGAAGAACGGCTTGTCCGGGTTCACGGCCTTCTGCCGCCGGATCCAGGTGATCGCCCTGTCCGCGAGATCGGCGTCGAGGTGGTAGTCCTCGTCGTCGAGATAGGGCTCGACCGGCTGGGTGCCCTCGTGGACGGCGGGGCGGAACTGGTGGGCGTCCGCGCCGAGGAAGCCGTAGAAGTACTCGAATCCCAGGCCGGAGGGCCACAGGTCGAAGGGGCCCGCCGGGGTGGTCAGCCAGTCGGGGACGTTGTGGTTCTTGCCGAACCAGCCGGTGCCGTAGCCGTTGCGGGTGAGGATCTCGCCGATCGTGCCGCAGGACCGGGAGACGATCGAGTGGTAGCCGGCGAACGGCGTGGAGAACTCCATGATGATGCCGGTCGAGGCGACATGGTGGTTGCGGCCGGTGATCAGCGCCGCGCGGGTGGGGGAGCACAGCGCCGTGGTGTGGAAGCGGTTGTACTTCAGGCCCTGCTCCGCGAGCCGCGAGTAGGTGGGGGTGGGTATCGGGCCGCCGAACGGCTCGGTCGCGCCGAAGCCGACGTCGTCGGTCATCACCAGCAGGACGTTCGGGGCGCCGGCCGGGGCGGCGACCTCCTGGGGCCACTGGGGCGGATCGGAGTCGCGCACGGTGCGCTCCACTCGTCCCTGCCGGAGGAGCGGCGGAATCGGGAGGTTCGTGCGGTCCGGCCAGGCAGGAGTTCGATCGGTGCTCATGAGGACGTTATATCGGCATTATGATCTGGAGCACAATGGCGAGCGCTGTGTCCGCGGGGTCGCGACCGGACGGCGCGGCGGCCCCGACGGCACCGCTCTCCACGCCCCGCGGCCCGATGCCTCGCCCGGGGCGACGACGTGCGAGGCTCGAGCATCGTCCGCGGGGCGTGGGAGACTGCGGTGATGGACAGCGCCGCCCCGTCCGCCCCCGCACTCCACCAGAGCTACGCCGAGGCCGTGCCCGAGCTGTCGGTGCCCTGGCGCGCCGAGGCGCCACCGCGGCCCGAGATCGCCTGGCTGAACGAGGAGCTCGCCGTGGAGCTCGGGTACGACCCGGCCCGGCTGCGCACCGCCGATGGGATCGCCCTGCTGACGGGCCAGATCGAGGGCACCACCGCCCAGGCGTACGCCGGCCACCAGTTCGGCAGCGCGAACCCGCAGCTCGGCGACGGCCGCGCCGTGCTGCTGGGCGATCTCGTCGACACCCACGGCCGGCGCCGCGACCTGCACCTCAAGGGGGCCGGCCGCACCCCCTTCGCCCGCGGCGGCGACGGGAAGGCGCCGCTGGGCCCGATGCTGCGCGAGGCCGTGATCGGGGAGTGGCTGCACGCCTGCGGCGTCCCCACCACCCGCGCGCTCGCCGTGCTCACCACCGGGGAGCAGATCGCCCCGCGCCAGGGCGTCACGCCGGAGCCGGGGGCGCTGCTGGTGCGGGTGGCCGCGAGCCACCTGCGGGTGGGCACCGCCGAGTACGCGGCCTGGCACCATGACCCCGGGGTCTCCCGGGCGCTGCTCGAGCACTCGATCGTGCGCCACCACCCGTCGGCCGGTTCCGCGCTCGAGCTGCTGGAGGCGGTCTCCCGCGCTCAGGCCCAGCTCGTGGCGCAGTGGATGGTGCTCGGCTTCGTGCACGGCGTGATGAACACCGACAACATGGCGCTCTCGGGCGAGGGCATCGACTACGGCCCCTGCGCCGTGCTCGACGTGCACCGCCAGGACGCCGTGTTCAGCTCCATCGACCACGCCGGCCGCTACGCCTACGGCCGCCAGCCCGGCATCGCCCTGTGGAACCTCTCCCGCTATGCCGAGGCGCTGCTGCCGGTGGTGGACGCCGGCTCGCCGGATGCCGCGGTGGAGCAGGCCACGGCCGTGCTCGAGCAGTACGAGGGCTGGTTCGCGCAGGCCTACGCGGGCGAGCTCGCGCGGGTGCTGGGGGTCGAGGGGGAGCAGGGCGAGGTGCTCGCCCTCGGCCAGGAGCTGTTCACCCTCCTCGAGGCCGCGGGGGCGGATCACACCCTCTCCCTCCGGGCCCTCTCGGAGGGGCGCGCCGACGAGCTGCCGCCCGGGCACGAGGACTGGGTGCGCCGCTGGGAGAGGATGCGTTCGCCGACGGCCGACGGGGCGGGGCCGACCGCCCCGCTGTACGTGCCGCGCAACGTCGCCCTCGACGGGGCGCTGCGCGCCGCCCACCTGGGCGACCTGGGGCCCGTGCACGAGCTGCTGGGCGCGGTGCGCGAGCCGCTGCGCCGCCGGGACGGCCTCGCGCACCTCGAAGGGCCCGGGGAGGGCGGCGAGCAGTTCCTGACCTTCTGCGGCACCTGAGGCGTCCACTCGGTCGGGAGCGCCCCGCGCCGCGGTGGTACGGTCGCCGCACGGACGACCCGACGTGAGGAGGCCCGTGATGGCGAATGCCCTTGAAGGCCGCACGATCCTGATCCTGACCAGCAACTTCGGCACCGAGACCGACGAGATCCGCCACCCGCTCGACGCGCTGCGCGAGGCGGGCGCGGAGGTGATCGTGGCCGCCCCCGAGGAGGGGACGGTCCTCACCCTGGAGCGCGACCGCGAGCGCGGCGCCGACGTCCCGGTGGACACCACGCTCGACACCGTCGATCCCGCGGGCGTCGACGCCCTGGTGCTGCCCGGCGGCACGCTGAACGCGGACACCCTGCGGACCGACGAGACCGCTCAGCGGCTCGTCCGCGCCGTCGCCGCGGCGGGTCGGCCCGTCGCGGCGATCTGCCACGCGCCGTGGCTGCTCGTGGAGACGGGTCTGGCGGAGGGGAGCGTGCTGACCTCGGTCCCCGGCATCCGCACCGACATGGTCAACGCCGGCGCCGAGTGGCTCGACCGGGAGGTGGTGGTCGACGACCACGCCGGCTACCGTCTCCTCACCTCCCGCACCCCGGACGACCTCGACGCCTTCACCGGCGCGATCATCGAGGCCCTGACATCTCCCGCCCCAGGAGGAGCATCATGACCGAGAGCATCGACCCCCGCGACCCCGCACTGCCGGAGGACCCGCCCAGCATCGACGACGCCCTCGAGGCGGACCGCGTCGAGGCGGAGGGCGAGATCCCCCGCGCCGCCGACGGCGTCGGCGTCGACGCGGACCTCGAGCGCGGCGGCGACGATGCCGCGGCGGCCGAGCAGGGCAACCGCGACGGGGACGCGATGGAGGCCGACGACGAGGACCGCGAGGTGGAGGAGATCCTCCGCGAGGATCCGGGGAGCGCCGAGCCGATGCTCTGAGCCGGAGAGCTCGAGAAGGCGCTGACCTGCGACCCTGGACGTGACGAACATCATAGTGAATGCTCGGTATCAGAGCCTGTGCAGGCTCTGCCCACCTTTCCCCGACCCACGGAGGGCCTCATGGACTTCCTCTCGAGCGTCAACTGGGCGGAGTTGGGACTGAAGGTCCTCTCCGCCGTCGTCATCCTGGTGATCACCGCGATCCTCGCCGCCGTCGTCAAAGGTGCGGTCGCCCGGCTCACCGCCAAGATCCCCGCCCTGCAGCGTCCCGGTGTGGACGGCAGGGGCCTCGGCACCTCGATCGGCAGCATCGCCTCGATGATCGTGTGGCTCCTGGGCCTGATCATCGTGCTGGGCATCTTCCAGCTCTCCCAGGTGCTCTCGCCGGTGGTGGTGATGCTCGAGCAGGCGCTCGGGTACCTCCCTAACATCATCGGCGCGGTGTTCGTGTTCGTGATCGGCCTGACGATCGCGAAGATCGTGCGCGCCATGATCCAGACCTTCCTGAACACGGTGGACTTCGGCAAGCTCCTGGGCACGGCGCAGTCCGGCCTGGACAAGGCCACCGGCGGCGTCACCACGGCCCCGTCGGCCGGCGGGGACGCCCCCGCGCAGGAGGCCTCCGCAGGCGGTGGCTCGTCGGCCCCCTCGAAGGTGCCGGAGATCCTCTCCCAGGTGGTCTTCGCGCTGATCATGATCGTGGTCTCGATCGCCGCGCTGCAGATCCTGGGCATCGCCTCGATCTCCGAGCCGGCCTCCTCGATGCTCACCGCGGTGTTCACCGCGATCCCGAACATCGTCGCCGCCGTGGTGCTGGTGGGGATCGGCGTGCTGATCGCCCGCTTCGTCTCTGGCCTGATCAAGCCGCTGCTGGAGAGCTCTGGCATCGACTCCTGGCTCACGAAGCAGGACATCCTCCCGCAGGGCTCCTCCGTGACGCCCACGGTGCTGCGCGTGGTGGAGATCGCCGTGGTGCTGTTCTTCGCGGTGATGGGCGCCCAGGTGCTGGGCTTCGCGCAGATCACCGCGATCCTCAGCGAGATCCTCGCCCTCGGCGGCAACGTGCTGTTCGGCGGCGTGATCATCGCGGCCGGCTTCCTGCTGGCCTCGATCGTGGGCAAGATCCTCTCCGGCACCGCCTCCACGGTGGTGCGCTGGGCGATCATCATCCTGTTCACGGCCATGGGCCTGCAGTCGATGGGCGTGGCCGATTCCATCATCGAGATGGCCTTCGGCGCCCTCGTGATCGGCGCCGCCGCGGCCGCGGTGCTCGCCTTCGGCCTGGGCGGCCGGGATGCCGCCGCCCGTCAGCTGGCGAAGTTCGAGTCCTCCTCGAAGAGTGGACCCGCCCCGTCGGCCGACGGCGGTGCCCCCGTGCCCCCGCGCCCGGAGTCCCAGGGCTGATCGACGTGCTGCGAGGTACGAGCGGCAGGAGATCAGCCGAGAAGATACAGGGCTGATCGACTGGCACTGAGCGATCCCCCGATGCCGCCCCGTCCCGGGCGGGGTCGGGGGATCGTCGTGTCGGTCAGGCCAGGGCGTCGAGGATCCGCGCGTCGACGGCGCGGCGGGAGCGCAGGTGCGCGGCGTCGTCGTAGGAGAAGGTCGAGTAGGTGAGGGTGCCGCCCTCGTCGATGAGGGAGAGCGCGGCCTCCCGGCCTGCGAGCTCGGCGAGCCAGGTCAGGGCGCGGTGGTCGGCCATGCCGTGCGCGAACACCCGGTGGCGCAGGGAGGGCCAGGGCGTGCCGTCGGGGCCGGGGTACACGGCGAAGGCGTCCCCGCCGAAGAAGGGCCCGCCCGCGCAGGTGTCCTCGAAGGGGTCGATCGGGTGCAGCGCGAACTGCGCCCACCAGAAGTTGTAGCCCCAGTGCAGGAAGCCGGGCGCCTCGAAGGCGAACAGCTGCCGGCCCAGCACCCGGTTGCGCACCGAGGGCAGGGCGATGAAGCGGTTGGCCACGTCCCGGTTCTGGGACACGCAGTAGTACACCCAGGGGCGTCGGCCCGCGGCGAGGAACTCGGCCACGTGGTCGGTGGCGACGATCGGGGTCTCCACCACGCCCTGCTCGGCGAAGCGCAGCGAGCTCAGCGCGTCGACCACCTGCGCACCGTCGAGCAAGTCTGCCACCTGGGCCTTCGCGGCGCTGTAGGAGGCGAGATGGTCCTCGTGCGGCTCGTCGGAGATGTGCCACAGCACCTGGCCGTCCCAGTGCGCGTCCAGATGCGCGCGCAGCGCGGGGATCATCGCCTCGAGCAGGCGGCGGTACTCGGGCGAGGTCGCGGGGACGTGCCAGCCGAAGCGGTGCTCGGTCCCACTCTCCGTCTCCACCAGGATCGCCGGGGTGCTGCGTGCGCCCCACTGGGTGAACAGGTGCGCGATCTCGATCCCGGTGAAGCCCAGGCGTCGGCAGATCTCGAGCCAGCGGTCCAGGCGCGTGAGGTCGAAGGAGTACTCGCCCTCGTGCTCCCGGATCCCGATGAGCTGCACGAACGGGCGGGTGCGCCCCTCGGCGGTGTCCAGCGGCGGGGTCCAGGCGGGGGTGAGGACGCTGGTCACGTCCATCTCCCGGGCGGAGGCGAGGAACGCCTCGACGAGCTCCCAGTGCCGGTCGGAGAACACCTCGACGTCGTAGTGGGTGGAGAGGCTGTCGGCGTGGAACCAGTGGGTGTTGGTGAGCGTCAGCGGCGGCAGGCGGTGCGGGTGGATCCGCACCCGGGCCGTCTGCCGGGCGCGCACGTGCCCGCCGGCACCGGTGAGGGTGATCGTGAGGTCGTGGTCGCCGGCCTCGGCCTCCGCGGTGGCGCGGACGTCGATCCACAGCGCCTCCCAGCGGCCGGGCCGCAGCAGCACCGTCTCCTCGGCGAGCGGCTCGAGCAGGTCCGGGTACTCGCCGGGCGCGGTGACCAGGTAGTGCGGGTCGGGATCCTCCGGGGCGGGATGGGAGACAGGCACGCGGCGCACCGCGTGCACCTGCGCGAAGGGGGCGGCGGAGCCGCTGAGCTGCACCCGGGTCTCGCCGGACGGTTCGCCGTCGTCGTACCGGAGGGCGAGCTGCAGCGCGAGCGGCTCGTCGAGGAACCCGGAGGCGTGGACGCCGTCGATCACCTCGGCCGCGCGAGGCGTCTCCTCGCCGAGGACCTTCTCCAGGGGATCGGTGAGCACGGACTGCACGGGAACTCCTCGTCGAGCACGGGGTGATGGCCGTCGCCATCCTGTCACGGGCGGTCCCGGCACGGGCGGCGCGAATAATCCGTTGCCCTCCGCGGCGGGCGGTCCTACGGTGGAGGCACACAGGGAAGGAGGTGATCCGAGAAGTGATTTCTTTTTGGACTCGTGAGGTGGCTCGCCGCTGAGGCGACCATCGACCTGACCCGCACCGCGGGCCATCAGATCGACGGACGCGCAGCGAATACCACCGAGCTGCCGGGACCCCCAGGGGTCGGACCTCGTCCTTCCGACCAGCGCACCGCGCGACCTGGGGGTCTTCCCCTGCCCGCAGCACTGTCCTGCCCGGAGCGCAGCCCTGCCCGCGGCACCGCCGGGAGCGATAGCCTGCCGGGATGACGAGCACCCCGCAGTACGGTCCCGTGGAGCTGATCTCCGAGCGCATCGACGAGCACGCCGTGGTGCGCCCGGGCACCGGGGAGGGCCGCCCGCTGGTGCTGCTCCTGCACGGCCTGGGCAGCGACGAGCGCGACCTCGCCGGGCTCGCCGCCTTCCTGCCGCCGGAGTTCGAGTACGTCTCCCTGCGCGGCATCTTCCGCTACGTGCAGGGCTACGCCTGGTTCGCGATGCCCACGGACCCGGCCCGGCCCGAGATGCTCGACCCCGCCGCCGGCGCCGTCGCGGAGTGGATCGCGCAGCAGCGCGCCGACGGCGCCGAGGTGGCCGGCGCGATCGGCTTCTCCCAGGGCGGGCTGCTGGCCCTGCACCTGCTGCGCCGGGATGAGGCGCTGCTGGACTTCGCGGTGAACCTCTCCGGCTGGCCGTTCCCCGCACCGCTGCCCGGCGACCCGGCGCTCGCCGCACGGCGCCCCCCGGTGCTGTGGGGCCACGGCGGCCTCGACCCGCACTACGACGAGGAGAGGGAGCAGCAGGTGCGGGACTTCCTCACCGCCCACACCCGCCTCGAGGAGGAGCGCCGCCCCGCGCTCGGACACGCGGTGGACGAGGTGGAGCTGCGGGCCGTGGCGGCGTTCCTGCGGCGCCGGGCCGAGGAGCGGACTGCTCCCTGAGCCGTCGTGCACATCCGCTCCCGTGTCCAGGATGTGCGCTGTAGGATCCCCTCAGTCCTCGCCGACGGTCGGTGAGGCCATGAGGAGCACCAGGAGATCATGAGCGCCGCCAGCGACGCCCCCAGTGACAGTCCCAGGCCTTCGGGCCTGCACTCACTCACCATCCACGGGGGGATCCGTCCATGGACCTGATCGGTCCCCTCGTCTCGCTCGCGATCGGGCTCCTGCTCGTCGCCGCCTGCGGCGGATTCGTCGCCGCCGAGTTCTCCCTCATCACCGTCAACCGCAACGACGTCGAAGCCGCCGCGGAGTCCGGTGACAAGCGCGCCGGCGGCGTGCTGCAGGGGATGAAGACGCTCTCCACGCAGCTCTCCGGGGCGCAGCTCGGGATCACCGTGACGAACCTGGGCATCGGCTTCCTCGCCGAGCCCGCGATCGCCGCGCTCGTCGGGCCGCCGCTGGTGGACGCCGGGCTCAGCGAGGTCGCGGCCCGCTCCGCCTCCGTCGCGCTGGCGCTGGTGCTCGCCACCGGCACCACGATGATCTTCGGCGAGCTGGTCCCCAAGAACATGGCGATCGCGCAGCCGCTGCGCACCGCCAAGCTGGTGGTGGGCTTCCAGCGCCTGTTCACGAAGGCGTTCGGCCTGCCGATCCGTCTGTTCAACGGCAACGCCAACGCGGTGGTGCGCGCCCTCGGCGTGGAGCCGCAGGAGGAGCTCGGCTCCGCCCGCAGCGCCGACGAGCTCGCCGTGCTGGTCAAGCGCTCGGCGGATGAGGGTGCGCTCGCCGAGGAGACCGCCTCGCTGGTGCAGCGCACCCTCGCCTTCGGCGATCGTCGCGCCCATGACGCGATGGTGCCGCGCGGCCGCATGGACTCCCTCGAGGTCGACCAGTCCGTCGCGGATCTGCTCGAGCTGGCCCGGGAGACCGGCCACTCGCGCTTCCCGGTGCTGGACGACGAGAACGAGATCGCGGGCGTGGCCCACATCCGCCACGGCCTCGCGATCCCCTTCGCCGAGCGTCCCACCACCCGGGTCGATGCGGTGATGGGCACCGCCACCTTCGTGCCGGACACCGTCCCGCTCGACGACCTGATGGACACCCTCCGCGCCGGCGGTCTGCAGATGGCCGTGGTGGTGGACGAGTTCGGCGACCACGCCGGGCTCATCACTCTGGAGGACCTCGTCGAGGAGATCGTGGGCGAGGTGCGCGACGAGCACGACGAGGAGATGGACGACACCCCCGAGCCCGACGGCTCCTGGGACCTCGATGCGCGCATGCGCCCCGACGAGGCCGCCGAGCGGCTCGGCGTCACCGTCCCCGAGCACGAGGACTACGACACGCTGGGCGGCCTGGTCACGATGGAGCTGGGGCGCCTGGCGGAGGTGGGCGACGAAATCGTCGTGGACACCGATCCGGCCCCCGGCGAGCAGCCGGCACGGCTGCGGATCGAAGTCACCGAGATCGACGGCATGCGGATCGAGACCGTGCACGTGAAGGTGGAGCCCGCCCCCGGTGACGAAGACGCGCAGGGCGAGGACGAGGAGGAGCAGCGATGAGCGACTATGTGGGCCTGCTGGCCACCCTGATCCTGCTGCTGCTCAACGCGTTCTTCGTGGGCGCGGAGTTCTCCCTGATCTCCGCGCGGCGCTCGGTGATCGAGCCGAAGGCGCTCCAGGGGAACTGGGCCGCGAAGGTCACGATCTCCGCGATGGAGCAGGTCTCGCTGATGATGGCCGGCGCGCAGATGGGCATCACTGTGTGCTCCCTGGCGCTCGGCGCGATCAGCGAGCCGGCGATCGCGCACCTGCTGGAGGGGCCTTTCGAGGCGATCGGCGTGCCCGCCGCCCTCACCCACCCGATCAGCTTCGTGATCGCGCTGTCCCTGGTCACCTACCTCCACGTCGTCTTCGGCGAGATGGTGCCCAAGAACATCGCGCTCGCCGGCCCGGAGCGGATGGCGCTGATCCTCGCCCCGATGCTGATGGGCGTGGTGACCGTGGTCCGGCCCGTGCTGTGGCTGCTCAACTCCATCGGCAACCTGGTGCTGCGCATGATGGGCATCGAGCCGAAGGACGAGGTGACCAGCGCCTTCACCCGCAACGAGGTGGCGGCGATGGTGAGCGAGTCCCGCGAGGGCGGGCTGCTGGAGGACAACGACGAGGCGCTCCTGCTGGGGGCGCTCCGCTTCGAGGCCCGCAGCGTCGCCAACCTGGTGATCCCGCTGGACGCGGTCTCCACCCTGCCCGAGGGCGCCACCGCCGCGCAGGCCGAGGCCGCCGCGGTGGAGGGCTACTCCCGGTTCCCGGTGCGCGCCGCGGACGGGTCCCTCACCGGCTACGTGCACATCAAGGACCTGCTGGATTCGGTGCAGGAGCACCGTGACCGGCCGATCCCGGCCGCGCGCATCCGCACGCTGCCCCGCATCGGGGGCGACCAGCCGCTGCGCGACGCGCTGGCGGAGATGCAGGATTCCGGCGCGCACCTGGGTGCCGCGGTGGATCCCTCCGGCGCCGTGATCGGCATCGTCACCCTGGAGGACATGCTCGAGGAGCTCGTGGGACAGATCCGCGACGACTCGCGCGTGGCCGCCTGAGGCGCGCCGTCCGTCACGACGGAGGCATCAGCTCCGTCGAGGAAGCCCGCTGGCGGGCGCTGCCGATAGGCGGCGCCCGCCAGCGTGGTCCCTGCGCATTCGCGCACGGGTGAACGCCCACCTCGCCGCCCTCGTGCAGCGCCGGGGTGAGGCCGGACACCTTCGGCGGTGATGCTCCGCGCCGCCCTCGCCTCCGGTTACGGTGAGCCCAGCACATCGACGTGTCCCCGGCCTCGCTGCCGGGCCCATCGCAAGGGGCGCTGAATGAACGCATCGCTGCCGATCCCGCCGCCGCTGCCGGCCGCCTCGGGCGGCGACGGGCGCGTGGCGGCGAAGGCTCCCCGCAGCGGCGACGGTCCGCTCACCGCGGCGGACGCGGTGCCCGTCTTCTTCATCTCCGACTCCACCGGCATCAGCGCCGAGACCATGGGCAACGCCCTGCTGCTGCAGTTCCCCTCGGTGCCCTTCGAGCGGCGGCTGATCCCCTTCGTGCGCACCGTCGAGGAGGCCCGGGGGGTGCGGGCGGATCTCGATGCGGCGATGGACGGCGAGGTGGCCCCTCTGGTGTTCCTCACCGTCGTGGACGAGGCGGTGCGGGAGGTGCTGCTGGGCACCCGCGCCCCGGTGATCGACTTCGTGAGCAGCCACCTCGCGCAGCTCGAGGCCCGCCTGGGCGTGACCGGCGACCACGCCCCCGCGCGGCTGCACGGCGTGGGCGACTCCCGCCGCTACAACCGCCGCATGCAGGCGGTGGAGTTCGCGATCGAGCACGACGACGGCCAGTCCGTGCGCGCGATCGAGAAGGCGGACGTCATCCTCATCGCCCCGTCCCGCTGCGGCAAGACCCCCACCAGCATGTACCTCGCGCTGATGCACGGCATCTTCGTGGCGAACTATCCGCTGGTGGACGAGGACCTCGCCGGGGAGGTGCTGCCCGGCTCGATCGCCGGCGTGGCGGATCGCTGCTTCGGGCTGCTCACCTCGCCGCAGCGGCTCTCCGCCGTGCGCGGGGAGCGCCGCTCCGGCTCCCGCTACGCCTCCCTGGAGCAGACCCGCTGGGAGCTGTCCCGTGCCCGGCGCGTCTACGACGTGCACGGCATCCCCTTCGTCGACTCCTCGAGCAAGTCCGTCGAGGAGATGTCCACCCTGATCCTGCAATCCCTCGAGCGTCGCGGGACCACCCCGCGATGAGCACCCCACGTTGAAGGAGCACGCCATGACCCAGAGCATCCGCCCGTTCTCCGAGCTCGGCATGACGGATCTCGAGCAGGTGGGAGGCAAGAACGCCTCCCTCGGCGAGATGGTCTCGAACCTGACCCGGCTGGGGGTGCAGGTGCCGGACGGCTTCGCCACCACCGCGGACGCGTACCGGGAGTTCCTCGGCGCGACCGGCCTGGCCGAACGCATCGACGCCCGGCTGCAGGGCCTGGACACCGAGGACACGGTCGCGCTCGCCGAGGCGGGCAGGGAGATCCGCGAGCTGGTGATCGCACAGCCGTTCCCGGAGCACCTGGAGTCGGACATCCGCGCCGCCTACGAGGAGCTCGCCGCGGGCTCCGGCGCCGAGGCCTCCTTCGCGGTGCGCTCCTCCGCCACCGCGGAGGATCTGCCCGACGCCTCCTTCGCCGGCCAGCAGGAGACCTTCCTCAACGTGCGCGGCATCGAGGCGGTGCTCACCGCGATCCGGGAGGTGTTCGCCTCGCTGTACAACGACCGGGCGATCGCCTACCGGGTCCACCACGACTTCGAGCACGCCGCGGTGGCGCTCAGCGCGGGCGTGCAGAAGATGGTGCGCTCGGATCTGGTCTCCTCCGGGGTGATGTTCACGGTGGACACCGAGTCCGGCTTCGACCGGGCCGTGTTCATCACCTCCGCGTACGGGCTCGGGGAGGGCGTGGTGCAGGGTGCGGTGAACCCGGACGAGTTCTACGTGTACAAGCCGGGCCTGCGCGAGGGGCGCCCCGCCATCCTCAAGCGCGCGGTGGGGGAGAAGGCCACCAAGATGGTCTACACCGAGGATCGCGCCGTGGGCCGCACCACCGAGTTCGTGCCCGTCGACCCGGCGGAGCGGGCGCGGCTGTCCCTCACCGATCAGCAGGTCACGGATCTGGCGGCGCAGGCGCTGATCATCGAGGAGCACTACGGGCGGCCGATGGACATCGAGTGGGGGCTGGACGGCGCCGACGGCGGGCTGTACATCCTCCAGGCCCGCCCGGAGACGGTGCAGTCCCGCGCGGGGAACACGGTGGAGAAGTACCTGCTGGCCGAGCGCGGGCCGGTGCGGGCCGAGGGCCGTGCGATCGGCGCGCGGATCGGTGCGGGCCCGGTGCGGGTGCTCGAGGACATCGCGGACATGCACCGGTTCCAGCCCGGCGAGGTGCTGGTGGCGGACATGACCGACCCGGACTGGGAGCCGATCATGAAGCGCGCGAGCGCGATCGTCACCAACCGCGGCGGCCGCACCTGCCACGCCGCGATCATCGCCCGCGAGCTGGGGATCCCGGCCGTGGTGGGCACCGGGGACGCCACCGAGACGCTGCGGGACGGGGAGGAGGTCACCGTCTCCGCCGCCGAGGGGGACACCGGCCTCGTGTACGAGGGGCTGCTGGACTTCACCGTCTCCTCCTCAGAGGTCGATTCGATGCCGTCGCTGCCGGTGAAGATCATGATGAACGTGGGCAACCCGGAGCAGGCGTTCTCCTTCTCCCGCCTGCCGCACGCGGGGGTGGGCCTGGCCCGCCTCGAGTTCATCGTGAACCGTCAGATCGGGATCCATCCCCGGGCGCTGCTCGAGCCGGAGCGGCTGGATGCGCAGACCGCCGCGCAGGTGCAGGAGCGGATCGCCGCCTACGACTCCCCGCGCGAGTTCTTCGTGCGCCGGGTCGCCGAGGGCGTGGCGACCATCGCCGCGGCCTTCGCGCCCGAGCCGGTGATCGTGCGGATGAGCGACTTCAAGTCCAACGAGTACGCGAACCTGCTGGCCGGGTCGCTGTTCGAGCCGCACGAGGAGAACCCGATGATCGGCTACCGCGGTGCCTCGCGGTACCTCTCGGAGGACTTCGCCGAGTGCTTCGCGATGGAGTGCGAGGCGCTGCGGTACGTGCGGGAGGAGATGGGGCTGAGCAATGTGAAGCTCATGATCCCCTTCGTGCGCACCCCCGCGGAGGGCAAGGGCGTGATCGAGCTGCTCGCCGAGCACGGTCTGGTGCGCGGCGAGAACGGGCTCGAGGTGATCATGATGTGCGAGATCCCCTCCAACGCCGCTACCCCGGAGCTGTTCCTCGAGCACTTCGACGGCTTCTCCATCGGCTCGAACGACATGACCCAGCTGACTCTGGGCCTGGACCGGGACTCGGCCCTGGTGGCCGATGCCTTCGACGAGCGGGACCCGGCGGTGACGTTCATGCTCTCCCGCGCGATCGAGGCGTGCCGCGCGGCGGGCAAGTACGTGGGGATCTGTGGGCAGGGCCCCAGCGACCACCCTGATCTCGCCGAGTGGCTGCTCGCGCAGGGCATCGCCTCGATGTCCCTGAACCCGGACACCGTCGTGGACACCTGGCTGCGACTCGCGCAGAAGAGCTGAGAGCCTCGTCGGCCGCGGCTCAGCGGCCGACGAGCTCCCCGGCCTCGGCGACGATCCGGCCGCCGGCGACGACGAGTTCGCGGCGCGGGGCCCGCAGCAGCGCATCGGGCAGGTTCTCCGCGTCCACGAGCACCACGTCACCGCGCGAGCCGGGCGCGAGATTGTGCTGGTCACGGCCCACGAAACGGGCGGAGTCGCGGGTGATCAGGTGCAGTGCGGAAGCGATCTCCTCGTCATGGCGCAGTCCCTGAATCTGCGCGAAGTTCAGCGCGATCCGCAGCATGTCGCCGTCGCCGTAGGGGGACCACAGGTCGCGGATCCCGTCGGTGCCGAGGCCGAGGCCCACGCCGTGCGCGCGCATCGCTCGCCACGGCACCCGGCCGCGGTTCAGCGGGGCGACGGAGGTCCACGAGATCCCGGCCTCCCCGAGCGCGGCGAGCAGCTCCTCGGCCTGGGATCCTGTGACGTCGTGGAGAGCGAAGCCGTGGGAGACGTTCACCCGGCCCTGCAGGCCGGCGCGCACGGTCCGCTCGATGAGCAGCTCGAGCTGGAAGACGCCCAGGGAGCCGCCGTCGTGCAGGTGGATGTCCAGCTCCGCCCCGCGCCGCTCGGCGATGTCCACGAGCGCGTCGAGCTGGCCCACGGGGTCGCGGTCGATGCCGGCCGGGTCCAGGCCGCCGATCGCGTCGGCCCCCTCCGCCGCGGCGCGATCCAGCAGGTCCAGCACGCCGGGCCGGCGCAGCACCCCGTCCTGCGGGAACGCGACGATCCGCACCTCGAGCGCACCGCCGAGCCGCTCCGCCGCCGCACGCACCGAGGCGATGCCGTCCAGGCCCACGCCGAGGTCCACGTCGACGTGGGTGCGCGTCGCGGTGGTGCCGTGGCGGAGGAACTCCTCCATCACCCGCACGGTCGAGTCCTCGCTGGGGATCCCCAGCGCCCCGCGCTCGGCGCGCTCGTGCGCGATGCGGCCCTGCGTGGTCGCCTCCCCGCCGTAGGACACCCAGGGCTTGCCCCACCAGGACTTGTCCACGTGGGCGTGGGTGTTGAGCAGGCCCGGCAGGGCGAGCAGGCCGCGCGCGTCGACTCTCCGCGCGCCGTCCGGCGCGGGCAGGTCGGTGCCGAGGGCGGTGATGACCCCGTCCTCGATGAGCAGGTCGGCGGGGGCGCCGCCCCAGGGGCGCAGCGAGGTCAGCAGCAGTGCGGTCATGGCGGCACGCTATCGCGGCCCCGCACCGCTGCCGGTCAGGACGCCGCCCGTGCGGACGGCCGGGCTCAGGCCCGGTCCTCGTCCTCCATGATCGGCATCTCCCCGGTGCGGGTGGCGTGGCTGCCGCCGCTAGGCTGGGAGGTGACGGTGGTGAGCACGAAGGCGCAGTCCTCGAGCGCCTCCACCGCGTGCCGGAAGTGGGTGAGGGCCTCGAGGTCCCCGGCGCGCAGCTCCGCCACCTCCTGCCCCGTCACGCGCAGGCTCCCGCGCACCACCTGGATCGACGCGGCGGGCGGGGAGTTGTGCTCGGGCAGGCGCACGCCGCGGCTCAGCGCGATGATCGTCTGCCGCAGCGGGCCGTCGCTCACCACGATCTCGGCGTGGCGGCCGTTCTCGGCGGTGCGGGCCTGGTTCATGGCCTGGGTGATCGCATCAGGCAGGGCAGGCATGGGGTCCTCCTCCTCGGGAGCGGCGTCGGTCCCTTCCCAGTATCGCCCCCGGGGTCGCGGATCCGCTGACGAATGGCGGGAACTGCTGGGAGGACACGCGTCATTGCGGATCATTGCGGCCTCAAGTATGGCGGAATACTTCCGGTAACGGTAGTATTCTGCCACGTTGTCGGTCGAGGAGTTCGCGAGGCTCTCGGGGATCTCGCCCCGAGCTGTACGGCACCGTGCCGCGTCCGGCGCACTCCGCGCTCGAAAAGTGGGCGGCCGCTGGGTGATCGACGCGGAACCCGGGCGGGCACGACGCAGTGCGGGCCGAAGGCTCAGTGCGAAGTCCTTCGACCTCCTCGCCAGATACGTCGACGGCGAGCGCCAGGACCTTGACCCCGACCAGCGCCGTCGTGCGAAGGAACGCCTGCGCATCATCCGTGAGCACGGCATCGCACAGGTGGGGCGTTATGCGGAGCGGCCGGATCTCCGCATCGAGCGGTTCCGAGCCTCGCCGGAGGATGTCGCGGAACTCAGATCGCGGAGCGATCTCGCGTTGACCGGAATCTCCCACCCATCGGCCGAGGTCTACGGAGACGTCGTGGACGCCTACGTCTCTCCGGCGGTGAGAGACGAGCTCGAGCTCTTCCACCTGCTCATCCCTGCCGACGAGGGGGAGGCCAACGTGGTGCTGCGAGTGCAGGATCCGCCGCCGGTTGTGCGCACCTTGCACGTGATCGCCGACCTGCACGATGACCCGAGCTCGCGGAGCCGCACCGAAGCCCAGAGACTCCTCGCCAGAGTTCTGGAGCGTGCTGAATGAGTCCCGAACCGATCGCTCGGCTCACGATCCATGACCGCACTGCGATGCGGTTCAGGTGACTGCTCGTGTGGGGTGACGCGGACCTGCGTCAGCCCTTCGCGAGCCCCGCGGCGGCCTCCTTGGCGAGGTCGAGCATGGTGCGCTCGCCGATGTCGAGGGCGCGGGCCGCGGCGGCGACGTCGCGGAACTCGGGCTCTCGGCGCACCACCGCCCCGTCGGCATCGCGAGCGATCTTCACGGCGATGCGCTGACCGCGCACCTCGACCTCGGCGAACTCGCGGGTGCGGATCACCCGCTCCACCCGGTACCGGCGCACACCCAGGGTGCCGGTGCGGTCCATGAGCAGCGCGGAGATCGCGTCCTCGGAGCCCTCGCGGACCAGGGCGTGGACGGTGACGGCGGGGCGGCCGTGCTTCATCGAGATCGGCACGAGCCAGGCATCCAGCGCCCCCGCCTCGAGCAGCTCCTCGAGCACGCGCGGCCACAGACGCGGGTCGAGGTCGTCCACGTTCGCCTCGAGCTGGAGGGCGGCGGTGGGGGTCGCGTGCGCGTCGGCCGGGTGGTTGTTCGCCGGCAGCTCGTTCGCTGCGAGGGCGCTGGGCGCGGACTCCGTCGTGGTGGTGCCCGCGGCGTCGGCGGGCGGCGTGGCCGCGTACGGGCGGCCGACGAGGACCCGGACCACGTTCGGCCGGCCCGGGGTGTCCTTGGTGCCGGCGCCCACGCCGAGCGCCTCGACGGTCATCATCGGCTGCGGGCCGGCCGTCGCGGCGAGACCGCGCAGCAGCGCGACGCCCGTGGGGGTGGCGAGCTCGCCGATCCCGGGCGCGACCCCGGCGGGAACCCGCCGACCCCCGTGCTCGTGCGGACCCCCCTGGGCGTGCGCGGGCAGGGTCGCGTCCGAGTCCGGGACGGGGGACGGGTCATGGAGGTGTCGGTGGTCGTGGGAGTGGTCGTGGCGATGAGAGTCGCCGTGCCCGTGCCCGTGCCCGTGCCCGTGCCCGTGCCCGTGCCCGTGGCTGTGGCCGTGCTCGTCCCCGTGGCTGTGCGGGTGCCCGTGCCCGCGCGGCGGCAGGATCTCCCCGGCGACCGTCGGCCAGCCGAGCGCGAGCCGCGTCACCGCCGGGACCGGCACGGGGATGTCGCCGTGCGCGGCGCGGATCCGGCCGGAGCCGACGGCGAGCACGCTGCCGGTCGCGGCCTCGATCCCGAGCTGCCGCCATGCCTCGCACGCCCCGATCACGTCGGCCAGCGAGTCCAACGCCCCCACCTCGTGGAAGTGGACCTCGTCGGCCGGGACCCCGTGGGTCGCGCCCTCCGCGTCGGCGAGACGGCCGAACACCGCCAGCGCCAGGTCGAGCGTGCACCCGGGGACGTCGCCCCGGCCCCGCGCCTGCTCGAGCATCGCCCGGATCGAGGCCCAGGTGCGGTGCGGCGGGTCCTCCACCAGCACCTCCACGTCGACCTTCACCGCCCGCTGCCCGCCGCGGTCCACGTCCTCGCGCACGAAGCGCACGGAGCCCGGCACCAGCGCGTCGAGCACGGCCTGCACGCCGGCGAGATCCGCCCCGGCATCGATCAGGGCCGCCAGCAGCATGTCCCCGGCGATCCCCGCGGTCGCGTCGATGTGGGCGGTGCGAGCGGCGATGACATCCATGACCGGAGCGTATCGGGCATCATGCTGCGGTGACCTCCAGTTCCCTCGCGGTGCCACGCGCCCGGCTCGACGACCTCGTCACCGGTGAGGTGCTGCAGTTCGAGCGCTTCACGCGCGAGATCCGCGCCGAGCGGCCCGAGGAGGTGCGCCCCGCGCTTGCCGAGATCGAGCAGGCCGTCGCCGCGGGCTCCTGGGCGGTGGTGATGCTCGCCTACGAGGCCGCCGCCGGGCTCGACCCGCAGGCGCAGACGCACCCCGGCGACGGGAGCGTGCCGCTGGCGTGGGCAGGGATCGCCGAGGGCCCCGACCCGCATCCCGCCCCGCTCACCCCCGCCGGCGGCTACGCGCTCGAGCCCTGGCTCCCCGACTGGGCCCGCGCCGAGCACGCCGACCGCATCGCCGCCGTCCGCGCCGCGATCGCCGAGGGGAACACTTACCAGACGAACCTCACCACCCGCCTGCGCTCGCAGCTCACCGGCGATCCGTACGGGCTGTACGGGGACCTCGCCCGCCGCCAGCGCGGCGCCCACCACGCCTACCTCGACCTGGGCGACGCCGTGATCGTCAGCGCGAGCCCCGAGACCTTCCTGACCTGGGACGGCGAAGAGGTCACCACCGCCCCCATGAAGGGCACCGCCGTGCGCACCGGCGACCCCGCCCGCGACCGCGCCGCCCGGGAGGCGCTGGTGGGCGGGGAGAAGGACCGCGCCGAGAACGTCATGATCGTGGACCTGCTGCGCAACGACCTCGCCCGCATCAGCGAGCCAGGCAGCGTCCAGGTCACCGAGCTGCTCGGTGTGGAGGAGTACCCGACCGTGCTCCAGCTGGTCTCGCGCCTGCGCGCCCGCACCCGGCCCGGCACCGGGCTGGTGGATGTGCTCGCGGCGATGTTCCCGTGCGGGTCCATCACCGGCGCCCCGAAGCTGTCCACGATGGAGCTGATCACCCGCCTCGAGGACTCCCCGCGCGGCGTGTACTGCGGCGCGATCGGTGTGGTGGCCCCCGGTGACAGGCCCCGGGCGCGCTTCTCCGTCGCGATCCGCACCGTGGTGCTGGATCGGGCCGACGGCACCGCCGTCTACGGTGCCGGAGGCGGCATCACCTGGGGGTCCACGGCCGACGGTGAGTACGACGAGCTCCTCGCGAAGGCCGCCGTGCTGCCGGTGGGGGAGCGCGAGCCCTTCGCGCTGCTGGAGACGATCGCCGTGCATGAGGGGCACGCCCGGCACCTCGAGCACCACCTGCGCCGGCTGCGGGCCTCGGCCGCGCACTTCCGGATCGTGGTGGACGAGGAGTCGCTCACCGCGGCGCTGGCAGATCTCGCCTCCCTGGACGGTGCCCAGCTCGTGCGGCTGCGACTGCGCCGGGACGGCAGCTGCGCCGCGGAGCCGCGCCCGCTCACCGCCGCGCCGGAGCCGGTGCTCCTCGCCGTCGACGACCAGCTCACCGACATCCCCACCGAGCTCAGCGCGCACAAGACCACCGTGCGCGACCACTTCGACGCGGCGCGCGCCCGCCACCCGCAGGCCGACGACGTGATCCTCCGCGGCGTCCACGGGCGGCTGGTGGAGACCACCATCGCGTCCCTGGCTCTGCGCCTGGACGGCACCTGGTGCACGCCGCCGCTGGCCGACGGCTGCCTGGACGGGGTGGGGCGACGACTCGCGCGCGAGGACGGGACGCTCGTGGAGCGAGAGCTCACCGTGGCGGACCTGCACCGGGCCGAGGAGATCGCGCTGCTCAGCTCCGCCCGCGGGTGGCGACGGGCCGTGCTCGCGGCGGACTAGATCAGGCCGCGGTCCGGAGCAGGGACCGCTGCCGGTAGGCCGCGGCATACGGGCGGGTACGCCTGCTCAGCAGCACCCACCGCCCTCCTTCCCGCTGCCTTCCTGCACGAGCGCGGAGACCGGCTGCGCGCACGCCTCCCCGCGCCAGGCCTCCACTCCCTCGCGCACCGCGAAGACGGCGATGATCAGGGCAGCGACCGGATCTGCCCAGGACCAGCCCAGCAGGCTGTTGGCCACCAGCCCCATCAGCACCGCGGCGGAGAGGTACGCGCAGATCAGCGTCTGCTTCGAGTCGGCGACCGCGCTCGCGGAGCCGAGCTCGCGGCCGGTGCGCCGCTCGAACAGCGAGAAGGCGGGCATCAGCACCACGCTCACGGCCGCCAGGGCGATGCCCACGGAAGAATGCTCCGCCGCGCCGGTGCCGAGAAGGGAGCGCAGCGCATCGACCGTGACGACGAGGGCGAGGGCGAAGAAGGCCACCGCGATCACCGGCAGGGCGATCCGCTCGCGCCGCTGCGGGTCGGGCCCGGCGAACTGCCAGGCCACCGCCGCGGCGGAGAGCACCTCCACGATCGAGTCCAGACCGAAGCCGATCAGCGCGGAGGAAGACGCTGCACGCCCTGCGGCCAGCGCGATCACCGCTTCGATGACGTTGTAGGTGATGGTCGCGGCGACCACCCAGCGGATCCGGCGCTGCAGGATGTGCCGACGGGCAGGCGTGAGGGCGGTGTGGGACGTGCTCATGCGCAGCGGCACTCCGCGCCGGTGCAGCAGTCGGGGTCGACCACGAGCGCGAGCTCCACGAGGCCCGAGAGGGCATCGGCCACCTGCGGGTCGGCGAGCCGGTACCAGGTGTGCCGCCCCTCCCGCACTCCCTCGACCAGCCCGCAGCCGCGCAGGCAGGCGAGATGGTTCGACATCGTCTGCCGGGAGACGCCGAGGGCGTCGGCAAGATCCGAGGGGAGCCCGGGGGCCTCCCGCAGTGCGAGCAGGGCGCGCGCCCGCGTCGCATCGGAGAGCGCATGGCCCAGCCGGGCCAGCGACGCGGTATGGCTCAGGGTGACGGTCTCGTGCATGCCCCGATAGTACAGCGAGCGATGTACTGTCTGGCGGTGGGGTGCGCCCGCTCAGCGCGTGACGTCGAGCTTCCCCACCCAGGAGATCGGGGCGACGCGCCCCTCCTCGAGCTGGTACTGGCAACCGACGATCCCGAGCTCGCCCGCGGCGACCGCGTCGGAGATGACGGTGGACTGGCGCATGAGCGCGTTGACGGTCTCGGCGAGGTGGCGGCGGCCCACGGCGTCGGCCTCGATGAGGTCCGTGTCGACGTACGGGCTGACCTGCTGGGTCGCGAACCACTCCTGCTGCACGGCGGGGCGGATCTCCTCCAGCTCCTTGCGGATCGCCGGCGTGACGGGGCTCGGATCGGCGGTGGTCTGGTCGATCGCGGCCTTCACCGCACCGCAGGAGCCGTGGGCGAGCACCACGATCACGGACACGCCCAGCGCCGAGACCGCGAACTCCATCGTCGCGACCGTGTTCTCGTTGGCGATCTGGCCGATGTTGCGCACCACGAAGAGGTCCCCCAGGCCGCAGTCGAAGAGGATCTCCGCCGCGACGCGCGAATCGGAGCAGCCCAGGAACGCCGCGTTCGGCGCCTGGAAGGTGCTCAGCTCGCTGCGCCGGGCCGCGCTCTGCTGGGGGTGGTTCAGCGTCCCCGCCATGAATCGCTCGTTCCCCTCGGCGAGGGCGTCCCAGGCCTGCTGGGGGGTGACGCGGGGGTTGCTCATGAGGGGATCCAATCGTGCGGGGACCGCCGAGCGGGACCGCTCGGCGCGGGGACGCGGCCTCGTGGGGTCACGCCCCGCCGCAGGATACTCCTGGGTCCGGTGCGAGGAGGCGACGTCCGCGACAGTCCGGCGAGGGCTGTGCTGACCTGTACATTCGTGATCCGAGCGCGGGTGGTTCACGTCTCCTGGAGCGCAGGGAGGGTGTCGTCCGCGGAGGGATAGCTCGGCTGGGCGCCTTCCCCGGTCGCCGCGAACGCGCCGACGCGCGAGGCGAGTCGGGCCGCCGTGGCGAGGTCGTCGCCGCGCGCGAGGCCCAGGGCGAGCGCGCCGATGAAGGCGTCGCCTGCGCCGGTGGTGTCGACCGCGTCGACGGGGGCGGGCGGGATGGGTTGAATGCCGTCCGCGTCGGCGACCCGGGCGCCGTCCGCGCCGAGGGTGAGGACCACGGAGGCGATCCCCTGCGTCTGCAGGGCGCGGACCATCGCGCCCGGGTCCGTCGGCGCGGAGAGGTCCGGGGCGAGCTGGGCGAGGACGAGCCCGGCCTCGTGCTGGTTCACGACCAGCGGGTCCGACGCACGCAGCACCGCGGGGTCCAGTTCCATGACCGGGGCGGGATTGTGGAGGAAACGGCCTGTGACCAGGGCGGGCAGCGCCTCGATGCCGTCCCGCGGGATCTCGCCCTGGCACACCACGATGCGCGCCGCGGCGATCGCCTCGCGCGCCGCGCGCACCCGCTCGGCGTCCATCGCGTCGTTCGCGCCCGCGATGACGACGATGGAGTTCTCGCCGTCTTCCGCGACCGTGACGATCGCGAGGCCCGTCGGCCCCTCGACCTCGGCGAGACGGGTGAGGTCCACCCCGGCCTCGCGCAGCGCGGACAGCGCCACCTCGGCCTGCGCATCGGTCCCGACGGCGCCCACCATCGTGACGCGCGCGCCGAGCCGCGCGGCCGCGACGGCCTGGTTCGCGCCCTTCCCGCCGGGCAGCATCTGCCCGCCCGTGCCGTGCAGGGTCTCCCCGGGTGCGGGATGGCGCCGCACCTGCGCGAGCAGGTCGACGTTCACGGAGCCGACGACGACGATCGAGCCGTCGGCCGGGGGTGGGGTCGAGGCGTTCATACGGCGAAGCCTACGGTCAGGCGGCGTGGTCCACGCAGGTCCGCGCCGTGGGCCGCACCTCGAGCCGGGCGCGGAGGTCGTCGCAGACGTCTCAGCCCTCGCCGCCGGAGATGTTCACCTGCCACACGATGCCGAAGCGGTCGGTGAAGGAGCCGTAGACGTCGCCCCACATCTGCTTCTCGAGCGGCATCGCGATCTCCCCGCCCACGGAGAGCTTCTCGTAGGCGCTGCGCAGCACCGCCTCGTCGTCGCCCATCAGGGAGAGGGTGACGTTGGTGCCGGGGACGTAGGGGGCCATGCCCTCCATGACGTCCGAGACGTACAGGCGGATCAGGTCGGTGACCTCGAGGGAGCCGTGCATGATCTTGTCCGCCGCGGGGTGGTCGGCGGGCACGGCCTGGAACTCGCCGAAGGTGGAGAACTGGGGCGTGGCCCCGAGGGCCTCGCCGTAGAACTCGAACGCCTCCCGGGCGTTGCCGTCGAAGTTGAGGTAGGGGTGCAGGGCTGCGGGCATGGCGGACGACCTCCTCGGCGTCGGCGCCGGCGCGGTGCCGGGCGCTCGGGGAGAGCGTAGGCCGCGGGGCCGACGGTCCACCAGGGGGCCGAGGGGTTCCGGCGCCGGTACGGGCAATGGTGGGCGACCGGCCGCTCACTGCGTACGCTCGTCCACGTGACCTCCTCGCCCGCGATCTCCCTGCGCAGACGCCGCGTCGCGCTCTACGCCCTGTTCCTGCTGCCGGGCCTGAGCATGTCCGCCTGGGTCACCCGCACCCCTGCGGTGAGGGATCTGCTGGAGGCCTCCACCGCGCAGATGGGGCTGGTGCTGTTCGGCCTCTCGGTCGGGTCGATGGCGGGGATCCTCTCCTCCGGGCCTCTCGTCATCCGGCTCGGCACCCGGCCCGTCGTGCTCGCCGGCTCGGCGCTCGTAGTCGTCGCGCTGCCCACCATCGCGCTCGGCGCCTCGACGGGGCAGCCGCTCGTGACCGCCATCGGCCTGGCCCTGTTCGGCGCCGGGATGGGGAGCGGCGAGGTCGCCATGAACGTCGAGGGGGCCGACGTCGAGAGGCTCGGCGGGCGCTCCTTCCTCCCGGCCCTGCACGGCTGCTTCAGCCTCGGCACCGTGATCGGTGCGGGTCTCGGCATCCTCGCCAACGCCGCCGGCTTCCCTGTGGTGCCCCATCTCGTGGTCACCGCAGCCGTCGGTGCGGCGCTGCTGGCCTGGGCGATGGGAGGGATCCCCGCGGGGACCGGGAAGGTCGCCGCCGCGGAGCGCACCGCCCAGGCCGCGACGCCCCGACCGGCGCTCTGGAAGGACGCGCGGCTCGTGTGCATCGGCGGGGTCGTGCTCGCGATGGCGCTCGCGGAGGGCACCGCCAACGACTGGCTGCCGCTGATCATGGTCGACGGGCACGGCTTCGGCGCGACGATGGGCTCGCTCGTGTTCACGCTGTTCGCGACCTCGATGACCGTGGGTCGCTTCGCCGGCGGGCCGATCGTGGAGCGCGTGGGCCGCTCCCGCGTGCTCCTGGTCAGCGCCCTGTTCGCCGCGACCGGCCTCGCGCTCATCGCCTACGTCGACAGCCAGGTCGTGGCCGTCGCCGCGGTCGTGCTGTGGGGGCTCGGCGCCTCCCTCGGCTTCCCGCTCGCGCTCTCCGCCGCCGGGGACTCCGGCCCGAACCCCGCCGCGCGCGTCGCCCTCGCCTCGGTGATCGGCTATCTCGCCTTCCTCGTGGGCCCGCCGACGCTCGGGTTCCTCGGCGAGGAGATCGGGCTGCGCGGCGCCCTGGTGGTGCCGCTCGCGGTCGCGCTGCTCGCGGCCGCGCTCAGCCCCGCCACCGGGACGCGCCGGCCGACGGTCCAGGAGCAGCCGGCGGAGGTGGGCGCGGCCGAGACCTGCTGACGGGGGCGCGCTGAGGCGCTGCCGTTCAGCCCAGCAGCTCCAGCAGCCGACGGCACCGGGGCGGATCGATCGTGAGGCCCTGCTCGAGGCCCCACAGCAGGTAGGACATCGACCGCACCAGCACCCAGTCACGGGCGCGGTCGGTCGGGACCTCGCAGGCGGCGGCGAAGGCGTCCAGCGCGGCGAGGACGTCGGCGTCGGCGGGCAGCTCGTTCAGGCGGGTCTACGGCACCCGGCCGAGGTCGTACTCCCGATCGCCGCGCAGCAGGACCGGGTCCACGACGGTCCAGTCCCGTCGGCCGCCGGCGAGGACCTGGCCGTGGTGCAGATCCCCGTCGACGGAGAGATCGCCCGGGTCGCGAGCGGCGAGGCGCTGCGCCGCTGCGGTCGCCGCCTCGAGCAGACGGGGCGGCACGGGCTCGCCGAGCGCGGACCAACGCGAGGCGAAGCCGTCCGCCTCCTCGGCGGCGATGTCGCGGGTGGAACGGGCATCGCGCGGCGCGGGGATCGCGAGGTCGCGGGCGATCCGGCCGAGCACCGCGGCCGCCTCGAGCGGCGGCAGCGCATGGAGGGACCGCTCGGCATCGAGGCGCGCCAGCAGCATCGCGCCCGAGTCCGCGTCGACCTCCAGCAGCTCGACCACGCCGTGCCCGGCCCAGTGGCGGAGCGCCGCGGCCTCGGTGCTGAGGTCATCGCCAGGCGGGGCGAGGCGGAGCACCGCCGCCTGTGCTCTCTGACGCGCCGGCACCACCAGAGCGTTCGAGCCGTGACGCGGCGGGCCATCGAGAGTGAGGATCCAGCGTGCGGCGTGCGCCGCGGCCAGAGCGGGCAGGCGGTCAAGCCAGGTGCGGCCGTCCGCGTCGTGCCACCAGCGCGGCATCTCGCGGAACGAGGCGGGGACGGTGATCATCGCCGGGCCTCGAGGTCATTGGTCAGCCAGCGGCACGGCTCGGCGACGTGGTGCTCGTGATGGTCCTCGTCGATCCACGTGTAGCGGTCGAGGTACTGAACGCCGGTGTCCACGTAGCCGAGCCGCAGGTAGAGCGGCAGCGGTCCGTCGGAATCCACACCCAGGCCCAGCTCGGCGTGGCCGCGGGCACGCGCCTCCTGCTCGAGCAGAGCCAGCATCGCGCTGCCGATGCCGCGGGACTGCAGCTCCTGCGGCCACACCTGCAGCCCGTTCACCTCCGGACAGCGCGGCACCTCGGGGTTCGCGTTCCCGTCCCAGCGGATCTCTGCCGAGCCCACGAACCCGTCCGCGAGCCCCGGCGCGTGGGCGAGGTAGTAGGTGCTGGTCCCGGCCTGCTGTCGCGCGAAGCGTGCGGCATGGGTGCGGGAGTTCCCCGTCGGCGCCCATGCCTCGAGGAGCTGGAGGTCGTCGGCGCGGCAGGGGCGGAGGTGCACGACGGGGAGAGGCATGAGTGCATCCTCGGGCATCTGCTCGAGCAGGGCGAGCGGATTCTGGCGCAGCCTCGGCGGGTGCCGCTCGCCCGGCTCAGTCCCCGAACAGCGCGCCGAGGCCCACCTCCCAGATCGCCCATCCCGCCCCGGCGGCGAGCAGGAGGACACCCCCGAGGATCCAGCGTCCGGGCCGTACGACGTCGAGATCGCAAAGGGCACGATCCGCTCGATCCTCCCGTCGGGTGGTGCGCCGTCATCGGCGCCCGCCACCGAGACGGTGCTCGACGGGACCGGGAAGACGCTGATCCCCGGTCTGATCGATGCCCACTGGCATACCGCCATCACTGCGATCACTCCCACCGCGGCGGGCATGGCGACTTCCGGCTGCCGCACGAGGTCCCCCGCGGCGCGGCGGGCCACCTCAGTCACATCGAGCTGCTCGGTGTCGCGACGATCGCCGACGCCGAGGCCGAGGTGCTGCGCGCCTCCCGGGAGGTGCTCCGGCAGGGAGCGTCGCAGCTGAAGCTCATGGCCGGAGGAGGGGTCGCGTCCCACTATGATCCGCGGGACGTCTCCCAGTACGCGGTCGCCGAGATGCAGGCGGCGGTCTCGGCCGCGGAGAACTGGGGCACCTACGTCACGGTCAACGCGTACACCCCGCGGGCGATCCGGATGGCCGTCGAGGCGGGGGTGCGCTGCATCGAGCACGGCCAGCTGATCGACCGGGCGACCGCCGAGCTGCTCGCCGAGCACGACGTGTGGTGGTGCCTGCAGCCGTTCCTGGACGACGAGGACGCCGTGCCGATGACCGGTCCGAACAGGGACAAGCAGCTGGCCATGGTCGCCGGCACGGACCGCGCCGACGAGCTCGCCCCCTCCCACGGTGTCAAGGTCGCGTTCGGGACCGACACGCGTCTTCGACGCGCGGCTCGCCACGCGGCAGGGCGCCATCGCGGACCTGATCCTCGCCGACGGCGACCCGCTCGCCGACCTGTCGCTGATCGCCCGGCCCGAAGAGGCGTTCACGACCATCCCCAAGGGCGGGCGGATCGTCGAGCGCGGCTGACCGGGAGACGTCATGACGCGCCCGGACCGCCCGATGCGAGCCGTGCGGTGGATGTCGGCCCGGAGGAGGGCGACGGCGATGCGCCGGCCGGACATTGGCACTGCGACGGTCGGGAGCGTTCCGCGCAGTTGTGCGGCCACAGGTCTTCCACTCGACGATCAAGCGCGATCGGGTACGGAGCCAGAAGGCCGATCCTTCGCCGCGAATGGCCGGCACTCGCGGTATCGACCGGACCCTCGTACGACATCGTCCGGCGGGAACGCTAGCCCTCCATGGCCACCGCCCGGCGCGGGAGGAGCGGCACGGCGAGGAGGCACAGTACGGCGACGGCGAGGATGACGACGAGCGTGGTCGTCATCGCGGTGACGGCTCCGCCCGCGAGAGTGCCGATGAAGATGGTGGTGACGAGTGCCGAGCCGATGCCGTTCGCGACCTGCTGGATCGCGCTGAGGGAGCCGCTGGCCGAGCCGGCTTCCTCGGGCTTCAGATTGCCGAGGGCGGTGTTGAAGACGGAGTTGAAGCTGATTCCTGCGGCGATCCCGATGATGCTGGTGGCGATGAGGTTCTGCCACCAGGGCACCTGAACCCCGGAGCCGAGGACGACGAGGAGCAGCGCGCCCGTCCCGAGGATGGTGGTGAGCATACCGATGAGTACGAGCCGCCGACCGAGCGTCAGGATCAGGGCATTCGCGATGCCTGAGCCGATCATGATGCCGATGGTGAGCGGGATCAGGTTCAGTGAGGCTTCCGTCGGGGTGTAGCCGAGGCCGAGCTGGAAGAAGAGGCTGATGACATACATCAGACCGCTGAAGCTCGCGAAGACGCACAGACCCACGACGAGGCCGGAGGTGAAGCCCCGGTTGACGAGCAGGCTGCGCGGGAGGAGCGGCTCGTCGGCGCGAGCCTGCCGCCACCCGAAGAGCGCCAGGAGCGCCACCCCGACCACCGCACTGCCGATCGTGAGCCCGTTCCATCCGTCGGAGGATCCGGTCACGAGCCCGAACATCAGCCCGAACAAGGCGAGGGCGAGCAGCACGCTGCCGAGCAGATCGATACGGGTCGATCGGTGCGCGGGAACCGTCGGCAGGTATCTGAGGGCGAGGACCAGGGCGACCCCGCCGAGGACGATGTTGAGGAGGAAGATCGGTCGCCACCCCAACCCGAACAGGTCCGCGTCGATGATGATGCCGCCGAGGACCGGTCCGGCGACCGCGAAGACCCCGAGCATCGGCGCGAACACCGCGAATGCCTTCTGCAGCATGGGCTTCGGGAACGTGGCCGCCATGATCGCCATGCCCTGCGGGATGAGCAGAGCGCCGAATGCTCCCTGCACGACTCGAGCGGCGATCAGAACGCCGGCAGAGGGTGCGAACCCCGCGAGTGCGGAGGCGATGATGAAGCCGATCATCCCCACGAGAAATGTGTGGCGCTGACCGAACCTGTCGCCGATGCGCCCGCCCAGGACGAGCAGTGAGCCCAGTGCGAGCGCGTAGGACGCGCCGAGCCACGGGATCACGTTCTCGTTCACGCCGAGCTCTCTCACGATCGAGGGGGCGGCGACGTTGGCGATCGTGGCGTCCATCAGGTCCATCGCATCGGCGAGGACGACGACGACCAGGGTGATCCAGACGGCTCGTGCGGACAGTGGTGGTGCTTCGGTATGCGTGGACATAGGGCCTCCTGTCGAATGAGAACGAACGCGATCGTAACGAACACGTTCGTAACGATCAAGATCGTCGTTTGGTAGAGTCGGAGGCATGGCGACTCGTGCACCCACCAGCAGGCGGGAGCGCCCTGCGAAGCCAGCGCTCTCACGGGAGGCGATCGTCGAGGCGGCGCTGCGGGTTCTCGAACGCGATGGCGCGGAGAAGTTGACGATTCGGCGCGTCGCCGACGAGCTCGACACGGGGCCCGCATCGCTCTACGTCTACGTGAAGAACGTGACTGTGCTGCACGCCCTCCTCGTCGACGGACTGCTTGCAGACCTCGACCTCACGTGGGACGGCGACGAGCCCTGGCGCGAGCGTCTCCATCGACTGATCGCGGACTACATCGGCCTCCTCACCGTGCACGGGAACCTCGCCCGTTCTGCGATGTTCGTGTGGCCCGAAGGCCCTCACTACCTCAGCCTCATCGACGTGCTCCTGCGACTGCTCCGCACCGCCGGCCTCGACGAGAAGTCCGCGGCATGGGGCATCGACCTCCTGCTCCAGCACGCGAGCATCACGGCAGCGGAGTGGGCTGCGCGCTCCTCAGGCACTGGCCAGGAGATCGGTGAGCTCGCCGCGGCTCTCGCTTCGGCGGACCCCGAGCGGCATTCGACGCTCGCTGCGTTCGGCACGGCGACGTTCACGCAGGGAACTCCCGAGGAGCGCCACCGCTGGGCGCTCGACACCCTTCTGGAGGGCATCACGCATCGTCGTCCCTGAGCGGCGAGGCCGTCACTGCGCGTCGGAGTTCGGCGACCTGCAGATCCCGCCGAGGACGAAGCCCGTCCTGCGGTCGTACTCCTCGCGCGAGGGTCGGAAACGGCCGTGCTTCAGGGCGGTCGCGTTGTCCATCGCCAGTGCCTGGAAGTCACCGGCCGTCATTCCGGGGGCCAGGATGCCGGCGGCGTGGCCTTCCGTGACGAGCTCGGCATGGAAGGCGTCCCCCGCGCGGCAGAGCGCCATGAGCGGTTCCGACTCCGGGAACTCCTGCAGCAGGACATCGTTGACCGCGGGCAGCGAGTACTGCAGGTCTCGAAGTGCTCGGACGTAAGCGCGGACTCGCATGCCGATGCCCCCGATCGATCGGGCGTCGTCGATGGTGCTGAGCAGCTCGGCCGCCACGACCGCGTCGATGACCGAGTCGATCAGGCCGAGCCTGCCGCCGAAACGATTGAAGATGGTGGCCTTGCTCACGCGGGCGGCGGACGCGACATCCTCGAGCGGCGCCGAGAGGCCGCGCTCGCGGAACACCTCCACCGCAGCGGCGCGGATCAGCTCGACGTTCCGACGTGCGTCCGCGCGGAGGTTCGACGAAGCGGGCATCTCAGCAGCACCTTTCACGGGGGCACGATAAGTTGACCAAGGGGGTCAAGATCCTGCACGAGGCTAGCTGACAGAAAAGTGACTCGCATGGTCAAGTTATGGTCCGCCGGCACTCGCTGTCGCCACCTCGACGAAAGGGCATCATCGTGATCATCGTGACCGGAGCGACAGGTGTGCTCAACGGAGCCACTGTCGAACAGCTTCTCCAGCGTGTCTCCCCGAGCGACATCGGAGTCAGTGTGCGAGACCCTCGCCGCGCCCAGCATCTGGCGGATCGGGGAGTCCGTGTGCGGCAGGGGAGCTACGACGATCCCGACGCCCTCCGTGATTCCTTCGCGGACGCAGAGCAGGTGCTGCTCGTCTCCTCGAGCGACCTCAGCGCCGATGTCGTCGCGCAGCACCGTGCCGCGATCGATGCAGGGATCGATGTCGGGACGAAGAGGATCCTCTACACGAGCTCGCACGGTGCCGGTGTCGACACTCCCTATCCGCCGCTGGCGATCCATGCCGCCACGGAGCAGCACCTCGCGGCATCCGGCGCTGCGTGGACCGCTCTGCGCAACGGCTTCTACGGTGACCTCGATCAGCTGCTCGGGCCATGGCGGGAGACGGGGGTGATCGCCAAACCCGCCGACGGGCCGTTCTCCTGGGTCGATCGTCGGGACGCCGCGGAAGCTGCAGCTGCGATCCTCACCAGCGATGCGCAGCCCGATGGCCCGGTGGACCTGACCCTGACGACGCCGATCACCCTCGCCGACTTCGCCGCCGCGGCGTCCGACCTGTCCGGGCGCCCCGTCGAACGCGTCGCCGTCGACGACAACGGATGGATTGCCGGCGAGATCGCGAACGGAGTCCCCGAGCAGGTCGCCCGCTTCACCCTCTCGATGTTCCAGGCGACGCGCAGCGGTCACTTCTCGCACCCCGATCCGTCGCTCTCGCGACTGCTCGGCAGAGAGCCGCGCAGCATTGCCGAGCAACTTGCGGACCAGAGCGCTCAGCGTGGGTGAGTAGGTCGTCCCCTGGTCGGGTCCCGCCCGAGCGGACGTGCTTGCTGTCGCACGCGCCCTGCCCCTCTCGGCCTGGTCCTCATGGGGACGACGCAAGGTCGTCGAGACGCTCGTGCCCCGATCATGTGACTCTGGCGGCCCCGACGCAGGAGGTCTACCGTGACGGCACCGACCAGGAGGCCGTGATGACCCACCCCGAGCTGCTCCACACCGCGATCGACGCCCGTGACCCGCGCGCCCTCGCCGAGTTCTACCGCGAGCTGCTGGGGCTGCACTACCGGCCCGGGGACGAGCCTCCCGCCCCGCCCGCGCCCGACGACGAGGACTGGCTCGTGCTCCTGGACTCCCGCGACCAGCGCGTCCTCGCGATCCAGGGAAAAGCCGACCTGCGCCCCTCGACCTGGCCCAGCGAGGAGGTGCCGATGCAGCTGCACATGGACTTCCGGGTTCCGGACGCCGCCGAGCTGGAGCTGCAGCGCGAGCGCGCCGAGGCGCTCGGCGCCCGGGTGCTCATGGACCGCACCCAGGTGCCCGACGAGCCGCTCTGCGTCCTCGCCGACCCCGAGGGCCACCCCTTCTGCCTGCTGGTGGGGTGAGGGGTCGTCACCAGGCGTACGCCTCCGGGGCCGGGCCGCCCGGGCCGGGGAAGATCTCGTCGAGCGCGGCGAGGTCCTCCTCGGAGAGCACGATGTCGACCGCCTCGATCGCGGAGTCCAGCTGCTCCATGGTGCGCGGGCCAATGATCGGCCCCAGCACGCCCGGGCGGTGCAGCAGCCAGGCGAGCGCCGCCTGCCCGGGGGTGAGGTCGCGCTCCTCGCAGAACGTCTCCCACCGCTCCAGCTGCTCGGTGAGATCGGCGGGGTCGTGGCGGCGGTCGGCGGCGCGGCGGCGCACGCCGTCCTCCCGCCGCCCGCCGAGCTTCCCGCCGGACAGCGGGGACCAGGGGATCACGCCGAGCCCGTAGTGCTCGGCCGCCGGCAGCACCTCGAGCTCGATCGAGCGGGAGAGGAGGTTGTACAGCGACTGCTCGGAGACGAGCCGCAGCGAGCCGCGGCGGGAGGCGGTCTCGTTCGCCTGGGCGATGTGCCAGCCAGCGAAGTTCGAGGAGCCGACGTAGCTGATCTTCCCCTGCGCGACCAGCAGGTCCATCGCCTGCCAGATCTCCTCCCAGGGTGCGGAGCGGTCCACGTGGTGCATCTGGTAGAGGTCGATGTGGTCCGTCTGCAGGCGGCGCAGGGACGCATCGACCGCGCGGCGGATGTTCAGGGCGGAGAGCCCGCGATCGTTCTTCCCGGGCCCCATCTCGCCGAACACCTTGGTGGCCAGCACGATCTCGTCGCGCTTCCCCGTGCGCGCCAGCCAGCGCCCCACGATCTCCTCGGTGCGGCCCCTGTGGTCCTTCCCGCCGTACACGTTGGCGGTGTCGACGAAGGTCACGCCCTGCTCGAGGGCGCGATCCATGATCGCGAAGGAGTCCTCCTCCGAGGTGTGCGGGCCGAAGTTCATGGTGCCGAGGACGAGCCGGGAGACGGTCGCTCCGGTGCGTCCGAGCTGTGCGTACTGCATCGCTGATCACTCCTCGAGGGTGGGCGGCGTCGCGACCTCGCGAGCGGGGTCCGCCGAGGGAAACCCTATTCCCGGGGCATGCTCGCGGGCCAGTGCCGCCCGGTCCGTGAGGAGCCGGTCAGCGCCAGGCGTTCGTGACCTCGGCGAGGTGGTTGCCCAGTGCGGCCTGGAGCAGCGGCCCGAAGCTGACGCGGCGCACGCCGAGCTCGGCGAGCCGTGCGAGGTCCAGGCCGTCGGGGATCGCGCCCTCGACGGGATGGGCGGTGACGTTCATCGGGGTGCTCACCGCGGCCAGCAGCGCCTCGAGCGTCGCAGTGTCCGGCACGCCCACCGGGTACAGGGAGTCCGCCCCGGCCGCCTCGAGCAGGTTCAGGCGGGTGATCGCCTCGGCGAGCCGGTCCGGGATCTGCTGCTCGGTCTTGAACACGTCGGTGCGGCCGTTGATCACCAGGTGCACACCGGCCCCGTCGGCCGCCGCTCGGAGCCCGGCGATGTAGTCGGCGTGCTCCTGCGCGCCGCGCAGCCGGCCCTGGGAATGCACCGTGTCCTCGATGTTGACGCCGACGGCACCCGCCTCCAGCACCCGCTCGACCAGCTCGGCCGGGGCGGTGTCGTAGCCGGACTCCATGTCGGCCGAGACGGGGACGTCCACGGCCGCGGTGATGCGGGCGATGCCGGCGAGGGCCTCGTCGAGGCTCATCTGCTCGCCGTCGCCGGAGCCGAGGGAGTCGGCGAGCGGGTGACTGCCGATCGTCAGCGCCTCGAAGCCGCTCTCGACGGCGGCGCGGGCGGACCAGGCGTCCCACACGGTGGGGAGCACCACCGGGGTGGCGCGGTGGTGGAGGGCGAGGAGGGTCTCGGCGCGTGCGCTCAACGATGTCATGGGGTCAGGACACTCCACGCGGTGCAGTGGGTCAAGGGGCAGCGACGGCTCGTACAGCACGTCGGCCCGCTCGCGAGGGACGAAGCGTGCGGCGAAGTCACGATCGTTGGGGATCCAGATGTCATGCCACAGCCCTTCGTGGTCACGCCCCAGCCGTCGGTCGCGCTCGATGCCCCGGTGCGCGGCGACGTCGAGTTCGACGTCGCACCAGACGGTGAGGTCGATGCTCGGGAGCGCCTCCGGGTGGAACAGGCCGATCAGATCGATGATGAGGAGGTCGGTGCGTGGGAGGGGTTCGGGGTCGCCCAGCGACCGCGTCGCCCAGTTGAACCGTCGGAAGGTGCCGGTCCGCCCGTGACGGAACGGGTCCAGGACCTCGGCGACGAGTCGATCGCGATCGACTCCGTCCCAGTCCGTGGAGCGCCGGTGCGAACGGGTGGGATCCAGGAAGTCATCACCGCGCATCCGTACGGCACCGGGCAGCGCCTCGACCAGGTGGCGTGCGAGAGTGGACTTCCCGGCTCCGCAGAATCCGGATATCCCGACGACCAGGGGGCCGGTGGTGGTGCGTCGTCGGGACGTGACCAGATCGAGAATCTGCGCGGCATCCATCGCGTCAGCTTAGAGCTGGGTCGGCGGACCCAGGGCACCCCGAGAGCCCCGGGAGCGCTCGCTCGATCACACGTCGAGAAGAACGGGCGGGGTACCTTCGGCAACCTCAGGTGTCGTGGGTGCCCATCGTGTCGATCCTCGCGTGCAGGTGCAGGTGCAGGTGCAGGTGCAGGTGCAGGTGCATGTCGTGGCGGCCGTCGGCGTGCGGGGCGCTCTCCCGACGGGTGCCCTCCAGGGAGAAGCCGGCCTTGTCGGCCACGCGGCACGAGGCGGGGTTGAGCGTCGAGTGTTCGAGTTCGACGCGGTGCACGCCGATGGAGAAGGCCCACCGTGTGGCCAGGCGCAGAGCGCGGGATGCCACTCCGCGGCCGCTGACTCGGTCCCGTGTCCAGTATGCCGCCACCGCGGTCCCCTCGCCGGGGTCGAGCTTCAGCGTCATCCGCCCCGCGAGCACGCCGTCGAGATCGACGGCCCAGCTCGATGCCGCCTCCGCCGTCCAGGATGAATGAGCGGCGGTGATCCACTCCTTCGCCTCGCCGGTCGTCATGGAGCGGGCGTGCCAGCGCTGGATCCCGGGCTCCTGATAGGCGGTGACGACGGATGGGGCATCCGCCTCGACCCAGGGCCGCAGGCGCACGGCATCGTCGCAGAGGATCGGTTGTGCGGAGCGGGAGGGGGCGCCGAGCCACGAGCGCGGGCACCTGGTCCAGCCAGGCGACGCCCCGCCGCTCCCCGTCCGGCAGGGAGTCCGCCCGGTCCTCATCGCTCGGGCGCGAAGAGCACGCAGGAGCGCGACCCGCACCCGAGGCACCACGTCCGCCTGGGCGAGTCGGGCGCTCCCCCGGGGCGGCCGCCCCCAGCTCATGGCGGGCAGTGACCTTCGCGCACATCTCCCGCACCCTCCAGGTCTCGTCGCCCAGGCCCTGCACGACCGCGTGCTCAGCCCCGCAGCCGCTCGACCAGGGGCGCGGCGCCCTCCGGGATCCGCTGCGCGGGCAGCGGCCGGGGCGCGGGCCCGTCCGGGACGGGGATCGCGACGATCGCGGTCCAGGTGTCCTCCGGGTGCGGGGGAGGGCCGGGCACCTCGCGCATCATCGCGGACTCGAGCTCCTCGGTGGCGTGGGAGTCGATCAGCAGCACGTCGCCGTCGGTGCTGCACTCGACGACCGTCGCGAGGCAGGCCTCCATGTCCTTCCGCGCGGTCGGCCCCTCGTGGGGGCGCGACTGCACGGTGATCTCGGTGCCGCCGTCGGGCTCCGCCGGCCAGGCCAGGGCCTGGGCGACGATCCGCCCGTCGCGGAGCAGGAGCCGGGTCCGCCCCGGGTCGAAGGAGCCCTCGCCGCCGGGGACGAAGTCCGCGGCGTTCTCGGCGCGCAGCCGCTCGGCGGCCGCGGCGGGGGACCAGGCTGCGTGCTGGGCGGTGTAGTGCTCGACGTAGAGATCCAGCATCTGCTCCCGGAGCGCGCTCTCGTCAGCGTCGAGGCCGACGGCGACCTCATCCAGCCCCGCTGCGGTCAGTCCGTCGTGCGTGGTGCGGTGCTCCCGTGCCCAGGAGCGCAGCGCTTGATCGACCACGTAGCGCCAGGGCGGCATGAGCTGCACGAGCACGCCGCCGTGCCGCGCGCACAGCGCCGCGAGCTCCGCATCGTGCGCGGAGGGCTTCACGTGCAGCGGCAGCGTGGACACGGCGATCTGGGCGGTGACCAGCGCGTCGGCGACCTCCGCCCAGGGCGCTCCCTCGCGCGCCTCGAGCACCAGGGTGCGGGAGCGCGGATGGAAGACGTTGTCGATCCCGCGGCAGTGCCCGAGCACGGCCCCATCGGCGTCGGTCGCGACCACGGAGCGGCGGTTGTCACCGTCGCGCCAGCGATCCGGCAGCAGATCCGAGAAGGCCGGGCCCTCGGCATCGGCCGAGGTGGCGGGGCGGGTGAGGAGACGAGCGGCAGGAGCGGACACGGACTCAGCCTCCCACGAGGGCGCTCGCCGCGCCTTCACACGCCCTCCGGGACGGGGTCAGCGCTCCCTCGACGCGCTCCCGACATCCTGCCCCGCATCGTCCTCGGAGCTCCGGTCCGGCGTGACGATGCGGGCGATCGCGATACCGAGCAGGCAGAAGAGGAACGGGAGCAGGAGCGCCAGGTTCAGACCCACCACGCCCGCCGCGGCGCCGACGATCGCGGGGCCGGCCAGCTGGCCCACGTAGCCGGCGCCGACCACCCGGGACATGATGATGCTCTGTCGGGCGGGGCTGACCGCTCCCGCGGCGGTGAACAGCTGCGGCACCACTCCGGCCAGGCCGAGCCCGAACAGGCACCACCCTGCGGCGGTGAGCACGAAGACCGGGGAGAGCATCACCAGCACCAGTCCCGTGGCGGCGAGCGCCGAGCCGTAGCGCACCACGAACGCCGGGCCGAATCGGCCGGCCACGCGGTCCACTGTCAGCCGGCCCAGCGTCATCGACACCGCGAAGACGGCGTAGCTCAGGCCGGCGGTCGAGGCCTGCAGCCCCAGGTGCTCGACGGCGTGGAGGGCCGCCCAGTCGTTGGCGACGCCCTCCGAGAGCATCAGCAGGAACGCGAGCGCGGCGAAGCCGAACACCCGACGACGCATCGCCCCGGACAGGCGCGGGGCGGGTGCGGCCTCCGCGGGAGTCCGCCCGTCGGCCCCCGCCTGCGGAGCGGCCTCGGCAGGGTGCCGCCCGATGAGGTGGCGCGCCACGGCCACGGCGCTGACCACGGCGACGAGCGTCCCGACGGCCGCGGCGAGCGAGAGGGGCAGCTGCAGACGCTGCGCCCCGGCTCCCAGCAGCGCGCCGACGGCGCCGCCCACCGACCACAGGGCGTGGAAGGCCGACATGATGGGGCGTCCGTACTCGCGCTCCACGAGCACGGCCTGGTCGTTCATGGCGACGTCGACCGCCCCGTTCATGAGCCCGAAGACGACCAGCGCCGCGCCCAGCGTCGCCGCACCGCCGGCCTGGAGCGGGAGGACGATGGCCAGCCCCAGGAGGACCAGGAAGACGACGGTCACCGGGCGGGAGCCGACCCGCTGCGAGAGCGCACCGGAGGCCTGCATGCCCAGAACACCGCCCAGTCCGAGCAGGAGGATCAGCCCTCCGAGCACGGCATGGGAGATCCCGGTGCTCGCCTGCACCGCGGGGATGCTCACGAGCCAGATCCCCATGGCCAGTCCGCACGCGAAGAACGTTGCGAAGACGGCCGCCCGGGCGCGGCGGAGGGGCGGGGGCGCAGCAGGGGGCATGACGATCGGACCTCGGAGGGGGAGACGGCAGAGCGGACGGAGGCTCACGGTATGTGATTGGATGATCATGTGCAGCGATCATTGAGGGCGAAGTTGATCATCGAATCCTTGCGGAGATCCGGGAGGCTCACCGTCGAGCAGCTCGCCGAGCTGACGGGCGCCTCGGCCGTCACCATCCGTCGCGATCTCACCGCGCTGGAGGCCCATGGTGCCCTCCGGCGGATCCCCGGCGGAGCGGAGCGCGCCGTGCGCTCCGACGAGGAGCTCCCTTACGCGCTGCGGCTGACCGACGACATGGAGCGGAAGACAGCACTGGCCCGTGCCGCGAGCGCCCTGGTCGAGGATGCCGACACGGTGATCATCGACAACGGCACCACCTGCCATGCGGCCGCGACCGAGCTGGTCGGGCGACCGATCACCGCCGTCTGCCTCTCCTTGCACAGCGCGATGGCGCTGGGGTCGGCCCCGGGGGCCCGCGTGACGATCCCCGGCGGCCCGGTCATGACCGACACCCTGGCGATGATGAGCGCGCAGGCGACGGACTACCTGCGCGCCGTCTCCGCGGACGTCCTGCTGCTCGGTTCCTGCTCGGTCTCCCCGCGGCGCGGACTGCTCGCGGACCTCCCGGAGGACGCCACCCTCAAGGCCGCAGCGATCGAGAGCTCCACCCGGCGCGTCCTGCTCGTCACGGCCGACAAGCTCTCCCGCTCCTCGAGCTTCCGCTTCGGAGCGTTCGAGGACCTCACCCACCTCGTGACCACCGCCGATGTCCCGCCACCCCTCCTGGAGCCGTTCCGGGACGCGGGCGTCCAGGTGGTGACGGCCTGACCCTGTCTCCGCGGAACCATTCCGCCCCCGCCTCCCCGAGCACTGGAGATCCCATGACCCTCGCCCTCGATCCCACGCAGGCCCTGCACACCTGGTCGCTGTTCCGCACGATGGGCCGCTACGTCGCCCCCGGCTCGGCGCCCTCGGGAGCGCTCGCGGAGAACACCGACGGAGGGGGCCTGGGCCTGCTCGAGCTGCCCGCGCAGCTCGCCTCCCACGGGTTCACGAGCGCCCAGCTGTGCCACTTCTACCTCCCCACCACGGAGGCCTCCTATCTCGCCGAGCTGCGCGCGGCCTTCGAGACGGCGAGCGTCGACCTCGAGGTGCTGCTGGTGGACGACGGGGACGTGGTCCACCCCGAGCACGGCCGCGAGCAGCAGCGCTGGCTGGCCACCTGGCTCGACGTCGCCGAGCAGCTCGGCGCCCCGCGGGTGCGGGTGCCCGCCGGGGACCAGCCCCCGAGCGCGGACACCCTGGCCCTGAGCGCCGGGCGGCTGCGGGAGCTCGCCGCCGCGCACCCGGCCCTGCGCGTGCTCACCGAGAACTGGCGCGGCCTGCTCGTGGACGAGGTCGCGACCACGCGCCTGCTGGACCTGCTCGAGGGCGAGGTGGGGCTGCTCATCGACACCGGCAACTGGGACGGGGAGGACAGGTACCGCCAGATCGCGGCGGTCGCCGGCCAGGCCGAGTGCTCCCAGGTCAAGGCGCGGGAGTCCGCCCCCGGCGTGCTCGACGAGGAGGACCTCGAGCAGTCCCTGAGGGCGCTCGCCGAGGCCGGGTACGCCGGCCGGCTCTCCCTCGTCTACGCGGGCAGCGACGACGACGAGTGGGGGCGCCTCGCACAGATGCAGGGGGTCGTCCGCCGCGTCCTCGCCTGAGCGCGCCTCGTCGAGGTCCGTCGCCGCGCTCAGGTGTGCAGGGTCCGCGCCGCCTCGCGGGCCTGCACGGCGGGGCTCTCCATCTGGATGGTGGCGTGCTCGAAGGCGACGGGGAAGTGGGTGCGCACGCACTCGTGGACCTCCTCGAGGATCTCCATCGCGTGCGCGGAGCCGAAGCACTCCTCGGCCACCACCACGTGCGCGGAGAGGATCGGCAGGCTGCTGCCGACGTTCGAGGCGTGCAGGTCGTGCACGTCCTGGACGTGCTCGAGGGCGAGCAGGTGCTCGCGCACCTCGTCGAGGTCCACGCCCTCGGGCGTGTACTCCATGAGGATCCGCAGGGTGTCGCGCAGGATCCGCACCGCGCGCGGCACGATCAGCGCCGCGATGAACAGTCCCGCGAGCGCATCTGCCTGCTGGAAGCCGGTGAAGCGGATGACGAGCGCCGCGACGATCACACCCACCGAACCCAGCGCGTCGTTGGCGACCTCGAGGAAGGCGGCCTTCATGTTCAGGCTCGCGTCCTTGCCGCCGGCGAGCACGAGGATCGCCACGAGGTTGACTGCGAGGCCCACCGCGCCGAAGACCAGCAGCTCCGTCGAGGCGATCTCCGGCGGCGCGGCGAGCCGCCGCACGCCCTCGATCGCCGTGTAGGTGCCGACGACGATCAGCAGCGTCGCCTGGGCCAGTGCCGCGAGCACCTCGATGCGGGCGAAGCCCCAGGTGCGGGTGGGGCTCGCGGGGCGCAGCAGCACCGTCGCGGCGATCAGCGCGACGAGCAGGCCGGAGGCGTCCACGAGGGCGTGCGCAGTGTCGGTGAGCAGGGCGAGGCTGCCGGTGAGCACGCTGCCCACGGCCTGGGCGAGCACGATCAGGGCGGTGAGGCCGAACGCGATCGCGAGGCGCGTGCGGGCCGTGCTCGGGGAGGCGTGGCTGTGGCCGTGACCGTGGGTGTGCGAGGCGGTCATCGCGGGCCGTCCTCGTCGAGCGCGCCGCCCCCGTCGGGCGTGCGGTCCGTGCCGGCGGGGCCGCCGCCGACGCGCGGATCGTGCAGGAGCTCGTGGACCGTCGGCGCCGCGCCCGCGCCGGAGAGCATCGCGCTCGCGAGGGCGAGCAGGGAGTGCAGGCGCCCCGGGTCGGTGAGCGAGAACCACGAGGCGCGGCCCTCGCTGCGCATGCTGATCAGGCCGCAGTCGCGCAGGCAGGCGAGGTGCTTGCTCACGGTGGACTGGGCCAGGTGCAGGTGGTCCACGAGGTCCCGCACCCGGTGCTCCCCGGTGGAGAGGTGCTGCAGGAGCGCGAGCCGGGTGGGCTCGGCGAGGGCGTGGAAGAGCGCGGCCTGCGACTCGTCCACCTCGAAGAGCGGGGGAGCGGAATCCATCTGCATCGCCATGTGACGATCATATCGCCGTCTGGCGATGAAGGGGAGGGGCGGGGTGGCGGTGGAGACGCGCGGCGCACACCCCTTCCCTTATACCCCCTAGGGGTATACGGTCGGGGCATGAGCACCCATCATGACGGCCACGTCGACCACCGGGATCATCACGGCCAGGACGAACACCACGGCCGGTACGAGCGCCAAGCCCAGGACGAACACCACGAGCATGGCCACAGCGGCCACAGCGGCCACGGCGGCCACGGCGGCCACGGCGGCCACGGCGGCCACGGCGGCCACGGGGATCACGTCGCCCAGTTCCGCCGGCTGTTCTGGATCATGCTGGTGCTCGCCGTGCCCGTCGTCGGCCTCTCCCCGATGTTCGCGCACCTGATCGGTTACACGATCCCGGACGTGCCCGGCCTCGCCTGGGTCGCCCCGGTGCTCGGCACTCTCATGTACGTCTGGGGCGGGCGGCCGTTCCTCACCGGCGGGCTCTCCGAGATCCGCTCCCGCGCCCCGGGGATGATGCTGCTGATCAGCCTCGGCATCACCGTCGCGTTCCTCGCCTCCTGGGGCTCCCGGCTGGGACTGCTCGACCGCGAGCTCGAGTTCTGGTGGGAGCTCGCGCTGCTGATCGTGATCATGCTGCTGGGGCACTGGATCGAGATGCGTTCACTCGCGCAGACCTCCTCCGCGCTGGACTCGCTGGCCGCGCTGCTGCCCGATGAGGCCGAGCGGATCGAGGGGGACCAGCTGGTCACCGTCGCCCCCGCGGACCTGCGCGCCGGGGACCTCGTGCTGGTGCGCCCCGGTGCCTCCGTCCCCGCCGACGGCACCATCGTGGAGGGCAGCGCGGACGTCGACGAGTCGATGATCACCGGCGAGTCCCGCCCCGTGACCCGCAGCGCGGATGACCGCGTGGTCGCCGGCACCGTCGCGACCGATTCGAGCCTGCGCGTCGAGGTCACCGCCACGGGGGAGGAGACCGCGCTCGCCGGTATCCAGCGCCTGGTCTCGGACGCCCAGAGCTCCTCCTCCCGCGCTCAGCGGATCGCCGACCGCGCCGCCGCCTGGCTGTTCTGGTTCGCGCTCGGCGCCGCGGTGCTCACCGCGCTGGTCTGGACGCTGCTGGGCATGCCCGACCAGGCCGTGGTCCGCACCGTGACCGTGCTGGTCATCGCCTGCCCCCACGCACTGGGGCTGGCGATCCCGCTGGTCGTCTCGATCGCGACCGAGCGCGCCGCCCGGGCCGGGGTGCTGGTCACCGACCGGCTCGCGCTCGAGGGCATGCGCACCGTGGACACCGTACTGCTGGACAAGACCGGCACCCTCACCCGCGGCGAGCCGGAGCTCTCGCAGCTCGAGGTCGCCCCGGGCGCCGGGCTCGAGGAGCAGGAGCTGCTGGGCCTCGCCGCTGCCGCGGAGTCCGAGAGCGAGCACCCTCTGGCTGGCGCGATCCGTCGGCGCGCGGAGGCCGACGGCGCGGACGTGCCCGGCGCCTCCGAGGTCTCCTCCTCCCCGGCGCTCGGCGTCAGCGCCCGGGTGGACGGCCGCGAGATCCGCGTGGGCGGGCCCCGCCTGCTCGAGGAGACCGGGGCGGGCGAGCTCGAGCAGGCCGCGACCTGGCGCGACGAGGGCGCGATCGTGCTGCACGTGCTGCGCGACGGCGAGGCCGTCGGCGTGCTGAAGCTGGCCGACGCCGTGCGCGAGGAGTCCCGCGAGGCGATCGACGCGATGCACGCGCGCGACCTCCAGGTCGTCATGATCACCGGCGACGCGCAGAACGTCGCCGACCACGTCGCCGCCGAGCTCGGCATCGACCGGGTCTTCGCGCAGGTCCGTCCCGAGGACAAGTCCGCCCGGGTGGCCGATCTGCAGCAGGAGGGCCGACGGGTCGCGATGGTGGGTGACGGCGTCAACGACGCCCCCGCCCTCGCCCAGGCCGACGTGGGCCTCGCGATCGGCGCCGGCACCGACGTCGCGATCGGCTCCGCCGGAGTGGTGCTCGCTTCCTCGGACCCCCGCTCCGTGCTCTCGGTGATCGACCTCTCCCACGCCGCGTACCGCAAGATGCGGCAGAACCTGGGGTGGGCGGCCGGCTACAACCTGCTCTCCGTCCCGCTCGCGGCGGGCGTGCTCGCCCCGATCGGGTTCGTGATGCCGATGAGCGTGGGGGCGCTGCTGATGAGCGCCTCCACCGTGGTGGTGGCGCTGAACGCGCAGCTGCTGCGCCGTCTGGACCTGCGGCCGGAGGCAAGCGGCGACCGGCGCTGAGCCCTCGGTGCGCTCAGGCCCCCAGCTGCATCGTGGTGAGGCAGGTGGGGGCCTCGGCGTCGGTGCGCAGGGTCGTGGTCGCCTCGCCCGCCGCACCGGCCAGGCGGAGCGTGAGCTCCTCGTCCCGCGGCAGCCACAGGCCCAGGAACCCGTTCGGGGCGGTGGTGCGGGTCTCGTCGATCAGCACGGCGCCGGAGGCGTCCTCGACCCGCACGTCGAGCTCCTCCTCCGCCAGCTCGCCCCGACACGTGGTGAGGCTGTGGAAGAAGCACTCGTGGGTGCCGGTCACGAAGGGCGCGACCGAGACGTACAGCTCCTCCGCGGGCAGCTCGAGGCTCGCCTCGCGCCCGGAGGCGTCGGAGAGGGTGAGCACGTCGGTGCCCACGGAGGCGAGGAGCTCCGGGGGCCGCTTCGCGAGCGGCAGCGCCTCGAGCGCGTCGATCACCTCGCGGGCCGAGCCGGCGGGCTGGCCGTGAGCGGCCAGCAACTCCTCCGCGGCCGAGGGGGACGCGGAGCAGCCGGCGAGGACCAGCGGGGTCGCGGCGAGCGCGGCGAGCAGGGCGCGGCGCGGAAGGGCGGAGGGCATGAGGATCCTTCGGGACGACGGCGGGGCCGCCCCGACCGTACCCCAGCGGGGTATGCAGGGCCCGGGACAGGAGTCCCGGGGCGGACCCTCCGGCCGCGGAGCGCGGGCACCCCGTCCGGGAGCCCGTGCGGCGGCGTAGTCTCTGCGCGTTCCCCACGCCCCGGGAGGCCCCTGATGCAGATCCTCGACGCGACCGCGCAGCACGCCGGCGGCATCGCCGCGATCTACAACCACGCCGTCGAGCACACCACCGCGATCTGGAACGAGCGCCTCGTCGACGCCGCCGATCGCGCCGCCTGGCTCGCCGAGCGGCAGGGGAGCGGCTTCCCGGTGCTGGTCGCCCTCGAGGACGACGGCACCGTGCTCGGGTACGCGACCTACGGCCCCTGGCGGCCGCACGACGGCTACCGCCACACCGTCGAGCACTCCCTCTACGTGCGCGAGGGACTGCGCGGCCGCGGCACCGGCTCGGCACTGCTCACCGCCCTGCTCGAGCGCGCCCGCGCACAGGGGATCCACGTGATGGTCGCCGGGATCGACGCGAGCAACGAGGGGTCCGTGCGCCTGCACGAGCGGTTCGGCTTCACCCGCGTGGGCGTCCTGCCGCAGGTGGGCACGAAGTTCGGTCGCTGGCTCGACCTCGCCTTCCTCCAGCTGGTGCTCGATCAGGCCCCGCCCGCGGGCGGCGGCTCCTCCAGCAGCCGCTGACAGGTCGAGCGGCCGAGCTGAGCCATCGTCGGGTTCGAGTCCTCGTAGTACCAGACGAGCCCGATGGACTGCACGAACGCCCAGGCCGCCCCGCGCTCCCACTCGAGGTCTGGGCAGCCCAGGCTCTGCCGCAGTCGGTCGCGCCGCTCCGCGTCCAGCAGGTGCCAGGCGCCGACGAGATCCAGCGCCGGATCGGCGGGGGAGTACCCGCCGGCATCGAGCACGCCGACGAGCCGCCCGCCCGCGGTGAGCAGGTTCGCGGGGATCAGGTCGCGGTGGCTCATCACGTCCGGATCCCGCCGCTCGAGGGTGCGCCACCGCTCCCAGCTGGCGGCGAGCTGGTCGGCGGGCAGCAGGCCGCGGGAACGTTCGAGGCACTCGCGCACCCAGTCCTCGTGGGCGGTGAGGTCGCCGCCGCGGCCGGGACCCCGGAAGCGCCGGCCCCCGGTCGGGACGGCGCGCAGCGCGAGGAGCAGGGCGGCGAGGTCGTCGGCCGCGGCGTCGGAGCCCTCGAGGACGACGGGGTCCGCGACCTCGCCCGGGACCCAGGTCTGCACTGACCAGGGCATCGGGAACGCGGCCGAGGGCTCCCCGAGCGCGACCGGCTCCGGGGCCGGCAGCGGGCTGACGGCCGCGAACTCGCCCATCGCCTCGTGCTCGGCCGCGAGGGCCGCCCGGGCGATGTCCGGGTCCGCGGGCTCGAGCGGGAAGCGCGCCGCGAGATCCTCCCCGATCCGCACCACGGTGCTCGTCGTCGCCGAGGTCTCCAGAAGCCGCACGGTCGCCGGGTCCGTGCCGGGCAGCAGGTCGGTGATCAGCCGGGTCGCGACCTGCTCGGTGAGCACGAGCTGGTCGGGGTGCATCGGCCCGGTCACCGCCGCAGCACGAGCGCCTCGCCCTGGCCGCCCCCGCCGCACAGCCCCACCGCGGCGGTGCCGCTGCCTCGGCGGGCCAGCTCGTGCGCCACGTGCACCACGAGCCGGGCGCCGGAGGCGCCGATCGGGTGGCCGAGCGCGATCCCGCCGCCGTGCACGTTGACGATCTCCTCGGGAACGCCCAGCGCCCGCTGCGAGTGCGCGACGACGGCGCCGAAGGCCTCGTTGATCTCGACGAGGTCGAGCTCCGCGGCGGTGATGCCCTGCTTCTGCAGGGCGCGGGCGATCGCGTCGGCGGGCTGGGCCTGCAGGGAGCTGTCCGGCCCGGCGGTCTGCCCGTTCGCCCCCAGGCGGGCCATCACCGGCCAGCCCTCCGCGTCGGCGCGGGCGGAGGTGGTGAGCACCAGCGCGGCCGCGCCGTCGGAGATCTGCGAGGAGTTCCCGGCGGTGATCGTGCCGCCCTCGGCGAAGGCGGGGCGCAGGCGGCCCAGGGACTCCTCGGTGGTGTCGGGGCGGATGCCCTCGTCGGCCGTGACCTCGAGCGGCTCACCGCGCCGCTGCGGCACGGAGACCGGCACGATCTCCTCGGCGAGCAGGCCCGCCGCGGCGGCGCGCTGATGGGACAGGGCGGCGACCCGGTCCTGATCCTCGCGGGTGACCTCGAAGCGGGGATTGTGCCGCTCGGTGGACTCGCCCATGCTCACGCTGTCGTGGGCATCGGTGAGGCCGTCGTGCGCCATGTGGTCCAGCGCCTCCACCGCCCCGTACTTCCAGCCCCCGCGGGAGCCCATCAGCAGGTGCGGCGCCTGGGACATCGACTCCATGCCGCCGGCGACCACCACCTCCGCGTCCCCGGAGGCGATCATGCGCGACGCGTCGATCACGGCGGTCAGGCCCGAGAGGCACACCTTGTTCACGCTGTGCGCGGGGGTGGCCCAGCCGATCCCGGCGCCGAGCGCGGCCTGGCGCGCCGGATTCTGGCCGGAGCCGGCCGGCAGCACCTGGCCCATGATCACGGCGTCCACCGCGGCGGCGTCGATCCCGCCCCGCGCGAGCACGCCCTGGATCGCGAACGCTCCCAGCTGCGGGGCGGAGAAGGAGGACAGCGCCCCCTGGAGCCGGCCCTGCGCGGTGCGTGCCGCGGCGACGATGACGATCTCGGACATAGGGGCCCTCCCGGAGGCGACGACGGTGTCTGCCGCCATTGTGCCGGACGCGCCGAGGCGGCCTCGGAATGCGGTCTCATGGCATCGAGAGCGACTGCACCCGCACGAGAACTCGCGGGACGGCGGACCCGATGGCCGCCCTCTGGACGGTGCGCTGGACGTCCTCGACGATGCGGCGCACGGGCAGCGGCCCCGCCACGCCGATCTCGACGGTCACCTCGCCGCTGACGCGGTCGACGACCAGCCCGTAGCGTGCGGAGGAGGCGCCGCTGCGGCGCAATCGCGCATCGAGGGTGCGCAGTGTCGTCGCGATGCCGGGCTCGAGCCCGCTCACTCCCGGCACGGCCGTGACTGCGCCGACGAGGTCGGCGACGTCGAGACGGGAGCAGGGCGCAGGGCCGGTGGGCACGGGCTCAGTGTTCATGGAGGTCCTCGATGTGGACGTCGACGGTGAGGCCGGTCAGCCCCAGCTCGGTCTCGGCGGCGCTGCGCACCGCCTCGCGGATCCGCTCGGCGAGGCCGGGCAGGTCCGGGGTCCCCAGGTGTGCGGAGACGCGGCAGCGCGCCCGGGTGGGCAGGCCGAGGGTGCGGCGCTCCGCAGCGGAGTCCTCGTCGTGCTCGAAGGCGGTGCGCAGAGCCCGGGCGCCGGGGATCGCGTCGATCTCGCGGCGCACCAGCGTGCGCAGGGTCAGCTCGGACACGGTGAACGGGCCGGCCGGGGTCGGCGGCATGTGCACGTGCGCGCCGTGGCGGGCGTCGGCGCGCACCGATTCCTTGATCGTGGCGAGGGCGGAGCCGGAGAGCTGGACCGAGGTGTCCCCGGCCTCCTCAAGGCGGTCCCACTCCTCGTGCACCGAGCGGATCAGGTCCAGGTACCGTCGGGTCGCGGCGGGGTCCTCGCGGGCGGCGTCGTGGTGCGGCATCTCGGTCACCTCCATTCCTCCATCTCGTCGACGATGCGGGCGCGGGCACGGGCGATCCGGCCTCGGACCGTGGGCTCCGAGGCGTCGACGGCGGCGCAGATCTCGCGATACGACATGCCGTCGACCTCCCTCAGCACCCAGCACAGGCGCAGCGCGGGGTCGAGCGTCGACAGCACCCGGGCCAGGGCGCTCATCTGGGCGTTGACCAGGGCGCTGCGCGCTGGGTCGGCCGCTGCGCCGGGGCTGGTCCGCCCGGTGTCCGGGGAGCTCTCGAGCGCGGGCTCGAGGTCCTCCGCGGCGGCGGGAGCGGTGGCCCGACGGGCACGCCGCCGCACCACGTCGGTCGCGGAGCGGGAGCAGATCTGAGCGACCCATCCGCGGAAGGCGGCCGGCTCCTCGAGGAGGTGCAGCCGGCGCCAGGCCAGCACCAGGGTCTCCTGGACCAGGTCCTCGGCCTCCTGGCGGTCGCCGACCACCATGAACGCGATCCTGAACAGGCGTCCCTGGTGGCGGTCGACCAGCCGCTCGAACGCGGCCGTCTCGCCGTCCTGCGCGCGCAGGACCAGCGCGCGCTCCTCCTGTCCGGGATCGGGGCTCATGCGGGATGCGTCGCCCGACCCGCGGGGGAGGCCGACGGGGCGGCCGACGACTCGGCATGCCCGCCGAGCACGGCGCGCGAGGGCGCTGAGGCGGAGCGCAGGTGGACCAGCAGGTCCACGGTCCGCGCCTCGGCGCCGAGGACGGTGCGGATGTCGTCCGCGAGCAGGCCCCGGACCGCCTCGACGGCCCAGGCCGTCTCCGCGTCCTCGGCGATCGTCACCGAGGCCTGCACCGCCGGAGCAGAGACCGCGCCGCTGAGCTGGACGGTCGCGTCCACGACCCCGGCGACCTGCTCGACGTGCTCGGTGAGGGCGCGCTCGAGCACAGCCGGCTCGAGGGACCCCAGGAGGCCGCCGTCCGCGTCGCGCAGACGCAGCGTCGGCGTGCGGACCCGGGAGGGGACCTGGGCCAGGAGCAGCCAGAGCCCGAGCAGCACCACCAGGACGCTCGCCGCCGCGGCGACGGGGAGCAGCCACTGCTGATGCGCGGCGGCGAGCGAGGCGGGCGTCGAGTCCCCGTGGGGGAGGACCGCCTCGGCGCGCGGCCAACGCTCGGCGAGGCCGAGAGCGGCCGAGGCCGTCCAGGCGGCGGCCAGCAGGGCGAGCACGGCGGCCGCCACGAGGACGAGCCGGTTGCGGGGACCGGAGACGGAGCGCATGGGTCAGTCCTTCCTGATCCGCTGGACCCGGACACGGGTGCGGAGCGGGGTCTCGGGGCGGAGCTCGTCGACGGCCTGCTCGGCGGCCGCGCGGGCTCCGCGCAGCACGGCCTCGGAGTCGTCGACGACGGTGCGGGCCAGCACGTCCAGTCGCCGCCCGCGGAGGGTGGCGCGGGCGCTGTGCACCCCGTCCACGGTCTCCACCCGTCGGGTGATGCGTCGGCCGAGGTCGCGGTGCGGGACGGCGCTCGCGCCGGGCACCTCGCCGCCCAGCACGAGGCGTCGCGAGGGGCGGCCGGGGATCGCTGCCGCGAGCAGCAGGACGAGGCCGAGCGCCGCGAGGACTCCGGCCGCGATGAGCACGGGCGTGGAGTCCAGGCGACGCGCGCCGATGTCGGCGAGCGCGCCCTGGGCGGAGGCGGGCCAGGAGCCGTCCAGCAGCAGGCTGCCCAGCAGCCAGACGCCGACGAGGCCCCCGGTCAGCAGCAGGACGCCGAGCAGCGCTGCGGGGACGCTGCGCGCGGGACGGCGGACCAGGCGAGGCGGGGCGCTGCTCATCGCAGGGTCCTCCTCCCGGTGCTGGTGGGGCGGAGCCAGGAGATCGAGACGTCCAGACGCCCCACCTCGAGACCGGTCAGGTGCTGGACCCGCTCGCGGACCAGGTCGCGCAGGGCGGTCAAGGCGGGGGCGAGCGGCGTCGGGAACTCCACGCCGACGTCGAGGCTCAGCACGGCGGTGCGGCCGTAGAGCTCGCACCGGGCCGAGGGGCGGGAGTCGAAGTCACGGCGCGCGCCGACGCCGAGGACCCCGCCCGCGCCGGAGCCGACGAGCGCCGCCTCGGAGGCGACCTGCTCGGCGACCCGGGCGACGACCTGTGCGGGGATGCTGGTCACGCCGCGATCCTCGGCGGGCGTCACGGTCGGTGACGGGCTCTCGACGGCGGCGGGGTCGAGGGCGATGGCGGTGGACATGTCACCGCCTCCAGCGATCGGTCAGTCCTCGCACCTCGATGCGTCCCTCGATCGTCATGCCGACGGCGAGGCCGATCGCCGACAGCAGCAGGACGAGGGAGAACTGGCCGACGCTGCCGAAGGCCAGGACGGCACCGAGCATCAGACCGATGAGCAGGGCGAACTGTGATGTCTTCATGCGTGCTCCTCGAGCGTGGGGCGGGTGCGGGGCGGGCGCTCGGCCCGTCCCCGCACCCGGCGGATCACTTCAGGTCGGTGCTGCGTTGCTCGGCGGCCGGCTCGTCGTCCTGGCCGGGCAGGTGGACGTCGACCACGTTGACGTTGACCTCGATGACCTCGAGGCCGGTCGTGCCCTCGACCTGGTCGATGACGTTGCGGCGGATCGCGTTGCCGACCTCGACGATCGAGGCGCCGTACTCGACGACCACGGTCACGTCGATGGCGGCCTGGGTGTCGCCCTTCTCCACCGCGATGCCGCCGGTGACGCTGGTCTGGCCGTTGGGGAAGCGGTCGGTGACGGCGGAGAAGGCGCGGCGCACGGCGTTGCCCATGTCGTGCACGCCGGGGACCTCGCGGGCCGCCATGCCGGCGATCTTCGCGACGACGGTCTCGTCCAGGGTGGTCACACCGCGGTCGGTCTGCAGCGGGCCGCGCGGGACGGTGTCCTGCTGCTCGCCGTTCTCCTGCTGCGCGGCCAGCTCGGCCTCGCGCTGCTTCTGCTTGCCGGTCTGGGGGATCGATGCCTCGGACATGGGAGTCTCCTTCCTGACGGCCCGTGCGTACGGGCCTGCGAATGCTGACATAGGGAAGACGTCGCGACCGGGCAGATCCTCACGGCCGCCGAGAGTGATAGGCGTCACATCTATAAGAGTGTCGTCTGGGCGCACCTCGCCGCGCCCGCTGCGATCGGTGGCGCCTCGATATCCTCTGCGCAGCGATCCGGGCGCACGGCCGGGACGGAAGGAAGGGGCCGAGATGGCGCCGACGCGCCCCCACGCAGCCCCCGGCAAGGGGGACGTTCCTGCGACGCCGCGGGGAGGCCCGAGCCTCGGACAGGTGGAGGCGCTGATCGCGGTGATCGACCACGGGTCCTTCACCGCCGCCGCGGACGTCCTGCGGATCTCCCAGCCCTCGCTCTCCCGCCGCATCCACGCCCTCGAGAAGGTGCTCGACACCCGGATGTTCGTCCCCGTCGGCCGGCGGATGGAGCTCACCGATGCAGGGCGCGGGGTCGTCACCGCCGGACGCCGCGCCCTGGCGGAGCTGAGCTCCATCGAGGCGATGGCGGGCGCGGCCCGGATGCTCACCGCGGGCTCGCTGCGCGTGACCGGGCTGCCCTCACTCGTCGCGACCGAGCTACCCGACCACCTCGGGCGCTTCCACCGGGCGCACCCCGGGGTGCGGATCGAGGTCTCCACGGTCGACGATGCGCAGGAGCTGGTCGAAGCGGTCCGGGTAGGGCGGGCCGACGCCGCCATCGGCGTGGCCGACCGGGTGCCGGGCGATCTCGCCGCGATCCCGCTGCCCGCCCAGGAGTTTGCGGCCGTACTCCCCGCTGGGGCGCGCCCCGGCGGTGCAGGAGGCCCGCTGACCCCTCGGGACGTCACCTCGAGGGCCCTGATCACCCTCCCGCGGGGGACCTCGATCCGTCAGCTCGCCGACACCGCAATACGCGGTCTCGGCGCCCTCCCCGCGCACAGGATCACCACCACCCAGCGTGACAGCCTGGTCCCCCTGGCACTCGCGGCCGACGGCCTCACCGTCGTGCCCACTGCGCTCGCCCGCACCGCGACCGCCTTCGGCGGGGTCGCGGTCGCCCTGGATCCTCCGGTGCACCGCTCCCTCGGCATCATCCACCGTCCCGACGAGCTCCCGAACCCGGCGCTGCACGAGTTCCTCGCGCTCGTCGAGCAGGGAGCGGGCACCTGGCCTGGCCCGGGAGGAGACGCATAGGGACACTGCATGGATCCTCCCGCCGAAGCTATTGGAGTTCCGGGCCCGCCCATGATCACCTGGTCGGCTGACCATGCACGACGAGCAGAAGGAGGTGTCAGCGACCGTGGAGCACGCCCCGAGAGGACGCCGACCGCTGCGCCGATCCGCCCCGAGGTCGCACCGCCGGGAGCGGCCGAGGCTGCAGTACCGGCGCGGGAGGGTCCTTGCTGCTCTCGCGGCGCTGGCCATGGCCGTCGTGGTCGCAGTGACCCTCGGACTGGCGGGGACCGTGGGCCATCTTGAGAAGAACATCGCCACCGCGCCGCTGCGGCCAGGGGAGGAATCGGCCTCGCACGAGAGCGACGGTGCGCTCAACATCCTGCTGCTCGGCTCGGACAGCCGCGATCTGGCGGGGGACGACTTCGGGCCGGGCGACGGCTCCCGGCGCAGCGACGCGATGGTGCTCGCGCACCTCTCCGCCGACGACGACCGGATTGACGCGCTGCAGCTGCCGCGCGACACCCTCATGGACCTACCCGCCTGCGCCGACACCGGCAGCGGCGGCTTCGCCGGCGGACGCGGCATGCTCAACTCCGCCCTGAACTTCGGCCCGGCCTGCTCAGTCGCCGCCGTGGAGGAGCTGACCGGCGTGCACGTCGATCACTTCGTGGAGCTGGACTTCGAGGGGTTCATCGAGATGGTCGACGCGCTAGGCGGGCTGCACATCTGCCTGCCCGATGAGCTCCAGGACTCGCGCGCCGATCTCGACCTCCCCGCGGGGGAGCAGATCGTCCACGGGAAGGACGCCCTGGCCCTGGCCCGCACCCGCCATGCAATCGGCGACGGCAGCGACATCGCGCGTCTGGGCCACCAGCAGAAGGTGATGTCCGCGGTGGTGCAGGAGGTGAGCAGTTTGCGGATTCTCGCCCGCCCCGACCGGCTCTACGACTTTCTCGACGCGACCACATCCTCACTGACGGTGGATCCTGGGCTGAGCCGGGCCTCGGACCTCGCCGGGCTCGGCAAGCGGGTCAACCGGGTGGACCCCGAACACATCACCTTCCTCACGATGCCCTGGGAGCCGGCGCCCACGGACCGCAATCGCGTCGTGCCCTCGGCGTCGACCGGCCTGGTGTTCGAGGCTCTCGCGGCCGACGAGCCGGCTGTCCCGGCCGACGAGGCGGGTCATGACGACGAGGAGCAGGGCGAGCTCACCGGGTCCGATGCCGCGGGCAACATCACGCCGCGCGCCGAGACGCCGACCGCGACCAGCTCGCACTCCCCCTCGGTGGACGGCGCGACCACCCGCACGGCTGACGCCTCGCTCTGCGACGGCTGAACCCTGGGGTCAGGTCTCTGTCGGGGCCGCCAGCCGGTCTGTCGCCAGCGAACCGCTCTGCGCGGACAGGAGATGTCCCCGGGCCCGGCGGGTCAGCCCTGTGGGAGGGGCCGCCGACCGGTGACCACATAGATCATGCTCATGAGCGCCACGAAGGCCACGCCCGTCAGCAGCGCCAGGTGGTACTCGCTGATCCACACCATGATCCCGAAGGTGAACAGGATGAACACGATCGCGAACACCTGGCCGTAGGGCCACAGAGGCACCGGGAACTGCAGCGCGTCCCGCTCGGCGCGGCTCATGCCGCGCCGGGAGGCGACCTGGGCGAGCAGGATCATCAGCCACACGAACACGGTGGCGAAGGTGGCGAGCGAGGCGACGATCGTGAACACCCTCTCCGGCAGCGCCCAGTTCAGCACCACGCCGACGACCAGCACGCCGAGCATCGCCAGGGTGGTCACCACCGGCACCCCGCGCACCGTGCGGGACAGGGCCGCGGGGGCCAGACGCTGCCGCGCCATCCCGGCGACGACGCGGCCGGCGCCGAAGAGGTCCGCGTTGATCGCGGAGAGCGCCGCGGTGATCACCACGACGTTGAGCAGCGCCGCCGCCCAGTTCACGCCGAGCGTGTCGAAGATCTGCACGAACGGGGACTGCTCCCCGGTGATCTGCGGCCACGGCGTGATCAGCAGGATCACCCCGATCGCGAGGACGTAGAACAGCAGGATCCGCACCGGCACCGTGTTCACGGCCTTGGGGACGGCCCGGGCGGGGTCCTCCGCCTCGGTGCCGGCCACGCCGATGATCTCGGTGCCGCCGAAGGCGAACAGCACCAGGATGAACGCGCTGATCATCCCACCGGGGCCGTGCGGGAGGAAGCCCCCGTCGGCCGTGAGGTTCTCCAGGCCCGTCGGCGTCGAGGGATCGCCCAGGCCGAACGCGAGGATCGCCGCGCCGCCCGCGATCATCGCGATCACCGCCCCCACCTTCACGATCGTGAAGGCGAACTCGAGCTCGCCGAACCAGCGCACGCTGGCCAGGTTCGCCGCGCCCACGATCAGCAGCGTGAGCGCCACCCAGAGCCACTGGGCGGTGTCCGGGAACCAGAAGCGCATGTAGATCGCGATCGCGGTGAGGTCCGCCAGGCACACGATCAGCATCTCGAAGGCGAACATCCAGCCCGTGAGGTACCCGGCCCAGGGGCCCAGGAAGCGGCGCGTGTACTCGGCGAAAGAGCCGGGGATCGGCATCCGCACCGCCATCTCGCCCAGCGCCCGCAGCATGAAGTACACGACCGCGCCGCCCAGCAGGTACACCAGCAGCACCGAGGGGCCCGCGGCCTGGATCGCGCCGGCCGAGCCGTAGAACAGGCCCGTCCCGATCGCGGAGCCGAGCGCGATGAAGTGGAGGTGGCGGGAGGTGAGCCCGGGCCGCCGACGGGCCGGGGCGGGGGCGTCGGCGGGCTGCGTGGCGGTGGTGCTCACCGTCAGTGCCCCGCGCCGAGATTGCCCGAGAGCTTCTCGAGCCGCTCGAGGCTGGCGCCGTCCAGCCCGATGATCCGGGCCTCCTTGCCGCGCTCGGCGTACTTGGACTGCACGGCGTCGAGGCTCGCCACGGTGGAGGCGTCCCAGACGTCCGCGGCGGTGAGGTCGATGATCACCACGGCCGGGTCGCCGGCGTAGTCGAACTGGTAGACGAGGTCGTTGCTGGAGGCCCAGAACAGCTCGCCGGTGACGGCGTAGCGGCGGATGTCGATCGCGCCGTCGTCGTCCACGTCGGACTCCCACACCGCGTCGATCCGCACCAGGTGGGCCACCCGCCGGGCGAACAGCACCATCGCGGCGAGCACGCCGAGCACCACGCCGATGGCGAGGTTGTGGGTGATCACCGTGGCGATCACCGTGACCAGCATGACCGCCGTCTCCGACCACGGCATCAGGCGCAGCGTGGAGGGGCGGATGCTGTGCCAGTCGAAGGTGCCCACCGAGACCATGATCATCACCGCGACCAGGGCGGCCATCGGGATCAGCCCCACGATGTCCCCCAGCACCACCACCAGGATCAGCAGGAACACCCCGGCCAGGAAGGTGGAGAGCCGGGTGCGGGACCCGGACTGCTTCACGTTGATCATGGTCTGGCCGATCATGGCGCAGCCGCCCATGCCGCCGAAGAAGCCGGTGACGAGGTTCGCGACGCCCTGGCCCCAGGTCTCGCGGGTCTTGTTCGAGTGGGTGTCGGTGATGTCGTCGACCAGCTTGGCCGTCATCAGGGACTCCATGATCCCCACCACCGCCATCGCCAGCGCGTACGGCGCGATGATCCGCAGCGTCTCGACGGTGAGCGGGACCTCCGGGATCAGCAGCGCGGGCAGCGACTCGGGCAGCTCGCCCTGGTCGGAGACGTTCGGCATGGTCCAGCCGGACGCGACCACCGCGATCGTGAGGACGATGATCGCGATCAGCGGCGCCGGGACCACGGTGGTGAACCGGGGCATCAGCACCATGATCGCCAGGCCCGCCGCCACCAGCGGGTAGACGATCCAGGGGATGTCCTCGCCGAACAGGTGCGGCAGCTGGGCGGTGAAGATGAGGATCGCCAGGGCGTTGACGAACCCGGTCATCACCGAGCGGGGGATGAAGCGCATCAGCTTCGCCACGCCCAGCACGGCGAGCACGACCTGCAGCACGCCGGCGAGGATCACGGTGGCGAGGAGATAGTCGAGCCCGTGCTCGACCACCACCGGCGCGACCACCAGGGCCACCGCGCCGGTGGCGGCGGAGATCATGGCGGGCCGGCCGCCCACCACGGCGATCGTGACCGCCATCGTGAACGAGGCGAACAGGCCCACCTGGGGCGGGACGCCGGCGAGGATCGAGAAGGAGATCGCCTCGGGGATCAGGGCGAGGGCGACCACCAGGCCGCCGAGGATCTCGGTCCTCAGCTGTCGGGGATCGCTCAGGGCGGCGCGGACCGTGGCGGGCCGGGACTGCGAGTGCTGGGGCGCGCTGTCAGCGGGCGCCGTGGGGGAGGAGGTCACGGGGGGATCCTGACGTGTGGGGTGGGGAGGGCGGCCCGGAGGCACGGAACGTCTCCGTGAGGACCGCGGTGCAACCCTCACGTTACGTGAGGTTCGGCGGGGGCGATACGGGCCGTGACCCGGATCGCACGCGGCTCAGTCCGTCGGGCGGGCGGAGGACAGTGCGCGCAGGCGGTCGAGGAACTCGTCGGCCATCGCGACCTTCCGCTCCAGGGCGGTGCGTCGCTCGAGCGCGATCGCCTCCAGCTCGCGCAGCTTCTCGCGCGCCTCCGGCGGCGGATCCGGCTTGGCGACGTCATGGGTGATGTCCAGCAGCTCCCGCATCTGCTCCAGCGAGAAGTCCAGCGGCTTCATGCGCCGGATCAGCAGGATCCGCTCGACGTCCTGCTCGGAGTACAGGCGGAACCCGCCCTCGCTGCGCTCGGAGGGATGCACCAGCCCGATCTCGTCGTAGTGCCGCAGGGTGCGCAGGCTGAGCTCCGTGCGCTCCGCGACCGCGCCGATGTGCAGCAGCGGGCGCCCCCCGCTCGTCTCCTCCATGGCGCCAGTGTGCCCCACCGCGGGGCCGACGGGCGCGCGGGGGAGAGCGGGCTCATGCGGGGGCGGGGTGCTCGGCGTCGGGGAACGTGGCGAGCGCGATCCACAGGGTCAGAGCCTCGAGCCAGGCGCGTTCCGCGTCGCCGAGCGGGCGGATCCGCTCGTAGCCCTCGCGCAGCGCCCGTCGCGCAGGGGCGGGCGTCGGCCGCCAGTCGCGAAACAGGGTCCCCAGCAGCACGCTCGTCTGCGCGAGCTCCGCGACCCGGTGATCGGTGCGCACCTCGTCGAGGTCCAGCACCGCGGCGACCTCCCCGCCCTGCATCAGCAGGTTCGCGGCGCGTACGTCCCCGTGGACGAGCTGCGGGGCATCCGCGAGGTCCGGAAGGTCCGCGACCAGCGCGGCGAGTCGGGCCGAGGCCGACGGGGCGCGGCCGTGGTCGCGTCCCTCGAGCCAGGTCTGCATCCGCTCGCGCGCCGGGCGCGGCGGCCGTCCCTCGAGCGTGGGGAGGTCGAGCTCGCGGAGGGCCTCGTGCATCCGCGCGAGGCAGGCGCCGACGGTGCGCACCGCGTCGAGGTCCGCCACGTCCAGCCAGGTCCCCGCGATCTCGGGGAGCACCGCGACGGAAAGCGGCCCGATGGGCCCATCCGCGACCACGCGCACGGCGCCGTCCTGTGAGGGGAGCGGGGAGGCGACCGGGATCCCCTGCTCCTCGAGCGTCGTGATCAGCCCGGTGGTCGCCTCGAGGCGAGGGAACAGGCGCTCCTCGCGGGACCACTTCGCCACCAGCTCACCGCGGTCGGTGCTTACCCACGCGATCGCATTGTGGTCGCTGATGGTGAGGCGACGGCAGGAGCGGACCGTGAGGCCCCAGTGCTCGTGGAGCGTGGCGACGAGCCAGTCGGTCGCCTCACCGGCATCCGCGAAGCCGAAGCGGTCGCGCAGCGCCGCCCGCTCGTCGGCGCTCTCCCACAGCAGGGACAGCCCGGGCGGCAGTGAGGAAGAGGCTGAAACGGCCATGTCAGGGTCCCTTCATCGGATCCGGGGCTCGAGGGCGGGCGGTGACTCGGTGCGGTCTCGTCCGTCGTGGCGAGAGGCTACCGTCCACGCAGTGGCCGTTCCGCTCACCGTCGACGGCCCGGAGGAGGACCCCATGATCACCACCGCCCGGCTGCAGCTCGACCCTCCCGGCGACGCCGACCTGGAGGATCTCCACCGGATCTACTCCGACGCCCGCACCTGGACCCACCTGCCCAGCGGCCGCTTCGCCGACCTCGCCACCACGCGGGAGGCTCTGGCGGGCTGGCTCGCCGACTGGCACGAGCACGGGCTCGGCGCCTGGGTGGCACGGGAGGACGGCACGGTGGTGGGGCACGGCGGCTGCGCGGTGCGGCAGGGCGCGTTCTGGAACCTCGGCTACCGCTTCGCCCCCGAGGCGCAGGGCCGCGGGCTCGCGACCGAGCTGGCTGCCGCCGCGGTCGACGCCGCCCGGGAGCGTCGTCCCGAGCTGCCGGTAGTCGCCTACCTGCTCGAGAACAACCCCGGCTCCGCCGCGGTCGCCGAGAAGGTCGGACTGGCGCTGCGCCACCGCGGTCCCGACGCCGGCAACCCCGACCCGTCGGCCGTGCGCCTGGTCCTCGCGGACCGGGTGCTGAGCGAGGCGGAGCTCGCCGCGACCATGCGGTGAGGGCGGGGCGTCAGGACGCGCCGATCGCCGCCACCTCGGGCTCGAGTGCCTCCTCCTCGACGTCATCCGTGCGGATGCCCTCCGACGGTCGGGGGAGCGGGCGGCGCAGCCCCCAGGTCACGGCCGTCAGGCACAGCACGCACACCGCCGCGACGATCACGAGGCCCCCGGTGTAGGGGAGGACGGGCGTGAGCGCCGCGAGCACCGTGGGCAGCAGGAACCCGGTGTAGGCCAGCGAGTAGTAGACCCCGGTGATCCCGGCGAGATCCCGCGGTGTGGCGAGCGACTGCGCGATCACCAGGCCCGCCACCACGCACACCCCGTAGGAGGCGCCCAGCAGCGCGGCCACGGCCACCACCATCACGGGGTGGCGCAGCTCGGCGGCGACGGCGGCGAGGATCATGCCGGCGCTCATCCCGGCCATGCCCACCACGAGAGCGCGGCCGCGGGTGAGGCGGTCCAGGAGGCCCACCGTGCCCTGTGCGAGGGCGCCGATGCCCAGGGTGAGCACGGTCAGCCCGGTCGCGTAGATCGTCGCGGCGTCCCCGATCTGCGCCTCGACGGTGGTGGGCAGGATCGCGTAGGCGACCCCGGCCGCGGCGAACACCCACGGCGCCGCCGGCAGCACCAGGCGCACGAAGGTGGGGTGCCCGGCGGCCGGGACCCGCAGGTCCTCCCGCAGCGAGCCCCGGGCCCGCAGCTCCCGCGGCAGGCTCTCCGGGGCGCCCAGCAGGGCGAGCGCGGCGAGCAGGCACAGGGCGAGGTGGGCGAGGAAGGGCAGCTGCCCGGGCAGCGGCGCCCACTGGGCGAGCGAGCCGGTCACGCCCGCACCGAGCGCGAAGCCCAGGGTGAGGGTCATCGAGGAGCGGCGCGCGCCGACGGCCGCGCTCGCGCGGTGATCGTGCGGCGGGGAGGAGAGCTCCTTGATCCAGCTCGAGCCCACCGACATGCCCACGCCCACCCCGATCCCGGCGAGCACGCGCCCGGTGCACAGCAGCACGAAGCTCGTCATGCTCGCCGCCAGCAGGATGCTGCCGAGCGCGGCGGCGAACAGGCCCGCGATCGCGACCGGTCGGCGGCCGTGACGGTCCGAGAGTCCCGCGGCCAGCAGCATCCCCGGGATCAGGCCCACCACGTACATCCCCAGCAGCAGGTTCGCCTGCCACGGGGCGTATCCGCCCACGGTCTCGTACACGTGCAGCAGCGGCGTGAAGTGGTTCCCGCCCCAGGCGAGGACGAAGCCGGTGGGGGCGACGGCCAGCCAGGCGGGGACCCGTGCGCGGCTCACTCGGCCACCACCTGGTAGGCGTCGTGACCGGTGCGCAGGTGCTCCTCGATCATCGCGCGGAACCCGGTCACATCCCCGTGGCGCACGGTGTCGGTGAGCTCGACGTGCTCGCGGTGCAGGTCGGGAAGGTGCGCGGCGGGGGAGAGCACCGCGAGATGGGTGAGGCGGAACAGGCGCGGGCCCAGGGAGCGCAGCACCTCCTCGACCACCCGGTTCCCCTCGTGGGAGGCGAGGGTGAGGTGGAAGGCGTAGTCGTGGACGGCGAACTCCTCCGGCCGCTCCACGGTGGTCCGCTGCGCCTCGAGCACCGGGGCGAGAGCCTGGAGCAGCCCCTCGCGCCGGGACTCGTCGGGCACGATCCGGGCCACCGCGTGCCCCTCGAGCATCGCGCGCACCGAGAGCAGCTCCTCGCGCTCGCGCGCCGTGGGCGTGGTGACCAGCGCGCCCTTCTTCGGGATCAGGCGCACCAGGCCCCAGGTCTCCAGCTGCAGCATCGCCTCGCGGGCGGGGGTGCGGCTCGCACCGTGCCGGGCGGCGACCTCCACCTCGCGCAGCAGCTCGCCCGGCTCGATCGTGCCGGTGGTGATGCGGTGCGCGGTCGCGGCGGCGATCTGCGTGGCGATCGGGCGGTTCTCGAGGGAATCGAGCCAGGGGAGGGTGGGAGCGGGCATGCGCCACAGAGTAATGCATGCATCAATGGATGCAAGCTAGCCGCCCGCCTGTCGGTCACGGGCGGCGGGGCGGATCGCGTCGCACCACTCACGGTGCGTATACACAATGTTTATAGTGTGGTCCATGAGCACCTCGCACGCCCTGCTGGGCCTCCTCGACCGGGCTCCGGCGCACGGCTACACCCTCAAGCACGACTACGACACGCTGCTCTCCCCGGGCAAGCCCCTCGCCTTCGGCCAGGTCTACGCGAGCCTCTCCCGCTTCGAGCGGCAGGGCTGGGCTGAGCAGACCACCGTCGAGTCCGGCAGCGGGCCCGAGCGGAAGCTCTACCGCATCACTGCCGACGGCGTGCACGTCCTCGACGACTGGCTGTTCACCCCCCAGGAGGCCGGCGCGTTCTCCAGCTCCACCCTCTTCGCGCGCGTCTCGGTCGCGCTGCTCTCCGGCCGCGACGCCCACGACGTCCTCGATCGGCAGCGCACCAGCCACATGGAGCGCATGCGCTCCCTCACCGCGCGCCGGCGCGACGCGGACCCCGCACTGATGCTCGCCCTCGACTACGAGCTCGCCCACCTCGATGCCGACCTGCGCTGGATCCTCGACGCCGGCGAGCGACTCGCCGCGATGCGGGAACGACTCACCCGCGGAGCGGGAGGCACGGCATGAGCGCCGCACACAGCGCGACCGCCCCGACCGGCGCTCCGCGGGAGAGCGGGTCCGGCCCCGTCGCCGCGCTGCACGAGGTCGCCTTCGCCTATGGCGCGGAACCGGCGCTGCGCGGCGTCGATCTCACCCTCACACCCGGGGAGCGTGCGGCGATCATGGGCCCCTCCGGCTGCGGCAAGTCCACGCTGCTCCACATCCTCGCCGGGGTGCTCCGGGCCGACGCCGGCACCGTGGAGGTGCTCGGCGAGGACCTCGCCGCGCTCACCGAGCGCCGCCGCGAACGCCTCCGTCTGGAGCGCATCGGCATGGTCTTCCAGTTCGGTGACCTCATCGAGGAGCTCACCCTCCACGAGAACATCGCCCTGCCCCTGCGTCTGCAGGGTCGGAGCCGGGCCGAGAGTGGGACCCTCGCGCACGAGGTGGCCGAACGGCTCGGGATCGCCGATGTCGCCCATCGGCGCGCGGGCGAGGTCTCCGGCGGCCAGGCCCAGCGTGCCGCCGTCGCCCGCGCCCTCGCACCACGCCCGCCGCTCGTCCTGGCCGACGAGCCCACCGGCTCCCTCGACACCGCCGCCGCGGACGCCGTCATGGAGGCGTTCACCGAGACCGTCCGGGAGCTCGGGCAGACGGTCGTCGTGGTCACCCACGACCACCGCGTCGCCGCACATCTCGACCGGCTCGTCACGATGCGCGATGGACGGGTGGCGGGCTGAAATGGGCACAGCACTCCAGCTCGGCTGGCAGCTCGCCACCCGGGCCACCGGTCACGGGCGCCTCCGCTCGGCGATCATGGCGCTCGTCGCCGCGGCGGGCACCCTCGCCGTCCTCGCGCTCGGCCGCCTGGTCCTCGCGACGGCTGACACCTCCGACGCGTCCGTCATGCTCGGCGGGGAGTCCCTGGTCTACTCCCGGGCACTGACCGGCGGCGTCCTGCTGGCGGTGGTGCTGCCCGTCCTGGTCACCGCCTTCGCGGCCGGTCGGATGTCGGCGGCGCTGCGGGCGCGCCGGCTCGAACGGCTGCGCCTGCTCGGGATGAGCCGACGCTCCCTCGCCCTCGTCGGTCTCGGCGAGACCGCCCCTTGGGCGCTGGGCGGATGGGCGGCGGGCATGCTCCTCGCGGCGGTGCTGGGGCCGGCGCTCTCCCGCCTGCCGGGAGCCGATGGGGTCTCGCAGGCGGGGTCGGCGTTCCTGCTCGCGGCGGGACTCGCCGTGCCGATGATGATCGAGCTCGGCGCGCTCGGTCCCGGACTCCTGCGTGCCCGCGCCCACCGTGTTCGAGCCCGGACCGGCGTCGACGCCTCGCCGTCCCCGCTCCGCGTGCTGCCTCTGCTCGCCGGGATCGCGCTGCTGCTCGTGGCACGCCAGGAGCAGCTCGGCAACGGAGCGGTGATCCCCGCGTTCCTGGGCGGTGCCGCTCTCGCCGCGCTCGGCACCGTGCTGCTGACCCCGCTGCTGGTCCGCGCGCTGTCCTGGACGCTCGTGCGGCGGGAGCCGCCGTCGGCCACGATCGCGGCGCGCCGTCTGCAGGCGCAGCCCGCCGTGCAGACCCGCATCATCGGCGCGCTCATGATCGGCCTCGTCGTCGCGACCGCCGCGCAGGGTCTCATCGCCGTCGTCGAGCAGCTTCCTCAGTACCGTGCCGTCGAGCATGCCCGGGAGGTCGAGGCGCGGGCGGAGAGCTTCGCTGTCCCCGCCGGGACCACGGCCGCGTCGCTCCGCAGCGAGCTCGCGGAGGTCGAGGGGATCCGGGAGATCGCCGTCGTCCAGGAGGCGCTGGCTCCCGGCCTCCCCGGCCCCGAGCCGTTCCCGGAGGAGGGCACGAGCGTGGTCGTCTCCACCTGCGCCGAGCTGCTGATCATCCAGCCCAGCCTGGAGGGCTGCCGGGACGACGTGCCGCAGTGGATCCTCTACCCACCGATCCCCGACATGAGCGTCCCCCAGGAGGGAGAGGCCGAGCTGCGCGGCACGTTCGACGACAGCGGCGAGATCGGGCCGCACATCGCGACGGTGCACGTCGACGAGACCACGGCGACCATCGGGCCGCTCGCCGGCCCCTGGCAGAACCCGGACCTGGCCGGGCGCCTGTACGTCCCCCGCGGCCTGCTCACCGAGGCGGAGGTCGGAGCCCTCGACTCCGTGCGCGCGACCGTGGTCGCCGACCCGCGCGACGACCTCGTCGGAGAGCTCCGGGCTGCAGGGTTCACGGCCCACGCAGGCTACGACGCCGCCGAGTTCGAGCGCTGGGAGCACGTGATCGCGATGACCCGCCTGCTCACCCTCGTGGTGCTCGCCCTGGGGCTCGGAGGATTCCTCCTCTCCCTCACAGACCGGATGCTCGAACGCCGCACCGAGCTCGCGCACCTGCGCCTGCTGGGAACGCCGGTGAGCACGCTCCGCCGCGCGCAGGCGCTCGAGATCGCCCTGCCGCTCCTGCTCGGCGTGCTGCTCGCCGTGGCGGTGGGCAGCCTGATCGCCGACGGATACGTGACCCTCGGGAACCGCGGCGCGGATGCCGAGACCGCCGTCCGTCTCGCGCAGGGGTACCAGGTGGTCCCCGTGCTCGGCGCCGCGATCGGGGCGGGCGTGATCGTCGCGGTCAGCTCGTTGGGCCTCGGTGCGAGGCTGCGGCCGGAGATGCTGCGCAGACCCTGAGGGGCCGATCATCCCGTCGGCCGACATACGGTTCACTGGAGCCATGAGGGACTGGACCGCCACAGCCGAGGCCTACGACCGCTCCTTCGCGACCCTCTGCGACGGCACCGCCGCCCGGCTGCTCGCCGATCTGCCGGACGGGCAGCTGCTCGATGTCGGCTGCGGCACCGGACGACTCGCTCTGCAGGCCGAGCAGTCTGGCCGCACCGTGACGGCGCTGGACGCCGACGAGTCCATGGTCGAGGCCGCGCGGAGGCGCCTGCGTAGGACCGTGCTCCGCGCGGCCCTGCCCGACCTCCCTCTTGCAGGTTCGAGCGCGAGCGCGATGACGGCGAACTTCGTGATCAACCACGTCGGCCGCCCCCGCGCGGCGCTCGCCGAGCTGCGCCGCGTCCTGCGGCCCGACGGCCGCCTCGCGATGACCATCTGGCCTGCGGGCGGCGCGAGCTGGAGCGCACTGCTCGGCGAGCTGTTCGAGGAGGCGGGCGCCGTGCTCCCACCGCCGGAGCGACTCCCGGCCGGCGAGGACTTCACGCGCAGCCCCGACGGGCTCGCCGGACTCGCCCGCGAGTCCCGGCTCGAGGTTCTGAGAGCCTGTGAACTGCATTGGGACTGGCGGATCCGCCCCGAGGACCTGTGGGCAGGGATCGACGCGGGGATCGCCACCCCGGGGCGGTCGTCCGCGCTCAGACGCCGCGAGTCCGTGACCGGATCCGGGAGGCCTTCGCCGCGCGGACAGGCGACCTCGCGGACGCCGACGGCCATCTGAGCTTCCCCGTGCGGGCCGCCTACGTAGTCGCCGCACGGCGTCTGAATGAGAAGGACTGAGAGATGGCCCCGACCTTGTTCCTCACCGTGGGCCTGCCCGGCACGGGCAAGACCACCGCCGCCCGCCGTCTCGAGGCCGAGCACGGCGCGCTGCGGCTCACCAAGGACGAGTGGATGAAGGCGCTCTACGGCAGCGAGAACCCCGAGCAGGCCTCGGACGTCATCGAGGGGCGGCTCGTGGGGATCGCGCTGCGCGCCCTCGAGCTCGGAGTGAGCGTTGTCCTCGACTTCGGACTCTGGGGCAAGGACGAGCGCTCCAGCCTCCGACAGGCTGCCGTGGATCGCGGCGCCGAGGTCGAGATGCTCTTCTGCGACCTCGACCCCGGCGAGCAGAGACGCCGCCTGGATCGGCGCCTCGCCGAGGATCCGCACACCACCTGGCCGATCTCCGAGGCGGAGCTCGTCTCCTGGGCGAGCGTCTTCCAGCGCCCCACCCCGGCGGAGGTCGACGGCAGCGAACCGATCCCGGCGCCGCCAGAGGGCTTCGCGGACTGGGATGCGTGGCGAGCCGACCGCTGGCCGCGAGCGATCGGTTGATGCACCGCCGACGATCCTGGTGGGAACGATGGAGCCCAGGGACCGGCGGGGGGGCCAGAGAGCGGCCACGTCGACGCACCGGCGCGGTTCAGCGACCGCGCAGGTCCAGGCTCTCGAAGAACGCCCCAGGCCCCTCCCCGAAGGCGTAGGCCACGTAGAGGTCGTCTCCCGACCTCGGTCGTGACAGGAAGCCGTCGGCCCCGTGAAAGCCCTGCCTCTCGATCCCCGCGCTGGCCACGACCGCGACGCCGAGGGCGATGTCCTCGGAGACGGTCGCGTAGTGCCCGCTGACCGCGCCGATCCCCCGGTCGCTGCGCACCAGCAGAGCGCCGATGTACTGCATTCCGTTCCCGTTGCCCACGATCTTCCCGGCCTGGGACGTGGACTCGACGACCTCTGCACCTTTCGGGACGGGAAGCGCGAGCAATTCCTTCTCGATGTCCCGTGCGGCGGCATCGTTGACCAGCGGCACGGAGATCGGTAGTGCGAGGAGGAGCAGCAGCGCGATCACTGCGGCGCCCAGACAGGACCCACAGGACCTGAACCTGGAGCGCGCTGAGGACGTGGGCATGGGGTCTCTGCGGGTGGGTGAACTCAGCGCACCACGTCGTAGACCAGCTTCACCACGCCGTTGGCGTAGGCGGCGGAGTCGCGCAGGCGAAGGTCCTGCCTCTCGTGCGCCGAGGTGGGCAGGACCCTCTTGCCTGTCCCCAGCGTCACCGGGAACAGCAGCAGGTGGTAGCGGTCGATGAGGCCCGCCTCCCCGAGCCGGCGGCCGAGCTCGGCGCTGCCGTGGACGAAGATCGCGCCGCCCTCGCCGGCCTTCTCCGCGGCGACCGCCTCGGTGGTGCGGAGGATCCGGGTCTCGCCCCAGCCCTCGTGCAGATCCGCCTCATCCAGCGAGGAGGAGACGACGATCTTCGGGAGGTCCTGGTACGCGGCGTGGTCCGCGGAGCCGTTCCACACGGGCGCGAAGGCCTCGTAGCTGCGTCGGCCGAACATCAGCGCGGAGGTCTCGGCGAGCTCCTCGCCCTTGAGGGAGAAGGCCTCCTCGTCGAAGGGCGTGCTGAGCACCCAGCCTCCCTGGGGATGCCCCTCCTCCACCCCGCCGGGGGAGTCGACGACGCCGTCGAGCGTCATGAAGCCGGTCCAGATCAGTTCTCGAGCCATGAGTTCTCCTGGGGTGGGGCGGCCCGGGTGTCCCCGTCCGGGCGCCGATGCGCCGGGGCCGTCGTGTGCAGAGTAGTCAGCCGTGGGCGAGGGCGCACCCGGAAGCACTACCGGTCGTTACGGGGTGCCGCGCCTGGGGAGTCGTCGAGCCCGGGACTACACCCGATCGAGTAGCTGTCTCACTCCATCGAGTGAGCGCCTCAGTGATCGAGTGAGGGGCTGCTCCCTGCCGATGGCGACGCCGGAACAGAACGCGGCCGTCGCCGTCACGCCTCCTCACGCATCCGCGCCCGCAGCACGGCGTACTCGCAGCCCGGGGCGTCGGGGTCGAAGCCGTGCTCGAACAGCCAGCGCGCTGCGGTGAGGCACCGCAGCGACCACCAGGCGCGGATCGCCTCCCGGTCCACGTCCGTGCCGTAGCCCGCGAGCAGGTCCTCCAGCCGCTCCTCTTGGCCGAGGGTGAGGATCGCGAGGTCGAACATCGCGTCCCCCGGCGCGCCCTCGGACCAGTCGATGATGCCGGTGACCTCGTCGTCCTCGACGAAGACGTGGGTGATCTGCAGGTCACCGTGGATGAAGGCGGGACGCCACGGCCGCAGCGCCCCGCGGGCGATCTCCCGGTTGCGTTGCACGACCTCGGCGGGAAGAGGGGAGTGCGCTAGCAGCCACTCGCTCTCCCGCTCGAGCTCCGCCTCGACGCCCGCGAGCGGTCGCCCGGGCATGGGCGGGAGTGGCGCCTCGTGGAGCCGGCGGATCACCCGCCCGGCCGCGGACCATGACGCAGGTGACGCCTCCGACGGGGCACCGAGCACGCCGAGCGCGGTGCCGGGCACTGCCGCGCGGGCGAGCGCGGGCGGTTCGTGCCACAGCACTTCGGGCGTCGGGATCGAGGCGAGGTCCATCGCCCGGACCTCTGCCGCGTGGCGCGTGAGATGCCCGTCGACCTTCACGAACACCTCGCCGACTCGCAGCGTCGCCCGCTCGCTGTGCGCGACGATCACCTCGACCTCGTCCATGCCTCCATCCTCCCCGCGCGGTGGCGGGGTGTCGTCGGATTTCCTGGCCGGCCGACGGGCCGCGTGACTCCCGGACGCCGGTATGAGACAGTGCCACCTACCAAGTTAGACAAGGCGAACATAGTTCGATGGATGAGGCGAAGAGGTGTGCGCGTGAGGTGTGGAGGACGACTGGCGACGAGGGCTTCAGCGATGGCCGCGGCGCTGGTGATGCTGCTGAGCGGGTGCGGGAGGGCGGGAGACTCAGGGGAGGGGGACAGGCTCGTCGTGCTGACCACCTTCACCGTCCTGCAGGACATCGCCCAGAATGTCGCCGGAGAGCACCTCCGCGTCGAGTCGATCACCAAGCCCGGCGCGGAGATCCACGGCTACGAGCCCACTCCCGGTGACGTGGCCAGGGCCTCCGAGGCGGATCTGATCCTCGACAACGGCCTTCACCTCGAGGCCTGGTTCGGCCAGTTCGTCGAGACCGCGGACGTCCCACACGCGGTGGTCTCCGACGGCATCGAGGCGCTCGACATCGCCGGGACTCCGGGCACCCCGAATCCCCACGCCTGGATGAGCCCCGAGGCCGCGCAGGTATACGTCGACAACATGGTCACGGCCTTCAGCCAGCTCGATCCCGAGCACGCGGAGGACTTCGCGAGCAACGGCGAGGCCTACTCCCGGCAGCTCCAGCAGATCCACGACGAGCTCGTTCAGACCGTCGGCGCCCTCCCCGAGAACGAGCGGGCACTCGTGACCTGCGAGGGCGCCTTCTCCTATCTCGCCCGCGACGTGGGCCTCGAGGAGCACTACATCTGGCCCGTCAACGCCGAGCAGCAGGCCACCCCGCAGCAGATCGCCGCGGTCATCGAGACCGTCCGCGACCAGGACGTACCGGCGGTGTTCTGCGAGTCGACCGTCTCCGACGCCCCCATGCAGCAGGTCGTCGAGGCGACCGGCGCACGCTTCGGCGGCACCCTCTACGTCGACTCGCTCTCGCAGGAGGGCGGCCCCGTCCCCACCTATCTCGACCTCCTCCGCCACGACGCCGACGTGATCGTCGAGGGCCTGACCGGGACGGAGGCGGCGGCATGAGCATCCGCGTCGAGGACCTCACGGTCCGGTACGGCGAGGTCACCGCCCTGGACGGCCTGAGCGTGCACATCGCCGCCGGGGAGGTAACGGGCCTGGTCGGCATGAACGGCGCCGGGAAGTCCACCCTGTTCGGCGCGATCATGGGCACCGTCCCGGTTGCATCCGGCCGGATCGAAGTGGACGACGAGGAGCCCGCCCGGGCCCGTCGCCGCGGCGCGATCGGCTACGTCCCCCAGGGCGAGGCGATCGACGCCTCCTTCCCCCTCAGCGTCGCGGACGTGGTGATGATGGGGCGCTACGGTCACCAGGGCCTGACCCGTCGGCCCCGTGCCGCGGACCGCCGCGCGGTCGCCGAGGCGCTCGCACGGGTCGAGCTCGAGGACCTCGCCCGCCGGCCCATCGGGCAGCTCTCCGGCGGGCAGAGGCGCCGCGCCTTCGTGGCCCGTGGCCTCGCCCAGGGCGCCCGCACCCTCCTGCTCGACGAACCCTTCGCAGGCGTCGACAAGCGCAGCGAGGCCCTGCTCGTGGCCGTCCTCCGCGAGCTCGCGGCCGACGGCTGCACCGTGCTGGTCTCCACCCACGACCTCCACGCGCTGCCCGATCTCGCCCGTTCCGCCGTGCTGCTGCGGCGTCGGCTCCTCTACCACGGCCCTGTCGCCGAGGCGCTCGAGCCCGCGATGCTCGCCCGCGCCTTCGGCCTGGACCCGCTGGCCCGCCAGGAGGTCGCCCGATGAACCCGCTCGACCTGCTCACCGAGCCGCTGCAGTACGACTTCATGCTGCGCGCACTCGCGGCCACATCCCTCGCCGCGGTGGTCTGCGCCCTGCTGTCCTGCTGGCTCGTGCTCATCGGTTGGTCGCTGATGGGTGACGCGGTCTCCCACGCCGTGCTGCCTGGCGTGGTCCTCTCCTACGCCCTCGGCCTGCCCTTCGCGCTCGGCGCGATCGTCTTCGGCCTCCTCGCCGTGGTGCTGATCGGCGCGGTCCGCGAGTCGCGACGAGTCGCGGAGGACGCAGCGATCGGGATCGTGTTCACGACCCTGTTCGCCCTCGGCCTGGTGCTGCTCTCTGTGACCCCGAGCCACACCGACCTCGGCCACATCCTCTTCGGCAGCGTGCTCGGCGTCTCCCGGGGCGATCTCGCGCAGATCGCGGTGCTCGCCGCGCTCGTGCTCGTCCTCCTCCTGCTGCGGCGCCGCGACCTCACCCTCTACGCCTTCGACCCCACGCATGCCCGCGCGATCGGCCTGTCGCCGCGCCGTCTCGGCGCCCTGCTGCTGGGGCTGCTGGCCGTCACGGCGGTGGTCGCGCTGCAGGTGGTGGGGGTGATCCTGGTGGTCGCGATGCTGATCATCCCCGGGGCGACGGCGCGCCTGCTCACCGACCGCTTCGGCCGCATGCTGCTGATCGCGCCGACGCTCTCTGTCGCCGCCTCCACGCTCGGGATCCTGCTCAGCTACTGGCTCGACGCCGCCTCCGGCGGGCTGATCGTGCTCGTCCAGGGCAGCCTCTACGCCCTCGTCCATGTGCTCGCACCCCGCTACGGATTGCTGGCCCGGCACAGGACGCGACGAGGCGACGAACCGGCTCAGCCCTCGGGGGAGGGGGTGGCCGACGCCCAGATCGCCTCGGTCGCCGAACGGCCCAGCGGCACCGCGGTGCTCGAGCCGGCCAGCGACACCTCGAGCGCATCGGAGAATTCCGGGCCCTCGCGGATCTCGAGCTCCGCCCCGATCACGATGCCCTGAGCGGCGCAGAAGGAGAGCAGCCGAGGGTCGGCGTCGGAGATCCGCTCCACGCGGGCCCGCGTCCCCGCCGGTAGGACGGCGAGCAGCTGCGCGTCGGGCTGGTCGACGGACCCGTCGGCCGCGGGGATCGGATCGCCGTGCGGATCGCGCGAGGGCCGGCCCAGATGCGCGTCGAGCCGCTCGACGAGCAGGTCGGAGACCGCGTGCTCGAGCTGCTCCGCCTCGTCATGGACCTCCTCCCAGCCGTAGCCGAGGTCCCGCACGAGGAACGTCTCGATCAGGCGGTGCCGACGCACCATCGCCAGCGCGTGCTCGCGCCCCTGCGCGGTCAGCGCGATCGCGCCGTAGCGGGTGTGCTCGACCAGTCCCTGCTCGCCGAGCTTCCGCATCGCGTCGGACACGCTAGAGAGCCGCACCCCCACCCGCTCCGCGATCGCCGAGACCGTCACCGGCACCTCGGACCACTCGCCGAGGCTCCAGACGGCCTTGAGGTAGTTCTGGGCGCTGGTCGACAGCTCGGAGACGGACATGGGGGACACGGTAGTCAACAGCGCACCGCGGGGTGCGCGCCCCGAGACGCCTCAGGAATCGGCGAACACCCCGAGTCGGTTCCCGCTGGGGTCGGTGAACTCTAAGCGTCGGCCGCCGGGGAACCCGTAAGGACCTGCGACGACGGTGCCACCGGCGTCCTTCACAGCGGTGAACGTCGCGTCCAGGTCCTCCGAGAACAGCAGTACGAGGGGTCCCTCGGCCGACGGAGCGGCACCAGGGTTCAGCCCGCCGATCTCGCCCTCGCCGTCGGGGGTGGCGATGCCGCCGACGGCGAGATCCGCGGCCAGGATGTCTCCTCCCGCCAGGGCGAGGTCGACCGGGCCGCTGATCCCGGGCCGTAGTCTTCGGCCATGGACCCAGCGGCGGCGCAGGACGCACAGCACCGGTTCCGGGGCACCACGACCCTCGTCGTCGGCGGCTCCGTCGGCATCGGCCTGGCGAGCGCGCAGCGTCTGGCGGCAGAGCGCGGAAGGGTGCTGGTCGCCGACCTGGACCTCGAGGGGGCGGAGCGGGCCGTCCGCGACCTGCCCGGCGAGGGCCACCTCGCCCTGGGGATCGACGTCCTGGACGCCGATGCGGTTGACACGGCCGTCAGCGCGCTGTCGGAACAGGGCATCACCCTCGATGCGCTGGTGCACGTCGCGGGCGGGGACACCGACCACGGCGACTTCGCGGAGACGGAGGACGAGACCTGGCGGGCGATGCTCGAGCTGAACCTCCTGGGTCCGGTGCGCATGCTGCGCCGGGTGCTGCCTGCACTGACGACCAGCACCCGGACTCCGTCGGCCGTCATCGTGAGCTCCGTGAACGGCGCGCTCACGCTCGGGAGCGAGCCGTACTCCTCGGCCAAGGCCGGCCTCGTGCCGCTGATCCGGAATCTGGCGCACGAGTACGGGCCGCGCGGCGTCCGGATCAATGCGGTTGCCCCGGGCACCGTCCGCACCCGCGCCTGGGAGGCCCAGGGCGGGCCGGATCATCTGGCGGGGGAGTATCCGCTGCGACGTGTGGGCGAGCCCTCCGACATCGCGGCGGCCATCGCGTTCCTGTGCTCGCCGGACGCCTCCTGGATCACCGGGCACGTGCTCCCGGTCGACGGGGGCCTGAGCATCCGCCGCGCCTTCTGATCCCGGCGCGGTCGGCCGCTGTCCTCCGCGACCGTGCTGCCATGCTGGACGCATGGGCATCGCACCGAACTTCTCGATCGTCACCCTCGGCGTCGCAGACCTCGCGCGCAGCATCGCCTTCTACCGCGCCCTCGGATGGCAGCAGCGCGGCGACGTCTCGGCGGGAATCGCCTGGTTCCGCACCGCGGGGACCTGGATCGGCCTGTTCGGCCACGACGAGCTCGCGGCCGACGTCGGCCTCCCCGCCTCCCCGCCGACGCAGTACCGCGGCATCACGCTGGCGCTGAACTTCGCCACCGAAGCGGAGGTCGATGATGCGTTGGAGGTGGCCGTCGCCGCAGGGGCCCGCCTGATCACGCCTGCCGCGCGCGCCGACTGGGGCGGTTACTCCGGCTACTTCGCCGACCCCGACGGGCATCTGTGGGAGACGGCCTTTGCCCCGACCTTCCCGGTCTCCGCGGACGGCACGATCTATATCCCGGACACGCTCTCCGACCTGGGGTGACATGGTCAGTGCCGGTCGATCGTGAACCGCTGCTCGACCGTCCCGTCGGCCTGCACCGTCTCCTCGAACGGCACGGGGATGGCGCGGCGCCAGAACGAGGTGGCCTCGGGATTGGTGGCCAGCTGCGTGATCGACCAGGGGCCGACGTGCGCCTCGAGCAGGAGCCGTGCGGCGGCGAGGCCCACGCCGGCGCGCCGATACTTCCGCAGCACGAAGAACTCGGCCATGTGGATCCGTTCCGCCTCCCGCACCAGGGCGAAACCCGCAGTCGGACCTCCGACGCGGAACACGTAGGCGTGACGGCCGGCCTCGTGGCGGTAGGCGTCGAGCCAGGCGTAGTGGAAGAGGCCGTGCTCGTCGACGTCCCAGCCCGTGTGCTCGGAGAAGTCGTGGAGGTAGAGCTGCAGCAGCCTGGCGAGGAGGGCGAAGTCCTCGCCCCGCGCCGAGAGGATCGTGGGAGCGGTGGCGGAAGGGGGAGCAGTCATGCAGGCAAAGTAGACGCAGTCCGGCGGAGCGGTCGAGAGAGTATTCGCCCACCGCGCCCCTTCGGCCCCGCCTTGTGGCAACAGCCTGGCCCTCCTTGTCGCCCCCGGTCAGAGCGCGCATCATGGCTCCATGAGCGAGACGACGGCGACGCAGCTGCCCACGGTCCACCCGATCCCCGAGGGACTCGCGGAACGGGCCGCCCTTCTCGGCGGGCCGAGCGGCACCCTCACCGACGAGCAGATCACCGGCTTCGTCGCCGAGCAGCTCGCCGGCACCGACCTCGACGGCAAGAGCGTCTGCCTGATCATCCCCGACGGCACCCGCTCCGTCCCCCTGCCTAAGGTGCTGCCCGCGATCCACGATGCGCTCGCCGGCCGCGCCTCCTCCGTCACCGTGCTCATCGCGCTGGGCACCCACGCCGCGATGAGCGAGGAGGCGATCGACCAGCTGCTCGGCGCCACCGAGCGCGGCGCGACGGCCACCTACCCGGAGTGGACGGTGCTGAACCACGCCTGGGACGACCCCTCCCAGATCGCGGATCTCGGCGTCATCCCCGCCGAGCAGATCGCCGAGCTCACCGGCGGGCTGCTCACCGACGTCCCGATGACCGTGCAGATCAACCGGCTGTGCGTCGACTCGGACGTCAACCTGATCGTCGGCCCCGTCTTCCCGCACGAGGTCGTCGGCTTCTCCGGCGGCAACAAGTACTTCTTCCCCGGCTGCTCGGTGCATGACGTCATCGACATCTCCCACTGGGTGGGCGCGCTCATCACGGCCAGCCGCATCATCGGCACCCTCGGCATCACCCCCGTGCGACAGCTGATCGACGCCGCGAGCGAGCTCATCCCCTCCGAGAAGCTCGCGTTCACCATGGACGTCGCCGAGGGCGGCCAGGATCTCGGCGCGATCGCGTTCGGCGACCCGCAGGCCGCCTGGGCCGCGTGCGCGAAGATCTCCGCCCAGACCCACATCACCTACGTCGAGAAGCCCTACAAGCGGATCGTCGCGCTGGTGCCGGAGATGTACGAGGACATGTGGACCGGCGCGAAGGGCTTCTACAAGTCCGAGCCCGTCTGCGCCGACGGCGGCGACGTGATCATCTACGCCCCGCACATCACCGAGGTCGCCGCGATGCACCCCGGCATCCGCGACATCGGCTATCACAACATCGAGTACTTCACGAAACAGTGGGACCGGTTCAAGGACCACCCCTGGGGCGAGCTCGCCCACTCCACGCACGTCACGGGCCTGGGCACCTACGACCCGGAGACGGGGGAGGAGCACCAGCGCGTGAACCGCTACTTCGCCACCTCCCTCTCGAAGGAGGAGACCGAGGCGCACAACGTGCTGTACATGGATCCGGCCTCCCTCGACATCGAGGCGCTGCGCGACGACCCGGACACCCTGGTGATCGACCACGCCGGCGAGGTGCTCTTCCGCCTCGCCTCCGAGCGCGACGGCGCCGCGGAGCAGGCCCAGTGACCAGCCTCCGCCAGCCCGTCCCGCTCACCCTCGGCACCGCCCCGCAGGCCCCCACCTCGCTGTTCGCGCCCGGCCATCCCGGCTTCGAGGCCGAGGCGATGACCCCGGACGCGCTGGCCGGCGAGGCGCTCACTCTCGCCGACGCGGTCTCCGCCGAGCTCGCCGGCACGCGCCGGCTGGGCGTCGCCTACTCCGGCGGCGTCGACTCCGCGACCCTGCTCGCGCTCGCCGTGCGCGCGCTCGGGGCCGAGAACGTCGTCGCGCTGCTGGGGGTCTCCCCGTCCCTCGCCCGGCGCGAGCGGCGGCTCGCCCACCAGGTCGCGCGCGTGATCGGCGCCGAGGTGATCGAGGTCCCCACCCACGAGGGCGAGAACCCGGACTACCAGAAGAACGACGGCGCGCGGTGCTTCCACTGCAAGGACGAGCTGTTCACCCGCATCGGCGAGGACGTCGCGCGCGAGCAGCAGCTCGACGCCGTCGCCTACGGGGAGAACGCCGACGACGCCACCCGCCACGACCGCCCCGGGGCGGGCGCCGCCACCCGGCACCGCGTGCTGCGACCGCTGTCCGTCGCGGGCATGACGAAGTCGCAGGTGCGCGAGGTGGCCCGGCAGCTGTCCCTGCCGGTCGCGGACAAGCCGGCCGCCCCCTGTCTCGCCTCCCGCATCCCCTTCGGGCAGGAGGTCACCCCGGAGAAGCTGCGCCAGATCGACGACCTCGAGGACGCCGTCTACGAGCAGGGCTTCAGCGACTGCCGGGTGCGCCACCACGGCGCCGTGGGCCGCATCGAGCTGCCCACCGAGGAGCTGCCCCGCGCGATGGAGCCCGCGATCCGCGAGGCCCTCGTCGCCGCCGGCAAGGAGACCGGCTTCCAGCACGTCACCCTCGACCTCGACGGCATCCGCTCGGGCCTGTTCTCCCTGCAGATCGTGGGCAAGGGCGGCCGTGGCTGAGGGTGCGGGCACGGCCGATGGGCCCGGCGCGGCCGACGGCGCCGACGCGACCCGTGCCACGGGCCGCATCGAGGGCTTCCTCGACCTCGATCTCGACCGCGCCTCTCGCCGCGGCGCCCCCGAGGCCGTGCTCTGCGACGCCAAGAGCGTCGAGCAGGTCGCGGCGATCGCCGCCGAGTACGCGCGCCTGCACGAGGCGGGTCGCGAGGATCTCGGCCCGGTGCTGTTCACCCGCGCCGACGCCGCCCGCGCCGAGGCCGTGCTCGCCGCCCTGCCGGACGCCCACCACGACCCGTCGGCCCGCTTCCTGGCCTGGCCCGCGGCGCCGCCCGCACCCAGCGGCGGCCTCGTGATCGTGGCCTGCGCCGGCACCAGCGACCTGCCCGTGGCCCGCGAGGCGCAGCTCACCGCTCACTACCTGGGACGGCCCACCCGCCTGTTCGCCGACATCGGCATCGCCGGCCTGCACCGCCTCCAGTCCCGCCTGCCCGCCCTGCGCGAGGCGGCCTGCGTGGTGGTCGCCGCCGGGATGGACGGGGCGCTGCCCACCGTGATCGCCGGGCAGATCTCCGCCCCCGTGGTCGCGTTGCCCACCTCCGTGGGCTACGGCGTCGCTGCGGGCGGTCAGGCCGCGCTCACGACGATGCTCTCCGCCTGCGCCCCCGGCATCGGCGTGGTCAACATCGACAACGGCTACGGTGCCGGCCACCTCGCCGCCCAGATCGCCCGCTGGGCCCCTGAATCCGGGGAGTAGGCGGGCGGGGAGAGCCGCCTCACCCCGGCGGCAGCTCCCCCTTGTGTAACTTGGCCATCCGGCAGGTAAAGTAACCACCGTTCCTCACGGATTCGGAGGTCTCATGGCATCCGCGCGCTGCTCGGCGTCCACTCCGCCCGCGCGCCCCGCGCACCGCCCGTCGGCCCGCGAGGCGATGCTCGACGCCGCCGAGGCGCACCTCGGCGAGGACGGCACGCTCACCCTCGACTCCGCCGCCCGCGCCGCAGGGGTGACCAAGCCCGGCCTGATGTACCACTTCCCCACCAAGGAGGAGCTGCTGGGAGCGATCCTCGACCGGGTCGCCGCACGGTACGAGCGCGAGATGCTCACGCTGGTCACCGCCCGGTACGGGGAGTCGACGGACGTCTTCGCCCAGGCGCCCGCTGCGGCCCGCCACCTCGCCTACCTCGACTGGGCCTGCACCGCCGAGCTCTCCGCGGCGGACCTCGTGTTCGTCGCCGACCCGCACCTGCGGGTCGCGCTCACCGAGAGCTGGATGCGGCAGGTGGAGGCCTGGCTGCACGTCCCCGTCGGCCTCGACCCCGGGGAGCGGGCCCGACTGCTGGCCGTGCGGCTGATGGCCGACGGGCTCTGGTTCGACCGCGCCGCCGGCCTGCTCGGCGACGTCGCGCAGGAGGCCGCGCAGCTCCGGGAGTTCGCCGGGGCGCTGCTGGAGGGGGATCGTCGATGACCACCTGGCTGCTGCTCGCCGCCGCGATCCTCTCCGAGGTCACGGCCACCCTCGCGCTGCGCGGCGCGCTCGACGACCCGGCGCTGTACGTCGTGGTGGCGGCGGGGTACGTGCTCTCCTTCGTGCTGCTCGCCCAGGTGCTGCGCCGCGGCATGGGCCTGGGCGTCGCCTACGGCCTCTGGGGCGCCAGCGGGGTGGTGCTCACCGCCGTCGCCTCCGCGGCGCTGTTCGGGGAGGCGATGACCACGCTGAAGATCGCCGGCTTCGTGCTCATCGCCGCCGGCGTGGTGGTGGTGGAGCTCGGCGCCCAGCGAGCGCGGCGCGGCGACCACCCCGTCCCACAGGCCCGGGAGAGTTGGCTCGCCGCCTCGCCGTCGTCCACCGCTGCTGCTGAGGAGGCGCGATGAGCTGGATGCTGCTGAGCGGCGCGATCCTCGCCGAGGTGGCCGGGACCCTGTCCCTCCGCGTCGCGGCCACGGGCCGGCGCCGCTGGTATCTCCCGGTCGCGGTGGGGTACCTGCTGGCCTTCGCCCTGCTCTCCGCCGCCCTCGCGGCGGGGATGCCGCTCGGGGTGGCCTACGGGATCTGGGCCGCGGTGGGTATCGTCGCCACCGCGCTGCTGTCCCGCCTGCTGTTCCGCGAGGCGCTCACGCCGGTGATGCTGGCCGGGATGGGCCTGATCGCTGTCGGCGTGCTCCTCGTCGAGCTCGGCGGCGCACACTGAGCAGGACACCGCCCCGACGCCCGGACGGAGGAGACATGGACCCGGCCCCGCCCGCTCCGGCGACCCCGCCGACGCCCCCGGCGTCGTCGCGGTCGACCGCCCCCGCCCGTCGGCGCCTGCGGGTCCCGGCCGCGATCCTCGCCGTCACCGCCCTGCTCATCGCCGTCGTGCTCTGGACGCGCCCCGCCGGCGCCCCCGAGGGCGCTCCCGGCGCCGCGACCGACACCCTCGGGGCGCAGGAGCCCGTCGCGCTCGAGGATCTCCCGCACCCCTCCCGGGTGGCGGTGCCGGATCTCAGCGCCGCGGAGACCCGCGACCCGGGTGACCTGCTCGCCGAGGGCCCGGTCGACGCCCCCGTGGTGCTGGTGGTGTTCACCGACTACCAGTGCCCCTACTGCGCCCGCTGGACGGCCGACACCCTGCCCGCGCTGCGCGAGGAGGTGGAGGCGGGCCGGCTCCGCATCGAGTGGCGGGACGTGAACGTCTACGGCGAGGACTCCGAGCGCGCCGCCCGCGCCGCGCTGGCAGCCGCCCGGCAGGACCGGCACGCGGACTACCAGAACGCACTCTTCGAGGGCGGCGAGATCCGCTCCGGCGCGGAGCTCGACGAGGAGGCCCTGATCGCGCTCGCGGACGAGCTGGGCCTGGACGTGGAGCAGTTCACCGCGGACCTCCGCGCCGAGGAGACCGCCCGCACCATCGCCGAGCACGCCACGACCGGCCGCGAGCTGGGCGTGGTCACCACCCCCTCGTTCGTGCTCGACGGCACGCCGATCGTGGGCGCCCAGCCCACCGACGCGTTCCTGGCCCGGTTCGACGAGGCGCTCGCCGCGGCGGGCAACGGGGAGGGCTGAGATGGAGATCAGCCTGCTGCCGGCGTTCCTGGGCGAGACCCTCGCGCTGCTCAGCCCCTGCGGTGCCCTGCTGCTGCCCGGCTACCTCGCCTCCGCCGTCACCCGCTGGGCCGGCCTGCTGCTGCACGCCGCCGTGTTCTACCTGGGCCTGGTGCTCACCCTGGTCCCGCTCGGGGTGGGCGCGGGCGCGCTGGGCGGTCTGCTCGCCGGGCACCGCAGCGCCCTGATCGCCGTCACCTCCGCGGTGCTCGTCCTGCTCGGTGCGCTGCAGGCCCTCGGCCTCGGCGCCGACCCGGCCCGGATCCTGCCCGGCGCGGAGGCGCTCCGCCAGGCCTCCGCCCGTGGACGCGGCCTGGCACGCACCCTGCTGCTGGGCGCCGTGGGCGGGGTGGCCGGATTCTGCGCCGGCCCGATCCTGGGCGCCGTGCTCACCCTCGCCGCCGGGCAGGGCGGCATCCTGCGCGGCGCCGTGCTGCTGGCCGCCTACGGCGCCGGGATGGTCGTGCCGCTGCTGCTGCTCGCCCTCGCCTGGGATCGCCTGGGCCCGCGCTCGCTGCGCCTGCTGCGCGGCCGCCCGTTCACCCTCGCCGGCCGCACCCTGCACACCACCACCGCCGCCACCGGGGTGCTGATCATGGGCCTCGGCGTGCTGTTCTGGGCCACGAACGGGCTGGTGAGCCTGCCCTCCCCGGTGCCCACCCGGGTGCTCGCCCGCTGGCAGGAGGGCCTGGGCGCGCTGAACGGTCCCGGAGTGCAGATCGCGCTGCTGGTCGCGGCCGGTCTGGTCGCGCTGGGCCTGTGTTGGCGGGCGGACCAGCGCCGCCCCGGCGCCGATGCGGGCCGGGAGGTCGCGGGCCGGGAAGACGCGCACACGGAAGACGCGCACACGGAGGACGCGCGCCGGGAGGACGAGCGCCGGGAGGGCGAGCGATGACCGCCGCCCGCCGGGGCCGTCCGCCCCGCCCCGTGCGCCCGGCCCGCCGGGACCTGCTGCGCCTGCTGCCCGCCGGGGCGCTGGGCCTCGGCGCCCTCGGCCTGGCCGGGTGCGTCGGCGCACGGGACGCGCCGGGCACCGGCCCGTCGGCCGACCCGAGCGCGAGCCCGGCCGCCCCGTCGGCCGCCGGCGGCCCCGCGATCGAGCCGACGCCGACGCCGCTCGGCGAGCAGGCCCCCGCGGTCGACCCCGACACGCTGCGCCTCCCGCTCGAGATGCTGGTGATGATCGTGGTGGAGCCGGGATGGACCGCCCGGCCCGCCCAGCTCGACGGGATCTTCCTGGGCGGCGCGGACGACGGGGGCGACACGGCCAGCGCGGACGACGTCGACGGCGCGGACGACGCGACCGGCGCGGGCGGGGCGCGGCGCCTCACCGCCGTGGACCAGGACGGCACCGCCCTGTGGACCGCGCAGGCGCCCTCCGGCCAGGACGCCGTGCTCTCCCGGGACTCCGGCGCCCGCGCGGTCGCGGTGCTGCCCGGCCGCACCGCCGCCGGGGAGGCGACCCTCACTGGAGTGCGCCTGCGCACCGGCGAGGTGCTGTGGGGTCCCGTGGTCGTGCCCGGAGCGCCCGTCGGCCCCGGCCTGCTCCTGCCCGGGCCCGACGGCGGGGACCGCGCCGTGCTCGACGCCGGCACCGGCGAGACCCTCCTCGCCGAGGACGCCCTCGACGGCGGCCGCCTGCTCGCCGAGCACCTCGGCACCGCGCTGCACACCGACGGCGGTGACCTGGTGGCTCGCACGGCCGGGGCCGAGGAGCTCTGGCGCCTGCCGCTCCCGGACGGCATCGACCGGGAGTCGGTGCAGGTGAGAGGCGCGATCGACACCCTCACCCACCACGCCGTGCTGGTGGACGGGGCCGGGGAGGGGCTCCTCGTGGACCTGCTGCGCGGGCGGCTGCTCGCCGAGCACGTCACCGCCACCGTGCACGATCCGGCGCTCGGCACCACCGTGGTCGCCGCCGGCCGCACCGTGCGCGGCCTCGACGCCGAGGGCGCCGAGATCTGGCGCCACCGCGACCCCGAAGCGCTGGTGCTGCTCAGCGCCGGGGAGCGCCTCGCCTACGCCCAGCGGCCCCAGGAAGGCACCCTCGTGGTGCTGGACACCGCCCGCGGCCAGATGGTGAACCCCTACGATGTCGATCTCGAGGGCCCGCTCGCGGTCCCGGAGCTGTTCTCCGCGGAGGCGGCGACCTCGGTGTACGTGGAGGAGACGCGCTACCTGGTCACCACCACTCTCGACGAGGCCTACGGCCTGCGGGACTGAGCCGCCCGGCGGCCACGCCCGACCCGTCGGCCTGCGCGGCCGGCCCGCCGACCACGCCCACCCGTCGGGCGGTTGCCGCGGGTTGCCTCCGGGCGGGGGTAGGATCGCGCGAGAACAGCGGGCATGACGACCCCCTCCGGCGCCGGGCCGGGCGCGGGCGGCCCGCGCACAGGCAGCGCCGCACAGGCGAGGACGGAGCCGGCCGAGTGGCGGACAAGCGCGTGACGATCTACGACGTCGCCAAGGAGGCCGGGGTGGCGCCGTCCACCGTCTCCCGCGCCTTCTCCCGCCCCGGCCGGGTCAGCGCCGCCACCCACGCCACCGTGATGGAAGCCGCCAAGCGGCTCGACTACCGCACCGCCGCCCCCGCCGCCCAGGAGCGCGAGGAGCGCCATCACCGCCTGGGGATCGAGGTCCCGGACCTCACCAATCCCTACTTCGCCGAGCTGGTCTCCGGCATGCAGGAGGCCGCCCACGAGCAGGACTTCCTGCTGCTCCTGCTGGACACTGTGGAGGACGAGATCCGCGAGCGCTCCAGCCTGGAGAGCGCCGTCAACGTGGTGGACGGGATCGTGCTCTCCGGCTCCCGCCTCTCCGACGCCACCCTCAACCACCTCACCAAGCGCATCCCCGTGGTGGTGCTGAACCGGCGCGTGGCCGGCCTCGACTCCGTCACCCCGGATTTCGAGCACGGCATGGGCCAGGCGATGACCCACCTCGCCGAGAACGGGATCCGCACCGTCACCTACGTGGCCGGGCCCGTGAACTCGTGGTCCGACGGGGAGCGCTGGCGCGCCGCCCGCGTGGCCGCCCGTCAGCACGGCATGCAGGTGCAGCGCCACGGCCCCTTCGCCCCCACCACCGCCGGCGGCGAGCAGGCCTTCGAGGAGCTGCGCGACTCCCTCCCGCACGCCGTGATCTGCTACAACGACCTGGTCGCCTTCGGGTTCCTGATCTCCGCGCTGCGCGCCGGGATCAAGGTGCCCGGGGAGCTGTCGGTGATGGGGCACGACGACATCCAGCTCTCCCGGCTCGTCGGCGGCGGGCTCACCACCGTGGTCAGCCCCAAGCGGGCCCAGGGCCGGGCCGCGATCGAGCGCCTGGTGCGCCGCATCGAGAACCCCTCCGCGCACCGCACCCCCGTGGAGGGCTCCCTCCCGGTGCGGCTGGTGCCGCGCGGCACCACCGGCCCCCGCGACCCGGGCCGCTGAGCCCCGGGCGCCCGCGACCCGGGCCGCTGAGCCCCGGGCGCCCGCGACCCGGGCCGCTGGCCCCTGGGCGCCCGCGAACTCGGCCGCCGCGATCAGGGCCGCTGCGATCGGGGCCGCTGAGCCCCGGGCGCGGTGGCCCGGGTCGCTGACCTCCGGTCGCCGTGGGTCTGCTGGTCGCGGGGCCGCACCGGCAACCGATGACAACGTCGGGCGCGGGCGGCACGGGCTTGCGAGCATGTGCCCATGAGCAACGACGCCTTCGTTCCGCACCCCGACCGCCTCCTCCCCGCGGACCCGGCCGTCCGCGACATCGCCCGCAGCCTCTACGAGCTGGAGAAGGATCAGCCGATCGTCTCCCCGCACGGGCACGTCGACCCGCGCCTCCTGCTCGATGACGAGCCGTTCCGCGACCCGACCTCGCTGTTCATCACGCCCGACCACTACGTGAACCGCCTCATGCACGCCCGCGGCGTGGACCTCGCCGACCTCGGCGTGAACCAGGGCCCGCTCGACGAGACCGCCTCCCGCAAGGCCTGGCACCTGCTGGCCGAGCACTGGCACGCCTACGCCGGCACCCCCTCGCGCTACTGGATGGAGCACGAGTTCTCCGAGGTGTTCGGCCTGGAGACCGTGCTGAACCCTCGCACCGCCGATGCGATGTACGACGAGATCGCGCAGAAGCTCGCCCAGCCCGAGTTCCGCCCCCGCGCCCTCTTCGACCAGTTCGGCATCGAAGTCATGGCGACCACCGACGACCCGGTCGACGACCTCGCCCCCCACGACGCCCTCGCCGCCGACGAGTCCTTCACCGGGCAGGTCATCCCGACCTTCCGCCCGGACAAGTACCTCGAGCCCGCCCGCGCCGACTTCCGCGAGCTCGCCGACGCGCTCGGCGAGGCCGCCGGTGTGGACACCGGCACCTACGACGGCCACCTCGAGGCGATGCGCGTGCGCCGCCTGTACTTCCGCGACCACGGCGCGGTCTCCTCCGACCACGCCCACATCGACCCCGGCACCGCGCGGCTCGCGATCGAGGAGGCGCGCCGCTTCTACACCGCCGCCCGCGAGGGCACCATCGGCGCCGACGAGGCCGTGGCGCTGCGCCGCCACCTGCTGGCCGACCAGGCACGGCTCGCGGCCGAGGACGGGCTGGTCATGACCATCCACCCGGCCGTGGCCCGCAACCATTCCGATGCCATGTTCTCGACGTTCGGCGCGGACGTCGGCTTCGACATCCCCGTCGCCGTCGACTACGTCCACCACCTGCGCCCGATGCTCAACGACGTGGGTCACGCCGAGGGCTTCCGCACCGTGCTGTTCACGATCGACGAGACCGTGTTCTCCCGAGAGATCGCACCGCTCGCCGGCGTGTACCCCTCCGTGTACGCGGGTGCGCCGTGGTGGTTCATCGACTCGCCCGACGCGATCCTCCGCTTCCGCCGCGCCGTCTCCGAGACCCTCGGCTACACGCGCACCAGCGGTTTCATTGACGACACCCGCGCCTTCTGCTCCATCCCCGCCCGCCACGACATGTCCCGCCGCATCGACGCGATCCACCTGGCCGGGCTGGTCGCCGAGCACCGCATGCGTCTCGAGGACGCCCAGGAGCTCGTCGCCACCCTGCCCACCCAGCAGCCTCGCGAGGTCTTCCGCCTCGGCGAGACCGCGTGAGAGGACATGCTCCGATGAACGCCCCCTCCGCCTCCGACGTCGGCCGCCTGGTCCACCTCGGCATCGGCAACTTCGCCCGCGCCCACACCCTGCAGGCCACCGCCGTGGCCGGCGGCTGGTCCGTGGTCGCCTTCACCGGCCGCTCCGCCGCGATGGCCGACGCCCTGAACGCCCAGGGCGGCAAGTACGGCCTGATCGTGCGCGGCCCCGAGGCCGACGAGGTCTCCGTCCTGGACGTGATCGACGAGGTCCACCCGGCCTCCGACGTCGACGCCCTGGTCGCCCTGCTCGCCGACCCCTTCACCACCGTGGTCACCCTGACCATCACGGAGAAGGGATACGCCGCCGGCTCCGACCCCGCGACCTCCGCCCCCGCCCGCATCGCCCTGGGCCTCAAGGCCCGCCGCGAGGCCGGGGTGGAGGAGCCGATCGCGCTGGTCTCCTGCGACAACCTCACCGGCAACGGCGAGGTGCTGGGCGAGGCCGTGCGCGCCGAGCTCGACGAGGAGACCGCCGCCTGGTTCGAGGGCCACGTGGACGTCATCTCCTCGATGGTCGACCGGATCACCCCCTCGGCCGACGACGGCGCCGCCGACACCGTGCGCGAACAGACCGGCTTCGCCGACACCGTCCCGGTGGTCACCGAGCCCTTCACCGAGTGGGTCATCGAGGACCGCTTCCGCGGCCGCCGCCCCGAGTGGGAGAAGGCCGGGGTGCAGTTCACCGACGACATCGAGGTGCACGAGCGCCGCAAGCTGCGCCTGCTCAACGGCGCCCACACCCTCATGGCCTACGCCGGCCAGGTCGCGGGCGTGCAGCGCGTGGACGAGGCGATCGGCCACCGCGAGGTGCGGGCGCTGGTGGAGCAGCTGTGGGCCGAGGCCCGGGAGACCCTGCCGCTGCCGGCCGACGAGCTCGACGCCTACACCTCGGCCCTCGAGGAGCGGTTCCGCAACCCCCGCCTGGCCGACAACCTGATCCGCATCGCCGCCGACGGCTCCGTGAAGCTGCCCGTGCGCGCCCTGCCCGTGATCGCCGAGCTCGGCGGCCCGGACAAGGCTCCCGGCGAGGTCGCGGCCGTCGCCGCCTGGACCGCGTGGGTCACCGACCGCGTGCGGGCCGGGCACGAGGTGCAGGACCCGAGGTCCGAGGCCATCGCGGCCGCCGCCTCTCTCGAGGACACCACCGAGCGGGTCAGCTCCCTGCTCGCCCTGCTCGACGTCCCGTCCATCGACCCGCTGATCGACGCCGTCATCGCCGAGGAGCACCGCCTCCCGCGGCCCTGACCCCGGCCTCACTCTCACGTTTTGCCCGCTGTGCTTCCAGAAACGGAAGCCCAGCGGGCAAAACCGTTCCGGACTGGGGCTGGGGACTGCTCCGGCCTGGCAGACCGGGTCCGGCCCTTCCCGGCAGGCTGGCCCTGGCCCCGGCCTGACCCTCACAGTTTTGCCCGCCCTGCTTCCAAGAACGGAAGTAGGGCGGGCAAAACCGATCTGCGGGGGAGGGGAGGGTAACGGCGCGGGTCAGGTGCGGGGTGCGCCGAGGGCGGTGAGGCGGGTGAGGAGGTCCTTCGGCGTGTCGAGATCGGGCTGGGCCACCCGCACCACGCGCCAGCCGGCCTCGTGGAGCATGTCGTCCTTGCGCCGGTCCTTCGTCCACTGGGACCGGTCCGTGCGGTGCGCGTCCCCGTCGTACTCGATGGCGATGCGCAGGAGGGGATAGGCGAGGTCGAGCCGGAAGCCGCGCGTTCCGCCGCCCCCGTCGGAGAGACGGAGGGGGAGGTTGATCTCGGGCTCGGCGAATCCGTGGCGGAGCAGCAGGAGTCGCAGCTCGGTCTCCTTGGGCGACTCGACGCGCTCCCGGCTCGCGGCCACGGCGACCCGCACCTTCGTGATGCCCGTGAGGGAGGAGGCGGCGGCGACCTGGGTGCGCAGCCTGGTCAGGGGGATGATCGGCGGCTTGGCGGAGTCGCTCACGAGGGCATCGCAGACCTGGATGAGTGCGAGCGGGCCCAGCATCCCGGCCAGGCCGCAGAGCAGGTCGAGGGGGCAGGGCATGAGGAGGCCCCGGGGGCGGATCGTCGCCGTGGTGCGCCGGCGATGGACCCGCACGCGGGGGCCCAGGCGCTGGCGAGCGCCGGGTGGGATCGTCACGTGCACCGCGGAGTGCACGGCATGACGGAGCCCGCGGGGAAGTGGCAGGCCCAGGATCTCGGCTGCGGTGACGTGGCTGATCAGCGCCTCCGGGCAGAGGTCCTGCTGGAGGACGGCGGCGATGCGGTGGACGGGGGCAGGCGCCTCGGCGGGGGTGCAGTACCCGGGGACCGGTTCGAGGAACTCCGCCGAGGCGAGCCGGCGCGGATGCACGCCCTTCTCCCGCAGCTCGGCGCGGGCGAGCAGGCTGCCGGCAGGAGGCGACCATCGCGGTGTCATGCGTCGACGGTAGGCACGCCTTCTCGTCGGCTCCCCGCGCAGGTCCCCGCTGTGGATGGTCATGCCCTGGGGAGGGGATCCGGGGGCCGGCGAAGGGCGGCCCAGCCTCCCGCCCAGGGTTCTGCCCGCTGCACTTCCACGAATGGAAGCACGGCGGGCAGAACCTCCCACGGGGCCGGGGTCGTCAGCCCCGCGGAAGCCAGCAGCGGACGCGGGCACGGTAGCGGACGTACTCCTGCCCGAACCGTTCGGCGAGGTCCCGCTCCTCCGCGGGACGCACGAGCACGTGCCACAGCACCCCGCCGGCCACCGCATAGAGGAGCACCAGCCAGGAGCCGAGGAGCAGGCCCATGCCCGCGCCCTGCGCGATGCCCGCGACCGCCATCGGGTTCCGGATCCAGCGGTACGGGCCGGCGATCACCAGGTGGTGGGCCATCGCGCCGGGCAGCGGCGTGCCCCGCCCGAGCTGCGCCATCGTCACGGCGGACCACACGCCGAGGGTGCTCGCGGCGACGATCAGGACGATTCCCGCGATGCTCAGGCCTCCCGCGACCGTCGTCGGCAGGGCGAGCGAGAGCCCCCATCGCCTCTCCGCACACGCGATGGGTGCTGGGATGACCAGCAGGAACAGTGCCCAGAAGGCGAGCATCTGAGCGAGCGTCGCACGCAGCGGGGCACTGCCCTCCGTGCGCCGGGCGGGACGAAACGCCACCGGCCCCACCATCGCGCGCTCCACGGGGATCCGGCCCCAGCGCAGCAGCATCGCCGCGCCCAGAGAACCGGCGGAGGCGCCGATCATCGCAAGGGCGCCCGCTCCCGCCTGCCCGGTCACGGTCGCGTATCCGACCATGCCGAGGGTGACCAGGAGAGTCCACGGCGTCACCACGGCCACGGCCCAGCGCCGTCCCACTGCTGCGAGGGCGGAGGCGAGCACGAACAGCGGCAGGTCGAGCACGGCGGTCCACAACGGGTCGAGGCCGTCCAGGGTGGCGTGCCGCACCGCGGGCACGGTCGGGACCAGGATCCACCACAGCGCCCCGGCGAGTCCCTGCACGGCGAAGTAGAGGCGGCCGACTGCACGCGGCACGTCGATCGGAGGTCTCGGGGAGCGCACGAGAGCACGCTACCCCGGCCTTCCGCCGGGGGTTTTGCCCGCTGTGCTTCCCGTTTCGGAAGCACAGCGGGCAAAACCCTCAAGGCCGCCTGGGCCGGGCCAAGCTGGGCCGGGCCAAGCTGGGCCGGGCCAAGCCGGGCAGGGCTGGCCGGGCTGGGCCCGGCCCCCGGCCCGGCCCCCGCCCCCGGCCCCGGCCGGTCAGGCCAGGTCGGCGAGGGCCTCGAAGCGGGCGAGGCGCTCGCGGTAGTAGTCCTGGTTCCCGAGCACGGGCTCGACCCGGGTGAGCACGGGCGCCTCGGCGACGGGGATGCCCGGCGCGGCCTGCTCGAGGGCCATCACGGCCGCGCCGCGCATGGTGGAGCGGGACACGGCGACGTAGTCGATCGGCATCGCGAGGGCGTCGGAGAGCAGGTGCAGCCAGCCGGGGACCGCGCCGGTCATGCCGCCGGAGAGCACGATCCGCTCGGGCTCGCCGCCGGCCTCCTTCATCTGGTCGGCGATGCGCAGGAACGACAGGGCCACGCCCTCCATCGCGCCGCGCAGCATGTCCTTCCAGGTCGTGGACGCGCCCACGTTCGCGAACAGGGCCCGGGAGGAGCCGCGCCACTTGGTGCCGCGCTCCCCGGAGAAGAACGGGACCACCAGCGGCGTGCCCGGGGAGGGCGGGCCGGAGAACAGGGTCTCGGTGTCCGTCTCGCCGATCTCGAAGGGCATCGCGAGCTCGGTGCGGCACCAGTCCAGCACGCGCCCGCAGTCGCTCATCGCGGAGCCCACGAGGGTGCGGCGCTGGTCCACCCGGTACGCCCACAGCCCGGAGGGGAGGGTGGGGATGTCGGTGTCCAGGAGCTGGCGGATCGCGCCAGAGGTGGCGGTGGAGATGCCCCAGGTGCCGGTGCCGAGAGCGCCGATGCCGAGGTTCGCGGCGAGGCCGTCGCCGATCACGGGCAGCCACACGGCGTCGGTCAGCTGCGGGAACTCGGCGGCGAGCGGGGTGCCGCCGACGGGCAGGGCGTCGTCGGGGTCGATCGCGGGGCCCATCCTCGACTCGTCCACGCCCACGGCCTCGAGCAGCTCGGGCACGTACACCCCGGTGCGGCGGTCGATCATGCCGGACCAGGCGGCGGAGGCGGTGCCGAGCGCGGGCGTGCCCAGCAGCTTGAGGGCGACGTACTCGCCGAGCGCCATGAACCGCTCGGTGCGGCCGAAGACCTCCGGATGCTCCGTGCGCAGCCACAGCAGGCGCGGCGCGGTGAAGGAGGAGTGGAGGCGGGCGCCGGTGCGCTCGTGCAGGTCGTCGACGTCGAGGCGGGAGGCGAGCTCGCCCACCTGGGCGTGGCAGCGGGTGTCCGCGTAGGTGATGCACGGTGTCAGGGCGTTGCCAGCCGCGTCGACGGCGATGAGGGAGGACGCGAAGGTGTCGAAGCCGATCGCGCGCACCTGGCCGGGCAGCTCGCCGTGGCCGAGCACGGCCGCGAGCGAGGCGCGGATCTCCGCGACGATCTGATCGGCGTCGATGGTGCTGGTGCCGTCGTCGTCGACCGTGAAGGAGTGCGCCTCCTTGTGCTGGAGCTTGCCGACCTCGCGGCCGGTGACGTCGTAGACGGCGGCGCGCGTGCCGCCGGAGCCGATGTCGATCCCGATCACCAGGGGCCCCTGAGCGTCCTCGGCCGGGATGTTGAAGCGGGGCATCGATGATCTCCTGCGGTCGTCGGGGCCTGCGCGGGCGGGGGCGGCGGTGCGGCGGCACAGGCGGTCCGGCCAGCATACGAGCCACCTGCGCGAGGTCATCGGCTTCGCCACGGGTTGCCACCCGCCGCCGGAGACGTGCCCCGCCGCCCTGCTGTCCGCCGACGGGAGGTGAGCGGCTCGAGCCCTGCATGCAGCAGGCCTCGAGCCGCTCACCTCCCTTTCCCCGCCGGCCCCGCCGACCAACCCGGTCCGCCGACCGACCCGCCCCTCGGCTACTCCAGCACCGACTGCCCCAGGAACTCGCCCTCGGCGCACCCCGGCGGGATCGCGAACACGGCCGAGCCGATCGGGGTCGTCCACTGGTTCAGCAGGTCCAGCTCGTCCAGGCGGCGCTGGATCGGCAGGAACTGCGCCACCGGATCCGCCTGGAAGGAGATGAACACCTGGCCCGCCTCGGAGAGCTGCCCCGAGCCGGGCGAGGGGGCGTGCTCGTAGTTGTACGGCCGGCGGTAGATCTCCTGGTGCTCGCCGTCGTCGACCCCACGGGCCCGGCGCATGTGCGAGAACTCCCCGATCACAGGGAAGCCGTTCGCGGAGACCTTCTCGAAGTCGGCCGGGGTGGTCTCGTCCCCGCCGCTCAGCGGCGCCCCGCTGTCCAGCCGGGTGCCGGTGGCGGCCTCGCGGGCGCCGCGGTCGGCCTCGTCCCAGCCGTCCAGATCCATGCGGATCCGGCGCACCACCATCGAGGTGCCGCCCGCGAAGGGGCCCTCGTCGCGCCACACCACGGTCGAGAAGTGCTCGCTGCCGGGGGCGGGGTTCGCGGTCCCGTCGAGCTGGCCGAAGAGGTTCCGCAGGGTGCTTCCCGGTCGCACCACGCCGGGGGAGCGGCGGAATCCCGTCTGGCTCCACCGGATCGTGGCGAAGGCGCGGGAGTCCTTGAGCAGCATCCGTGCGGCGTGGGAGACGGTGAGCGGATCGTCGGCGGCGATCTGCAGCAGCAGGTCCCCGTCGCACCACTGCTCCTCGAGCTGGTCGATGCCGAAGGCGGGCAGCGGGGCGAGCCACTCCGGTGCCGGCCGGTCCGCCCGCGCCATCAGCCCCGGGCCGAAGCCGGCGGTGACGGTGAGGGAGGCCGGCTCGGCGGCGAGCTCCGGCTCGGTGTCCGCGAGCGCCGGCTCGCCCTGGGTGAGGCGGGCGGCGTCGTCCGTGAGCAGGCGCAGCATCCGCAGCACCCCGTCCCGGTCCACGTTCTCGCGGAGGTCCAGGGCCAGCAGCGTCGCGGCGGCCGGGGCCGGTGTCTCCACACCGGCCTGGTGCGCGCCGTGGAAGGGCACCGCCGTCCCGCCGTACGGCGCAGGATCGGGCCTGCTGGACCCCGCCTCGGTCCGGGCAGGGTCGCGGAGGGCGCGGTCCAGGCCGGCTCCCGCGGCGCCGATCCCGAGCGCGCCGACGCCGAGGGTGCCTGCGCGCAGCAGGTGGCGCCGGCCGGGACGGTCGGGGAGGGGGTGCTCCTGCGGGGCGGTCACTCGGCACCGTCCTCGACGCCGGCGCCAGCGCTGGCGTCGGCGTCGCCGTCGGTGCCGTGTCCGCCGTGCGCGGCATGATCCTCGCCGCCGGCGTCGGAGGCACCGGAGCCGGACGAGCCCTCGGGCTCGTAGTGCTCCTGGGCGCCGGCGAAGTCCTTCACCGTCGCGGCGACGGTCAGCGCGGTGCCGTCCTCGCAGGTCAGGGTCAGCTCCACCTTGTCGCCGGGCTGCAGCGGGGCGGCGAGATCCATGAGCATCAGGTGGTTCCCGCCGGGCTCGAGCAGGAGCTCGCCGCCGTCGGGGACGGGGAACCCGCCCTCCTTCTCCTGCATGCTCATGCCGCCGGAGCCGTCGGAGGCGGTCTCGTGCAGCTCGACCATCCCGGCCGACGGGCTGCTCGCGCCGATCAGCTGCAGATCCCGGCCGGTGCGGTTGACGAGGGTGCCGAAGGCGGCGGTCATGCCCTCCTCGGCGGCCTTCACCCAGGGGTCGACGAGGGTGAGCTCCTCGGCGCCCGTGCCGCCGCCGTCGGAGGCGCCGGCCCCGGCCGTGCCCGAAGCGGTCTCGTCGCCGCCGGTGGTGCAGGCGGCGAGGGGGAGGAGCAGGGCGGCGAGGGCGGCGCGGCGCGGGATGCGGGCGGAGCGCGGGGAGATGGGCGCGGGCAGGGTGAAGCGGTCAGACATGGGTGGTCCTTTCGAGGTAGCGCCACGGGGCCGACGGGGCACGGCGCGGCCGGGAGCCGACGGGGCACGGGCCGGCCGGTCGCCGGCGAGCCCAGCGGCCGGCCGGGGCCGACGGGCGGTCGGGTGCCGACGGGCACGCACCGTGCGGCGGCCGACGGTGCGGGCGCGATGGGCGGCAGGAACCGGGCGCACGGCACGTGCGCCCGATCGCCACCACCCACGGGCGCAGGCAGGTCGACCCCGCCCGAGGCGCGGGAACGTCGGTCCCGCCCGACGGCGCGGGCAGGTCGGTCCCGCCCGAGGGTGCGGACGGCTCGGCCCCGGCCGACGGCAGAGCGCCGTCAGCGGCGGGCGCAGGAGGGTCCCGCACGGCGGCGCCGCGCGGGGTGGGTCATCGAGGAGGCCGGGCCGAGCGGGCGCGACGACAGGGCGTCGGGCGGCTCAGGCGGCCAGGACCAGCGGCGGACCCCGCCGCCGCAGCGGGGCCAGCGCGGCGCGGCGCACGTGTCGCAGGGCCGTGCGGCACGGCACCGGCTCGGGGCGGGGCCGGGAGACCGGCCGGGGCGGCTCGAGCATGCCCGGCGGGGTGCGGAGCATGTTCCACACCGCCGTGACCAGGGAGGCGCACCGCAGCAGCAGGTTCTCCCCGCGCTGCAGCAGCACCGTGGTGACCAGCGCCGCGACCAGGTGCCAGGCGAGCATCCGCAGATCGTGGGTGCCGCCGTGCAGCGCGTGCCCGGCCATCGCGGCGACCCCGTCGGCCCCGTGCCCCGCCTGCGCGGCGTGGGCGCCGGCGGAGGACTGCGCGCCGTGTCCGAGGTGCGAGCCCGGCGGCGCCACCAGCGTGATCGTCGGATCCCCCGGGGTGCCGGCGGTGAACAGCCCGTGGAACAGCGCCTGACTGCTCACCACCGCCAGCGCCATGCGCGGCATCGAGAACCGGGTCCCGGCCAGCACCGTGCACAGCGTCACGGCGAGCCACCACGGAATCGCGACCCCCAGCCAGGAGGGCATCGCCCCGCCGCCCACCAGGTGGCCTCCCAGGGCCACGGCGGTGGCGAGGGACGCCGCCGTGCCGCCGCGCAGCAGGCGCAGCGGGGAGCGGCTCGAGGTCATGCACCCATTGTGCCCCGTCCGCGCGCCCTCCCGCCCGAGCCCGCCGGGCCGAGGCGCGGCCTGGCAGAATGCGCCGCATGGAACCAGCGGACGGTGCGGAGGCGGAGACCGGGGCGAACGCGCGCGCCCTGCCCACGATGAAGGACATCGCCGAGCACGTGGGCGTCTCCCGGCAGCTGGTCTCGCTGGTGCTCCGCGGCGCGGAGGGCCCCTCCGCCCGCTCCCGGGAGCGGGTGCTCGCCGCCGCGGCCGAGCTCGGCTACCGCCCCAACGCCTCCGCCCGGCTGCTGCGGCAGGGCAGCACCCGCACCCTCGGGATCGTGTTCTCGCTGCACAACAGCTTCCAGGCGGACGTAGTGGAGCGGCTCTTCGCCCGGGTGGCGGCGAGAGGCTACCGCCTCGCCACGGCTCCCATCGGTCCGGGGCGCAGCACGGAGACCGCCGTGGGGGAGCTCATGGAGCAGCGCGTCGAGGCGCTGGCCGTGTTCAACCCCGAACCGGGCATCGAGGTGCTCGAGGCCGCCCGGCGCCTGGTGCCGGTGGTGCTGCTGGGCGAGTGGGCCGACGGCTCCGGCCTCGACACCGTGCACGTGGACGAGACGGCGGGGCTGCGGCGGGCGGTCGAGCACCTGCACCGGCTCGGCCACCGCGACATCGCCTACCTGGGCGGGCTCGGCGGGAGGGTGGGCCCGGACCGCGCGGCCGCCTACCGGGACGCGATGGGCGCGGCGGGCCTCGCCGCCCACGTGGACGTGGTCGCGTCGGGGTTCGACGAGGAGGCGGGGGCGGAGGCCGCCCGCACGGTGCTCGCCCGCCCGCAGCGCCCCACCGCGCTGGTGTGCGGCAGCGACCACGCCGCGGCCGGGGCGCTCGCCGTGCTCTCCGGGGCCGGGGTGCGCGTCCCGGAGGAGATCTCCGTGGTGGGCTTTGACGACAACCATCTCGCCGCGCTCTCCTACCACCGCCTCACCACCGTGCACCAGGATGCGGAGGAGATGGTCGAGGCGACCGTGGAGATCCTGCTGGCGCGCCTGGCCGAGGCGGGCGCGTCCGAGGCCTCGCCCCCAGCGGTGCGTGCGGACGGGACGGCCCGAGGTCTCGGCGGCGAGGCGGTCTGCGCGGAGCCCGCACCCGGGAGCGGGGGAGGTGCGGGGGTGCACGTCCCGCGGATCGTGGCGACCTCGGCGCGGCTCGTGGTGCGTGACAGCACGGGCCCGCGGGCCGCCGGGCGCTGATCCGGCCATCTCCGCTCCGTGCGGGCCCTTCACGCAGCTCTTGGCTCGTGCTAGCGTCGCCGACGACGCGCTTATCTCGTGCCAAGCCGTGTGATGGGCCCCTGCGGAGCAGGGGCCTGTCGCAGCGCCGCCGCACCCCGATGTCCGACCCTCGGAGGTCCTCGATGCTCACCACCCTGCCCGCCGCCCGCATCCACCACCCCCACGACGGCGAGCCGTCACTGCGCTGGGGCGTCGTCGGCCCCGGCTGGATCGCCGGCGAGTTCGTCCGCGCCGTGCACGCCCACAGCGCCCAGCGCGTGGTCGCCGTCGGCTCCCGCGATCTGGGCCGCGCCCGCGCCTTCGCCGACGCCCACGGGATCGACCGTGCTCACGGCGAGGTCGAGGCGCTGCTGGCGGACCCCGAGGTGGACGTCGTCTACATCGCCACCCCGCACAGCGAGCACGCCGCGATCGGCCTGGCCGCGATCGCGCTGGGCAAGCACGTGCTGATCGAGAAGCCGATCACCGTCAGCGCCGCGGAGGCCCGCGAGCTCTCCGCCGCCGCCCGCGCCGCCGGAGTGCTGGTGATGGAGGCGATGTGGACCCGCTACCTGCCGCAGACCTCCGTGCTGCGCTCCCTGCTGGACAGCGGCGAGCTCGGCGACGTGCGCAGCGCCTCCGCGGACCACGGCCAGCGGATCATCCGCCCCGCCGAGCACCGCATGTACGACCCGGAGCTGGGCGGCGGCGCCCTGCTCGACCTCGGCGTGTACCCCGCGCAGTTCCTCCAGATGGTGCTCGGCGCCCCCACCGCGCTGGAGGTGCGCGGCACCGTCACCGCGACCGGCGTGGACGCCAACGCCGCCGTGGTCTCCACCCACGCCGACGGTGCCGTGTCCACGCTGTACACCTCGCTGCTCGAGCGCACCCCCACCACCGCCACCATCGCCGGCACCGAGGCGTTCGTGCACCTGGACGGCCCCTTCTACAACCCCACCTCGTTCACGGTCGAGAGCGCCGCCCATGGCGCCCCGAGCGTGCGCTGGCAGGACCCGACGATGCTGCGCGGCTTCGCGGCGCTGTCCTACGAGGCGACCGCGCTGGCCCGGTACGCTGGCGAAGGGCGCGTGGAGTCGCCGGAGCACACCCACGAGGAGACGATCGCCGTGATGGAGATGCTCGAGACGGCGCGCACGCAGGTGCTCGCCGCCGGGGTGCTCGCACCCCCGCAGGACCTCGCCTCGGCCCCTCCCGCCCGCGGGGAGCGCGCCGCCACCGCCGGAGCGTCACGATGAGCGCCGCCGCGTCGCAGATCGCCCTGCTCGAGCAGCAGGAGCGCGAGCTGGTCCTGCCCCGCTTCACCCCCGAGGACGCCTGGGAGCTGGGCGCCGCCGCCGTCGACATCGCGCGGGCCGCCGGCCACGGCGTGGTGCTCGACATCCGCCGGCCCCAGCTCGTGCTCTTCCGCGCCGTGCTCCCCGGCGCGGCCCCCGACCAGGCCTCCTGGGCCGAGCGGAAGGCGAACGTGGTGCTGCGCATGGAGGCCTCCAGCGCGCTCGTCGACGCGCGCCTGACCGGCGCCGGCGTGGAGCCGCGCGCGATGGGCTGGCTGGACGAGTCCTACGCCGTCACCGGCGGCTCCGTGCCGATCCGGGTGGCCGGGGCCGGGGTGGTCGCCGCCTTCACCGCCTCGGGGCTCTCCTCCCAGGAAGACCACGACCTGGTGGTGGCCGCGTTGCGCGCCCACCTCGACGCCGCGGGGTCGCGATGAGCGCCGCCGGCGAGAGCGCCTCCGCCGAGAGCGCCACCCCTCCGGGGCGGGTGCTGCGGCCGGGGCAGCGCTGCCGGATCCGGATCTGGGACCGCGCCACCGGCGCCGTGCGCACCGTGCACGAGAGCGCCGAGCGGCTCTACGAGGCACCGAACTGGACGGCCGACGGCCGCCTGCTCGTCAACGCGGACGGCCTGCTGTGGTTCCTCCCGGCCGACGGCACGGCGCCGCCGGCGGCGCTGGACGTCCCCGGCCTCCCGCCGGTGAACAACGACCACGTGCTCGCCCCCGACGGCGCCGCGATCCTCGCCTCCGCGAACGACTTCCACATCTGGGAGGTGCCGCTGACGGGACCCGCGACCGCGGGCACGCCGCGCCGCCTCACCCCGGAGGACGGCGGCCTCCACTTCCTGCACGGCGTGAGCCCCGACGGCGCCACCCTCGCCTACGTCCACCTCGCACCCCAGGGGGAGGACTGGTGGGCCAGCGCCACGATCCGCACCCTGCCCCGGGAGGGCGGGGAGCCGTTCGCGGTGACCACCCACCCCGGGCCGGCCGACGGCTGCGAGTACACGCCCGACGGGCGGTGGATCGTGTTCAACACCGAGCAGTTCAGCGAGACCGCCGGCCATGCGCAGCTCGCGCGGGTGCGCCCGGACGGCAGCGGGCTCGAGCAGCTCACCGCCGACGAGCGCGTGAACTGGTTCCCGCACGTCGCCCCGGACGGCGAGGTCGCGGTGTACCTCAGCTTCCCGCCCGGCACCGAGGGTCACCCCGCGGACCGCGAGGTGGAGCTGCGCCTGGTCGCGACCGACGCCTGGGACGCCCCGACCACGATCGTGCGCCTGCACGGCGGGCAGGGCACGCTCAACGTGCCCGGCTGGGCCCCGGACGGCTCCGCCGTCGCCTACGTGGACTATCCGCTGGCGGAGGACTGAGCCGCGTCGGCCCCCATCTCCCGGGCCGGCACCGGCACCACCATCACGGGCCCCTGGGCCCGCTGCAGCACCGCCTGGGACACCGAGCCCAGCAGGGTGCTCGCCACGCGACCGTGCCCGCGGGTGCCCAGCACCGTCAACTGAGCGCCCGCGGTGCGCTCGATGAGGGTGGTCACCGGTTCGGCGAGCACCGTCTCGGAGGTGATGGTGAGGTCCGGGTGCTCGGCGCGCAGCGCCTCGGCGTCCTGCGCGAGCTGGTCGGCGAGCTCCCGGCGGTGGCGCTCGAGCAGATCCGGATCCGGCAGCCAGGACATCGACGCGCCGCCCCAGTCCTCCGCCAGCGGCATCACCATCAGCAGGTGCAGCGGAGCGCCGCGGGTGCGGGCCGCGACCGCCGCATGGCGGGCGGTGGAGGCGCTGCTCGCGGAGCGGTCGATCCCGGCCACCACCGGGGTGTCCTCGTCGACCGGGGCGAAGCGGGCCGCGCCCTGGTCGGTCCCGATCTCGTACTGGCGCGGCACCACCACGGTGGGGCAGTGGGCGTGCGCCGGCAGCGCGGAGGAGACCGAGCCGAGCAGCAGTCCGAAGAACCCGCCGCGACCGCGCGCGCCCACCACCGCGAGCTGCGCCCGCTCGGAGAGGCCCACCAGCACCCCGGCGGCGTCGCCGTGCGCCGTGCGCAGGTCCACCTCGCCGGGGTAGCCGCGCAGCAGCTCACGGGCCTCCTCGAGCACGGACTGCGCGGCGGCCAGGCGCGCCACCTCCGCGGGGACGGTGGGGACCAGGGCGGCGTCCGCGTAGGCGAGGGTGGGCACGGTGTAGGCGGTCACCACCGTGAGGGCGCTGCCCAGGCGCCGTGCGGCGCGCGCCGCGTACAGCAGCGCGCGGCGTGACTGGTCGGAGCCGTCGAAGCCGACGAGCACGCCCAGCGGGCGCGCGGCGGGACTCGCGGGCACCGCGGGGGCCTCGGTGGCGGGGTGCTCATGTCTTGCGGGACTCTCGGGCACTGCGGGACTCTCGGGCACTGCGGGATTCCCGGGAACTGCGGGACTCCCGGGCGCCGTGGGCGGGGTGGTGGGGCCGTCGGGGGGCATCTCGACCTCCTGCACCGGGGGCTCACCAGGACCGACGTCGCCGCCCCCGGGGAGGGCGCCGTCGAGGGCTCCATCGTAGGCCGGGGACGGGGTCGCGGGAGGGCCGAACGTCCGGATCCGTGCGCTCCCGCGGGCGGGCTTCTCGGCCGACGAGAAGCGCCGTTGTCCCGTCCCCGGCCACGGGGAAGACTCCCTCTCGGGCCCGCGGTCGCGGGCCCGACCGTCGGCCCGAAGGAGCGCCACGCCATGTCCGAGCTCACCGTTCTCGCCAGCCCCAGCCGCTACGTCCAGGGGAAGGGCGCGCTGGGCGCGCTCGGCACCCATCTCGCCGCCCTCGGCGACCGCCCGCTGATCGTCGCGGACGACACCGTCTGGGGGCTGTTCTCCGCCCAGGTCACCGAGGCGCTGGAGGCGGCGCAGCTGCCCGTGGTGCGGGTGGGCTTCGAGCGCTTCGCCACCCCGGAGGCCGTGGACGCCCTGGTGGAGGTGATCTCCGCGGACGGCCACGACGTGATCGTGGGCCTGGGCGGCGGCTCCACCATCGACGCCGCCAAGGCCTCCGGCCACCTGGCCGGGATCCGCTGGGCGAGCGTGCCCACCGCCGCCTCCTCCGACGCCCCCACCTCCGCGCTCGCGGTGATCTACACGGCCGAGGGCGAGTTCGTGGAGTACCGCTTCTTCCCCCGCAACCCGGATCTGGTGCTCATCGACACCCAGGTGGTGGCCGAGGCGCCGGTGCGGTTCCTCGCCGCCGGGATCGGCGACGCCCTGGCCACCTGGCTCGAGGCGCGCGCCACCCGGCGCGGCACCGCCTCGGCGATGGCCGGCGGCCGCCCCACCCTCGCCGGCACGGCGCTCGCCGAGCTGAGCTGGGACATCCTGTGGGAGAACGCGCTGCCCGCGCTCGACGCGGTCTCCGCGCGCGTGGTGACGCCCGCCCTGGAGGCGGTGGTGGAGGCGAACACGCTGCTGTCCGGGCTGGGCTTCGAGTCCGGGGGGCTGGCCGCCGCGCACGCGATCCACAACGGTCTCACCGCCGCCCCGCAGACCCACGGCCTCACCCACGGCCAGAAGGTGAACATCGGCTCGCTCGCCCAGCTCGTCCTCGAGGGCGCGCCCACGGCGGAGATCGAGGACTTCGTCGTGTTCACCACGCGCGTGGGGCTGCCCAACACCCTCACCGAGATCGGGCTCGCCCCCGAGGACACCGCGGAGCTGCGCGCCATCGCCGAGGCCGCCACCGTGGAGGGGGAGACGATCCACGCCATGCCCTTCCCCGTCACCGCCGAGGACGTCCTCGCCGCCCTTACCGCGCTCGAGGGACTCTCGCGCCGGGTCCGCCGCGAGCACGGCCTGCCCGAGCCCGAGCGGTACACCGGCGGCGGCCACTGAGCGCCCCGCCCTCGGGGCGCGATGGCGACCGTGCCCGCCGCGGCCTACCCTCGGTGCATGGATCTGACCTTCACCGCGACCACCGTGGAATGGCGCGGCCCGGCGCCCTACGTGTTCGCGCGGGTGCCCGACGAGGAGGCCGACGCGATCGCCGCGATCGCCCGCGCCGCGACCTACGGCTGGGGCTGCATCCCCGCCGCCGTGCGCCTGGGCGGCACGGACTTCACCACCTCGCTGTTCCCGCGCGAGGGCGGCTACCTCGTGCCGGTGAAGGTCGCGGTGCAGCGCGCCGAGGGCGTGGGAGTGGGGGACGAGGTGCAGATCTCCCTCCACATCGAGGAGCGCTGAGCGCGCCGGCGGGCGACAGGGCGGTCGGGCCGGTGGTCAGGCGTCCTGGACGGGGCGAGGGTGCCTGCCCTGCCCGGGATCGATCCTGTCAGAGCGCGGCAGGCAGGGGCCGGGCCTCGGTCCCGCTCGCCGTCTCCTTCGGCGGGGCGGGCGGCGGGTTCAGGTGGGAGACGCCGTCGATCTTCCGCGCCCGCTCCTCCGCCATCTCGTGCAGGCGCGCGACGACGTAGCGGGCGGCCGGGTGGCCGCGCAGGGAGCGGCGCACCTGCACGCTCAGGCGACGGCGCAGTGCGGGGGAGCGGATCGGGACTGCGACCAGGTCGGTGCGGAGGTCCTGCGCGATGAGGGAGGGCTGCACGGTGACGTGGTCCCCGGTGGCGACGAATCCCAGCACGGTGGAGAAGTCCTGCGGGTTGATCTGCACGCACGGCGTGAATCCTGCGGCGCGGCAGGCGGAGACGATGCGCGCGAACCAGGGGGACCCGGGCGGGTCGTCGGTCGCCCAGTCCTCCTCGGCGAGGTCCACGAGCTGCACGCTCTCCCGCCCGGCGAGCGGATGGTCGCGCCCCACGATCGCCACGTAGCCCTCCTCGAGGAATTCCTGGGCCAGCCACTCCGCGACCGCCGGGGAGGGGCTGGTCTCGCCCACGGCCACGTCGATGTCGTCCTCGATCAGGTCGTCGATGGAGCAGCTGCGCAGCACCAGCTCGAGATCCAGGTCCGGGAAGCGCCGGCGCACGTCCCGGGCCAGCTCGGGGATCCAGGTGGAGGCGATCGAGGTCGCGTAGCCCAGGCGCAGGGAGCCGGTGCGGCCGGCGCGGAGGTCCGCGACCGTGCGGTCCAGGGCGGCGAGGGCGTCGAGCGCCGGGCCGGCCCGCTCGGCCAGCAGCCGTCCGTGCGCGGTCACCACGATCCCGCGGCCCGAGCGCTCCACGAGGTCGAGCCCCGTCTCCCGGCGCAGGCTGGTGAGGTGCTGGCTCACGGCTGACGGGGTGTAGCCGAGCGCCTCGGCGCTCGCACGGATGCTGCCCGTCTCGACGACGGAGCGGAGCACGCGCAGCTTCAGCGGATCGAGCATGGCCTGAGCCTACGACCCATCAGCCACACTGAACAGAGCGGTGCATATCGTTGCTTGTGCTGAACGGTGGTGGGGCGAAGGATCGAGACATGACCGCAGCACTCCTGGGCCTGGCCCTCATCGTCCTCATCGCCGTCGCCGCCGTCACCCTCGGGGCGCTGACCCGTCTGCTCGCCGTCCGCCTCGCCACGCCGCGCGCGCAGCGGCGCGCCGCGGAGCAGGACCTCTCTCTCGCCGAGCGGATCGTGCTCGGGAACTCGTACATCACCCGTGAGCTGCGCCCCGACGGGACCCACCCCGTCGCCCGCACCGCGCCGAAGACCGGCGTCGACGTCGCGGGGCCGGGGCGGGAGCCGCGTCAGGACCTCGCCGTGCGCTTCCCCGACATCGCCGCCCACATGCTGCGGTGAACGGCCCGCCGGTCGCGCCACCGCGGGCGTGCGGTGGCGTGACCGGCGGGCCGAGGGGCGCAGTGACCGGCGGGCCGAGGGGCGCAGCGACGGGCGGGGCGACCGGCGGGCGGCGGGCGGCGCGACGACGGGGGAGGCTCAGCCGTCCCGTCGGCCGAAGCGCGGCGCCGGCAGCGGCGGCGCGACTGCGGCGGGCGTCTGCTCCAGCAGCGCGAGCGCCTCGGTGACGCCGCGGGCGAGCTGCGGATCCTCCCCGGCCACCCAGGCGTTCGGCGGCAGCGGCACCTCGATGTCCGGCTCCACGCCGTAGTTCTCGATCGCCCAGTCCTCGCCCTCGAACCAGCTGGCGTACTTCGGCTGGGTCACGCCCGTGCCGTCCACCAGGTCGTAGCGGCCGTCGATCCCGATCACGCCGCCCCAGGTGCGGGTGCCGATGATCGGCCCGATCTCCAGCGCCCGCGAGACGGCGTTCACGATGTCGCCGTCGGAGCCGGCCTCCTGGTTCGTCACCAGCACCACCGCGCCGCGCGGGGCGAAGGCGGGGTAGGTGCCGGGGCGCTCGTGGCGCGGGTAGTCCCAGGAGAGCACCCGGCGGGCCAGCCTGTCCGTGACCAGCTGCGAGGTGTGGCCGCCGCTGTTGTAGCGCACGTCCACCACCAGGCCCTCCTTGGTGGTGGCCTCGCGCAGGTCGCGGTGCATCTGCGCCCAGCCGGAGGAGACCATGTCCGGGATGTGCAGGTAGCCGAGCCGGCCGCCGGAGAGCTCCGCGACGTGCTCCCGGCGCGAGGCGACCCACGCCTGGTAGCGCAGGGCGGCGTCATCGGCCAGCGGGGTCACCGCCACCCGGTGCTCGGCGCCGTCGCGCAGCAGCACCAGCTCGGTGGCCTTGCCCGCCGCGCCCAGCAGCGCCGCCTCCACGCCCTCGGGCGGCACGGGACGGCCGTCCACGCGCAGCACCACGTCACCCACGCGCGCCCCCACGCCGGGGGCCAGCAGCGGCGAGCGGGCATCGGGATCGGAGGAGTCCCCGGGCAGGATCCGGGCGATCTCCCAGCGGCCGTCCCGCACGGTGAAGTCCGCGCCGAGGTGGGCGGGCAGCATCGGCGGATCGGCCGTGTACACCGGGCCCTGCACGTAGGCGTGCGAGGTGCCCAGCTCGCCCTGCACCTCCCACATCAGGTCCTGGAAGTCGTCCTCGGTGACCACGCGCTCGATCGCCGGGTCGTACCAGGAGGTCATGGCGTGCCAGTCCATGCCGTCCATGTCCGCCCGCCAGTACTGCTGGGCCATGATCCGGTAGTTGTCCCACAGCATCCCGCGGCGCTCCGCCACCGGATCCACGGTGAGGCGCAGCCGCGAGGTGTCGATGACGATGCGGGAAGGGTCCTCGTCCTCCGCCTTGCGGGTGGCGGGCACCTGCACCCACGAGGTGCCCTGCTTCAGCACCAGCGCCTTGCCGTCCCCGGAGACGGCGAGATCGGTGACGCCCTCGGCCAGCACGGTGAGCTTGCGGTCCGCAAGGGACCAGTGCTCCAGCGTCGGCGTCGGCGCCTCGCCCTCCACCCCGGCGCGGGCGCTGCCCAGCACGCCCTCCTGCGGGTGGCGCAGCCACACGAAGCCGCCGTCCACGGCGGTGAGGTGCGAGTAGGAGCCGGAGACCACCGGGAAGGGCACCAGGCGCGACTCCACCTCCTCGAGATCGATGCGGGTCTCGGGGGCGCGGGCGGCGTCCTCCGCCCCGGCGGCGCTGTGCGAGCTCGCCGGCGGCTGTGCGTCCGCGCCCGCCGCGCTCGCCCCGCCGGTCGCGCCGCCGGCCGCAGGCTGCGCGGCGCCGTCGGCGCTGCTCGCCGACTCCTTGCCGGAGCCGCCGTCGCCGGAGCCCTTCTCCTCCCCGGCGCCGCCCCAGCCGTCCGGGTGCGGGCCGAAGGGATCGGCGGTGGTGCGCTCCAGCGGCAGCAGGAACGGCCGCTCGGCGTTGACGAAGCCCAGGTCGAACACCATGTCGTCGTACACGGTCTCGAAGGTGCGCAGGCTCAGCAGCGCCAGGTGCTTCCCGTCGGCGCTGAACGCCGGGGCGGAGTCCTGGAACTTCCCGGAGGTGAGCGCCCGGCCGGTGGGCTCGTGATCCTCGGTGTCGGAGACCATCAGGCGGCTGAGCTGCCAGGAGTTCGGCTCCGCCCACACCAGCCAGCGGCCGTCCGGGGACCAGGCCAGGTCCCGCACCTCGCCGCCGCCGGAGCGGCCGATCTCGCGCACGTGGTCCAGGTGCGGGGCGGGGACGGCGTGCTCCGCGTCCTGCTCCCACACGGAGGCCGCGGCGGTCTGCGGCGCCGCGTGCGGCGAGGTCCCGGCCGGGTCCTCGACGCCGCGCAGCGTCACCAGGCGCACCACGTTGTCGTGGCTGGAGATCGCGACCTTCGAGCCGTCGGGGGAGGGGATCGCGTGCAGGATCCGCCCCACCTCGCCCAGGTCCAGGCGGATCTCCTCCCCGCCGCCGTCGAGGCGGGCCAGGGCCAGCACGTCGGAGCCCACCCCGCCTTCCTCGCGGTCGCGCTGCGCCTCCGCGTCGGAGACGAACAGCGCATAGGGGGAGCGGCCCAGCGGGCGCACCTCGCGCAGGCGCAGCCCGCACCTGCCGGCCAGCAGGCGGGAGGGGCCGCCGCGATGGGTGAGGGCATGGGCGCTGCCGCGCCACTCCACCACGCTCGCCCGCGCATCGTGCAGCGGGCGCATGGCCAGGAGATTCTCGCTCGGGGAGGCGGGCCGCGGCAGGCGGGCCGCGCCGACGCCGGCGATCCGGATCTCCACCTCGCGCGGCGCCGCCTCCGGCGAGTCCATCGTGAACAGGCGCCCGCGGGAGCTGAACACGATGGTCTCGCCGTCGGTCGCGGGCTCGCGCAGGTATCCGTCCGCAGAGGTCAGCGAGGTGTGTCGGCGCAGGTCGGAGCCGTCCATCGCGACCGACCACAGGTTCGCGCTGGCTCGATCGGTGAGCGCCGCACCCGGGCCGGGGGTGTCCGAGGCGAACAGCAGCCGGTCCCCGTGCCAGGCGATCCGCAGGGTGGAGGCGAGCACCTCCTCCAGCAGCGGCTCCCACCGCCGGGCCGCGTGCTGTGCGGCGGGGGCGTCCAGGGGGAGGTCCTCATGGGAGATCCACAGCTTCACCGCGGTGCCGCCCTGGTAGTGCTTCCAGGAGGCCTGGTCGCGGCGCCACGGGGTGGCCACCACGGTGGTGCCGGAGGGGTGGATCGCCACCTCGCCGCTGCGCCCGAGGGGCAGCAGCTCGGCGCCGCCGGAGAGGTCCACCGCCCACAGCTGCGCGTCGCGCGCGAGCGGGGCGCCGTAGCTGGTGGTCGCGATGACGCGGCCGTCGTCGAGCCAGCCCACCACCTTCGTGGTGGGACGGCCCCAGAAGGTGAGGCGACGGGGTGCGGTGTCCCCCTCCACGTCGATCACCCACACCTCGGGGCCGCCGGAGGTGCGGGAGGTGTAGGCGACGTGCCGGCCGTCGGGGGAGAAGCGGGGGTAGCCGACGGGCGCGCCCTCGTCGGTCAGCCGCCAGGCGCGGCCGCCCGTGCGCGGGGCGAGCCAGACGTCGTTCGCGGCGGTGAAGGCGAGCAGGTCCCCGCGGACATCGGGGTGACGGAGATAGGCGGCATGAGCGGGCGTCGTCGACATGGCTCCCACCCTATGCGCGCGCCCCCACGACGCGAAGCGGAAATCCGCGCCGTCGGGGCGGGGCTGTGCGGGCGGAGTGCTGTGCGGGCGGGCGGGCGGCCGCGTCGGGTCGGGCGGGCTGCCGTGTCGGTCCGGGAGGGCGGGCCGCTCAGGCGGGGTCGACGGCGTCGGAGAGCACCTGGTCGGCGCGGCGCAGCAGCTGGGCGAGCTCGCCCCGGGTCACGGTCGCCTCGCCCGGGAGGTCGGAGAGCGCCGAGGGCACCAGCCCGGCCCGCACGATCCAGGCCGCCGCGGAGTCCGCCGCACCCTCCGGGACGTCCAGCTCGGCGTCCACCTGGTCCGGGGCGATCCCCGCCGCCCGCAGGCTCGGGCGCAGCATCGCGGTGAGGATCTCCGCGGCGCCCTCCCGGCTCGCCGGCTCCTGCGGGTGCACGCACAGCGCGTCGTCGCCCCACAGCGCCCCGTGCCCGAACAGCCACAGCAGCGCGTCGCGGCGCTCCGGGTCCTCGTCGAGGTCGGCGAGCATGGTGGGCACGGCGTCCGCGGGCACGGCCGGCGCGCCCACGAAGCGGTGCAGTGCCAGGGCGAGGTCGCCGCGGGTCAGCGTGGCCTGCGCCGCGAAGGAGCCGTCCTCGCGCGCGGGCAGCACGCCGATGGCATCCGCCCAGCGCAGCGCCTCGAGGGCGTCGTCCGGGGCGGTCGCGGAGTGCGCGGTGTCGGCGGTGTCCGCGCCGCGCACGGCATCGGCCACCGGGGCGGCGTCGGGATCGGCGACCACCAGGGCGGTGACCGGCAGCCCCACCGCCGCCAGCGCCGCCGAGCCCGCCAGCACGGTGCGCCGCGTGAGGGCGTGCGAGGGGCGCGAGGCAGCCGGCGCGGGCGGCCCGGCCGGGATCGGGGTCGGGTCGGGCGCGTGTGCGGTGTCCGTGGCCGGCGGGAGCAGAGGCGCCGGCGCGGGGGCGGCGGGTGCCTGCGGTGGGACCGGCTCAGCGGTCCGCGGGGCGGCGGGCTCGGCGACCGGCGCCGGGGCCGACGGGGTGGACGGCCCGGCGCCCGGCGCCAGGTCCGGGACCGACGGAGTGGACGGCATGGCGCCCGGCCGGCCGGTGCGCAGGTGCGGGGCGGGCGGTCGTCTCACAGCCATCCGAGCACCCGCATCCGTCGGATGAGCGCCCAGCCCACGGCCAGGTTCCCCCAGCCGTTGAGGTGGATCGAGTCCCGCGCCACCAGCAGCGGCGGCGCCACGCCCTGCGCGATCGCGTCCTGCGTGGAGCCCTGCTCGAACAGGCGCAGCGGTGCCAGCGGGGCGCAGCCCAGCCCCGCCTCGCTGGTGAACAGGGACTGCAGATCCACGAAGTGCGCCCCGTAGCGCTCCGCCTGGGTCGCGTTGACCTGGGCGAGGGCGTCGCCGGTGGCGGAGCCGACCGGATCGTTCGAGGTGGCCCACTGGCCCAGCACCAGGGTGTCCTCCTCGGGGGTCGCCGTGGCCTCCCACATGCGATGGGTGTCCTCGAGCACCTGGTCCACCTGGGTGATGTTGTTCTTGCCCATCCAGAGCACCTGGCGCGCCTCCGCCACCCGCTCCGCGAGCGCGGAGACCAGCGTGCCCTCGCGCACCGTCGCGGCGGGATCCTCCGGGGTGAACAGCCACGCGCCCTCGGCCTTGCCCAGCGTGCCGGGCACCTCGCCGATCCGGGCCGGGAACTCGATCGGCCCGCGCGGCGGGAGGCCGGAGTCCAGGGCCACCGCGACCGCGCCGGTGGCAGGGTCGGGCGCGCCCTGCGGCGTGGCCACGGGCGTGTCCAGACCGCGCATCAGCACCGCGTGCTGCGACCAGGTGGCGCCCACGCCGTGCGGGTGCACGGTGCCCGGCGAGGTGGCGAGCACCAGGTGCTGGTGGATGCGGATCGGCAGCGGCGTGGACTCGTCCCCGCGCGTGGAGGACATCGAGGAGGAGCCCCACAGGGCCAGGTCCCGCACCCCCGCGCGGGGGGTGAACAGGGCGCGCGCCGCGGCGCTGCCCAGGCCGGTGCCCGAGGGGGCAGCCGGTGCCGCGGGGGCGGGTGCCGGGGGAGCCGACGGTGCCGCGGGTGCCGGTGCCGCCGGGGCGGCGGCGTGCGGCGGCGCGGGCATCAGGACCTCCTGGCTGGGCGAGCGCCCCCACCGGCGCTCGGACGAGCCCACTCTACGGTGCCGCCGCGGCCCGGTGGAAGCCGGGAGCGGGGACGTGATGCAGTCGTGAGCAGGCCGTGGTGCGGGCGTCAGGGGAGGTCGTAGTCGACCACCACGGGGGCGTGGTCGGAGAGCCGCACGCCCTCGTGGTCGCGGTCCACCGCGGTGGTCATCGCGGCACGCGCGAGGCGGGGCGTGGCCAGGTGGTAGTCGAGCCGCCAGCCCGCGTCCTTCGCGAAGGACTGTCCCAGCCAGGACCACCAGGTGTACGGCCCGTCGGCCTCGGGGTGCAGGCGGCGCACCACGTCCACCAGGGTGCGCGGCGTGAGCTGCCGGCCGAGCCACTCCCGCTCCTCGGGCAGGAACCCGTCGTGCTGCTGGTTGCGGCGCCACGCGGCGAGGTCCTGCCGGGTGTGGGCGATGTTGAGATCCCCCATCAGCAGGAACTCCCGGCCGTCGGCCGCGGCCGCCCGACGGGTGCGGGCGAGCTGGCGGGCGAACGCCGCCATGAAGCCCATCTTGCGCGCGTAGCGCGCCCCGCCGTCGGGCGCCTCCCGCATCCGCTCCGGCCGCTGCAGGTGCGCGGGCAGGCCGCCCTTGGGGAGGTAGAGGGAGGCGATCGTGAGCGGGCCGTCGTCGAGGTCCACCTCGAGGTAGCGGCCCTCGGCGGCGAAGCGCGCCAGGCCCCGGGCGAGCGGGACGCGCTCCGCGGCGGGGACCGGGGCCAGGGGCGCGCCCGGCGCACCCAGCAGCGCCGCACCGCTCCACGTGCGCACCGCCGCCGGCGGCCGACGGGTCAGCACGGCCACCCCGTTCCGGCCGGGCAGGGTGCCCGTCTCCAGCGCCACGTGGAAGTCGCCGAAGGCGCGCTCCGGCAGCTTCGCGGCCTGCGCCCGCACCTCCTGCAGCGCGATCACGTCGCAGCCGCGCGTCGCGAGCCAGTCGCCGAGGCCCCTGCGGTGCGCGGCCCGGATCCCGTTGACGTTGGCGGTGGCGATGCGGAGCATCCCCGCAGGCTACCGAGTGCGGGCTCACCCCCGCGGCCTCTCGGCGCCCGCCCGGCCTGCCCCCCGCCTCCCGTCCGGCCCGGTCCCGGCGCCCCCTGCCCTGCCACATTCCCAGCGTCGACGGGCCCTCCCTTCCCCGCTCTTCCGGAGGAGCGCCGATGTCGCGCGAGGGCCGATGGTGATGCGAGGTGCACATATATGCACCTCGCATCACCATCGGCCCGTCCGTGACGAAGGGGCGGTGCTCGGTCAGGCGGTGGCGGGGTCGCCGACGACGGGCCCCTCGGTGTTGGGCTTCCAGCCCAGCGCCGGGGCGACGTGCGTCGCGAAGTTCTCGAGGATCTGGAGGTTCAGCTCGACCCCGGCCTGGCTCGGGATGGTGAGCAGCAGCGTGTCCGCGGACTGCACCGCGGCGTCGGCCTGCAGCTGCTCGATCAGCTGGTCGGGCTCTCCGGTGTAGGTGCGGCCGAAGGTGGAGCGGGTCCCGTCGATGATGCCGATCTGGTCGCCGTCGCCGCCCCGGCCCGCGCCGAACAGCACACGGTCGCGGTCGCTGAGGATCGGGAACACGCTGCGGGAGACGGAGACGCGGGGGATGTGCGTGTGCCCGGCCTCGCGGAACGCCTCCCGGAACACGTCGATCTGCTCCGCCTGCAGATCCCCGAAGCTCGCGCCGTTCGCCTCGGTGAGCAGCGTGGAGCTCATCATGTTCAGGCCCTGGGTACCGGTGCGCGCCGCGGTGGCGCGCGAGCCGGAGCCCCACCAGATGTGGCGGATGAGCTCCTCGGACTGCGGCTCGATCGCGAGCGGGGCGTGCGGGGCGGCGTCCGACATGTACGGCTGGGCGGCCGCGCGGGTCATCGGGTGCCCCTGGATGGCCTGCAGGAACGTCTCGAACTTCGCCGCGGCGATGTCCGCGCCGCGCGGGTCCGTGGAGCCGGTGTAGCCGAAGGACTCCCAGCCGCGGTCCGCGGCCTCGGGGGCGCCGCGGGAGATGCCCAGCGCCACCCGGCCGTCGGCGATGTGGTCGAGGGCCGCCGCCTCCTCCGCGAGGTACAAGGGGTTCTCGTAGCGCATGTCGATCACGCCCGTGCCCACCTCGATCCGCTGCGTGCGCGCCGCGACCGCGGAGAGCAGCGGCATCGGCGCGGCGGACTGCCGCGCGTAGTGGTGGACGCGGAAGTAGGCGCCGTTCACGCCCAGCTCGTCCGCGCCGACGGAGATGTCGATCGCGTCGTGGAGCATCTGACGGGCGGTGAGCCCGCCCTGGGCGGGGTTGCCGCCGTAGTGGCCGAAGCTGAGGAATCCGAAGGCACGCATGATCACACCCTATCAAGTAGTTGAAAGTGGGAGTAGAGGAGGGATGGGATGTGGTGAGGGGCATGCCTCTTCCTCTCGGGCTCGCGGCTCTGTCCATGAAAGGGACGTCAGCGGCCCGAGACCTGCTAAATGCCGGCCTGTTGCCGTATACGTCCCGTCGGTGGACAGGCCCACGGCGAGGCGCTCCCTCACCCTTGCATCCCCTCGTCCCCTTGTGGTTCCGCCTGCGCGCCCCCGCGTCCACACCGCCGATCCTCCTCATCGCCCGCTTGTCCACATCTCCCGATGTCCGGCCCCGCACCGCCCTGCGTCGGCGGCAGGGTGGGGCGATGATCCCCTCCCGCGCTCCCGAGGTCCACGTCCGCACCAGGCGCCAGCTGGCGAGGGCCGGTCACCGTCGGCGCGAGATCGAGACGCTGGTGGAGCGTGGCGTGGTGGAGCGGCTGGGCGGAGGGTTCTACGGCACGGTGCAGACGCCGCCGCACGTCCGAGCGGCTTTGCGCCGGGGGCATCGCCTTACCTGTGTGGACGCCCTCGAGCTCTACGGGTTCTGGATCCCCCGGCAGAGCGGGGCCCATGAGGCGCGGCGGCGCGTGGGACCGTCTGCTGGGGAGTCCGCCGCCTGCCGCGGGAGCGGGGTCGTCCTGCACACCTCCGCGCTGCGCACCTGGCCCGACGAGCACCCCGTGCTCCCGAAGCTCACGGCGCTCGAGCACGCCATGCACTGCCTGGGCGCAGATCATGCGGCGGTGGTGCTCGAATCGGGGCTGAACCGGCGCCTGATCAGCAGTGATGAGGCGAACGAGGTGACGAGGTCGCTGTCGGCAAGGCGACGGCGCCGACTCTTCCCGCTGGTCCGGGCCGCGGAATCCGGAACGGAGACCCTCGTGCGCCGCGCGCTCCAGCGGCGCGGTGTCTCCGTGCGGGTGCAGGTGGAGATCCCGGGTGTGGGCCGCGTCGACCTCGTGGTGGGGGAGGGGCTGATCATCGAGTGCGACAGCGCCACCCACCACTCGGACCCGGAGGCGTACGCGAAGGATCGACGGCGGGACCGCGTGGCCCGGCGCCGGGGATACACCGTGGTGCGGCTGACCTACGAGGACGTCATGGTCTCGTGGGAGGAGGTGCTGCCGGACCTCCTGGTGATGCTGCGCAGGGGCGACCATCGGATCGCGCGGTCGCAGCGGTCGGCCCGGCTCGATGGCGACGGCCTGCTGCGGGACCCGCGTGATGAGGCCGGTGCCCTGCGGTCGCGGTGACCATGAAAAGGACGTCAGCGGCCCGCGACCTGCATATAGCACGTCTCGAGCCGCTGACATCCCTTCGGTGGTCAGGCCGCCTTGTCCGGGCCGACCCTGGCCGTGTCGCGGCGATCAGGCCTGGGGCGGGGTCACTCCCCGTCGGCCTCGGTGGAGCCGGCCGGGCGCTCGCCGAGCTCGGCGTCGAGGCGGAGCAGGCCGGAGCCGTCGTCGCCGATCAGCTTCAGGCGGCCGATGATCTCCGAGGCCGTGGCCTCCTCCTCGATCTGCTCGTCCACGAACCAGTTCAGCAGCGGGCGGGAGTCGTAGTCGCCCTCCTTGTCCGCGCTGCGGTACAGCTCGCGGATCGCCTCGGAGACCTTCTCCTCGTGCGCGAGGGCGGCCTCGAAGATCTCCAGCACCGAGAGGCCGGGCTTCACGCCGGGCTCGGTGATGGTGCCGATCGCGGCGTGGTTGCCGCGGTCCGAGACGTGCTGGATGAACTTGTTGGCGTGCACGATCTCCTCGTCGGCCTGGTGGCGGAGCCACGCGGCGATGCCCGGGAGGTCCTGTTCGTCGGCCTCGATGGCCAGCTGGCGGTAGGTGATCGAGGCGGCGAACTCCAGGGTGATCTGCTCCTGGAACTTCTTCTCAAGGTCGGTGCTCATCTTCATGCTCCGACCGTAGCCCTCGCCGATGCGCTTGTCACCCCTGGGAAGGTTGTCCTGACCTGGAACGACGATGCCCGGCGAGCCTTGCCCGAGCGGGTGGGGGCACGGTCGTGACCTCGGCGTCCGCGGCGGCGGGCGCTCAGGTGCGCAGGTGCTCGGGGGCGCTCGACAGCGTCCGGCCGGGCAGGAACCGGCCGGGGATGACCAGGTGACGGGCCCGCGCCGTCGCGTCGACACCGCCCTGGTCGCCGCCGGGTGGAGGCGGACCCTCGGCATCCTCCTGGGTCGCCACCAGGAGCGCCTCCATCCTGGTGACGGCCTCGCGGGCGACCTCGGCCACCGGGAGCCGGACCGTCGCCAGGCCCAGCAGGTCGAGGCCGTCCCCCAGCCCGTCGAAGCCCACGGTGCTGACGTCCTCGGGGATCCGCACCCCGCGGGCGACGGCGGCGCGCAGCAGGTCCAGGGCGACGAAGTCCACCGGACAGACGATGCAGCTCAGCGCCTCCTCGCGGGCCACGTCCAAAGCGCGCGCCACGCCGTGCTCCACGGGCAGCAGATCCACCGGGATCGTGGTGAGGCCCAGTTCCCCGCAGCGCTCGGCGAGACTGCGCATCCGCAGGTCGAACACCCGGGAGTAGAGCAGAGGGGCGGTGAGCACCGCGATCCGGCGGTGTCCCGCCGCGGCGATCGCGTCGGCCATCAGCCGGCCGTGGGTGCGCTCGTCGTAGCTGACGGACTCGATCTGCGGGTGGTCGTTGGGGCGGCCGACGATCATCATCGGCGTCGCGGTGACCGTCTCCACGAGATCCTCCGCGGCCGTCACCCCGGTGCCCACGAACACCCCCGCCACTCGCTGCCCGATCAGCCGGTTCAGCCCCTCCACCTCGGCGGTGCCGTAGTCGTGGCGCGAGGCGGTCACCGAGATGAGCTGGCGGTCGACGCCTTGCACCGCCCGGTTCATCTCGGCGTGGAGGTGGCCGTAGGCGGGATTGGTGGCATCGCGGATCAGCAGGCCGAGCTGCCGGCCCCGCCGCAACGCCAGACCGCTGGCCACGAGGTTGTGCACGTATCCCAGGCGCTTGGCGGCCTCGTGGATCCGGACCGTCGCATCCGCGGAGACGCGCTCCCCGCCGTTCTGGAACACCCGCGAGACGGTGGAGCGGGAGACGCCGGCGGCTCGTGCGACATCCTCCATCGTCGGTGGTCGGGGCATGGCACGTCCTTCCTCCCGGTCCGGTGCGCTGCGCTCCCGCAGGGCGGGGCCGGCGCAGTTCCCGGGGCGGTGGTTCGGTGCAGGATAGCCCAGCAGTCGGCGCTCACCAGGGATGACGAATGGCCGTCCGGTGAAGTCCGAGTTCTCGGACCGGTGACCAGGAGTGGCCGTCGGCGAACTCTTGCTGACCCGGCGGTGAACGTTCGGTGGACACCGCCCCGTCCGGTGCGCGAGACGGTGCGACGGATCGCCGGAGACCCGGCGTGGGAGCGCTCCCACCAGCAGCGACAGGCGACGTTCATGCCGGGTTCACCTGCACGGGTGCGCTCTTGGCGGGAGTGCATGCGGCTCTCTACGGTGTGCCTGTCGACGACGCCGGGGTGGCTGGCCGTCCCGACTCGTCCCGCCCCGCCACCGCCGCGGGCAGCTCTGAAGTGCCCTGCGACCCGCGGCCTGCCCCGGGACGCCACCGACACCCTCGATGACCTCCGGGCCATCGTCCGACCAGGAATCTGGGAGCGCTCCCATGTCGATCACCGTCCGCAGCCCTCGCACGGAGCCCGCGGTCCCGTCCGGGCCCGTGCCGCCCGAGGAGCCCGTCGGCCCCTCCGGGGGCGACGCCCCGATGCGGCAGGGCCGGAGCGAGAGGCGCCGGCGCTCGCCGCAGCGCCGCCGCCGCGCCCGCCGCGACGCCCTGCTCTTCGGCGCCCTGATCGCCCCGAACCTCATCGCGATCATCGTCTTCTCGTACTACCCCGCGCTGTACAACATCGGGCTCAGCTTCTTCGACTGGGACTTCGTGGCCCCGAGCCCCGAGTGGGTGGGGCTGGCGAACTACACCGACCTGTTCACCGACGCGGGCTTCGGGCAGGTCATCGTCAACACGCTGATCTTCACCGGCGTGAGCGTGGTGGGCTCCCTCGTCCTCGGCCTGCTGCTGGGGAGCCTGCTGGCCACGAAGGTGCCGCTGACCGGCTTCGCCCAGACCATGGCCTTCGCCCCGCACATGCTGCCCGGAGCCGCCGTCGGCATCCTGTGGCTGTTCATGTTCGACCCGAACTACGGCCTCTCCCGCTGGGTGTTCTCCCTGTTCGGTGCGGCCTCGCCGGCGTGGACCACCACCTCGGACTGGTCCCTGTGGGCGATCACGATCGCCTACACCTGGCAGCGGCTCGGGTTCGTCACGGTCATCTGCTACACCGCGATCCTCGACCTGCCCAAGGACCTGTACGAGGCCGCGGCCCTCGACGGCGCGCACGGCTGGAAGCTGTTCCGCCACCTCACCCTGCCGCTGCTGAGCCCGATCACGTTCTTCCTCTCGATCACCGGGATCATCTCCGCCGCCCAGGCCTTCGACATCATCTCGATCATGACCAGCGGCGGCCCCGGGGTGTCCTCGAGCACGTTGAGCTGGATGGTCTACGAGGAGGCCTTCCAGAAGTTCGACATCGGCACCGCGTCGGCTGCCGCCACCGTGCTGCTCGTCGTGCTGCTGATCATCACGTACGTCCAGGTCCGCTACGGCGACAAGAAGGTGAACTACGACTCATGAGCGCGCAGACCCTCGATCCGGACACGCTCGAGAACCCCTCCGCCGCCGCGCCGCCCAACCGGGGCCGCGATCGCGGCCCGCGCCGCCCGCACTGGGCGACCGGCCTGATGATCGCCGGCGTGCTCGCGACGATCGCGGTGTTCCTCATCCCGCTGTACTGGCTGTTCTCCTCCGCCATGAAGCCGCACCAGGACATCTACACCTGGCCGCTGCAGTGGATCCCCCGGGAGCTCACCCTGGGCAACTTCGTGGAGGCCTGGGGCAGTGCCCCCTTCGACCGGTTCTTCCTCAACTCGATCATCACCACCGGGGTGGGCACCGTCCTCGAGATCTCCCTCGCGATCCTGTGCGCCTACGCCTTCGTGTTCGTGGACTTCCCGTTCAAGAAGGCCGTCTTCGTGCTGATCGTCGGCTCGCTGATGCTGCCCGGTCACGTCACCCTGATCGTCAACTACATCACCGTGGCGAACCTGGGCTGGCTCAACTCCTATCAGGGCATCATCCTGCCGGGCATCGCCAGCGCCTTCGCGATGTTCCTGCTGTTCCAGTCCATGCGCACCATCGACAAGGACATCCTGCAGGCCGCGGAGATCGACGGGGCGGGCCACCTGCGCCGCATGCTCACCATCGTGGTGCCGCTGTCCAGCCCGATGATCCTCACCGCCACGCTGATCGTCATGGTCGGCAAGTGGAACGAGTACGTGTGGCCGCTGATCGTCACCAGCACCGCGGACATGCGCACCCTGCCCATCGGCCTGCTCTTCCTGCGCAGCCAGGAGGGGTACAGCAACTGGGGCGTGATCATGGCCGGCGCCGTGTTCGTCTCCCTGCCGATGCTGATCCTCTTCTTCCTCGCCCAGAAGCGCATCATCGGCGGCCTCGCCGCCGGCGCCATGAAGTGAGTGCGGCGGCCCCGGCCGCCCTCCGGTCCGTCCTGCGCCGTCGGCCGGACCCCCACCAGCCCCGGGCCCTGCCCGGGCGGGCGTCGGCGCGCCACGCCGCGTGCGGCCCGCACCCCGTCCTCCAGGACGTCCCCGTCAGACCCCCTCGATCCCACCGGAACCCTCCCAAGGAGCGATTCACATGTCCCGCAGCCCCCTCCCCGTCTCCCGCCGCAACCTGCTGGCGGCTCTGGGCCTCGGTGCCGGCGCGGCCGGCCTCGCCGCCTGCGGCGCCCCCAACGGCAGCGCCGACGGCGCCGAGAGCAACCTCCGCGAGGGCTTCTCCCAGGCCGATCTCACCGTGCCCTCCGAGTACGAGGGCCGCACCCCGATCCTGTTCTGGGCGCCCTTCACCGGCACCAACTTCGAGGTCCTCGCGACGCAGTTCGCGGAGTTCAACGAATCCCAGGACGAGATCGTCGCGGTCGCCGAATCGGTGGGCTCCTACGCGGACCTCAACCAGAAGTTCACCGCGTCCCTCCAGGCCCGCACCGTGCCGGACATCGTCTGCTTCCCCGAGCTGCAGTGGCTCCAGTTCCACCAGTCCGGTGCCCTGGCCCCGCTGGACGGCTACTTCGACGAGGAGTGGAACCTGGACGTCTACATCCAGAACTACGTCGCCGAGGGCAAGGCCGCCGGGGAGACCTACGTGGTCCCCTTCGCCCGCTCGACGCCGCTGTTCTACTACAACAAGACCCGCTACATCGAGGCCGGTCTGCCCGAGGAGGGCCCCGAGACCTGGGAGGACCTCGCCGCGTTCGCCCCCGAGCTCGCCAAGATCGAGGTCGAGGGCCGCCCGCTGTCCGCGATCGCCTTCGGCCCCGACGCCTGGCACGGCCAGGCCGACATCTGGGGCTTCGGCGGCGCGAACGCCACCCAGGACTTCCAGGTCACGATCAACGACGACAAGGGCGTCGAATGGCTGGAGTGGATGCGGAAGTTCATCCACGACGACGGCTACGGCTACCTCGCCCAGGCCTCGGGCACCGACTTCGCCTCCGGGCTCGCCGCCGGCTGGCGGGGCTCGACCGCCTCGCTCACCGGCCAGACCGCGGCCACCGAGGGGCTCTTCGAGATCGGGACCGCGTACATGCTCTCCAAGGAGGGCGAGCAGAAGCAGGTGCCGACCGGTGGCTCGGGTCTGTCGCTCGTGCGCACCGACTCCCAGGACCGCCAGGACGCCTGCGCCGAGCTGTTCCGCTTCCTGGCGCAGCCGGAGAAGTCCGCCGCCTGGCACATCGGCACCGGCTACGTGCCGGTGGTCCAGGCCGCCCAGGAGTCCCAGGAGGTCAAGGACCAGGTCGCCGCGAACCCGAACTACGGCGTCGCGCTGAGCCAGCTGGAGAACGCCCGCACCGCGGACTACCCCAACTGGGATCAGGGCTCGGTCACCGAGATCGGCGCCGCGATGGGCCAGGTCTTCGGCGACGGCGCGGACCCGAAGCAGGTCCTGGACGCCCTCGCGGCCACCCTCCAGGAGACGCTGGACGACAACCGCGAGGACTACGAGGCCGTCGCCTTCGAGGGCTGGAACTGATCCTTCGGCACTGCCGGCGTCGCCGGCCCGCGGTCCGGGCCCGCCGCCGAGCCGTCGCGGCCCCGGGCGCACTCCCGCCCGGGGCCGTCGGCCCCCCCGCCGCGCTCCGAGCCGGCGGGCCCTGACCCTGAACCTTTCGAGGAGGCCCCCGACATGACCCCCCAGCAGCCCGAGATCGTCGGGCATCGCGGCGCCGCGGCCGTCGCGCCCGAGAACACCGTCCCGTCCTTCCGCCGCGGTGTCGCCGACGGCTCGCAGTGGCTCGAGTGCGACGTCCACCTCAGCGCCGACGGGCGGGACGTGATCATCCACGACGCGACCCTGGACCGCACCGCGCAGCCGGACTCCCCGGTGCGCACGGGCACGGTCGCCGAGCTCACCCGCAACCAGCTGGACCGGGCGCTGGTGGGCGGGGGGGAGCACGTCCCCACGCTCTCCCAGGTGCTCGAGGCGGCGGTGCGCGATGACGGGACCCGGGTTCCGCTGCTGGTGGAGATCAAGGCACCCGAGGCGACGGACAGGGTGGTGCGGATCCTCCAGGAGCACTTCCCGCCGTCGGCCTGGAAGGAGCCGGCCGCCCCTGCCGTCGTCCTCTCCTTCCACGAGGCGCCCCTGCACCGCACCCGCGAGCTCGCACCGCAGATCCCGCTGATGCGCACCACCACCGCCACCTCGCCCGAGTGGTGGCAGTCCTGCCGCGATCTCGGGGTGGCGCACGTGGGGGTGCGGATCGCCGACGCCCGTCAGGCCGACGTCGAACGGGCCGCCGAGCTCGGTGCGAGGTTGAACCTGTGGACCGCCCGCACCGAGGAGGAGCTCGAACGGGCCCTCGAGCTGGGCTGCGACACTCTCACCGTGGACGACCCCGCCTGGGCGTCCGCGCTGATTTCGCGGCGCCCAGCCGTCTGAGACGCGTGTCCACCACCATGCCGTGGAGCGTCGGCCTCCCCGCCGCCGCCGTCGGGGCGCGGGTCGGCACCCCCGCTCCCTGCCGGTTCAGCCGTGCCCGCACTCCCGTACGTCCGCCCATGACAGCATCGACCCGTCCGCACCTCGTGCACCCCCAGAGAGCAGGAGCAGCATGACCGCGCAGTCCGGCACCACCGCCCCCCAGCGTCCCGCGATCGTCGGCCACCGCGGCGCCTCCGCCCACGCGCCGGAGAACACCCTGGCCGCCTTCCGCCGCGCGATCGAGGACGGTGCGCAGCTGCTCGAGTGCGACGTGCACCTCAGCGCCGACGGGCACGTGGTGGTGATGCACGACGAGACCGTGGACCGCACGGCCGCGGCGGAGTCCCCGCTGCGCAGCGGCGCGATCGGCGAGCTGACCCGCGCCGAGCTCGATCGAGTGCTGCTGCCGGAGGGGGAGAGGGTCCCCTCCCTCGAGGAGCTGCTGGCGATGACCACGGTGCCGGTGTTCATCGAGGTCAAGGCGGCCGCCGCCGCGGCCGCCGTGGCCCAGCGGCTGCGGGAGCTGGACCCGGCCTCGCCCGCCGCGGGCTCCACCGTGATCTCCTTCCACGCCGGCGCGCTGGAGGAGATCCGTCGCAGCGCGCACGTGTCCGTCTCCTACCTGGTGGAGCGGATCGACGAGCAGGCCATCGCCACCGCGACGCGGCTCGGCGCCGCCGGGATCGGCCCGTCGATCGACGGGCTCAGCCTGCGGGCGGCCGAGGCGGTGCACGAGGCGGGCCTCACGCTGAACCCCTGGACGGTGAACAGCTCCGCCCAGCTCGAGGTGGCCCTCGCCTGCGGGGCGGACTCCCTGACCACCGACGACCCGGCGTGGATCCAGCGCGAGCTGGACGTGCGCGCGGGCTGAGGGCGTCGCCCGTCGCCCGCGGGAAATGCGCCGGGCCGTGACATCACCCCTGTGCATCACTGCGACAGGAGGCTGCATGTTCACTCACCGAACAGCCCCTGCCCCGCGGGGTGGTCGACGCGTAGCCTGGGCCGCGCCGTGACCTCCGCTCCCGCGGAGACCCCGAACATCGGGGACCCCCGGGCCCCTGAAAGGACTGCGATGCTCGACTCGACTCTCCAGGCCACCTACGACCAGGTTCTCCAGCGCAACCCCGGGGAGCCCGTGTTCCACCAGGCCGTGCGCGAGGTGTTCGAGTCGCTGGAGGTCATCCAGGATCGCCACCCGGAGTACCAGGACCACGGCATCCTCACCCGCCTGTGCGAGCCGGAGCGCCAGATCATCTTCCGGGTGCCGTGGGTGGACGACCACGGCGTGGTGCAGGTCAATCGCGGTTTCCGCGTCGAGTACAACTCCGCGCTGGGCCCGTACAAGGGTGGTCTGCGCTTCCACCCCAGCGTGAACCTGGGCATCGTGAAGTTCCTCGGCTTCGAGCAGATCTTCAAGAACTCCCTCACCGGCCTGCCCATCGGCGGCGGCAAGGGCGGCTCCGACTTCGACCCGCACGGCCGCAGCGACGGCGAGGTGATGCGCTTCTGCCAGTCGTTCATGACCGAGCTGCACCGCCACATCGGCGAGTACACGGACGTCCCCGCCGGGGACATCGGCGTGGGCGCCCGTGAGATCGGCTACCTCTTCGGCCAGTACAAGCGCCTCACCAACCGCTACGAGGCCGGCGTGCTCACCGGCAAGGGCCTGGACTGGGGCGGCTCCCTGGTGCGCAAGGAGGCCACCGGCTACGGCGCGGCGATCTTCGCCGACGAGATGCTGAAGGCGCGCGGCTCCTCCGTGGAGGGCCGACGAGTCGCGGTCTCCGGCTCCGGCAACGTGGCGCTGTACGCGATCGAGAAGGTGCACCAGCTGGGCGGCGTGGCCGTCACGGCCTCCGACTCCTCCGGCTGCGTGGTGGACGAGCAGGGCATCGACCTCGCGCTGCTGCAGCAGATCAAAGAGGTGGAGCGCGGCCGCATCCACGAGTACGCCGAGCGCCGCGAGGGCGCCCGCTTCGTCGAGGGCGGCAGCGTGTGGGATGTCCCGGTGGACATCGCCCTGCCCAGCGCCACCCAGAACGAGCTCGACGCCGACGCCGCCCGCACCCTGGTGAAGAACGGCCTCCTGGCGGTCTCCGAGGGGGCGAACATGCCCTGCACGCCCGAGGCCGTGACCGTGTTCCGCGAGGCGGGGATCGCCTTCGGGCCCGGCAAGGCCGCGAACGCCGGCGGCGTGGCGACCTCCGCGCTGGAGATGCAGCAGAACGCGAGCCGCGATGCGTGGAGCTTCGAGTACACCGAGGAGCGCCTCACCCAGATCATGAAGAACATCCACTCCACCTGCCTGGAGACCGCCGACGAGGTGGGCCGGCCGGGCGACTACGTGGTGGGTGCGAACGTGGCCGGCTTCCGCAAGGTGGCCGACGCAATGATCGCCTTCGGCGTGATCTGAGCCGAGCCGGCGCACCGCACGGCGGTGCCGGGCCTCGACGGGCCGAGGGTGGTGTCGACTGCGGTGCTCCGCGGCGGCATCGCCCTCGGCCCGTCCTCGTCCGGTCCGCACCGAGCTCTTCCCGTCGGCTCCTCGACCGCGCTCCACGGGCACCCGCCGCTGTGAGCCAGGACACGCCTCCTCGGTTGGGAAAGATTCTCATTCGCTGATAGTTTCCTGGCATGCATCTGATGAGAAACATTGTCATGAAGCGGCGCGCCGTGGCGCTTCTCGGCGCGGGCGTGCTGGCTCTGGCCGCCTGCGGCTCCGGGACCGGCACCGGCGCCTCCGATGCGGGCGGCGCGACCCCCGATGCCGCCGAGACCACCGCCTCCGACCGCACCGAGGTGGGCGCCCTCACCCCCCGCATCGTGCTGGCGTACGAGGGTGGCGTGGTCACGCTCGATTCCGAGGACGGCGCCGTGCTGGACGACACCGCGCTCGAGGGCTACGTGCGCCTGAACCCCGCCGGCGACGGCCGCCACGTCGCGGTCAGCGCCTCCGACGCGATCACCATGTACGACACCGGCCTGCTCGCCCAGGGGCACGGCGACCACTTCCACTACTACGTCCAGGACCCGGCGCTCACCGACCTCTCCGTCGAGGCGCCGCACCCCGGCCACGTGGTCCCCCACGACGGCCGCACCGCGCTCTTCGCCGACGGCACCGGCGCGATCACGATCATCGACCCGTCGGCCCTGGCCGACGGCGAGCTCGACGTGCTCGAGGAGACCGCCACCGACGACGCCCACCACGGCGTGGCCGTGCCGCTCTCCGACGGCGGCCTGCTCACCACCCAGGGCACCGAGGACGCCCGCAGCACCGTGCAGGTGCTGGATGCCGACGGGAACGTCACCGCCCAGACCGACGACTGCCCCGGCGTGCACGGCGAGGCCGCCGCACAGCCCACCGAGAGCGGCGACGTGATCTCGCTGGGCTGCGAGAACGGCTCGGTGATCTACCGCGACGGCGAGTTCCACAAGGTCGCGATCGAGGGCGACTACCAGCGCTCCGGCAACCAGAAGGGCACCGAGGACTCCCCGATCGTGCTCGCGGACCACAAGGTCGAGGCCGATCCCGAAGGCGGCATCGAGCGCCCCACCGAGATCGCCCTGATCGACACCCGCGACGCGACCCAGCAGATCGTGGACCTGGGCTCCCCGTACTGGTTCCGCTCCCTGGACCGCGGGCCGAACGGCGAGGCGCTGGTGCTCACCTATGACGGCGAGCTGAACATCCTCGATCCCGAGACCGGCGAGATTCTCCACGAGGTGCCGGTGACCGGCGAGTGGACCGAGCCGGACGAGTGGCAGGAGGCCGGCCCGATGCTGGCCGTCGCCGACGGCACCGCCTTCGTGGTGGACCCGGCGGCGCAGACCCTCGCGATGGTGGACGTGGCCAGCGGCGAGGTGTACCGCGAGCTGGAGCTGCCCGTGGTGCCCCATGAGATCCAGGTGACCACCGGCACCGCCTCCGGCGAGTACGAGGTCGTCTCCGAGGGGCATGACCACGACGAGCACGAGGGCGAGGAGGGCTCCGAGGAGGAGCACGACCACGCCGAGGAGGAGGCCCATGACCACGGCGCCTCCGACGACGGCGGCGACCACGAGGACCACGACCACTGAGTCGTCGCCGCTGACCCGGGGTGGGTGCGGCAGCAGAGAGGACCGGCCGTCGCGGCTCCGCCGCGAGGACCGGCCCTCTCTCGTGCGCGCTGTGGGGGCCGGGTCAGAACCCCAGCTCCTCCGCCCGCGCGATGATCGCCTCGGCGGTGCCGATGGTCTGGTCCACGTACGCCTCGCCGAACAGGTGCACGTGCGCGAGCAGGCCGAACAGCAGGTGGGCGGGCAGGTCCTGCTCCCAGTCGCCGGGCAGCGGGTGCTCCTCGGTGTAGCCCTCGAAGATCTCCTCGAGGTGCGGGGCGTCGAAGAGGGAGAGCATGGCGAGGTCCTCGAGGCGGTGGCCGCCGTGGGCGGCCGGGTCGATGAGGGTCGCGCCCTCCGCCGTCCACACCAGGTTCCCGGACCACAGGTCGCCGTGCACCCGGGCGGGCTCCTCGGCGCCCTGGCCGCTCACGCCGTCGAAGGCGCCGTCGGCGATGAGGTCGATCGCCTCGTCCACGGTGTCGTGCCCCTCGGCGCCGAGGGTGCGGGTGACCTTGTCGGCGAGGGGGCGCAGCCGCTCCTCCGCCCAGTAGGTCGCGAACTCGGCCTCCACCGCGGTGGAGACGGGGAACGGGTCCTCGGCGGGGCCGAAGAAGGCGGGGTCGGCCGGGGACCAGCCGAAGCCGGGCGCGCCGGCGTCGTGCAGGCGCGCCAGCGCGGCGCCGAAGGCGCGGGCGGCCTCGGGGGTGGGGGTCGTCGACTCGAGGCGTGCCAGGCGCAGCTCCTCCTTGCCCTCCTCGAGCACCTCGACCACCGCCGCGGCGCCGGGCTCGGCGAGCCAGCGCAGACCGGCCGCCTCGGCGGCGAGGTACCCCTTGGGGGCGTTCGATGCTGTCTTCACGAAGTCGCTCATGGGCCCACCGTAGGCAGACCCGCGCACGATCGCGCCACCGTGCAGGTGAGGGATGTGTCCCGGAGGACAGCGCGGGCTCGCGGGAGCCGCCGCCCGCGGCTCAGTCCGGCAGGCCGAGTTCCGCGGCGAGGGTGGCGCGCAGCACCGGCAGCACCCGCCGGTGGGAGGCGCGGGTCGTGGCGCGGGAGGCGACGTGGACCAGCATCGCGGTGCGCTCGTACGCGGTCCAGGCCCGCATCCGCTCCCGCAGGGCGGTGCGGTCCGCGACGGCGGCGGGCACCTCGCCGAGTTCTGCGCGGGCGGCCAGGTAGGCGTCCACGAACGCGGCCACCTGCGGTTCGTCCAGCGGCACGTACCAGGGGCCGCCGTGCACGCTGCCGCCGAGGATCGCGAGGTCGCGGGCGGGATCGTCGCCTTGCGCCCACTCGAAGTCGATGTACTGCACGCGGGGCGTGCCCGTGGCCGGGTCCATGCCGTCCCACAGGATGTTGGTGGTGCACAGGTCGCCGTGGCACAGCGCGAAGGCGTCGAGCGCGGCGATCTGCGCCTCGATGCCGGCGACCTCCTCGAGCGCCCGCTCGAGGAACGGCTCGAGGCCGTGCTCGGCCAGGAGCGCACCATGCCGCTCCCGCCAGGAGCGCACCTCCGCCTCCACCTCGGGCAGCAGCTGCGGAGCACCGGCGGGCACCGCCGCCCACGGATCCTCGCCGAGGCTGACGGGGCCGCGCCCCGGCGCCGGCACCGCGTGGAGGCGGGCGAGGAGTCGGGCGTGGGCGTGCAGGTGCGCGCCCGTCCACGTCTCCGGCACCGCGGCGACCCCGCGCACGTCCGTGGTGACCACGCAGGGGTGGCCCAGGGGGCTGGCGGCGGCGTCGGCGTGCACCGCGATCGGGGCGGGCCCGATCTCCGCCGGCAGCAGGGTCAGCGCCGCGATCTCGTGGCGCAGGTCCTGGTGCAGCTCCTCGGGCGCCACGTGCGCGATCCGCACGATCACCGAGGCGTTCTCCTGCGGGCTCACCCGCCAGGCGGCGAAGCGCTCGCCCACCCCCGCGAGGGAGGCGCGGGCGCGGCCGGAGAGCGAGGGCGGCAAGGTCCGAGGGTGGAGGCCGGGCAGCGGCAGCGGGGTGGAGTCCTCCGCGAGCGGCAGCACCAGCGCGCCGCGTCCCCACACCTCCACCAGACGCTCGCCCATCGCGGGCGAGGCGGGGTCCAGGGGCGTGAGGGCGCCCGGGGGCGGGTCCGTGGCCATGACCGCTCCTCTCCGAGGATGCCCTCGATCCTATCGGCGCCGTGCCCCCGGAGCGAGGCGGTGACCTGCGAGACAGACAGGCGATCCGGCACCGGGGCCGTGGATACGATGGCGCGACGCCCGCCCCCGTCCCCGTGGAGGAGACCGCCCGATGGAACTCGTCCTGCTCGCGATCGCCGTCGGCATCGGTGTGGGGATCGTGGTGGGGGCGCTCGGCGCGGGCGGCGGCATCCTCGCGGTGCCCGTGCTGGTGTTCCTGCTGGGCATGGACCCGCACGACGCGACCGCCTCGAGCCTCGTGATCGTGCTGATCACCGCGCTGGCGAGCCTGCCCCACCATGCCCGCAAGCGGAACGTGCAGTGGCGGGCCGGGCTGGTGTTCGCGGGCGTGTCCGTGGTGGGCGCGGTGCTCGGCTCGCGGCTGTCCGCCCTGGTCCCGGCAGACGTGCTGCTCACCCTGTTCGGCGTGATGCTCGCGGCCGTGGCCGTGGTGATGCTGCGGCGCGGCGTCGGCGCCCGGCGCGACGAGGCGCTCGAGGTCGCCGCCCACGGCACCACCGAGGCGGCGGACCCGCCGCCGGTGGAGGTGCACGACGACCCGGTGCTGGACCAGCCCGGCCCCGACATGGTGGAGACGGCCGACGGGCTGCACCACCATCACGGCGAGGCCGAGCTGCCGCTGGCCCCGTCGGCGGCCCCGTCCCCGCGCCTGGGCCGTGTGATCGCGGCGGCCTCCCTCACGGGCCTGCTCACCGGCTTCTTCGGCGTGGGTGGCGGGTTCATCGTGGTGCCGATGCTGGTGATCGCGCTGGGGCTGGCGATGCGCAGCGCCTCCGGCACCAGCCTGCTGGTGATGATCATCGCGACCATCACCAGCCTGCTCGCCCGGGTGGGCACCGAGGTGTACGTGGACTGGACCACCACGCTGATCTTCGCGGCCGGCTCCGCGCTGGGCGGCGTGATCGGCGGGCCGCTGTCCACGAAGGCGCGCCCCTCCACGCTCACGTTGCTGTTCGCCGCGCTCCTGGCCGGCGTGGCCGTGGTGACCCTGGTGGAGACGCTGCTGCTCTGACGCGAGGAGCTCCCCGAGCGCGGGGAAAAGGTGGCGTCGGATGTCGGCGGCCTGTGGAACAGTCCGGGCCATGGATACTGCGTCTCCCGCCCCCGCGGACCCCGCCCGCCCCGCGTCCCAGGACGCCCCCGACCCCGCCTCTGCGGACGCTCCCGGCCCCGCCCCCGCGGCACGCCTCGCCCCGCCGTTCCTCGCCGGTGAGCGCGCGTCCCTCGATGCCTGGCTCGAGTTCCACCGCGCCACCGTGCTGCAGAAGGTCGAGGGCCTCGGTCCCGAGCAGCTGTGCCGGCGCTCCGCGCCGCCGTCGGCCCTGAGCCCGCTGGGGATCGTGCGCCACCTCGGAGTCGTCGAGGAGTACTGGCTGCGCGAGGTGCTGCTCGGGGAGGAGCAGCCGGACCCGTACTGCACGCCGGAGAACCCCGACGGGGACCTGCTCGACGGCACGCCCGCCACCGCCGCCGCGGACCTCGCCGCCTACCGCGAGCGGGTCGCCGCGGCGCGCGCAGCGCAGGCGGGCTGGACGGACCTGGACGGCCCCGTGCGCGGCGGCCGCGCCGGCGAGCCGCTGAACCTGCGCTGGATCCTCACCCACCTCATCGAGGAGTACGCCCGGCACGTGGGCCACCTCGACCTGCTGCGCGAGGCGATCGACGGGAGCACGGGCGAGTGAGCGGGGCCGGAGGAGGTCTCGAGCTCCGCGCCGAGGTACCGGCGCTCGACGAGGCTCTCGCTCTCTACGACGCCGTGGGCTGGGGCGCCTACACCCGGGAGCCGGAGACGCTCGAACGCGCCCTGCGAGGCAGCGGCCGCGTGGTCACCGCCCGACGGGACGGGCAGCTGCTCGGCCTCGCCCGGGTGGTGGGCGACGGCGCCGTCATCGCCTACCTGCAGGACGTGCTCGTGCATCCCGGCGCGCAGGGGCAGGGCATCGGTCGGCGTCTCGTCGAGGAGGTGTTCGCTCCCTACGAGGCCGTGCGCCAGCAGGTGCTGCTCACCGATGCGGAGCCCGGTCAGCGGGCGTTCTACGAGGCGCTAGGGTTCGTCGAGGCCCACGACCACGACCCGGGACTGCGCGCCTTCGTGCGCCTGCACTGAGCGGAGACCCGGCCGCGGCGCCGGAGGCCCGCCCGCTGCGCGGGAGGTCAGGCGGAGGCGCCGGCGACGGTGCGCACCGCGTCGTCGATGAGCCGTGCGGCGGTGCGGGCGGTGCGGGAATCGACGTCGAGGCGCGGGTTCAGCTCCACCACGTCCAGCAGGGCGAGCCTGCCGGAGCTCGCCGCGGCGCGCACCGCCGCCGCGATCAGCGGCAGCGGCACCCCGTGGGCGGCGGGGGCGGAGACGCCCGGCGCGACCGCGGCCGGCAGCACGTCCAGATCGATCGTCAGGTAGAGGACGTCCAGCTCCGCGGCGAACTCCTCGACGAAGCGCGTGATCCCCTCGGCCCCGGCCGCGAGGCACTGCTCATCGGTCCACCAGGTCACGCCCAGCTCACGGGCGCGCTGGAACAGCGTCCCGGTGTTCGAGGCCTCGGCGATCCCCAGCACGGCGTACCGCAGCGCGCGTCCCGCCCGCTCCTCGGCCGCGGCCATCTGCGCGAAGGGCGTGCCGGAGGTGGGGCGGGGCTCGCTGCGCAGGTCGAAGTGGGCGTCGAGGTTCAGCACGCCCCAGCGCTGCCCGGCGCGCGGGCCGATGCCCGAGCCCATCAGGCCCAGGTAGGAGGACCACGCCGTCTCGTGGCCGCCGCCCAGCACCACCGTGAGGCGGGCCCCGGCGCGATCCAGGCCCTGGGCGGTGAGCGCGGCGGCCGCGTCCTGCCCCGCCTCGAGGTCCTCGCCCACGGTGACGGCGTCGCCGAGGTCGTGCAGGCCCACCGCGCCGTGGGCGAGCGGGCCGTGCAGCGCCATCGGGGCCAGCGCCCGGCGCAGAGCCGCCGGCCCGTCGGCCGCACCCACCCGGCCGCGATTGCGCCGCACCCCCTCCTCGGAGCGGAAGCCGAGCAGGGCCACGTGGTCGGCGGCGGGATCCGGCGCGGCCCCGTCGCCCACCACCTGTACCGCCTGGTGCCAGCGGGCGTGCTCGGGCCCGTCGCCGTCGTGGCGTCCGGTCCAGAGGGGGGCAGCGTCCTCGGGCTGTGCGGTCATCAGGTCTCCTCGCGTCCTCGCGCTCGCTCCGTGCGGTGCCATGATGACACCCTGCGGAGCCCGGCCGACCGGACCGGGCGCCGCAGCGTCCCAGGAAGGGGGCAGTCGATGACGGACCAGAGGATGGACCGCACGAAGCAGGCGGAGGTCGAGGAGCGCCGACGGCTCGGCCACAGCGACGAGCCCGTCGAGGACGCCCTGGTCGAGGAATTCCACAACACGGTGACCGAGGGCGCGAACCGCCTGAACCGCACCTGGCGGGCGCTGGTGGTCACGGGCCTGTTCGGCGGGATCGACGTGGGCATCGGGCTGCTCGCGATGCTCGCCGTGCTGGATGCGACCGGGTCGAAGCTGCTGGGCGGCCTCGCCTTCGGGATCGGCCTGTACGCGCTGCGGCTGGCCCACTCGGAGCTGTTCACCGAGGACTTCCTGGTGCCGATCAACGCGGTGGTGGCCCGCCACGGCACCTGGTGGCAGCTGCTGCGGCTGTGGGGGACCACGCTGCTCACCAACCTCGCCGGGGGCTGGGCGTTCACCTGGCTGGTGGTCGCCGCCTTCCCGCGCTTCGAGGACGTGCTCACCGAGTCCGCCACCGGGTACATGCGCGACGGGCTGACGCTCGAGACCGGGGCGCTCGCGCTGCTCGCCGGGTTCACGATCACCCTGATCACCCGGATGAACCAGGGCTCCTCGGAAGGCATCGCCACCCTGGCCAACTCGCTGATCTCCGGCTTCCTGGTGGTGGGCCTGGCCATGCATCACGGCGCCATGACCTCGGCGATCATCTTCGGCTCCATGCATGCGGGCGCGGACATCACCTACCTCGACTGGCTGGTGTGGTGCAGCTGGGTGATCCCGCTGAACATGCTCGGCGGGCTGGTGATCCTCACCGCCCCGCGCCTGGTGCGCACCTGGGAGCTTGTGCGCGCCGAGCGCGACGCGAAGGCGGCGTCCCCTGCCGAGGAGGACGCGCGCCGCTGAGCTTCCCCGATGCCGGCCCCGCGCCGACCTGGCATCCTGCAGGGCATGGACACCCCGAAGGTCCCCGCCGCGGAGGCGACGCTGCGCCTGCTCACCGCGCTTGCCGCCCGCCGCTCCCCGGTGCCGGCCGCGCGGCTCGCCGAGGAGCTGAACCTGCCGCGCTCGCGCACCTACGACCTGCTGGCCACGCTGGTGGCGCACGGCTATGTGCTGCACCTGGAGCAGGAGCGGCTGTACGGACTGGGGCCCGCGGCGCACGAGCTCTCCGGCGCCTACCTGCAGCAGGAGCCGCTGGCCCGGCTGGGCCGGCGGGTGGTGGAGGCGATGGTGGACGAGGTGGGGGAGTCCGGGCATCTCGCGGTGCTGCACGGCCGGGACGTGCTCTACGTGATCGAGGAGCGGGCCCGGAACCGGCCGGGCCTGGTCACCGACGTGGGCGTGCGCATCCCCGCGCACCTCACCGCCAGCGGCCGCGCGATCCTCGCCGCGCTGCCCGCCGCCCAGATCAGGGCTCTGTACGGGCAGGCGGCGCACTTCACCGCCCGTACCGACGTGCGCGGCCCGTCGGGCCCGAAGGAGCTGCGGGAGCTGCTGGTGCAGGTGCGGCGGGACGGCGTGGCCCGGGAGTCGGGGGAGGTCACCGAGGAGCTCGCCTCGGTGGCCGCCGTGGTGCAGGACCATGCCGGGTGGCCGGCGGCCGCGGTGGCCGTGACCTTCGTGGAGGCCGCGACCGACGAGGCCCGTCGGGCGCAGTGCGAGGAGGCGGTGCGGCGCGCCGCCGAGGAGATCGGCCGCCGCCTGCAGGGCCGGCCGGCGGGCCCGCCGCGCTGAGCACAGGGCCGACGGGCGGGTCTCTCCGCTGAGCACGGGGCCGACGGGCGGGTCTCTCCGCTGAGCACGGGGCCGACGGGCGGGTCTCTCCGCCGTGGCGATCGCCGTGCCGCACGGGCGCACCCCTGCCCGGTATCCCGGACAGCAACGTCGGGCGGGCCCTCGACCAGGGGCTGCTCCCGGTGGTGTGCTGGCCTCCTCAGCTCGTTCACCGCGACCAGGAGCCAGTGATGACCCTCCCCGGAGCCCGCCCCGTCCGCGCCCCCCGCGGCACCGACCTCACCGCCAAGTCCTGGCAGACCGAGGCCCCGCTGCGCATGCTCATGAACAACCTCGACCCCGAGGTCGCCGAGCGCCCCGACGACCTCGTGGTCTACGGCGGCACCGGCCGCGCCGCCCGCTCCTGGGAGGCGTTCGACGCGATCGTCGAGACCCTCAAGGACCTCGAGGACGACGAGACCCTGCTGGTCCAGTCCGGCAAGCCGGTGGGCGTGCTGCGCACCCACGAGTGGGCCCCGCGCGTGCTTCTGGCGAACTCCAACCTGGTGGGCGACTGGGCCACCTGGCCCGAGTTCCGCAGGCTCGAGGCGGAGGGGCTGATGATGTACGGCCAGATGACGGCCGGCTCATGGATCTACATCGCCACCCAGGGCATCCTCCAGGGCACCTTCGAGACCTTCGCCGCCGTGGCGCAGAAGCGGTTCGGCGGCACGCTGGCCGGCACCATCACCCTCACCGGCGGCTGCGGCGGCATGGGCGGCGCGCAGCCGCTGGCCGTGACCCTCAACGACGGCGTGTGCCTCATCGTGGACGTGGACCGCACCCGGCTGGAGCGCCGCGTCGCCAAGCGCTACCTGGGTGAGATCGCCGACGACCTCGAGGACGCCATCGCCCGCGCCAACGCCGCCACGGCGGAGAAGCGGGGCCTCTCGATCGGGATCGTGGGCAACGCGGCGGACGTCTTCCCCGCCCTGCTGGAGCGCCACCGCGCCGGCGACCTGCACATCGACGTGGTCACCGACCAGACCTCCGCCCACGACCCGCTGAGCTACCTGCCCTCCGAGGTGACCGTCGAGGACTGGCAGCGCGAGGCCGAGGCCGATGCCGAGGGCTTCACCAAGAAGTCCCGCGAGGCGATGGCCCGCCAGGTCCAGGCGATGGTGGAGTTCCAGGACGCCGGCGCCGAGGTGTTCGACTACGGCAACTCGATCCGCGACGAGGCCCGCCACGCCGGCTACCAGCGCGCCTTCGAGTTCCCGGGCTTCGTCCCGGCCTACATCCGGCCGCTGTTCTGCGAGGGCCTGGGGCCGTTCCGCTGGGTGGCGCTCTCCGGCGACCCCGAGGACATCAAGGTCACCGACGCCGCGCTGAAGGAGCTGTTCCCCGAGAACGAGCACCTGCACCGCTGGCTGGACGCGGCCGACGAGTTCGTGGAGTTCGAGGGCCTGCCCGCCCGCATCTGCTGGCTGGGCTACGGCGAGCGGCACAAGGCCGGGATGCTCTTCAACGACCTGGTGCGCGAGGGGAAGGTGAAGGCCCCGATCGTGATCGGCCGCGACCACCTCGACTCCGGCTCCGTCGCCTCCCCCTACCGGGAGACGGAGTCGATGCTCGACGGCTCGGACGCGATCGCGGACTGGCCGCTGCTGAACGCCCTGACCTCCACCAGCTCCGGCGCCAGCTGGGTCTCGATCCACCACGGCGGCGGCGTGGGCATCGGCCGCTCGATCCACGCCGGCCAGGTGGGCCTGGCCGACGGCACAGAGCTCGCCCGCCAGAAGCTCGAGCGCCTGCTCACCAACGACCCCGCGATGGGCGTGATCCGCCACGTGGACGCCGGCTACTCGCGGGCCGACCAGGTCGCCCACGAGCGCGGCGTGCGGGTGCCGATGACCCCGGTGCGTCGGGACTGAGCCCTGCAGGACCGCCGTCGGAGGCCGGGGCGACAGATCCCGCAGACGGCGGGTCCCACGAGGAGGAGGAGCGGGGTGCGCCGCGGAGACCGCGGAGCACCCCGCTTCACTCCACGACGACGGTGATCTCGACCGGGTCGACCGGCGGCTCGAGGGTGCCCGAGCTCTGGTCGCAGTCCTCGGCGATCTCGGAGCGGGTGCAGTACAGCACCCGCACCGTGGTGGTGCCGGCCTCGACGCCCGTCAGCTCCACGGCGTACGGCATCGATGCCCCGGGGGCGTCCCCGCCCTCGTCGGTGCCGATCACCTCCTCGTCCATGACCACCTCGGCCTCGGCGACGGCGTCGTCTGTCATGGAGACCACGCCCCAGTCGTCCCCCACCCCCTGGCTGCCGAGCCCCAGGGAGACCTGCGCGCTCTCGCCCACGGCGAGCTGCACCTCGGTGGTGCCCTCCGGCAGCAGCTCGCCCTCGGGGTCGCCACCGCCCGGAGTGCCCCCGATCAGCCCGCAGCCGGCCAGGAGCAGCACGGCCGCGGCCGCGCCGAGGCCCCTGCCCGCGCGCGGCCGTGGGCGGAGTTCTGAGGGCTTGGCCGGTGACACCCGTGACGCGGTGGTGGCGGGGCGCTGAGTCGAGGTGGTCATCGATGCTCCTGGGTCCACGAAGGGGTTCGACACCGTCAGTGTTCCAGAGGGTCTCACCGCTGATGCACGATCCACAGGGGAGTTCTGCCCATCGACCGCATGTCGCCGGTGCGTCAGACTCGGGGGAACGACGTGGGGCGAACGGGAGGAAATGCGTCATGGAGACCGAGGAGCAGGTGGCGATCGTGCTGGGAGCGGTGACGCCGTGGCGGGATCTTCGCCTGGCGATCAAGGGGTTCTCCGGCGAGCCCGGGGCCTCCTATGCCAAGGTGATCGTGCGCAGTGGCGACGAGTCCCAGCTGGTGCGGATCGAGCTCGGTGGGACGGCGGCGACGGACTACGGCGTGAGCCTCCGGCTCGATGAGGTGCCGCCGCCGTCACGGCGCCAGGACGGGCCCGCCCCGACCGGCCGCGGGAGAGTTCTGGTCACGGTGCTGCCTGATGACGGCGAGGGTGCGCGATGATCCCGCTCGGGGCCGACACCGACCACCTTCGCGCCCATGCACATGCGCTGCGCGCGCAGACGGGCGCGTTGCGGAGCCTGTTCGCGGAGCTGGGGGCAGTCGTTCGCTCCGTCGGATGGGTGGGCCCCGACGCTGAGCAGTTCCGCAGCGCGGCGGAGTCCCGATTCCGTGACGCGTCGACCCTTCTCGAGGACATCGACCGTCGCGGTGACGAGCTGCTCGGCCACGCCGACGAGCAGGACGAGGCATCCTCTGCCGAGGGCGGCGGAGGGGTGATCGGGCCGGGAGGTGACGAGGTCGGGGCCGTGAAGGATCCCGGTGATGCCGAAGGCACCGAACCAGCGGACGAGGAGATCCCCGAGGACGACGAGTCGATCGACCCCGACACCTCGGCCCAGGGCGGCATCGGTGACTGCTACCTGCTGTCCTCGTTGCAGGCCCTCGCGCAGCGTGACCCGGACTTCCTGCGCGACCACGTCGACGAGGTCGAGCCCGGGGTCTACGAGGTCACCATGTACGACGAGAACGGCGACCCGATCGTGTATCAGGTCGAGTCCGTCCAGGAGGGCGGAGTCCGTGACGCCGAGGGCGACCAGTCCCTGTACAGCCTGTACGAGCGCGCCTATGCGATGCATCTCGAGGAGAGGGGTGTGGACATCAACGGCGGTTTCCCCGAAGACGCGATGGAGACGCTCACCGGGAAGGGCGCCGATGCCTACGACTCGCTCGAGCTCGGCGAGCTCGCCGAGCAGCTTGATCGGGGGCGCCTGGTCAACACCGACACCGGCGGGATCGACGATCCCGCGCACGACCAGATCGTCGGCAACCACGCCTACACCGTGACCTCGGTGGACACGGAGGCGGGCACCGTGACCGTCACCAATCCGTGGGGTCCGGGCGACCCCAACGCGCCGAAGACCGTGACCATGACGTACGACGGGTACCGGGAGAGCTTCGGACGCACCACCGTGGGTCGGACCGACGAGCCGGGGATGTTCGAGGGCATCGGTATCGGCGACGGCATCGGGTGGCTCTGACGGCGGGCTCGAGGACTGCTGCCGTCCGGGCGTGCCGGCGCACGCCGCCGCCGCGTGACCCGTCGACCCCCGCACGTCCGGTATCCCGGACAATAGCCGGGCGGCGGGTCTGTGACGGGCGCCGTCGCCGCCCGTAGCCTCGGGCCATGACCAGCACCGTTCTCACCGGCATCTCCGAGCTGTGGACCCTCGACCCGGCCCTGGACGATCCCGCCCGCCCGGGCGACGTCGCCGACGCGCAGGTGCTGCGGTACGCCGCGGTGGTGATCGAGGAGGGGCGCATCGCCTGGACCGGCCCCGCCGCCGACGCCCCCGCGGCCGACGCCCGGGAGGACCTCGGCGGTCGGGCGGTGCTGCCCGGCTGGGTGGACTCCCACTCGCACCTCGTGTTCGACGGGGATCGCGCCGCCGAGTTCGAGGCGCGCATGGCCGGGCGCTCCTACAGCGCCGGCGGCATCGCCGTCACCACCGACGCCACCCGTGCCGCCGCCGACGCGCGCCTGCGCGACCTGGTGCGCGACCGGATCGCGGAGGCCGTCGCGGGCGGCACCACCTGCCTGGAGACGAAGACGGGCTACGGCCTCACCGTGGCCGACGAGCTGCGCGCCGCGCAGCTGCTGGACGCGCTGATCGCCGAGGGCGCTCTCGACGAGGCCACCTTCCTCGGCGCCCACCTGGTGCCGCGGGAGTTCGACGGCGAGGACGGCCGCCCCGGCGCCGCGCAGTACGTGGACCTGGTGGCGGGGGAGATGCTCGCGGCGGTCGCCGAGCACGTGCGGTGGATCGACGTGTTCTGCGAGGACGGCGCCTTCGACCCCGAGCAGTCCGCGCAGGTGCTGCGCGCCGGCGCCGCGGCCGGGCTGGGCCTGCGGGTGCACGGCCATCAGCTGGGCCGCTCCGGCGGCGTCGCCCTCGCCGCCGCGCTCGGTGCGGCGAGCGTGGACCACGTCAACCACCTCGCCGCCGAGGACGTCGAGGCGCTCGCCGCCACCGCCGCCCGGCCCACCGCCCCCGGGGACCGTCCCGGCCTGCTCGCCGTCGACGCCGGGCCGACGGTCGCGACCGTGCTGCCCGCCTGCGACCTCTCCACCCGGGCCCCGCTGGCGCCGGCGCGGGAGCTGCTGGACGCCGGGGCCGCGGTCGCCATCGCCTCGAACTGCAACCCCGGCACCAGCTACACCAGCGCGATGAGCTTCTGCGTCACCACCGCGGTGCTGCAGATGCACCTCTCGCTCGGCGAGGCCGTGCGCGCCGCCACCCGCGGCGGCGCCCTCGCGCTGCGCCGCGGCGACGTGGGCCACCTGGGCGTGGGCGCCCGCGCGGACCTGCACGTGCTCGACGCCCCCGCCGCGATCCACCTCGCCTACCGCCCCGGCATGCCGATGACCCACCGGGTGTGGCGGCACGGCCAGGAGCAGCCCCTCGCCCCCGTCCCTCCCACCCCCACCCCGTAGCCCGTCCCCCTCCTCCGAGACGAAAGGACGCTCTCGATGATGACGACGTCCGATGCCGCGCACGACCCCGGCCTGGGCGGCACCGCCGCCCGCCGCAACACCTCGGGCATCGCCCTGCGGCCGATGCCCGGCCACCGCTGGCGCTTCTTCGTGTACAGCGCGATCGGCCTGGCGATGTTCTTCGTCTCGGTCGAGATCGGCGGGAGGTCCACGATCCTCGTGGACCACGCCCTCACCCTGGTGCGCTGGCTGCTGGGCCCCGCCGTGCCGTGGGTGGTGGTGGCGCTGGTGCTGCTGGGCACGGTGCGCCCCTTCGTCACCGGCAGCTGGCGCCGCGGTGCGCTGCGCACCGTCTTCTCGCTGCTGAACGTCGTGGGCCTCGCGGTGGCGGTGTGCGCCGCGGCCGGCTACTACCCCGGCCCGCTCGCGAACCCGGACATCGGCCCCTTCCTGTGGGAGAAGCTCGGGATCCCGGTGGGCCTGATCGTGCCCATCGGCGCCGTGTTCCTCGCCCTGCTGATCAACTACGGCCTGATGGAGTTCATCGGCGTGCTGGTGCGGCCCATCATGCGACCGGTGTGGAAGGTGCCCGGCCGCGCCGCGGTGGACGCGGTCGCCTCCTTCGTGGGCTCCTACTCGCTCGCGCTGCTGATCACCGACCGGGTGTACCGCGAGGGCCGGTACACGGGGAAGGAGGCGGCGATCATCGCCACCGGCTTCTCCACCGTCTCCGCCACCTTCATGGTGATCGTGGCCAGCACCCTGGACCTGATGGCGCACTGGACGCTGTACTTCGTCCTCACCCTGGTGGTGACCTTCGCGGTCACCGCGATCACGGTGCGGATCCCCCCGCTCAGCCGGGTGCCGGCGGAGACCTTCGGGAACGTCACCCACACCCCCGAGCCCACGCCCCGCGGCAACCGCCTCGCCCTGGCGTGGGAGGAGGCGATGCGGGCGCTCGCCAATGCGCCCGGGCTGCTGCGCGGCACCTGGGGGACCTTCAAGGACGGCGTGCTGATGAGCGCCGCGATCGTGCCCTCGATCCTGTCCGTGGGCCTCGCGGGCCTGCTGCTGGCCACCTACACCCCCGTGTTCGACCTCCTGGGATGGCTGTTCGTGCCCTTCGCGTTCCTCGTGCAGCTGCCCGACCCGGTGCTCGCCGGCAAGGCCTTCGCCGTGGGCATCGCGGAGATGTTCCTGCCCGCCACGGTGGTGGCCGGCCACGAGTCGGAGGTGCTGCGCTTCACCGTGGGCGTCACCGCCGTGTCCCAGATCGTGTTCTTCTCCGCCCTGGTGCCCTCCATCCTCGCCACCCGCATCCCCGTGAACGTGGGGCACCTGGTGGTGGTGTGGTTCCTGCGCGTGGTGCTCACCATCCTGATCGCCGCCCCGCTCGCCCACCTGCTCCTGTGATCCGCTCGCGGACGGCCCGCCCGTCGGCGGCCTCGCCGCCCCCGGCCCGCCCGCCGGCGGCCTGACCGCCCCCGGACCGCCCGTCGGCCCCCACCCCTCGCACTCCCCGAAAGGACCCCATGACCAGCACCGCCGCCCCCGCCGCCGTCTCCCTCTCCACCTCCGGCCTCACCCCGGCCGAGGTGCTCGCCGTGGCCCGTCGCGGCGCCCGCGTGGAGCTCGACCCCGCGGCCCGCGCGCAGGTCGCCGCCGTGCGCGCCCACATCGACGCCCTGGCCGCCGGGGACACCCCCGTCTACGGGGTCTCCACCGGCTTCGGCGCGCTCGCCGACACGTCGATCCCGCCGTCGATGCGCCACGCCCTGCAGCGCTCCCTCATCCGCTCCCACGCCGCGGGTGCCGGCCCCGAGGTGGAGACCGAGGTGGTGCGCGCCCTGATGCTGCTGCGCGCCCGCACCCTCGCCTCCGGCCGCACCGGGGTGCGCCCGGTGGTGGTCGAGACGATGCTCGCCCTGCTCAACGCCCACATCACCCCGATCGTGCACGAGTACGGCTCGCTGGGCTGCTCGGGGGATCTCGCCCCGCTGTCCCACTGCGCGATCGTGCTGATGGGGGAGGGGCGCGCCCGCGACCGCGACGGGGTGGAGCGGCCCGTCCCGGAGCTGCTGGCCGAGGCGGGCATCGAGCCGGTGCTGCTGGAGGAGAAGGAGGGCCTGGCCCTCATCAACGGCACCGACGGCATGCTGGGCATGCTGCTGATGGCGCTGGCGGACCTCGAGGAGCTGGTGCGCACCGCCGATCTCAACACCGCGATGTCCGTGCAGGGCCTGCGGGGGCGCGACACCGTGTTCCGCCCGGAGCTGCACGCTCCGCTGCGCCCGCACCCCGGCCAGGAGGCCTCCGCCGCGAACATCCTCGCCCTGCTCGCCGAGTCCCCGATCATCGCCGACGTGGCCGCCGAGGGCTCCCGCGTGCAGGACGCGTACTCGCTGCGCTGCGCCCCGCAGGTGGCGGGCGGCGTGCGTGACACGATCGAGCACGCCCGCACCGTCGCCGCGCGGGAGCTCGCCTCCGCGATCGACAACCCCGTGGTGCTCGAGGACGGCACCGTCACCTCCAACGGCAACTTCCACGGCGCGCCGGTCGCCTACGTGCTGGACTTCCTCGCCGTCGTCTCCGCGGACCTCGCCTCGATCGCGGAGCGACGCACCGACCGGATGCTCGACAAGGCCCGCTCCCACGGCCTGCCCCCGTTCCTCGCCGACGATCCGGGCGTGGACTCGGGCTTCATGATCGCCCAGTACACGCAGGCCGGCCTGGTCTCGGAGATGAAGCGCCTGGCGGCCCCGGCGAGCGTGGACTCGATCCCGTCCTCGGCGATGCAGGAGGACCACGTCTCGATGGGCTGGCACGCCGCCCGCAAGCTCCGCACCAGCGTGGAGAACCTCCGCCGGGTGCTCGCGATCGAGCTGCTCACCGCCGCTCGCGCGATCGACCTGCGCGCGCCGCTGGCCCCGTCGGCCGCCTGCGCCGCCGCGATCGCCGTGCTGCGCCGCACCGTGGAGGGGCCGGGCCCGGACCGCTTCCTCGCCCCGGACATCGCCGAGGCCGAGGCGCGCCTCGCCGACGGCTCCGTGCTGGCCGCGGTGGAGGAGGTCACCGGCGCGCTGCGATGAGGCCCGCCGGGCCGGGCGCCCTTCCGTGCGTCCGGCCCCGGGTCCATAGTGGGGCCATGCACACCGGAAGAGACGCGCCTCACACCGCCTGCGGCATCGTTCCTCCCCATCTGCTGCGGCAGATCGCCCGGGCGGAGACGGCCTCGGCGGGCGAGGGGCCCGACGGGATCGACGCGCGCGACGGCGGCGAGGGAGTCGACCGGGCCGGCGGCGCCGCGGCGGCCGCGCGCACGCTCGAGATCGGCCGGCTGGTCGCCCGCAGCCGCGAGGTGCGCGCGGTGCGCACCGGTCGCGTCGGCCCGCCGAGCACGGCCGCCGGACTGGTCCCGCCCCATCTCCAGCAGCGCCTGCGCGGCCCGCGGCCCATGACGGGGGAGGGTGCGCCGCCGTCGGCCGTGCCGCACGACGCCGTGACCGCCGCCGCCCGGGGCCTCGGCCCGCGGCGCAGCATCCACGACGCCGGCGGCGGCACCGCCCTGCCCGGCGCTCTGGTGCGCGGGGAGGGCGGGGCGCCGACGGGGGACGACTCCGCCGACGAGGCCTACGACGGCCTCGGGGCCACCTGGGAGCTCTATCACCAGGCCTTCTCCCGCGACTCCCTCGACGACCGGGGCATGGGGCTGATCGCCACGGTCCACTACGGCCAGGACTTCCTCAACGCCTTCTGGGACGGGGAGCAGATGATCTTCGGCGACGGCGACGGGGTGCACTTCCGCTCCTTCACGAACGCCGTGGACGTGATCGGCCACGAGCTCACCCACGGGGTCGTGCAGTACACGGCGGGACTGATCTACGTGGCCCAGCCCGGGGCGCTGCACGAGTCGATCGCGGACTGCGCCGGTGCGATGGTGAAGCAGCGCCTGCTGGGCCAGAGCGCCGAGGAGGCGGACTGGCTGATCGGCGAGGGCCTGTTCACCGAGCGGGTCCAGGGCGTGGCGCTGCGCTCGATGAAAGCGCCCGGCACCGCCTACGACGACCCCGTGCTGGGCACCGATCCCCAGCCCGCCTCCATGGAGCACTACGCCGATCTCCCGCACGACGAGGAGAACGACAACGGCGGCGTGCACATCAACTCCGGCATCCCCAACCGGGCGTTCTTCCTGGCGGCGACCGGGATCGGCGGCACGTCGTGGGAGGGGGCGGGGCCGCTGTGGTACGAGGCGCTGACGGGCTCCGGGCTGCCCAAGGACGCCGACTTCGCGACCTTCGCCGCCGCCACCCTCGCCGTCGCCGCGGACCGCCATGGCCAGGGCTCCTCGGCGTACCGCGCGGTCGAGGACGCCTGGCAGGAGGTCGGGGTCCGTCCCGGGCGCCGATGAGCGTGAGCTCACGGCGGCGCCGAGGGCCGGTCGCCGGGCCGAGGGTTAACCTGAGAAGCGCCGCCTCCTCCCGCGCCCGCGGCGCGGGGCGGCCCCGCCCCGCTCCGCCCCCTCGCTGAAGGACGTCTCATGGGAGAACTGCACCTCGGCTTCGAGATCACCGCGCTGATCGTGCTCTGCGCGATCCTGCTCGCCGATCTCCTGCTCGTGATCAAGCGCCCCCACCTGCCCTCCATGAAGGAGTGCGCGGCGTGGATCGGCTTCTACGTGGGCCTGGCGCTGGTGTTCGCGGTGGTGCTGCTGTTCGTGGGCGGCCGGGAGCCGGCCAGCGAGTTCGTCACCGGCTGGCTGCTGGAGTACTCGCTGAGCATCGACAACCTCTTCGTGTTCATCCTGATCATGACGAAGTTCGGGGTGCCGCGGAAGTACCAGCAGGAAGCGCTGATGGTGGGCATCATCATCGCGCTCATCGCGCGCGGCCTGTTCATCCTCGCCGGCGCCGTGATCATCGAGCACTTCACGGCGATCTTCTACCTGTTCGGGCTGTTCCTGCTGTGGACGGCGTGGAAGCAGGCCTTCGAGGACGAGGACGACGGCGCCGACTCCTGGATCATGCGCCTGGTGCGCCGGGTCATCCCCGTCTCCGAGCACTACGACGAGAACAGGCTGCGCACCGTGGTGGACGGCCGGACGGTGTTCACCCCGCTGCTGCTGGTGTTCCTCACCCTGGGCATCACCGACGTGATGTTCGCGCTGGACTCGATCCCCGCCATCTTCGGCGTGACCCGCAACCCGTTCCTGGTGTTCACCGCGAACATCTTCGCGCTGATGGGTCTGCGCCAGCTGTACTTCCTCCTGGGCGGGATGCTGGACCGCCTGGCATACCTGCACTACGGCATCGCGGCGGTGCTGGGCTTCATCGGTGTGAAGCTGCTGATCCACGCGATCCACGAGGCGCCGCTCGGCTTCGTGCCCGGCTTCTCCGTGCTGCAGCGCATCCCCGAGGTGCCGATCTGGCTGTCGCTGAGCTTCATCGTGGTCGCGATGGGAGCCTCGGTGATCGCCTCGGTGATCGCGGCGGGCCGGAAGAACCGGCGCGAGCGCGTCGCCCCGTGACCGCGGCGGCCCTCGCGCTCACACCGCCGGGGTCGCGAACCCGCCGTTGGAGTTCAGCAGCTGGCCGCGGATCCACGCGCCCCGCTCCGAGAGCAGGAAGCGCACCAGGTCCGCGACGGTGTCCGGGCCGGCCAGCTGCCCGCCCGGCATCTGCGCCGCGCAGGCGGCCCGCACCGTCTCGTCCATCCAGCCGGTGTCGATCGGGCCGGGGTTGAGCACGTTGGTGCGGATCCCGCGGCCGGCGAGCTCGTGGGTGCCGGCCAGCACCACCCTGTCCAGCGCCCCCTTGGTGGCGCCGTAGGGCAGGTTGTGCACGGTGTGATCGCTGGTCAGCGCGATCATCGACCCGCCGGGGGTGTCGGTGCCCTCCTCGACCTGCTCCGCGAAGGCCCGCAGCAGCAGCCAGGTGGCGCGCACGTTGACCGCGTAGTGGCGGTCGAAGCTCTCCACCGTGGTGTCCAGGATCGAGGAGTCCACGGACTCGCAGTGGCAGGTCACGAGCGCGCCGAGGGTGCCGAGCGCCTCCCGGGCCGCGCCCACCACCTCGCCCGGGACGGCGGGATCGGCCAGATCGCCCGGCAGCAGCACCACACGTCGGCCCTGCGCGCGCAGCTCCTCGGCGAGCAGCTCCACGTCGGCGTCCTCGCCCAGCACACGCCGGTCGTAGGGGGCGTGGTAGCTCAGCGCGAGGTCGTAGCCGTCCGCGGCGAGGCCGCGGGCGATCGCGGCACCGATCCCGCGGCGGCGTCCCACGCCGGTGAGCAGGGCGGTGCGGGGCAGCGGGGCGGCGGTGGGCCGGGTGGTGGCGGTGTGCATGGCCTCGACGGTAGGGCCCGCCTGCGACCACGGCCAGCGGTTTTCGGCCGACGGGCCGCTCAGCCCTCCGGGTGCCGGAGGGTCAGCGCCCGCGGCTCGAAGAGCTCGATCCGCCCGCAGGCGGTGCAGGACAGCAGCGCGGCCTCCGGGCTGAACGCGTCCACCCCGAACATCGAGGCGGTGCTGCTGCTCATCACCGCCCGGCGGTGCCAGAACCATCCCTGGCCGCAGTGCCCGCAGGTGACCGTCTTCTCCCCGGCGACGGCCCAGACCGGCTGATCGCCCGCCATCGTCATCCCTCCTTCGACTGGCGCAGGCGCTCGAGCACCTGCGCGGTGGTCCGCAACCGCACCTGCGGCGCGAACAGGCTCATGGTGTGCAGGGCCGCCGCGCCGTTCTCCTCGGTCGAGGCCGCGCAGGCGTCGGTGACCACGGTGACGTGCGCGCCGGCGTCCGCCGCGGCCAGCACGGTGGTGAGCACGCAGCAGTCCGTGGAGACCCCGGTGACCAGCAGCTCCGGGGCGCGCCCCACGGTCCCCGCCAGCTGCGGGCCCCACTTGCCGAAGGTGGGCTCGTCCACGGCGGGGCGGGCGGAGAGATCGCGTGCCTGCGGGACCAGCGCGTAGAGCGGGTCGGTGGCGGGGACGTCCGCGAAGGGCCAGGCGCGGAAGTACTCGCCCCAGGCGGTGTCCCTGTCCGCCGTGGGCAGCCAGCGCGTGAGCACGGTGCGCTCACGGCCCAGGTGCTCGGCGAGGTGGGCGATCCGTTCCATCGCGGCGGGGAAGGCGGGGGAGGCCCAGTCGGAGGCGGGATCGGCGAAGATCCGCTGCGCATCGACGACCAGGAGCCACGGGGCGGGGGCGGCGGTGCTCATGCGGGCACTGTACGGCGCGCGCGAGCTCGGGTCACACGCCGCGCGCCGCGGCCCCCTCCTCCTGTGCCCGGATCCGGCCGCGCCGCGCCACCAGGCACACCGCGAAGGAGAGCACCAGCGCCACGAACACGCCCAGGTTGGCGTAGGCCCAGTCGCCCTCGCGGCCGCCCACCAGGAACAGCAGGTAGCCCTGCCAGTTGTTCCACGGGGCGGCCTCGGCGAACTGGTTGATCACCAGCCCCCAGCCGATCACGGAGGCGACCGCCATCGTCGCGATGGAGGTGAGGTCCCAGGCGCCGTAGCGGCCGCGGGCGTCGAACAGCGCCTGCTCGTCGTAGTCCGCGCGGCGGGTGAGGATGTCGGCGATGAGGATCCCCGCCCAGGAGGCGAGCGGCACGCCCAGGGTGAGGAGGAAGCTCTGGAAGGGGCCCAGGAAGTCGGTGGCGAAGAAGACCACCCAGATGGTGCCGGCGGTGAGGATCAGCCCGTCGATCGCGGCGGCCGCGGGGCGGGGGATGTCGATGCCGAGGCTCAGCAGCGTCAGCCCCGAGGAGTAGATGCCCAGCACCGCGCCGGAGACCAGCGCGAGCACGGCCGCGAGCAGGAACGGCACCAGCACCCACACCGGCAGCAGCGCCGCCAGCGCCCCGATCGGATCGGCCGCGACGGCGTCGAACAGCGCCGGGTCAGAGCCGGCCAGCAGGGTGCCGAACAGCACCAGCAGCACCGGGGCGAGGGAGCCGCCGAGCGTGTTCCAGGCGACGATCGCGCCGTCGGAGGCGGTGCGGGACTGGTACCGCGACCAGTCCGCGGCGATGTTGATCCAGCCCAGACCGAAGCCCGTCATCACCATCACCAGCGCGCCGATCACCTGGCCGGGGCTGCCGCCGGGCTGCGCCATCACGGCGGCGAGGTCGATGTGGTCCAGCGTGAGTGCCACGTACAGGATCGTCACCGCGCCCGTAATCCAGGTGAGCACCGACTGGAGCTTCATGATCGTGTGATAGCCCAGCACCGAGGCGGTGACGATCAGCGCCGCCACGATCACGGTGGCGATCACCCGCAGCGCGGTGCTCTGCCCGTCCCCGCCCAGCTGGGTGATCACGGTGGCGGTGGCCAGCACCGCCATGATCGCCAGGAACGTCTCCCAGCCGATCGAGGTGAGCCAGGAGACGATCCCCGGCACCTTCTGGCCGTGCACGCCGAACGCGGCGCGGGAGAGCACCATCGTGGGGGCGGAGCCGCGCTTGCCGGCGATCGCGATCAGCCCGCACAGCAGGAACGAGACCACGATCCCGAGCGTGGAGACCACCGCGGCCTGCCAGAAGGAGATGCCGAAGCCCAGCACCCAGGAGCCGTAGCTCATGCCGAACACGGAGACGTTCGCGGCGAACCAGGGCCAGAACAGATCCCGCGGACGGGCGGTGCGCTCCGACTCGGCGATGATCTCGATGCCGGCGGTCTCGATGATGCCGGCGCCGCCCACGGGCGCGGCGGCGGTGCTCTCGGGCGAGGTCATGGCTGCTCCGGGGAGGTGGGCCCGGCGCGGCCGGGCGGGAGGGACGGCTCTGGGGTGAAGTCTCCCACGGTCGCGCGCCGCGCGCCGGGGAGGCCGGCGGTGGGCGGAGGGGCCGCGCCGGAACGGGAATAGTGTGGCGGTGTGCCCCAGCCCGGATCCCGCCCCGCCCCCACTCCCCGGCAGCGCCTGCAGGACTCCGGCCGGCGCCTGCTGAGCCTCGGCCCCAGCCGGGTGGACCACATCCCCGCCCTCCGCATCGCGCTGGGCCTCGCGCTCCCGCTGCTGGCGCTGCTGCTCACCGGTCGCCTCGAGTGGGCGATGTTCGCGGGCTTCGGTGCGTTCACCGGCATCTACTCCCGGTACGAGCCCACTCGACTGCGCTTCCGCCGCCAGGTCACGGCGGGGGCGATGCTCACGCTGTGCGTCACCGCCGGGGCGGCGCTCGCCCGGCTCGGCGAGTCGCTGAGCGCGCCGGTGGAGTCGTGGATGACGCTGCTGGTCGGTTCGGTGGTCGCGGGTCTCGCCGCGGCCTTCGTGCTCGCGCGCGGCCTGAAGCCCGGCGGGGCGGTGTTCCCGCTGTTCGCGGTCGCGGCCGTCGCCTCCGCGCCGCCCGCCGCCCCGGTCTGGGTGGCGTTCGCGGTGGCGGCGGGCAGCGCGAGCCTCTGCGTGGGTCTCGGACTGCTCGGCCACTGGGCGGGGGAGCGCCATCCGGGGGCCGACGTCCGCGCCGCCGCGGAGACCTGGACCCGCGGCCAGCTCGCCGCCGAGTTCGGTGCCTTCGCGCTCGCCTCCGGTCTCGCCGGGGTGCTGGGTCTCGCCTCCGGCCTGCCGTTCCCGTACTGGGCGCAGATCGCCGCGATCGCGCTGCTCTCGGCGCCGGGTCGCACCCTGAAGGTGGAGCGCGGTCTGCACCGCGTGGTGGGCACCGCCCTCGGTGTGGTCACCACGGCCTTCCTGCTGTCCTTCCCCAGCGAGCCGTGGCAGCTGGTGGTGTGGGTGGTGGTGCTGCAGTTCCTCGCCGAGATGTACGTGCTGCGCAACTACGCCTTCGCGCTGCTGTTCATCACCCCGCTGGCGCTGCTCATGGTGCAGCTCGCCCATCCCCAGCCCGTGGGCCCGCTGCTCGAGGCGCGGGTGCTCGAGACCGCGATCGGCGCGGTCGCCGGCATCGCCGTGGTGCTGGCCGGGGCGCTGCGGATCCGGTGGGCGGCGCGGCGCGCGGCGCCGGACACCGGCGGCTCGGCGGAGCCGACGGGTGCAGAGTCCGGTCGCCCCGGCGCCTCCTGAACGCCCTGTCCCGCCCGGCTGTCGGACCCTCCTCGACCGCCGCGCAGCAGGCTCGTAGCCTCGCCGCATGCCTGCCGCCGAGCCCCTCGCCGAGCCCTCCGTCCCCGCCTACACCCACGGCTACGGTGCGGCCGTGCTGGACAGCCACCGCACCCGCACCGCCGAGAACTCGGCCGCGCACCTGCTGCCGCACTTGCGCCCCGGGCAGCGCCTGCTGGACGTGGGCAGCGGCGCGGGCACCATCACCGCGGATCTCGCCCGGATCGTCGGCCCCGAGAACGTCACCGCGCTGGAGGTCTCCGAGGAGGCGGCCGCGCTCACCTGCGCCGAGCTGGCGCGGCAGGGGCTGCACGCGGCGGAGGTGCGGGTGGGCGACGCCCGGGACACCGGGCTGGAGGCCGGCTCCTTCGACGTGGTCCATGCCCACCAGGTGCTGCAGCACGTGCCCGGGCCCGTGGAGGCGCTCGTCGAGATGCACCGTCTGACCCGCCCGGGCGGGATCGTGGCGGTGCGGGACAGCGACTACGAAGGGTTCCGCTGGTACCCCGAGAGCCCCGGCATCGACCGATGGCGGGAGCTGTACCTGCGCGCGACCCGCGCCAACGGCGGCACCCCGGATGCCGGCCGGCGCCTGCTGTCCTGGGCGCAGGAGGCGGGCTTCGAGGACGTCACCCCGGGGGCCTCCACCTGGCTGCACGCCACCCCGGAGGCGCGCCGCGCCTGGGCGGAGACCTGCGCGGGCCGCCTCGAGAGCGGGCCCTTCGCCGCCCAGCTCGCGCGGGAGGGCTGGGCGGAGGCCGAGGAGCGGCAGGAGCTGGCCGACGCCTTCCGCCGCTGGGCGGAGGAGCCGGACGGCTGGTTCGCCCTGCTGCACGGGGAGATCCTCGCGCGGGCCTCGACAGCGCCCCCGCGATGACTTATGGTTGAAAACGCAATCAATTCGATCCTCGGAGGCTCCCCATGTCCCTCAGCACCGCCATCCTCCGCGCCGTCCCCGGCGCCTTCATCCTCAACTCCGGCCTGGGCAAGCTGGGCCTGCCCGCCGAGGCCGCCGCGGGCCTGCAGGGCATGGCCGCCCAGGGCGTCCCGCCGCTGGGGAAGCTCACCCCCGAGCAGTTCGCGAAGTTCCTCAGCTACGGCGAGATCGCCGTGGGCGCCTCCCTGCTGCTCCCCTTCGTCCCCACCCGCGTCGCCGGGCTGGGCCTGGCCGTCTTCTCCGGCTCGATGGTGTCGATGTACCTGCGCACCCCCGGGATGACCGAGGCAGACGGCGTGCGCCCCACCCAGGACGGCACCGCGATCGCGAAGGACACCTGGCTGCTGGCGATCGCCGCGGCGCTGCTGCTCTCCGGCGGGAAGAAGCCCGCGGCCGACTGACGGCGGCGCCGTCGGCCCCGGAGCCCCTGCCAGCCCGCGCCGGCACCCTGACCTCCGCCGGCCCGCACGACCCCTCCTGCGCCGGGCCGCCGCGCGGTGTCCCGGTGGCCCTCAGCCAGCACCCTCCAGTCGTGCCAGCCGCGCGGTGAGGAAACGCTGCTCCGCGGCGTTGTCGGCGAGCTCGAGCGCCCGCTGCCAGGCGGCGACGGCCCGCTCGGGCCGGCCCGTCTCCTCGTGGAACATCGCCAGCGCGGCGTGGAAGGGATGGTGGTGGGCGAGGCCGGGCTCGCCCTCCAGCTCCCGCAGCGCGTCCAGGCCCTCCCGCGGGCTGCGGGCGCGCCCCAGGGCGATCGCCCGGTTCATCCGCACCACCGGGTCCTCGCCCCGGCTCAGCAGCAGCGAGTACAGCGCCAGGATCTGCTCCCAGTCGGTGGCCTCGAAGGTCGCGGCCTCGGCGTGCACCGCGGCGATCGCGGCCTGGATCGTGAACCGGCCGGCGTCCTCCCGGCCCGCCGCCACCTGGACGAGGGCGAGCCCCTCCGAGAGTGCGTCGCGGTCCCAGACGGAGCGATCCTGCTCCTCCAGCGGGATGGGCGTGCCCTCGGCGTCCTGCCGGGCGGGGGCGCGGGCCTCGGTGAGGAGCATCAGCGCGAGCAGCCCCTGCACCTCCGCGGCCTCGGGCTGCAGGCGGTGCAGGATGCGGCCCAGCCGGATCGCCTCCGCGGTGAGCTCCTGCCGGATCGGGGCGTCGCCGCTGCTGGCGGCGTAGCCCTCGGTGAACACCAGGGAGATCGCGGTGAGCACTAGCGGCAGCCGGCGTGCCCGCTCCTGGGGCGAGTCCGGCACGGTGAGCGGGATCCCCGCACCGCGGATCCGCCGCTTCGCCCGGGTGATCCGCGCCTGCAGCGTGGGCACCGGCACCAGCAGCGCCTGCGCCACCTCGGCGGTGCTCAGCGCGCCCACGAAGCGCAGCATGAGCGCGATCCTGTCCGCCGGGGCGATCGCCGGGTGGCAGCAGCCCATCAGCATCGCGAGCCGTTCGTCGGGCAGGTCCTCGCCGCGCAGCGCGGCCTCGTCGGCGGGCGGGGCGACGGCGGCACCCTCCTGCACGTGCAGCGCGGCGAGGCGCCGCGCATGGACGGCGTCCCGCCGCACCCGGTCCAGGGCGGCCCGGGTGGCCACCGTGGTGAGCCAGGCCAGCGGGCTGCGCGGCACGCCCCGCTCGGGCCAGGTGCGCAGCGCCGTCTCCATCGCCTCCTGCGCCGCCTCCTCGGCGAGGTCGAGGTCGCCCACGCGGCGCACGAGGGTGGCGAGCAGGCGGGAGTGCTCCTCCCGGTGCACCCGGGCGAGCACGTCGCCCGTCGGCCGCCCCTCGTGCGCCGTCGGCTCCACGGGTCAGAGCTCCAGCATCGGCCGGATCTCCACCCGGCCCCCGATCGCGCCGGGGCACTTCGCCGCCCAGGCGAGGGCGTCGTCGAGGCTCGGCACGTCGATCACGATCGTGCCGCCCACGAACTCGCGGCTCTCCGCGTAGGGGCCGGCGGTGACCACCGGCTCCGCCTCGCGGCTCGCCCTCGTCACGCTCGTGCCCTCCTCCGGGTCGGTGAGCGCGAAGCCGCCGGCGAGCACGCCGGCCTCCTCGAGCTCCGCGTCGAAGGCGAGGAACTCCTCGACGCCGGGCCCCTCCTCGGTCTCCCCGCAGCGGTCGTCGGCCAGATTCCCCATCAGCAGCAGGACGTACTTCATGGTCGCTCCTTCGGTGGTGCGTGCACCGAGCCGGACGGCCCGGACACCACTATGACGAACGAGGGCGGCGCAGATCGACAGCGGCGGCGGAATCGGTGGGAGCGGCGCGCCCCGGGCGCGCGGGCGCCGCCGCCGACGCCTCTGTGATCCAGGCAATAATGCAACTCTGGAGTGGCGAAAAGGCACGAGGTGAGGCTAGCCTCAGTAGCGACCACGACGAGGCGCCCCGGCAGCGGCGCCCGGCGCCGCCCCCAGAGAAAGTCCCCTCCATGACCTCCTTCTCCCGTCGCCACTTCGGCGCCCTCTCCGCGGCCGGCGCGCTCGGCCTGGCCCTCACCGCCTGCGGCACCGATTCCGTGAGCGACGCCGCGGCCGGGACCGAGGCGGACGCCGCCGGCACCGTCGAGGTCGAGGACAACAACGGCACCCAGACCGTCACCACCCCGCCCGCCTCCGTGGTCGCGACCGACAACCGCACCTTCGAGACCCTCGCGGACTGGGGCATCACCCTCACCGCCGCCGCCCGCGCGCTGATGCCCACCACCAACCCGTACAAGGACGACGAGTCGATCATCGACCTGGGCCTGCACACCGAGCCCGATCTCGAGGCCGTGGTCGCCGCCGAGCCCACCCTGATCGTCAACGGCCAGCGCTTCGCCGACTACCACGACGACTTCGCGAAGTACGCGCCGGAGGCCGCCATCCTCGAGCTCGACCCCCGCGACGGCGAGCCCTTCGCCGACGAGCTCAAGCGCCAGGTGGAGGTGCTCGGCCAGGTGTTCGCCAAGGAGGAGGAGGCCGCCCAGCTGGGCGCGGACCTCGACGCCGCGATGGAGCGCGTGCGCGCCGCGTACGACGGCACCTCCACCGTCATGGCCGTGACCACCTCCGGCGGCGAGATCGGCTACATCGCCCCGGGCATGGGCCGCACCCTGGGCTGGACCTTCGACGCCCTCGGCTTCGCCCCCGCGCTCGAGGTGGAGGGCGCGAGCGACGACCACCAGGGCGACGACATCTCCGTCGAGGCGATCGCGGACTCGAACCCGGACTGGATCCTGGTGATGGACCGCGACGCCGCGATCTCCGCCGACGACCCGGAGTTCACCCCCGCCAACGAGATCCTCGACTCCTCCGAGGCGCTCGCCGGGGTCACCGCGGTGGCCGAGGGTCATATCGTCTACATGCCCGCCGACACGTACACCAACGAGTCGATCCAGACCTACACCGAGTTCTTCAGCGCGCTCGCCGACGCGCTCGAGGCGACGGCCTGAGCCACGGACGCCGCTGAGCACCGCACGGCGGGCGGGACCCTCGGGGTCCTGCCCGCCGTGCGGCGTGCCTGGCGGCGACCCGTCGGACGATCCCCTCAGGAGAGATGATGTCCCGCCCCTCCCTCGCCGAGGACGCGCCGCCGGTGCGCCGCCGGCGCGAGCGCCTGGTCGACGGCAAGCTCGTGATCGGCATCGCGGTGGTGGCCCTGCTGCTGGTCGCCTCCCTGTTCACCGGCGTGTACGACGTGTTCGGCGCCGAGGACGGCGCCCGGATGTTCGCGATCACCCGCATCCCCCGCACCGTGGCCCTGGTGCTGGCCGGCGCCGCCATGGCGATGTCCGGCCTGATCATGCAGCTGATGACCCAGAACCGCTTCGTGGAGCCCACCACCACGGGCACCACCGAGTGGGCGGGCCTGGGGCTGATCCTGGTGATGGTGCTGTTCCCGGGTGCGGGCCTGCTCACGCGGATGAGCGTCGCGATCGTGTTCTCCTTCGTGGGCACGCTGGTGTTCTTCCTGTTCCTGCGGAAGGTGACGCTGCGCAGCTCGCTGATCGTGCCGATCATCGGGATCATGCTGGGCGCCGTGGTGGGCTCCGTCTCCACCTTCGTGGCGCTGCGCTTCGACGCCCTGCAGAGCCTGGGGGTGTGGTTCGCGGGCTCCTTCACCTCCGTGATGCGCGGCAGCTACGAGGTGCTGTGGATCGTGCTGGCGGTGGGCATCGCGGTGTTCGTGGTGGCGGACCGGCTCACGGTGATCGGGCTGGGCGAGGACATCGCCACCAACGTGGGCGTGAACTACCAGCGGGTGCTGCTGCTGGGCACCGCCCTGGTCGCGATCGCCACCGGCGTGGTCACGGTGGTGGTGGGGAACCTGCCGTTCCTGGGGCTGATCGTGCCGAACGTGGTCTCGATGATGCGCGGCGACGACCTGCGCTCGAACCTGCCCTGGGTGTGCCTGCTGGGCATCGCGATCGTCACCGTGTGCGACCTGCTGGGCCGCACCCTGATCATGCCCTTCGAGATCCCGGTCTCCCTGATCTTGGGGATCGTGGGCGCGGCGGTGTTCATCGCCCTGCTGATGAGGCAGCGCCGACATGGCTGAGCGCGTCACCGCCCCGGTCAGCACCGCCCCCTCGGACCTCGCCAAGGAGCTCGAGGTGCTCGGCGCCCCGCGCCGCCCCCGCAGCAGCTCCGGCGCCTTCCCCGACGCCCGCTCCCGCCGCCGCTACCGGCTCGTGCTGGCGGCGCTGGTGCTGGCCGCGGCCGGCTTCGCCCTGGGCCTGCTCGCCGTGGGCAACCCGATGCCCGTCGGCACCCGCGGCTTCTGGCTGATCGCCGAGCTGCGCGTCACCTCGCTGGTGGTGATGGCGGTGGTGGCCGTGTGCCAGTCCGTCGCCACGCTCACCTTCATGACGGTGACCGGCAACCGCATCATCACCCCGTCGATCATGGGCTTCGAGTCGCTGTACACCGTGATCCAGACCGGCGCGGTGTACGTGCTGGGCGTGGCCGGGGTGGTGGCCCTGCAGGGCACCGCCCAGTTCCTGGGCCAGGTGGCGGCGATGGTGGGCCTGTCGGTGCTGCTGTACGGCTGGCTGCTGCGCGGGAAGTACGCGAACATCCAGGTGATGCTGCTGGTGGGGATCATCATCGGCGGCGGCATGGGGGCGGTGGCCACGTTCATGCAGCGCCTGCTCACCCCCAGCGAGTTCGACGTGCTCACCGCGCGCCTGTTCGGCTCGGTCACCAACGCCAGCGCCGAGTACCTGCCCTTCGCGATCCCGCTGGTGCTGGTCGCCACGGGCCTGATCTGGGCGAACGCGCACCGTCTGAACGTCATCGCGCTGGGGCGCGACGTGTGCCTCAACGTGGGCGTGGACCACGGCCGCCAGACGATCTACATGCTGGTGCTGGTCTCGATCCTGATGGCGGTCTCCACCGCCCTGGTGGGGCCGATGACCTTCTTCGGCTTCCTGGTCGCGACGCTCACGTTCCAGCTGGCCGGCACGCACGACCACCGCCGCCTGCTGCCCATCGGGGCGCTGGCCGGCTTCGTGGTCCTCTCCGGCGCCTACTTCGTGATGAACCACGTGTTCTACGCGCAGGGCGTCGTCTCCATCATCATCGAGCTCGTCGGCGGGACCGTGTTCCTCGTCGTCATCATGCGGAAGGGTCGCCTGTGATCTCCATCGACGCGGTGCAGAAGCGCTACACCTCGGCCACCGAGACCGTGCAGATCGGCCCGGTGAGCGTGCAGATCCCGGCCGGCGGCGTCACCGCCCTGGTGGGACCCAACGGGGCCGGGAAGTCCACCCTGCTCACCATGGTGGGGCGCCTGCTGGGCATCGACGAGGGCGCGATCGAGGTGGCCGGCTACGACGTCTCCTCCACCTCCTCGAAGGATCTGGCGAAGATCCTCTCGGTGCTGCGGCAGGAGAACCACTTCATCACCCGCCTCACGGTGCGGCAGCTGGTGGGGTTCGGCCGCTTCCCCTACTCCAAGGGCCGCCTCACCCGGCTCGACGAGCAGAAGATCTCCGAGGCGATCGACTTCCTGAACCTCGAGGAGCTGGAGGACCGCTACCTCGACCAGCTCTCCGGCGGGCAGCGTCAGCGCGCCTACGTGGCGATGGTGCTCGCCCAGGACACCGAGTACGTGCTGCTGGACGAGCCGCTGAACAACCTCGACATGCGCCACAGCGTGCAGATGATGGGGCGGCTGCGGGACGCGGCCCGCGAGCTCGGGCGCACCATCGTGGTGGTGCTGCACGACATCAACTTCGCCGCCCACTACGCCGATCACATCGTCGCGATGAAGGACGGCGGCGTGGTGGAGGCCGGCCCCGTCGGGCAGATCATGGACGGCGAGGTGCTCACCCGGGTGTTCGACACCCCGGTGCAGGTCATCCAGGGGCCGACGGGCCCGCTCGCGGTCTACTACTGAGACGCGCGGGCGGGCCCGTCGGCCGGGCGCCTCACTTGGTGGCCGGGTCCGTCCCGCCGCGGCCGTCCTCGCGTCCCAGTGCGTCGAGCGCGGCGACCTCCTCGGCGGTCAGCGTCAGCTCCACCGCGGCGAGGTTCTCCACGATCCGCGAGGGCGTGACGGACTTCGGGATGGTGACGATGCCGTGGGCGAGGTGCCAGGCCAGCACCACCTGCGCCGGGGAGGCCTCGTGCGCCGCGGCGATCTCCGTGACGGTCCCGTTCTCCAGCAGATCGGACTTGCCCTGCCCCAGCGGGCCCCAGGACTCGGTGAGGATGCCGTGCTCGGCGTGCAAGGCCCGCAGCTCGCGCTGCGGGAAGTAGGGGTGCAGCTCGATCTGGTGGATCACGGGGGTCACGCCGGTGGCCTCGATGATCTCGGTGAGCTGCGCGGCGGGGAAGTTGGAGACGCCGATGGAGCGCACCAGGCCGCGCTCCTGCAGCGCGATCAGCGCCTTCCACGCCTCGACGTACTGCCCCTGCGAGGGCGCCGCCCAGTGGATGAGGTACAGGTCCACGTACTCCAGGCCCAGCCGCTCGAGCGAGGCCTCGCAGGCCGCGATCGCGTCGTCGAAGGCGTGGGCGTCGTCCCACAGCTTGGTGGTCACGAACAGCTCCTCGCGCGGGATGCCGGACTCGGCGATCGCGCGGCCCACGCCCTCCTCGTTGCGGTAGATCCGGGCGGTGTCCAGGTGGCGGTAGCCGGCCGCGAGGGCCTGCGAGGTGACGTCCGCGGCGATGTCCGGCTCCACCTTGAACACGCCGTAGCCGAGCTGGGGGATGGTGCGGCCGTCGGCGAACGGGAGCGCGGGGACGACGGGGTGCTGTGCGGGCACGGTCTCTCCTTCTGTGGGGGTCCCCGCCAGCCTACGCGGGGGCGCCGACGTGCCCGGATCGCGCCCGTGCGCCCCGTCGGCCCGCGCCCGGCAGTCCGCCCTCCTGCGCCCGGACCGGCCCGTCGGCCCGCGTCCGGACCGGCCAGGGGCCTCCCGGCGCGGCCCTCTACGATGTGCGCATGACCTCGCCGAGAACGGCCTGGAGCGGATGACCCCGGCCCGCTCCTCGCGGCTGATCCCGCTGCAGCGGCCGCTGCCCACCCAGCCGCCCCGGTACGACCACGCGCGCGGGCACTCGGCGGAGGGGCCCCGCTTCGAGCTCTACGCCCTGCTGGACACCCTGTTCATCGCCGCGGGCGTGGTGGTGTCGATCTGGATCGCGCTGCTGTACCTGGTGGAGGGGTTCTCGCTCACCCCGGTGCGGCTGCTGTACCTGCTGGGGTTCTGGGTGCTGCTCACGTACATCACCCTGCCGCGCCTGCATCAGCTGATGACGTGGATCTACCTGCCGGACTACTTCTTCGGCCGCACCCGCACCGCGGAGGGCGTGCTCTCGGACCCGATCAACCTGGCCGTGGACGGCTCGGAGCGGGACCTGCACGTGGCGATGCGGCGGGCCGGCTGGGTGCTCGCGGAGGAGCGCACGCTGGGGTCGGCGTGGTCGATGGTGCGCTCCACCCTGCTGCGCCGCTCCTACCCGGCGGCGCCTGTCTCGGACCTGTACCTGCAGGGCAGGCGCCACGACTTCACGTACCAGCAGGAGGTGGGCGGCACCACCACGAAGCGCCATCACGTGCGGTTCTGGCGGATGCCGCCGGATTTCGTGCTCCCGGGCGGGTACCGGACGGACTGGCTGGCGGCGGGCACCTACGACCGCGCCGTGGGCTTCTCCTTCTTCACCCTGCAGATCACGCACCGGATCGACGAGAACATCGACGTGGAGCGCGACTTCGTGGTGGACACGGTGCGGTACGCCGATCCCGCCGTCGAGGTGGAGGTGATCGAGGACTTCTCCACCTCGTACCACCACCGCAACGGCCAGGGGGATCGCATCCGCACCGACGGGGACCTGCCGGTGATCGACGTGGCGGGTGCGGCGGCGCGCTCCGACGGCGCGACCGCGATGATGCTCGCGCGGCACCGCCCCACCGGCACCTCGGTGATGCGGTCGCGCACCCGGGCCGCGACCCAGCGGGCGATCGCCACGGCGCGGCGCACGGGCTCGGCGGCGCCCGCCGAGATCGCCGACGAGCTCTCCTCGCAGTGGCAGGAGACGGTGGACGACTTCCACCAGGTGATCGCCCGCGCCGCGGACCACCATCTGCCGCCGCCCACGGTGGTGTTCACCGGACTGCTGGTGCTCGTGCAGGCGGTGCTGGTGACGGCGCAGTGGGTGGCGCAGTTCGGCGGGATGGACCTGGCGGACCTCTACCCGGACATCGCCCTGGTGGTCCCCGCGCCGGAGGAGCTGGTGCTGGCCACGGTGTTCGCGGGAGCGCTGGTGGTGCTGCAGGCGGGGGTGCTGCGCCGCATCCGCTGGTTCCGGATCGCGCTGATGGCGCTGTTCACCGTGGACGCCTTCGCACGGCTGGCGGTGGCGACCTCGGCCACCGGCGACGTCGCGCACTCGCTGCTGGTGGGGGCGGGCGCCTCGGCGCTGGGCGTGATGGCGATCAGCTCCGACGCCTCCCGGCAGTGGGTGCAGACCCTCCGCCTGGACTCCGGCAGCCAGGAGACCGACGAGGACGCGACGCCGGCGACCGAGCCGCCCGCTGAGGCGCGGCCGGCGGGGGAGCGGCCGACGGGGGAGTAGAGTGCCGCCACCCCGGTGCGATCCCTCGCACCGGGCGGCCCGGACGATGGCGCCCCGGCACGTGCCGTCGGCGTCCTGATCCCCTCGGGAGGTCCTCCATGAGCGAGCCCCACGACCCCGACCGCACGACCGACGGCGTCGCCGCGGCCGGTGCCGCGCCCGGTGCCGCCGACCCCGCCGCGCCGGGCGGCGCGGACTCGGAGCAGCCGACGCTGAAGCAGGCGATCACGCCGAAGCTGCTGCTGCTGTTCATCGTCGGCGACATCCTGGGCACCGGCGTGTACTCCCTCACCGGCCGGGTGGCCGGGGAGGTGGGCGGCGCCGGCTGGCTGCCGATCATCGTCGCCTTCGCCGTGGCGATGGTCTCGGCGCTCTCCTACGTCGAGATGGTCACGAAGTACCCGCAGGCCGCGGGCGCGGCGCTGTACGTCCACAAGGCGTTCGGGATCCACTTCGTCACCTTCATGGTCACCTTCGCGGTGCTCTCCTCCGGCATCACCTCGGCCTCCACCAGCGCGATCTTCCTCTCCGAGAACGTGCTGAAGGCCTTCGCGCTGGAGGAGCCTCTGGGGGCGGCGGCCGGGCCGGTCGCCACCGGCATCGCGCTGGCCTTCCTCGCGCTGGTGGCGCTGGTGAACCTGCGCGGCGTCACCGAGTCGGTGACGGCCAACGTGGTGCTCACCTGCATCGAGATGACGGGCCTGGCGCTGGTGATCGTGGTGGGCTTCTACGCGCTGGGGCGCGGCCAGGCGGACCTCTCCCGGGTGGTGCTGTTCGAGACCCAGGACGACAAGAGCGTGTTCATGGCCGTGATCGGCGCGACCGCCCTGGCCTTCTTCTCCATGGTGGGCTTCGAGGACTCGGTGAACATGGCCGAGGAGACGGTGGACCCGGTGCGGAACTTCCCCCGCGCGCTGATCACGGGCCTGTCGATCACGGGCGTGGTGTACGTGCTGATCTCGATCCTCGCCGTCGCGGTGGTGCCGATCGGGCAGCTCACCGAGTCCACCACGCCGCTGCTGGAGGTGGTGCGGGTGGGCGCCCCCGCCCTCCCGATCGACACGATCTTCGCGTTCATCTCGATCTTCGCGGTGGCGAACACGGTGCTGATCAACATGATGATGGCCTCCCGCCTGCTGTACGGCATGGCCAAGCAGGGCGTGCTGCCGGGGTTCCTCAAGGGTGTGCTGCGCGGCCGGCGCACCCCGTACGCGGGCATCCTCTTCTCCACGGTGCTGGCGTTCGCCCTGGTGCTGTCGGTGCGCTACGTGCTCGCCGACGAGACCATCGCGGCGCTGGGCGGCACCACGGCGCTGCTGCTGCTGACGGTGTTCGGCCTGGTGAACATCTCGGTGCTGGTGCTGCGGCGGGACCGGGTGGACGTGCGGCACTTCCGCACCCCCACGGTGCTGCCGATCATCGGCGCGCTCACCTCCTTCGCCCTGGTCTCCCCGATCGCGCAGCCGCTGCAGAACTACGTGATCGCCGGCGGTCTGCTGGTGGTGGGCCTGGCGCTGTACGTGGTGACGTGGCTGTACAACGGCGCGATCCGGGCACGCCGCACCCGCTTCCACCGCCCCGACGACATCGGCCGCCGCTGAGCCGCCCCGTCCCGTCGACCCCGAAGGAGCTCCCATGCCCACCGTCCTGCTGGCCTACGTGCCCAGCGCCACCAGTGAGGCCGCCCTCGAGTACGCCGTCGCGGAGGCGACCCGGCGCGGGGACTCGCTGCTGGTGCTCGCCTCCGAGAAGGGCCTCGATCCGCGCAAGGCCCGCGGCGTCACCGATCCCCGGCCCCTCGCCGAGCGACTGGAGGAGACGGGGCTCCCGCACGAGCTGCGCACGGTCCCCTCCCGGGCGGATCCGGCCGACGACATCCTCGACGCCGTCGACGAGGGGGACGTGGAGCTGGTGGTGCTGGGGATCCGCCGCCGCACCCCGATCGGGAAGATCCTGCTGGGCTCCACCTCGCAGCGGGTCGCGATCGAGTCCCCGGTGCCGGTGGTGCTGGTGAAGCCGCGCGACTTCGTGCCGCCCGCGCGCGACTGACCCCGCGGACGCGCCTGCGCCTCGGCCTGCGCCGGCGCCGTGCCCGCCCGTCGGCCGGACCGTGCCCGCCCGTCGGCCGGCCGCGACCGCCGGCACTCGCGCCCGGGCAGCGCACTCCTGACCGAGCGTTCCGCTCGCAGGTCCCTGACCTGCGCCGACATCCTCGGGTCGCGCAGAGTTCATCTCTCGTTGCCCACCCGGAAGGCCGCTCCTCACTTCTCTGACGCACCGTCATCTCGGCCCTGCGCGCTCCCACGCACGGGGAACCGACGACGGAGAAGGATGTGCCTCCCATGGCTCTGATCGACCTGCCCCTGCTCATGAAGGACGCCGCGCGCGGCAAGCGCTCGGCGGTGACCTGCGCCCTGAAGTGCGCCAGCCAGTGCGCCTTCGGCCCCTGCAACCACAGCGACAACCCCACCTTCCGCGACATCGCCTCCTCCGCGCTCTCGCGCCGCGCGGTGCTGGGCGGCGGCACCGGTGCGCTCGCGATCGCGCTGGGCGGTACCCAGGGCGCCCTCGCCGCGCCCGGCAACGGCAAGGGCAACGGCAATGGGAACGGGAACGGCGGGAAGTCCGGCGCGCTGGCCCCGAACGGCTCCAAGCTGCGCTTCGAGGCCATCGCGCCCGTGGAGTACACCGCCGACGACTTCACCGTCGCCGAGGGCTTCGACTGGCACCCGATCATCCGCTGGGGCGATCCGCTGTTCGACGACGCCCCGGACTTCGACTGGAACGCCCAGAGCGCCGAGGCGCAGCGCCTCCAGTTCGGTTACAACAACGACTACACCGAGATCCAGGAGATTCCGGGCACGAACGGCAAGCGGGCCGTGATGTTCGTGAACCACGAGTACACCAACGAGAACATCATGTTCCCGCCCGAGACCGACGCGGACGACGCGATCGAGATCGGCATGGCCGCCCACGGCCTCACCGTGGTGGAGCTGGAGCGGAAGAACAAGAACTTCCCCTACTCCTACGTGCGCGGCGCCGCGCTGAACCGCCGCATCCACCTCGACGACGAGTTCCAGCTCACCGGCCCCGCCGCCGGCAGCGACCTGCTGAAGACGGTGGACGACCCCGAGGGCCGCACCGTGCTGGGCACCCTCGGCAACTGCGCCGGCGGCCTCACCCCGTGGGGCACCCTGCTCTCCGGCGAGGAGAACTTCCACGGCTACTTCCGCTCCGCGGCCACCTCGGAGGCCGAGCAGCGCTACGGCTTCGCCGATCGCGCCACCGCCCGCGGCTGGGAGTCGAAGCACGAGCGCTTCGACGCCACCACCGAGGGCTACGAGAACGAGATCAACCGCTTCGGCTACATCGTCGAGGTGGATCCCTTCGATCCCACCTCCACCCCGCGCAAGCACACCTCGCTGGGCCGCTTCAAGCACGAGGGCGCCAACGTGATCGTCGCCGAGAACGGCAAGGTCGTCGCGTACTCCGGCGATGACGAGCGCTTCGACTACCTGTACAAGTTCGTCTCCCGCGACACCTACGTGGAGGGCGACAGGGCGCACAACATGACCCTGCTGGAGAACGGCGACCTGTTCGTCGCGAAGTTCACCGGCAACTCCCCGGCCTCCGAGATCGACGGCTCCGGCGAGCTGCCCGAGGACGGCGCCTTCGACGGCTCCGGCGAGTGGCTGCCGCTGGTGCTGGACGGCGAGTCCGCGGTGCCCGGCTTCACCCTCGAGGAGGTGCTGGTGCACACCCGCCTCGCGGCAGACGCCGTGGGCCCCACCAAGATGGACCGCTGCGAGGACGTGGAGCCGTCGCTGCACTCCCGTCGCGTGTACGTGGCCTGCACCAACAACTCCAACCGCGGCGTCGGCGACTACGCCGCGGCGGACGAGGTCAACCCCCGCACCGAGAACCGCGACGGCCACATCGTGGAGATCGACGAGCAGGGCGACCAGACCTCCACCGCCTTCGCGTGGAACCTGCTGCTGGTGGCCGGCGACCCGGCCCAGGGCGATCAGACCTACTTCTCCGGCTTCCCGGTGGAGCAGGTCTCCCCGATCTCCTGCCCGGACAACCTGGCCTTCGACTCAGTGGGCAATCTGTGGATCTCCACCGACGGCGCGCCCTCCGGCATCGGCTACAACGACGGCCTGTTCCGGGTCACTCTCGGCGGCGAGGCCCGCGGCCGGGTCGAGCAGTTCCTGTCCGTGCCCCGCGACGGCGAGACCTGCGGTCCGATCATCCGCGACGAGGACCGCACGGCCTTCGTCTCGGTGCAGCACCCGGGCGAGGACGGCGAGTGGGGCGCGCAGCTGTCCTACTTCCCGGACTACGACGGCCAGGGCCCCAAGCCCACCGTGGTCCAGGTGCTGCCCCAGCGCGGCTGACGCCGTGCTGATCTCGCACTGATCTCGCACTGATCTGCCACCGATCCGGTGCTCCGCCGGTGCGGGGCCGGCGTCGCAGCGACGTCGGCCCCGCACCGCGCCCGAACGGCCCCGCGCGCCGCGAGAACCCTCGCGCCGCGCGGGGCCGTCCTGCTGCCCGCGCTCGGGGGCGTCGGCCGGCGTGCCCGCGCCCGGCCCGTCGGCCGCCCTGCTCCCGCGGCCCGGCTGTGAACCTGCTCACCGGATCCCGGGCCCCTCCGCGGCCCCCGCCCGGGGCGGAGACGAGTTTCTCTCGCACGCGCGCGCGAGGCGCCCGACCGTCCGGAGCGCTCGCGGCGCGTTGGAGCCCGCAGTCGGCTTCGCTAGACTCCCCGCCATGACCCGCCGTGACGCCGCCGCCCACGCACGCCCGGGGTGCTGACGGTGTCAGTGCTGTGGACCCTGCTGCTCCTCGTCGCGACCGTCGCCGTCACCCCGGTGCTGGACCGGCTGATGGGCCGCGCGGCCTGCTGGGTCCTCGCCGCCCTCTACCTGGCCGCCGCCGCGGCGCTGCTGCCCGCCACCGCCGCCGTGATGGCGGGCGGGGCCGGTGACCCGGCCACCACCTTCGCCGTCCCGTGGGCGCCGCAGTGGGGTGTGGAGTTCGCGCTGCGGGCCGACGGGATCGGCATCGTCTTCTCGATGATCGCGCTGGTGATCGGCGCGGTGGTGCTCGCCTACTCGGCGCGGTACCTCCCGGTGGGCCGCAATCTCAGCTTCTCCCTGGTGATGGCGCTGTTCACCCTGTCGATGGTGACCCTGGTGCTCGCCGACGACCTGGTGCTGCTGTTCATCGCCTGGGAGCTCACCTCGATCGCGTCGTTCCTGCTGATCGCCCGCTCCGGCGCGGCCGGGCAGGCCGCCTCGATGCGCACCCTGCTGATCACCTTCCTGGGCGGCCTGGCCCTGCTCAGCGCCGTCACGCTGATGGTGCTGCGCCTGGGCACCACCTCCCTCAGCGAGGTGCTGGCCGATGAGGTCTGGCAGCAGGACCCGGCGTTCACCACGCTGGTCGCCCTCCTGGTCGCCGTCGCCGCCTGCACGAAGTCCGCCCAGTTCCCGTTCCACGTGTGGCTGCCGGATGCGATGGCCGCGATCACACCGGTCTCCGCCTACCTGCACGCCGCCGCCGTGGTGAAGGCCGGCATCTTCCTGCTGCTGCGCTTCAGCCCCGCCTTCCACGACGTCCCCGCCTGGAACGTGCTGCTGATCGTGGCGGGGATCATCACCGCCTTCGTGGGCGGCTTCCTGGCCCTGCAGCAGGGTGATCTCAAGAAGCTGATGGCCTACTCGACGGTGAGCCAGCTGGGCCTCATCGTCTCCCTCATCGGCGTGGGCACCGAGTACGCGATCCTGGCGGCGGTGCTGCACACCATCGCGCACGCCCTGTTCAAGTCCGGGCTGTTCATGATGGTGGGCGTGGTGGACCACGCCGTGCACACCCGCGAGCTGCGGCGCATGCCGGCGCTGTGGCGCACGATGCCCGGCTCCTTCGCGGTGACCGTGCTGGGCTGCATGTCCATGGCGGGCCTGCCGCCGATGCTCGGCTTCGTCTCCAAGGAATCGCTGCTCACCGGCGCGCTCGAGACCGGCGGCCCTGCCTGGGCGCCCTGGGCGGTGGCGCTCGGCATCGCCGGCGCCAGCGTGCTCACCTTCGCCTACTGCGCGAAGATCGTGCTGGGCGCCTTCGTGGACGGTCGTGACGAGGAGCTCCTGGCCCGCGTGGACGGGGAGCGGGCGCCGTCGGCCCCCGGCGCGCACGACGCCACCGGCGCGCTGGTGCGCGCCGAGGACGCCCACGCCCCCGGCCTGCTGTTCCTGGGCCCGGCCGCGCTGCCGATCCTGGTGGGCCTGCCGCTCGCGCTGGTGGTGGGGGTGCTGGACACCCCCGTCGGGCGCGCGATGGACGCGGCCCTGGGCGGCGATTTCCACCCCCATCTGGCCTTCTGGCACGGGATCACCCCGGAGCTGGGTCTCACCGCCGCCGTGATCGCGCTGGGCACCCTGATCGCGCTGGCGCGGAAGCGGGTGCTGCCTGCCCTGGAGGCGCGGCCCTTCCCCGTGGATGGCGCCCGCGTGCTCACGGCGGTGGACCGCCTCGCCGAGCGCGTCGCGGCGGTGCTGGTGCGCCCCATCGCCTCTGACGATCCGATGCGCCACCTGGGCGCGATCCTGCTGGCCTTCGCCGCGGTGGTGCTGGGCTCCCTCGCCGTGCTGTGGGGGGACCTCGCGCCGCTGCAGCAGGGCATGAACCGCACCATCGACGTGATCCTGCTGGTGCTGGTCACCGCCGCCGTGATCGTGGTGGCCACGCGACGGGACCGGCTGGGCGCGGCGGTGGCGCTCTCCGCGGTGGGCATCCTCGCCACCGTGCAGATCCTGGCGCTGGGCGCCCCGGACGTCGCCCTCACCCAGCTGCTGGTGGAGTCGCTGACGATCATCGTGATCATGCTGGTGCTGCAGCGGCTGCCGCAGCGCTTCGAGGCCCCGCAGCGCGACGGCTCCCCGCGCCGCTCCCGCCGACTGGGCGCGCTGCTGATCGCGGTCCCGGTGGGCCTGGCCGCCGGCGCTGGCGTGTTCGCGTTCATGGGCCGGCGCGGTCGCAGCGAGGTCGCCGAGTACTACATCGACAATGCCGAGGAGATCACCGGCGGCCACAACATCGTCAACGTGATCCTGGTGGAGTTCCGTGCGCTGGACACGCTCGGCGAGCTCTCCGTGCTGGGCATGGCGGGCGTGGCGATCGTGGCCGTGCTCTCCAGCGTGCGCCACATGTTCATCGACCCCGCCCGCGCCGACGAGCAGGTCGACGCCCCGCACCTGCGCGAGGAGGGCACCTCCGCGCACCGGGCCATCTCCTCGGCCTGGGGCAACGCCGCCGCGCTGCAGCTGATGGTGCGCGTGGTGGGCCCGATCCTCGCGCTGCTGTCGCTGATGCTGTTCCTGCGCGGCCACAACGCCCCCGGCGGCGGCTTCATCGCCGCCCTGGTGGGCTCCGCGATCGTGGCGCTGCTGTACCTGTCCACCTCGCGGGATCGCCAGATCGGCCCGCCGCGCCTGCCGCTGCTGCTGATCGGCGGCGGCGTGCTGGTGGCGCTCGGCTCCGGCGTGCTGGGCTTCCTCCACGAGGGCTTCCTCGAGCCGCTGCACGGCTACCTGCTGGGCCAGCACGTCTCCACCTCGATGATCTTCGACCTGGGCGTGTACCTGGCGGTGCTGGGCCTGGTGATGGTGGCCGTGAACCTGCTGGGCGCCGGCGCCACCACGGGCGAGAAGTCCGGCGAGGGCACCCGTGAGCGCACCGACGAGGCGGTGGAGGGCGAGCTGCCCGGCCCGCTGGACACCACCCGCGGCGAGCCCGCGCGCCGCCGACGAGTCGGGGTGGGCACCGCGCACCTGACCGCCGGAACGAAGCCGAGGGAGGCCGGACGCCGATGATCCTCGCCCTGACCGTGGCCGTGCTCGTCACCGGCGGTGTGTACCTGCTGCTGCAGCGCAGCATGGTGCGCGCCGTGTTCGGGATGACCCTGCTCAGCCACGCCGCGAACTTCGCCCTGCTGGCCACCGGCGTGCCCGGCTGGCGGGCCGAGCCGCTCACCGACCTCTCCTCCCGCGCCGAGATGGCCGATCCGCTGCCCCAGGCGTTCGTGCTCACCGCGATCGTGATCACGATGGCGGTCACGATCTTCATGCTCACCCTCGCGGTGATCGGCCGGGACGACGACATGACCGCCCATCCCGACACCGGGGAGACCCACGACTGATGATCCCCGCCGTGAACCCCGCCCTGCTGCCGCTGTTCGTGGTGGTGCCCCTGCTGGGCGCCGCCGCGCTGGTGGTGGTGCGCCGCCGCCCCGTGGAGGTCGCGGTGATGCTGGGCGCCCCGCTGCTGGTGGCGCTCGGCGCGCTGTGGCTGCTGGCCTTCCACCGCACCGTGCCGGTGCTCTCCCACGCCGTCGGCGGCTTCGCCGACGTGCTGGCGATCCCCTTCGTCTCCGACACCCTCAGCGCCGTGATGCTGCTGGTGACGGCGCTGTCCACGCTTGCCGCCACCGTGTTCCTCATCCTCACCGGCGAGTCGCGGTACCGCTTCGTGCCGCCGCTGCTCCTGCTGCTGAGCGCCGGCGTGAACGGCGCGCTGCTCACCGGCGACCTCTTCAACCTGTTCGTGTGGGTGGAGGTGATGCTGATGCCCTCCTACGCGCTGATCGCGCTGACGGGCACCTGGCGTCGCCTCGGCATCGGCCGACTGTTCGTGCTGGTCAACCTGCTCACCTCGACGGTGCTGCTGATCGGCGTGGGGTTCGTGTACGGCACCGCCGGCACCGTGAACCTCGCCGCGCTGGCCGGTGCCGGCGGCGAGAACCCGGTCACCGCCGCGGCCCTGGTCGTGGTGCTGCTGGCCCTGGCCGTCAAGGGCGGCATGGTGCCGGTGCACTCCTGGCTGCCGCGCGCCTACCCCGCGACGTCGGCCGGGATCATGGCGCTGTTCTCCGCCCTGCACACCAAGGTGGCGCTGTACGCGATCTACCGCATCGTCGCGGTCGCCTTCGACGACGAGCTCCCGTTCCTCACCGTGTTCGCGGTGCTGGTGCTGGCCACGATCCTGGTGGGCGCGTTCTCCACCGCCGCGGCCACCCGGGTGCGCACCGCGATGGGCCATCAGATGGTCACCGGCGTGGGCCACATCCTGCTGGGCCTGGTGCTGCTCACCCAGCTCTCGGTGACCGCGGGCATCCTCTACCTGGTCCACCACGTGATCACGATGTCCTCCCTGCTGCTCACCACCGGCGCGCTCGAGCACACCTACGGCTCGGGCCGCCTGGACCGCCTCAGCGGCCTGGCCCGGCGCGAGCCGTGGGTGATGGCGGTGATGGCGCTGGGCATGTTCAGCCTGGTGGGCCTGCCGCCCACCTCCGGCCTGTGGGGCAAGGTGGGCCTGCTGCAGGCCTCCTCCCAGCAGATCACCGCCGGGGACGCCGTGCTGGGCTGGGCGGCTCTGTGCGCGGTGGTGGTCGCCTCCGTGGGCTCGCTGCTGGGCCTGCAGCGGGTGTGGCGCCGCCTGGCCTGGGGTGAGGACATGACCACCTACCGGCCGGACGATCCGACCACGGGCCGCGGCGAGGAGCAGCCGCTGCCCGACGAGGTGCGGGTGCCGCGGCGGCTGCTGGCCCCGGGCGCGGCCATGATCGCGCTGTCGCTGGCGCTGTTCGCGGGGATCGGCGCCGTGCTGCCCAGCATCGACGTGGCCGCCACGGACCTGCTGGATGTCGACGCCTACGTCGAGGCGGTGATCGGCTGATGCGCGCCTGGTACACGTTCACCTACGTGCTGTGGATGATCGGCGAGATCGTGAAGGGCTCCTTCGCGGTGGCCGCCGGGGTGTACAGCCCCCGCACCCGCAGCTCGCCCGCGATCGTGGAGTACCCGCTGCGGGCCACCACGGACCTGGAGATCATCGCGATGGCCTCCTCGATCACGATCACCCCCGGCACGCTGGTGGTGGGCACTGCCCACGGCACCCTCGAGGAGGGTCCGAGCCTGTTCGTGCACGTGCTGTTCGCCGAGTCGCGCGAGCAGGTGGTCGAGGACCTGCGCGAGATGGAGCAGCGCCTGCTGCGCGCCTCCCGCGGGAAGGGCGGGGCCGAGGCGGCGCTGCTCCCGCGCCGGTCGCGCAGTGCGGCCGACGAGCGCTTCGCGGACGGGCGCGCCGTGCGTCGGATCCGCGCCGCGGGCCATCGCACGGGTCCCGGCGGGCGCTCCGGAGCCGGTGGGCGCTCCGTGCCGGGAGGGACCTCGCACGAGCAGCCCCGCGAGCAGGAGGAGGACGAGCGATGACCATCATCCTGTGGACCGCCGTGGCGCTGCTGGGCGCCGCGATCCTGGTGGGCCTGTTCCGGGTGGCCACCGCCCCGGATCCGGCAAGCCGCGCCGTGGTGGGCGATCTGGTGTTCTTCTCCGGCATCGGGGTGCTGGTGCTGATCGGCCTGGTGAACTCCTCCGCCGCGGCGGTGGACGCCGCGCTGATCGCGTCCGTGCTGGGGATCCTCGCCACCGTGGCCCTGGCCCGCATCCTCACGAAGGGGCGCCGATGAACCCCGTGCTCGACCTCGCCCTCACCGCGCTGATCGGCGTGCTGCTGATCGGCGGCGCGTTCTGGATGCTCACCGCCGCGCTGTCGATGTTCCACGCCCGCGATTCCTTCAGCCGCATCAATGTGCTCTCCCCGGCCACCGGCCTGGGCCTGCCGATGATCGTGATCGGCGCCTTCCTGCAGCACACCCGCACCGCCGGGCTGGACCCCTTCGTGCTGGTGAAGACGCTGCTCACCGTGCTGGCGCTGATCATCGTCTCCTCCATCGCCTCGAACGTGCTGGCGCGCGCGGCCTACCTCTCCGGCTCGCCCGTGGACCCGCGCACCGCCCCGCAGGACCTCGCCCGGGCGCCGGGCGAGGGGGAGCAGGAGCCGCACAGCGAGGAGCGCTGAGCGAGCAGGCTGCGGGGGCAACGGCCTGGGCGATGCACCCAGGTGTACCACGCGACTGATACGGTGTGTGTCAACTCACTGGTACACCGTGGAGGTTCGTCATGGCCTGGACGCTGCTGGGGATGCTGCTCTGGAAGCCCCTGGCCGGGATCGTGCTCGGCGCGCTCGCGTGGACGGTGCGCCGTCGCGGGCTCCCTGCGCTGGAGGCGGGCCGTGCCGTGACGGCGGCGGTGGCCGGAGGGGCCGTGGTGCTCCTGGCGGCGTACTCCGTGCTCGGGGCGATGCCGCTGTGGGTCGAGGCGCCCCGCGAGCTCTGGTCGGCCGTCTTCGGGGCCCGCTACGCGCTGCCGCTGGTGCTCGGGCTGGTGGCCCTGGTCGCGCTGGGCGCCGTCCGCCCGCACCGCGCGCCGTCCACGGGGGCATCCCTCGCGCCGCGGACCTGGCGCACCTTCCTCGACGCCCGCTGGCTCGCCGCTCTCGTCATCGCCCTCGTGCTCGTGCTCGTGCCCACGCTCGCCGCGGGCATGGCCTCCCGGCCGGACGAGAACGGCGAGTACACCCGCTACGTGGTGGACGTCGGCTCGGGCACGCTCGGCACGGGCATCTACGGATGGCATCGCTCCGCCCTCCCGCTGGTGCTGCTGGTGCCGCTGGGCGCGGCCACCTGGTGGGCCCTGTCCGGGATCGCGCGCCCGCCGCTGGCCGAGGCGGAGCCTGCCGACGCGGCGAACCGCCGGCTGCGCAGCGCGAACGTCGCGCGGATCGCGCTCGGAGGGCTGCTGCTGCATCTGGGAACGATCGTGGGATCCCTGGCGAACACCTCGCGACTCTCCGGCACCTTCTCCGGCGGTGACCGAGGGTGGTTCTCGATCAGCACGCCGTTCGCCGCCCTCTCGGGCACACTCGACGTGCTCTCGGCGGTGGCCGCGTGCGTAGGCTGCGCGCTGTGGGCGTTCACGGCCCTGACCGCCGTGCCCGCGCCGTCCCTCTCCCGCCCGCGTCGCAGTGCGGTCCCGTCGTGATCCTCAGCGTGACCCCGGAGGGCGGGAGCCCCGCCCGACAGATCCACGATCAGATCAGCGGCCTGATCACCACGGGTCGGCTGGGCCGGGGCGAGCGCCTGCCCTCGGTCCGTCAGCTCGCCGCCGACCTCGCCGTCGCCCCCGGCACCGTGGCGAAGGCCTACCGCTCGCTGGAGGCCGACGGACTCCTCGTGACCCGGGTCGGCTCGGGCACCCGGGTCAGCGACGAGGCGGCCCCGGTCTCCTCGACCGTCGCGCAGGCGGCGCGGCATCTGGCGAGCACCGCGCGCGACGAGGGCCTCTCGCTCGAGGACGCGCTGCGGGTGCTGCGCAGTTCGTGGTGACGATGCAGGGGCGCGGCCGTGTGGACGCGGAACCGACGTCCCGTCCACACCACCACCCGTCCACACCACCGCCCGTTCCCGACCCGCCCACCCCGCCCACTGCCTACGCTGGCCTCATGGTCACCACACTCCCGTACGGCTCCTGGCCCTCGTCCCTCACCGCGAAGCAGCTCGCCACCGGCGGCACCCGTCTGGGCGCCCCGCTCCCGGTGGGCGAGGAGGTGTGGTGGACGGAGGGGATCGCCACCGAGGGCGGTCGCCAGGCGATTGTGCGCACCGCGGGTCCCGTCGGCCTCGGGGAGGAGCCGCCGGCGGAGACGGTCACCGTGCTGCCCGCCCCGTTCAACGCCCGCTCGCGGGTGCACGAGTACGGCGGGGCGAGCTGGACGGTGGTCCCCGGCGCACGGCCGGAGCCCGGCGCCGAGGCGCACGAGGAGCTCGCTCCGCTGGTGGTGTTCGTGAACTTCGCCGACCAGCGCGTGCATGCGATGCGCGAGGGGGAGCAGCCCCGCCCGCTCACCCCTGTCGGCCCCGAGGTGGGGTCCGCGCACGGCCCCTCGCTGCGCTGGGCGGAGCCCACCGTGGTCACGGCGCCCGACGGCACCGTGGAGGTGTGGTGGGTGTGCGAGGACCACACCGGCGGCGAGGACGGCCCGCGCACCGACGCGGACGGCGCCCCGCACATAGAGCGCTACATCTGCCAGGTGCCGCTGGACGGCTCCGCGGCAGAGGATCCCTCCGCGCTGCGCCGCGTCACCCCCTCCTCCCGCTTCGTCGCGCATCCGCGGGTGAGCCCGGACGGCACGCAGCTCGCCTGGATCAGCTGGGAGCATCCGCAGATGCCGTGGGACGGCACCGAGCTGCACCTCGCCCCGCTGATGCACGGCAGCGCCGGGGAGGGCGAGATCCTCGCCGGCGGCGCCGACGTCTCCGTGCTGCAGCCCGAGTGGCTCGACGAGGAGCGCCTGATGTTCCTCGCGGACAGCTCCGGCTGGTGGAACCCGTGGGTGTGGTCGCGGGCCGACGGCTCCCGGCAGGTGCTAGAGCGGGACGAGGAGTTCGCCGGCCCGCTGTGGACGCTGGGCAGCACCTGGTACCAGGTGCTCGATCCGGACCGTGCCCTGGTGCAGCACGGACGCGCCGCGACCTCCCTGTCCGTGCTGCGGATCAGCACGGGCGAGCTCACGGCGCTGGACTGCCCGCTCACGCAGATCGGCGCCGCGACGCTGCGCGAGGACGGCCTGCTGGTGCTCGCCGGTGCCTCGCCCACGCAGTTCTCGGCGCTCCACCTCGCCCGGCTCGACCTCGACGGTCCCGTCCTGTCCCCGCTGACGGTGCTGCGCTCCTCCCGGGACGACGCCCCCGATCCGGGCCTCCTGCCCGAGGGGGAGAGCATCGAGGTGCCGCTGCCGGACGGCGGCGTGGTCCACGCGATCGTGCATCGACCCCGCCAGGAGGGCTTCGCGGGCCGCGAGGGCGAGCTGCCGCCGTTCATCGCGCAGGTGCACGGCGGGCCCACCGCGCACGTGGCGCCGGTGCTCTCCCTGCCGGTCGCCTACTACACCTCCCGCGGCCTGGGCGTGGTGGTGGTGAACTACGGCGGCTCCAGCGGCTACGGCCGCGCCTACCGCAACCGTCTGCGAGGGCAGTGGGGCGTCGTGGACGTGCAGGACACGGTCGCGGTGATGGAGCACCTGGTCGCCGAGGGGATCGCCGACGGGGACCGGCTCGCGATCGAGGGCGGCAGCGCCGGCGGCTGGACCACCCTGGCCTGCCTCACCCGCACCGACGCCTTCGCCGCCGGCGTCTCCAGCTTCGGCGTGGCCGAACTGGAGGCGTTTCGCCTGGACACCCACGACTTCGAGTCGCGATACATCGACGGGCTCGTCGGCCCGTATCCGGAGAGGCGGGACCTCTACGTGGAGCGGGCGCCGCTCAGCCACGTGGACGAGCTCGAGGTGCCGGTGCTGCTGCTGCAGGGCGACGAGGACAGGATCGTGCCGCCCAGCCAGTCCGAGCTGTTCCGCGACGCGCTCGCCGCCAAGGGCATCCCGCACGCCTACCTCCTGTTCGAGGGCGAGCAGCACGGCTTCCGCAAGGCTGAGACGATCATCCGCGCGATCGAGGCGTCGCTGTCCTTCTACGGGCAGGTGCTCGGCTTCAGTCCGGCCTGCGTGCCGGTGCTGGAGCTGCGACGGGACGGGGGCCGGGCATGAATCACGCGCAGTCGCCCTACGGCGCGCCCCCGCCCCCGTCGAACGGCCATCAGCCCTCGTCGGGCGCGCAGCCCCCGTCGGGCGGTCATCAGCCCTCGTGGGGCGGCCACCAGCCCCCGTCGGGCACCTACCCGCCCCCGCCCGGTGCACCCCAGCCCCCGCCGGGCCCGCCCCCGGCCGGCGGCGCACCCGGGCCGCGGCGTCCGAAGAGCCCGTACGACCTCCCGGTGCGACCCGCCGTCGCCCTGGTGGTGGTCACGCTGGCGGCGGTGCTGTTCTCCGTGGTCAGCGCGCTCGGGGCCCTGTTCGCGCTGGGCTCCCTGGAGGTGGACCCGACGGGCGAGGGCATGATCGCCGCCTACCTGGTGCTCACGCTGGTGATCGTCGCGGTCGCGCTGCTGACCATCGGCCTGTCCCTCGCCGCGTTCGTGCTCGCGATCGTCGTGGTGGTCAAGGGGGAGGGGAGGCTGCGCGTCGGCGCGGCGTTGGTGCTGGCCGCGTCCGTGCTGGGCCTGGTGGTGTCGTTCTCCGTCACCGGCGACCCCTCGGGGCTGCCCGACGGCGTCGGCGCGTTCGCCACGGTGCTGTCCGTGCTCGACTCGGTGGTCCAGATCGCGCGGCTGGTGATGATGGTGGCCGGAGTGGTGGTGCTGATCCTCGGGATCCGCGAGACGCGGCAGGCGCGCGCGGCCGTGCCGGGGCACGCCCCGCCGCGCTGACCAGCGCTTCCTTGCCCACGGCGCGGCGGGGTGGCTAGCGTGGCGGGCGGTGCGCATCGCCGCGCGCCGGAGAGAAGGAGCCTCATGGACCCCCTGATCACCCGCCGCACCGGCCTCGCCGCGACCGCGCTCGCCGCCGCGGGCTTCCCCGCCCTCGCCCACGCCGCCGGGGAGCCCTCCCCGGGCGAGGACGGCACCCCCGACGGCGCCGCCGACGCCGCGACCGGAGAGGCCGCCGGTGCCGCCCCGGACTGGCGGCGCGGCGGCCCCCACGCCGGTCCCTGGGCCCGCCGCGGCTCCGGCCGCACCCTGCGGGAGCAGCGGCCGGGCGCCGTCGGCCTCGACGCCGACGAGCTCGCACGGATCCCCGACATCGTGCGCGACGGGCTGGAGCACGATCCGCCCCGCTTCTCCGGCGCCTCCGTGCTGGTCGCCTCGCAGGCCGGGATCGCCTACGAGCACGCCGACGGGTACGCGCTGCGCTGGCAGGACGCCACCACGCAGCTGCCCGAGGAGCAGCGGATCCCCTCCCGCACCGACACCGTCTACGACCTCGCCTCGATCTCGAAGATCTTCACCGCCACCGCCGTGATGCAGCACGTCGAGAAGGGGCTGCTGGGCCTGGACGACAAGGTCGCCGACCACCTGCCGCGCTTCGCGGAGAACGGCAAGGGCGAGGTGACCGTGCAGCACCTGCTCACCCACGTGGGCGGGCTGCCCGCGTTCATCAACCTGTACTCGGCCCACCCCGACGTCCCCTCGCGGCTCGATGCCGTGCTCACGGTCGCGCCGAACGCCGCCCCCGGCACCGAGTACGTGTACTCGGACCTGGGGCTGATCACCCTGGGGCTGATCGTCGAGAAGCTCTCCGGGCAGGGGCTGGACGAGTACGTCCACGAGCACATCGTCGCGCCGCTGGGCATGGAGGACACCACCTACAACCCGCCCGCGTCGTGGAAGCCCCGCATCGCGGCGACCGAGTACATCGACTACTACGGCTATCTCGTGCACGGCCACGTGCACGACGAGAACGCGTACTCGCTCGGCGGGGTGGCGGGGCACGCCGGCGTGTTCTCCACTGCCCGCGACCTGGCCGTGTTCGGGCAAATGTTCCTGGGCGGCGGCCGCTACGGGAACGCCCGCATCCTCGAGGCGGAGACCGTCGAGCAGATGTTCACCGACCGGATCGCGGAGATCACCGGAGTGCCGGGCGCGCGCCGCGGGCTCGGCCCCGAGCTCGAGGCCTGGTACTACCACGCCGGGCTCACCAGCCCGTACAGCGGCGCGCACACCGGTTTCACCGGCACCTCGCTGGTGATCGACCCGCTCACCGACACGATCGTGGTGCTGCTGACCAACTCGGTCCACCCCACCCGCGCGTGGTCCACCACCTCGGTGACCCGCCGCGAGGTCTCCACCTGCGTGGCCCGCGCCCTCGGGATCGTCCCCCGGGAGGTCCGCGACGGCTGGCATGCGGGCGAGGAGGACGGGACGACCGCGACCCTCACCCTCGCCCTCGACGTGGGCGACGGCGGCGCGGAGCTGCGCACGGACCTGTTCGCGCACCTCGAGACGGCGTACGACGTGCTGGTTCTCGAGGCCTCCGCCGACGAGGGCGAGACCTGGCTGCCCCTGCCGGGCACCCTGCAGGCGCGGCACGAGGAGCCGGTGGAGGTGCCGGACGGGCAGATCACCGGCTGGGGCCGGCGCGCCGTGTGGGACGGCCGCTTCCCGCTCTCGGACGGCGGCGCGCCGCTGACCGGGGAGGTGCAGGTGCGGCTGCGGCTGAGCACCGACGGCGCCGTGCGCGGTCTCGGCGCCTGGGTGTCACGGCTGCGGGTGCTCGACGGGCACCGCACCCTGCTGGACACGGACCGTGCGGGCGACAGGGCCCAGGTGGTGGCCGACGGGTGGACGCTCGGTCGGTGAGCGCGCCGGCGGCTTGCGCTCAGTCGGGCCCGGCGCGGCGCACTGTCAGGCGGTGACGCCGGGGCCCGTCAGGCGGTGGCGCTGAGCGCCTGCGCGATGTCCTCGGCGAGGTCGGCCGGCTCCACCTGCGGCGCGTAGCGGCGCAGCACCGTGCCGTCGCGGCCCAGCAGGAACTTCGCGAAGTTCCACTCGATGTCGCCGGCGGGGATCCCGTCGGCGCTCGTGGTGTCGGCGCCGGAGCGCGAGGCCGCGGCGGCGCCGGCATGGGGACCGGTCAGCCACTGGTACAGCGGATGCGCGCCCTCGCCGTTCACCTCGATCTTCGCGAACATCGGGAAGGTGACTCCGTAGTTGACCTGGCAGAACTCGGAGATCTCGGCCTCCGTGCCGGGCTCCTGGTGCATGAACTGGTCGCAGGGGAAGCCGAGCACGGTCAGCCCTTGCGCCGAGAAGCGCTCGTGGAGCGCCTGCAGGCCGGCGTACTGCGGGGTGAGCCCGCACTTGCTGGCGGTGTTCACCACCAGCACGACGGATCCCAGGTGCTCGGAGAGGTCCTGGTCCCGGCCGGAGAGGGCGGTGGCGGTGAGGTCGGCGAGAGTGGTCATGGGGCCATTGTGGTGCGCGGGCCTGGGCAGGGGGTGACTGCGCGCCGGCTGCTGACCCGATACCGCCGTCGCCGCCCCTCGACCTCCCCTCCCCATCCCGGCCCCGTCCACAGTGGTACCGTCGCCCTTCTCCTGCACCTCACCGGCGGGAACGATGGGTGCATGAGCAGTCAGCCGCGCACCGTGAGCCCTGGGGACGAGCCGTCGCCCCAGGCGTTCCTGGCCGCGCTGCGCGAGGGCGGGCCGCGGGCGCTCGCCGAGGCGCTCGGTGATCTCGCGTTTCTCGTGCAGGAGGTCGCCGGGGATCCGGGCACGGCGTTCGACGTCGACGGCGGCGAGCGGGCCGAGTTCACCCACCTGCTCGGCGCCCTGCAGCGGTGCGCGGGCGCGATGGAAGCTCTCGAGGCACGCGCGGTGATCGCGCTGCGGGACGTGACGCGCCGGGAGCGGTACGCCGCCGCGCGGGACGACGCGGCGCACGAGGGTGGCGCGGAGCCCTCCCGCACCGCTACCGACGAGCTCGCCGACCGTGCCACCGCGAAGGATCTCACCCTGCTCACCCGGTGCTCGCCCCACAGGGCCGGGCGCACCCTCGCCTCCGCGCAGCGCCTGGTCGACACGCTCCCGCGCATGATGGACGCCCTGCGCACCGGGCAGGTCGCCAGCGATGCCGTCTACGCCGTGGCCGACGCCGCCGCGGTGCTCGACCCGGACCTCGCCCGCGCGGTGGACGGCGTGCTGGGAGAGCGGCTGGCCGACTTCGACGGCGCCGGGGCCCGCCGCTGGAAGGACGCGGTCGCGACGATCGCCGGAGAGCTCGACCCCGAGGGCGAGGCGCTCCGGCACCGACGCGCCCGCGCTCAGCGCCACGTGACCCTGACCCCGGGCCGGCACGGGATGGCCACGCTCAGCGCGAAGATCACCGCGATCGACGCCCGCCGGATCCACAAACGGCTCTCCCTGGAGGCCGAGCGTCGACGCGCCGCCGGAGGCAGGGACGGGCACGGCGCCGTCATGGCCGACGCCTTCACCGAGCTCCTCCTGGGGCGCGGGGACGGCGCCGCGGAGCCGGTCGTCCTCGACGTGGGCGTGCTCATCACCGACCGTGCCCTTTTCTGCCCGGACGCGGGGGATGTCGCCCACCTCGAGGGCTACGGCGCCGTGCCCGCCGAGGCCGTGCGGGAGCAGCTGCGCGCCGCGACCACGGCCCCGCGACGCCCTGAGGACGACCCCTTCGGCGAGGACGGCGACGCCGTGCGCGCCACGCTCCGCCGCCTCTACACGCACCCCACCACCGGTGAGCTGGTGGCGATGGACTCCACCGCCCGCACCTTCCCGCCGGCCATGAGACGCTTCCTGACCTGGCGGGACACCACCTGCCGCGGTCCGTTCTGCAACGCCGCGGTGCGGCACGGCGACCACATCGTGCCCGTCGCCCAGGGCGGCGCCACCAGCCTCGACAACGGTGAGGGGCTCTGCGCGCACTGCAACACCAAGGAGACCAGCACCCGATCGGTGCAGCGGGTGCGGGACCCGCACGCGCCCGGTCACCGAGTGCGCTGGACAGGCCACTCCGGCACCAGCCGCACCACCACCCCCACCCCGCTGATCGGGCGGGTCACTCCACCCCGTCGGCCGCCAGAGCCAGAGCCGCCGGCGCCGCCGCCTCCAGACCCCCGGCCCCCGGGAACCGCGCCTCCTGCACACAGCGGGCCAGCAGCCACCGACGCACCCGATGCGGATCCAGACCCGCCAGAGCCGCCATCCGCTCGGCGAAGCGACCCGGATGATCCCGCAGACGCTCCGGATCGTTGAGCATGTGCTGGAGCACGTCGTAGTGAGGATCGCCGACGTACGGCTTCGGGTCGATGAGCACCCAGGAGCGCCCCGCCGCGACCGTCGCGGCGTGCGGGACCGACGCCCCGCCGTGTCTCCCGGCGTCGTCGCCGCCGCTCGCCCCGTCGGGGCCTTCGACGAGCAGCACGTTCTCCGGGTGCAGATCCGTCGCCAGCAGCACGGGCTCGCCGTCCCAGAGGGCCGGCAGCTCGCGGAACAGCTCCAGGCCGTGCGCGACCAGATCGGCGGGCAGCGGCGAGAGCCCGGCGTCGGCCCGCTGCTGCGCCTCATCGGCCCACCACGCGCACATCTGCGCCAGCGGGCGGAACGCGGCGGCGGCCTCGCCGTCCACCAGCTCCTGCGGGGGCCGCCACAGGCGCCGCGCCACCGCCGCGACCACCTCGTCCCGTGCGGGCCAGGTGAGCAGCTCCCGCAGCGGCGTCCCCGGCCGCGCCCGGTCGATCAGCAGCGCCGAGGTCTCCCCGTGCTGCGCACTGCGATGCACGCGCACCGCGCCCCGCCCCTGCCAGGCCAGGAGCCCGGCCGCCTCGTCGCGGGACTCCTCGTGCGCCCAGGCCACCTTCAGCACCCGCTCGGCACCGGAGGCCTCGCGCACCGGCGCCACCCAGGCGCTCGACCCGCCGGGCTCGAACGGAGCCTCGAGGCGGAGCCGCCACCGCTCCCGCAGCTCCTCCACGATCTCCGGGAGCCCCTCCCGCCACGCGTGCACCCCCGGGTCCTGCGAGGCGCGCAGGCGCTCGGGCAACGGGTGGCCGCCCACCGGCGCGGGCTCGGCACGACCGACCGGCTGGGGACTCATGCGGGGACTCCTTCCTCGGATCCACGGCCCCCCGCAGGGAGACGACGCCCTCGCAGAGTACGCGGCGGGAGCACGCCGTCGCGGGGACTACGATGCCCGCGTGAGACCGTTCGTGCAGATCGCCACCCGCCCCGAGGACGACGTCGCCCTCACCGAGCGCGCCGCCGTGCTCGACTTCACCGGTCTCGAGGAGCACCAGCTGCTCTGGGCACGCCTGGACCGCGACCCGTTCCCCGACCTCGGCGGCGAGGACATCTCCGGGATCATCCTGTGCGGCAGCCCGTTCACCGTCTCGGACCCGGCCCCGAGCAAGTCCGAGGCCCAGGTGCGGGCCGAGGCGGAGATCTCCCGCGTGCTGGACCGCGTGATCGCCGAGGACATCCCGTTCCTCGGCGCCTGCTACGGCATCGGCACCCTCGGCACCCATCAGGGCGCGCTGATCGACCGCACCCATGGCGAGCCGCTCGGCGCCGTGGACGTCTCGCTCACCGAGGCCGGGCGCGAGGATCCCCTGATCCGCGAGGCCGAGCTGCCGCACACCTTCACCGGCCTGGTGGGGCACAAGGAAGCCGTCCACACCCTGCCCCCGCACGCCACCGCCCTGGCCTCCGGCCGCACCTGCCCGGTGCAGATGTTCCGGGTGGGCACCCGCCAGTACGCCACCCAGTTCCACCCGGAGCTGGACGTCCCCTCGATCATCGAGAGGGCCCGCGCCTACCGCGACCACGGCTACTTCTCCCCGAACGAGATGGAGGACGTGTTCGACGCACTGCGCGGCCGGGACGCCGACGACGCGCCGCGGCTGCTTCGCGCCTTCGCCACGCTCTTCGCCCGCTGACCCGGGGGCCCGGCGGGACGAGCCGGCGCCGGCGGACCGGCCGACGGCGCGCCTGCTGCGGGGCGCGAGATCCCGCGGCGCACGGCACGTCGTCCGTCGTCGACGGCGTGCGCTCCTGTACCGTCCCAGCGTGCCCCGCTTCACACCGGAACAGGTCCGGCGACGACAGATCGTCGCGGGTGCGCTCGCGCTCGTGCTGCTGCTGGCGATCGGCGGCTGCGCCGCCTCGGTGATCGGTGCGCTGCGCGGCGGGTCGGGCGAGGCCGCGCTCGCCGAGCGCACGCCCTTCACGGCCGACGACGCCGCGATGGCCGTCCCCGCCGCCGAGGAGGGCGCCGCCGTGAGGGGCAACCTCCCCGAGGGGGTGGAGCTCGCGGCCGACGAGGTGATGGGCGTGGACGTCTCCAGCCATCAGGGCGACATCGACTGGTCGCTGGTGGCCGCCGACGGGGTCGCCTTCGCCTACCTCAAGGCCACCGAGGGCGCCGGCTTCACCGACACCCACTTCCGGCGCAACTGGGACGGCGCCCGCGCCGCGGGGATCACCCCCGGCGCCTACCACTACTTCACCCTGTGCTCCTCCGGCGTCGAGCAGGCGGAGGACTTCCTCGCCGTCGCCCCGCCGGAGGATTCCGCGCTGCCGCCCGCGCTCGACCTCGAGTTCGACGGCGCCTGCGAGCAGAAGCCCGAGGCCGCCGCGGCGCAGGCCGAGATCGACGCGTTCACCGCCGTGGTGGAGGAGGCGTGGGGTCGCCGCCTGGTGATCTACTCCTCCTCCGAGTGGCGCCGGCACTACGGCCTCCCCGTCGCGGACCCCCGCCCGGACTGGCTGTTCTCCGCGGGGGAGCGCCCGGCCGCGGAGGACTGGACGGTGTGGCAGCTGCGCTTCGACGGCGAGGTGTCCGGCATCGACGGCGGCGTGGACATCGACGTGGCGCGCATCGAGCTGCTGCGGCAGCGCGCCGAGATCGGCGAGGGCGAGGGCGCGCTCGCCCACCCGCTCGAGGACGCCTGAGCGCCGCGGCGGTGCAGGCCCGCCCCGGAAGTGTCGGCCCGCCGCGGCAGTGCATGCCCACCGCGGCAGTGCGGGCGCGAGGCGGGGCTCAGACGGTCGCGGCCACCCGGTCCAGCGCGGTCTCCCAGTGCTCCAGCAGCGCCTGCCGCTCCGCGGGGCCCAGCAGCCGCTCCTGGTGCACCGCGAGCACGGTGCCGCTCCCGCCCTCGGGCTCGGGCTGCAGCGTCACCTGGAACACGGTCTCGTGGTCGAGGCGCGAGGGGGTCCAGCGCACCCGCACCCGTCGGCCCATGTGGCAGCCGATCACGCGGCCGCGCACCCGGTCGCCGTGGCGCAGCGGCGCGCCCACCATCTGGGGCACGGTGTCCACCTCGAGCCACTGCGGGAGCCATTCCGAGAGCAGCATCCGCCACACCTCCTCCGGCGGCGCCTCGAGGGTGCGGTGCGCGCCGAGCTCCCACCCGGCGTCATGGGTGAGGCCCACGGGGGAGTGCCTGCTCTCGGTGCGCATGCCGCCACCGTAGAGCCGGGGCCGCGGCCCGCCCAGAGGGGACCACGAGCCGACGTCAGGTGTTCCCCGCCGCGTCGCCGGGAGGTCACCGGGAGGGCCCGCGACGGGCGGGAACGGCGGTGCGCCCCGGGCGGTGCACCGCCCCTCGGGCGACAGGCGCCGCCTTCCCCACCGCGCCGGCGTGGCAGGGCCGGGGTGCCGGGAGTGCGGCGATCCATGCCGCGCTCGAGGCCGCCCGCGCTCAGGCCGCCTCGAGCTGCTCGGCCAGGGAGCCGGGCGCGGCGGGATCCCCGGTGAACTGCTCGCCGTCGATGAACACCGCCGGGGTGCCCTGCCCCGTGGCGAGCGCCTCGGGCTCCACCACGTCCTCGACCCATCCCAGATACGTCTGCTCGGCGATGCAGCCGGACACGTCCAGACCAGTTGCCTCCTCGATCACCGTGCCCAGCTCGTCGTCGTCGAGGCCCTCCTCGCCGGGCTGGTGGGCGAACAGCGCCGCCTCCGCCGCCGCCCACTGCGTCGGATCCTCCGCGTACGCGCAGACCGCCGCATTCGCGGCGCGCCCCGAGTAGCCGGGCGGGGTCGAGCTCGCATCGAGCATCGGCCGCGGATGCATCCGCAGCGTGATCTCCTCCTCCTGCGCGAGCCGGGTGAGGTCCTCCGCCTGGGCGTCGTGGAAGGTGGCGCAGTGCGGGCAGAGGAAGTCGAGGTACACGTCCACCACCGGGCCGTCGTCGCTGGTGGAGAGCTCGAGATAGGTCTGGTCCTCGGCCGCGCCGGGCGGGGCGACCAGGCCGGCGCCGTCCTGCCCCGCCGCGGGATCGTCCCCGTCGCTGCCCTCGGAGCCCTCGGCGCTGGTCGGGTCGTCGGCGGAGGGGTCGCCGCGCCAGAACATCACCCCGCCGGCGACGCCCGCGAGCACGAGCACCAGCACGAGCCCCGCGCAGGCGAGGGCGGCGACGAGGGCGATGAGCAGCGGGGTGCGGGAGCGTGAGGGGCCCTGGGGTGCGGTCATGACCTCGACCCTACTCACCGCGGCGCCCGCTGCGCCGGGCCGTTGCGCCCGGCCGCCGCGCGGAGGGACGGCGCCGGGCCCCGGGCGCGAGGCGTGCGGCTCAGGGCTGCAGCCGGTGCCGCTCCCAGGTGCCGTCGGCGGTGCGCGTGTAGGCGATCCGGTCGTGCACGCGATGGGCGCGGCCCTGCCAGAACTCGAGCCGCTCGGGCCGCAGCCGCAGGCCTCCCCAGAACGAGGGCCGTGGCACGTCGACGCCCGCGAAGCGGGTCTCCGCCGCGGCGTACTGCGCCTCGAGCGCCTCGCGGGAGGCGATCTCGCGGGACTGGTGCGAGGCCCACGCACCAAGCTGCGAGCCGCGGGGCCGCTGCGCCCAGTACTCGTCGGACTCCTCCGCCGGCACCGGCCGCACCGCCCCCTCGATCCGCACCTGACGCTGCAGGGCGTACCAGGGCAGCAGCAGGGACGCCCGCGCGGCGGCCCGCAGCTCGCGGGCCTTGTCGGAGTCCAGGTTCGTGTAGAGCACGAAGCCGTCGGCGTCATGGCCCTTCAGCAGCACCGTGCGCGAGCGCGGGGAGGGGGTGCCGTCCTCCGCGAGCGCGACCGTGGAGAGCACCGCGGCCGACGGGTCGTACAGGTCGCCCCGCTCCTCGCGGCGCGCGAACGCCTCCTCCAACCAGGTGGCGAACAGCGCCAGCGGATCCTCCGGGGCGTCGTCCGGCAGGGAGGCGGCGAGGTAGTCGGTGCGCTCCGCGGCGAGGGCGCGCGGGCCGGGACGGTCGCTCATGGCCGTGATCCTAGATCCTCGCGCGCGGGCCCGAGGGCGGTGCCGGGTGCGGCCCGGTGCGCAGGCCGGGCCCCTCAGCGGCGCCCGGCGCTCCAGCGGCCCCGCGGGCGGTGCCGGGAGCTCTCCGGGCGGGGGGCCGCGCCGCGCGCCCGCTCGGCGCGCACGGCGCGGAGCGCGGTCAGATCACCCCACTCGGCGGGGAGGGGACGGTAGTCGATGAGCTGCTCGTCGGTGGCACGGGTGCGGCTGGTGGCGATGGTCGCGTTCTTCATGGCTCCACCCTCGCGCCGGGCCCCGGGCCGAGGCGTCCGTCCGGGCGGGCGCACAGAGAGGACCGTGGGGGGATCTTCGCGCTGCGCGGCCTCCGTCCCCGGGTGGAGAGCGGGAGGGCGAGGGCCGATGGGCGCGTGTGGGCGCGCGAGGATCTGCGCGGTCAGCGCACCATGCGGAGGTCCGGCAGCTCCGGCCAGCGCGGATCCGTGTGCCGGGCACCGTCCTCGACGAAGCCGAGCTTCGCGTAGAAGCGGCGGGCGCGCGGATTGTCCTCGGCCACCCACAGGCTGGCGGGGGATCCGCCCAGCAGCGACTCCACCAGGGCGCGCGCCAGGCCGCTGCCGTGCCAGGCCTGCGCCACGTAGAGGATCGACAGCTCCCGCTCGCGCACCGGCTCCCGGTCGCGGGGCGGCCAGGACGCGGCCAGGCCCACCGGGGCGCCGTGCCGATCCCGGCCGATCCGGAACGTGCCCTCGTCGGCCTCCGGGATGCCCGGGGTGAGCCAGCGGGTCCAGTCCGCCTCGCGCCGGGCGATCGCGGGCGCGCCGAACCACTCCTCGCCGGCCAGGGCGTGGCCGTAGGCCACCTCCCAGCCGTGCACGTGCACCCGGGCGAGCGCGGGGACGTCCGCGAGGGTGGGGGCATCGAGCGTGAACGCGCCGGCGGCGGGGGAGTGGGGGAGCTGTTCGGTCATGAGGGGAGTCTGCCAGCGCCGGAGCGGCGCCAGGGCAGCGCCGGGCCGGCGGCGGGCGGCGGGACCCCGGGCCTCCGCACGGCGGCGCGCACCTGCTATGGTTCGTCGCGGACTTCCGAGTCCGCGATCACCGGATTGTCATCCCCCGCCCCGCGGCGGAGGAGCAAGACCTGGGACCCGTGCCGTGCGCTGACGCGCACCCGGCGGGGCCCGGGTCTTTTTTGTTGCCCGCTGCACCCCGGGGCCCGCCCGCGCAGGCCCCACGACCCAGGAAGAAGGCGAGGACGCCTCATGGACACCTCCTCCCCTGGGACCGCATCGCTCGCCGAGGACATCGTCCGCGGCGTCGGCGGCCCCGAGAACATCGAGAGCCTCACCCACTGCGCCACCCGGCTGCGGTTCCAGCTGCACGAAGGTGCGCAGGTGGACCGCGAGCGCCTGGACGCCCGCAGCGAGGTGATGGGCACCGTGCCGCAGTCCGGCGACCGCTTCCAGGTGGTGATCGGCGGGGCCGTGGCCGGGGTGTACTCCCAGATCATGGCGCTGCCGTCGATGGCGGCCGGCGGCACGCCCCGCCCGCAGACGGACGCCGAGGTCAAGGCCGCGATCCGTGCCCGCAGCCGGGGCCGCTTCGCGTGGCTGGACGCGTTCTTCGAGTACCTCTCGGACTCCTTCCGCCCCCTGATGGGCGTGCTGCTGGGCGCCTCCCTGATCATCGCGATCGCCTCCGTGCTGGACGCCCTGGGCGTGGTGGACTTCCGCGCCGCGGACAAGTCCGCCACCTGGGTGTTCGTGGATGCGATGTGGCGCTCGGTGCTGTACTTCCTGCCGATCATGGTGGCGTTCAACGCCGCGAAGAAGCTCCAGATCGACGGCTGGGTGGGGGCGGCCGTGATGGCCGCGGTGATGACCCCGGACTACCTGGGCATGATCGGCGGGGACGTCCCCGGCGTCACCTGCACCACCAACGAGCTGCTCGGCACCGAGCAGTGCGTGGCGACCGTGTTCGGACTGCCCATGCAGCTCAACGACTACGGCGGCCAGGTGTTCGTGCCGCTGCTGATGGTGGCGCTGCTGGCGCTGGTCTACAAGGGCCTGCAGAAGGTGTTCCCCGCCAACGTGCAGCTGGTGTTCGTCCCCTTCGTCTCCATGCTGGTGACGATCCCGGTGACCGCCTTCCTCATCGGCCCGCTGGGCATCTGGGCCGGCAACGGCCTCGGCTCGGGCCTGGCCTGGCTGAACGGCAACGCGCCGCTGGTGTTCGCGATCCTCATCCCGCTGCTGTACCCGTTCCTGGTGCCGCTGGGCCTGCACTGGCCGCTGAACGCGCTGATGCTGCAGAACATCAACGCCCTCGGCTACGACTTCATCCAGGGCCCGATGGGTGCGTGGAACTTCGCCTGCTTCGGCGCCACCGCCGGCGTGCTGCTGCTCTCGATCCGCCACCGCGAGACCGAGATGCGCCAGACCGCCACCGGCGCGCTCGCCGCGGGCCTGTTCGGCGGCATCTCCGAGCCGTCGCTGTACGGCATCCACCTGCGCTTCAAACGCATCTACCCGCGCATGCTGGTGGGCTGCCTCGTGGGCGGCCTGATCGTGGGCCTGCTGGGCGGCGTGAACACCTCCGTGTTCGCCTTCACCTCCCTGCTCACCATCCCCGTGTTCGACCCGATGCTCACCTACGTGATCGCGATCGCGGCCGCCTTCGTGGTGGCGATGGTGCTGGTGTACGTCTCCGACTACCGCACCGCCGAGCAGCGGGCCGAGGCGAACGCCGCCCGGGACGCCGCCGAGTCCGCGCAGGCCGCCTCGGTCGACGCCGCCACGGCCGACGGGTCCGCCGCGACCGCCGCCGACGACGCCTCGACGCCGGTCGCCGAGCGGGAGCTCGCGGGCGTCGGCGCAGGTGCCGGGGCGGGTGCCGCCGCCGTGGCCGCCGCCGGCACCCCTCAGGGCGCCCCCACCGCGCAGGCCGCTGGCACCGCGCAGGCCGCCGGCACCGCGCAGGGCGCCGATGCGTCGGGGGCCGACGGCGCGACCCCGTCGGGTGCCGACCCGTCGGGTGCGACCCCGTCGGCCGCCGGCGCGGTGACCGTGCTCGCCCCGGTCGCGGGGCGCCTGGTCGCCCTCGCGGACGTCCCCGATCCGGTGTTCTCCTCCCGCGCCCTCGGCGAGGGTGTGGGCATCGTCCCGGCGGACGGCCGGATCGTGGCCCCTGCCGACGGCGTGCTCGCCACGGTGGCGGGCACCGGTCACGCCTTCGGCCTGCTGGCCGACGGCGGCGCCGAGGTGCTGGTCCACGTGGGGATCGACACCGTGAAGATGGACGGTCACGGCTTCGACGTGCAGGTCCAGCAGGGGCAGCGGGTGAGCGCCGGCGACCTGCTGGCGGTGGTGGATCTCGAGGCGATCCGCGAGGCGGGCTACGACCCGATCACGCTGCTCACCGTGCCGAACACCGCCACCTTCGCCGCCGTGGAGCCGGCCGCGCCCGGTGAGGTGGCCGCGGGGGACGCCGTGGTGGTCGCCCGGCGCTGAGCTGCCGGCGCGGTGCGCGTACCCTCCCTGGGGAGGGTGCGCGCACCGCCCCGCCACTGCGGCGGGACGAGATGCGAGGGCCCCCGACGACGAGGGCCGGAAGGAGGAGCAGGGCCGATGAAGGTGCTGAGGGCCCTCAACAACAACGTGGTGCTCTCCCGCGACGAGAACGGCGAGGGCGTGATCCTCACCGGTCGCGGCATCGGCTTCCGCGCCCACCCCGGCCAGGAGGTGGATCCCGAGAGGATCGTGCAGGTGTTCGTCCCGGCCGACGGGCGCGACCCCGACCACCTCGCCGAGGCCTTCGCGATGATCGACCAGGAGATCCTGCGCGCCGTGGTGATCGGCCTGCGCGAGACCGGGATCGAACAGCGCGAGTCCTCCCGCCCCACCCTCGCCATCGCCGTGGCCGATCACGTCTCCGGCGCCCTGGACCGGCTGCGCCGCGGGCTCGAGATCGAGTACCCGCTCGAGGTGGAGGTGCGCACCCTCTACCCCGAGGAGTACGACCGCGCCGAGCGGCTGCTGCACGCCGTCAACGCCCAGGTGGATCCGGCGCTGCCCGCGCACGAGGCGACCGCGCTCGCGCTGCACCTGGTCAACGCCGGGTTCTCCACCGGTGACCTCTCCTTCACGTACACCATGACCGGGGTGATCCAGCAGATGCTGGCCGTGGTGGCCGAACGGTTCGGGATCGCCGCGGACCGGCACTCGATGGCCGCCGCCCGCTTCATCACCCACGTGCGCTACATGTTCGTGCGCATCCAGCAGCACCGGCAGCTCGACGGCGAGCAGTCCCTCATCAGCCGCACCATCCGCGAGAGCTACCCCGAGGCCGCCCGCACCGCCGAGCAGCTCGCGGTGATCGTGCGGCTGCGCATGGGCGAGGCGCTCTCCGCCGACGAGATCGCCTACCTGGCCCTGCACGTGGCGCGGATGACGATGGAGGCGGAGGCCCCGCGGGCGCGGGCGGCGGGGCAGGCGCCCGACGCCCCGCAGGCGGGGACCGCCCCGGCCTGATGTCGGGCGGCGGCCCGGCACCGCCGCTGTGAAGCGTTATGCGACCGATCCGGGGTCGTCACCTCCCGGTCACCGCATGTTCGTCCGGGGTGCGTACTACTGGTCCTCCGCCCCCGCCTCCTCCCCGGATCGGACCTCCCCATGCCTGCTGCCGTCCCCGTGCGCCCCCGCGCCCTGCCCGTCTGCCCAGGATCTACGCGCACCGGCCGTGCCGCCGTCGCCGCCCTCGCCGGCGCGGCCTTCGCCCTCGCGCCCGTGATGCTGCCCGTGCAGGGCGGTGAGGTGCTCGCCGGGCTCGGCGCCCCCGCGGCGCACGCCGCCCCCCTGCCCGCCGACGCGGTGCCCGCCGCGCCGGTGCCGGCCGCCCCGGAGGTCGCCGCCGCGACACCGCTGCTAGTCACCGAGATCGCACCGGACACCGTGGGCCACGACGAGTTCGAGTTCTTCGAGGTCACGAACACCTCCGAGGCGCCCGTGGTGGTGGGCGGCACCGAGGGCCACCGCGTCTCCTACATCTACGACGACTCCGCGGACACCTCCGGGGACGTGCCGGTCACCCTCGAGGAGCCCACCGAGCTCGCCCCCGGCGCCTCGCTCGTGGTGTGGCTCAGCTACCAGACCAGCAGCATCGATTCCTTCGCCTACTCCGTCGAGGACTTCCTGGCGCACTGGGGCGCGGGTGAGAGCGCCGCGGTGGTGCGGGCCACCGGTCAGCCCGGCATGGCCAACGGCGGCAACCGGGGCGTGCGCGTGCTGGACGCCGCCGGCGGGGAGGTCTCCCGCAGCTTCTACCCCTCCGGCGCGGTCGCCGCCGGGCAGAGCGCGCACTTCCAGCTCCCCGCGAGCGCGGACCAGCTCTCCGCCGCCCTGCTCGCCGGCCCCGCCGCCGCGACCCCGGGCGTGGTCGACCCCGTCCAGCTCACCCCGGCGGAGCCGGAGGAGCCCGAGCAGCCGGAGGAGCCCGCGGACCCGCCGCCCGCCCCGCCGGCGGAGGCGCTGGTGGGCCACCTCCAGATCACCGAGGTCACCCCGGACACCAGCAACGTCGGCGGCGCCGACGGGTTCGAGTTCATCGAGCTGTACAACACCACCGACAGGCCCGTCTCCCTCGCGGACTACGCCCTGCGCTACCTGTACACCAGCGACGGCGAGACCATCACCAACGCGGCGGACTGGCCGCTGGTCCCGGACGACGCCGTGATCGAGCCCGGCGGCACCGTGGTGATCTGGGTGAAGAACGGCGCGAACGACGACCTCGCCGTCGCGGACTTCGCGGAGAACTTCGGCGTGGACCCCGCCTCGCTCACCGTGGTGGAGACGTTCGTGGCCGGCATGGCCAACGGCAGCGGCCGCGGCCTCGAGCTCACCACCCGCACCGGCGACAGCGTGCACCGCGTGTTCTACAACGTCTCCGGGGTGGACGACACCGCTCCGGACCAGGGCATCCAGTACCGCACCGGGGGCAGCACCGAGGGGGAGAGCTCCGACTTCTCCCGCGGCACCCTCACCGGCACCGCCCCCGCCACGCCGGGTGCCGTGGAACCCTCCCAGGTCCCCGCGCAGCTGGTGGCCCTCCCAGCCGACGCGCAGCAGCCGCAGGTCACCGACCTCACCGCCGACGAGCTCGACCCGGCCGGCGACGCCGTGATCAGCCACGAGGTCACCGATGACGTGCAGGCCCGCACCGTCACCCTCCACCTGCGCTCCAGCGCCGACGAGGACTTCGTCGCCCACACCCTGCCCCGCACCGAGGGCGACCGCTTCGACCACGCGATCCCGGCCGCGGACCTCACCGGCAAGCGCTGGTTCGAGTACTACCTGGTCGCCTCCGACGGCACGCACGAGACCCGCACCGAGACCACCCGAGTGCCGCTGGCCGGCGTGGACCAGTCCCCGCTGCGGATGAACCTGGCCGACGGCGCCTACGTCGCGGGCACCACCGCCGTCTCCATCGCCGGGGACCAGCATCCGCCCTCGGCCGTGCTGAGCATCGACGGGGAGGAGCGCACCGACGCCGTGCCCGCGCTGGAATCCGCCCCCGTGTTCGCGATGGAGGCCAGCCAGACCGACGTCTACTTCCGCAACGGGATCCTGGTGGGCGACGAGGTGATCGAGATCTTCGACGAGGGCTTCTACGCGGACTGGGTCACCGTGGACGCCGAGGTGCCGCTCCAGCACGTCTCGCAGGACGCTCCGCTGGTGGTCACCGTCGCCGCGGGCACCAAGGCCTACCCCGGGATCGACGAGGACGAGAACAACGACGACTTCTCGATCCGCAACCTGCGCCTGGTGCTGCCGGACGGCCGCACCCTGCGGCCCGCCGGTCACGAGGACCCCGCGGAGATCCTCGCGATGGGCGACTCGGCCGGGAAGCACGATCTGCTCGACGCCGAGTTCGCGCTCCCCGAGGACGCCTTCACCGCCCTCGCCGTCTCCTGGGACACCACCGCGGTGGCCGACGGCGAGCACGTGCTGGCAAGCGTCGACGGCGCCGGGCACAGCGTGGAGCGCACGGTGCTCGTGGACAACACCGCGCCGGTGATCACCAGCGAGCTGGACGACGGCGCCACCTACCAGGGCGAGTTCACCCTGGACGCCTCCGTCGAGGACGCCGGCAGCGGCGTGGACGCGGTGCGCGCCACTCTGGACGGCGAGGAGGTGGAGCTCCCGCGGGACGTCTCCTCGCTGAGCCTCGCGCCGGGCGAGCACGTGCTCGAGGTGGTCGCGACCGACGTGCTGGGCAACGAGCGCAGCGAGACCTTCTCCTTCGAGACCCCCGAGGAGAACCCCTCGGCCGCCGCGGCGACGGCCGACGGCGCCACCGCCCCCGTGTGCCGGGACCAGAGCCTCGCCGTGGACGTGGATGATCCCACCGGGGACCTGCTGGACGTGTCCTTCCGGGCCGGCAGCAGCGCCTCCCTGGGCGAGGGCACCGTGCACGCGACGGCGGGCGAGGTACGGGACGCCGACGCGACCGAGCGCCGCGGCGAGCCGCTCGCCGCCGGTGGCAGCACCGGCTCCGAGGACGCGCTGCCGTTCCACGAGTTCGCCGTCGACGTGCCCGACGGCGCGGCCGAGGGCACCGAGGTGCGCCTGGCCTGGGAGGGTGCCGCCGATCCGAACGCCCGTGTGCGCCTGCTGGTGGAGGAGGCCGCCACCGGCGAGCTGGTGGAGGTGGCCCACGCCTTCGCCGGCGAGGACGGTGCGGTGGCGTTCGACGAGGTGGTGCCCGCGGCCGGACACGCGAGCGACGGGCAGGTGCGCGCCGTGGTGCAGCACTCCGTGGGCTGGGCCGGGGAGGACCTCTCCGCCCGCGACTCCGAGGTGGAGCCCCACCACCCGGAGGCGACTGACCGCTCCGCCTATGACGTCACCCTGGCCTGGGAGTCGGACACCCAGTACTACAACGAGGAGTTCTACGACCACCAGCTGAACATCCACGAGTTCCTGCTGGACCAGCGGGAGGAGCTGAACCTCCAGTACCTCTTCCACACCGGCGACATCGTGGACGACTACGACCAGCCCTCGCAGTGGGCGAACGCCGATCCCGCCTACGCGATGCTGGACGAGGCCGGCCTGCCCTACAACGTGCTCGCCGGGAACCATGACGTGGGCAGCATGGCGAACGACTACTCCCAGTACCGCGAGCACTTCGGCCAGCACCGCTACGAGGATCAGCCCTGGTACGGCGGGTTCTACGAGGACAACCGCGGCAGCTACACGCTGTTCACCGCCGGCGGCATCGACTTCCTGGTGGTCTCCCAGGGCTGGGGCCCCGGCGACGAGGAGATCGACTGGATGAACGAGGTCCTCGCGCAGTACCCGGAGCGCACCGCGATCCTGAACCTGCACGAGTACATGCTCACCACCGGCGGGCTGGGCCCGGTGCCGCAGCGGATCCAGGACGAGGTGGTGGCCACCAACCCGAACGTGTCGATGGTGATGAGCGGCCACTACCACGACGCCCACACGCGGGTGGACTCCTTCGACGACGACGGCGACGGCACCCCGGACAGGGACGTGACCCAGATGCTGTTCGACTACCAGGGGCTGCCGGAGGGCGGGCAGGGCTTCCTGCGCCTGCTCCACTTCGACAACGAGGGGGAGCAGATGCTGGTGCGCACCTACTCGCCCTCGCTGGAGCAGTACTCGAGCGATGATGCGACCCTCACGCCCGAGGATCAGGACTTCACCGTCTCCTACGAGCAGCTGGGCATCACCGTGCACGAGAAGGAGCTGACCACGCACGAGTTCACTGCCGACGTGCTCGGCGAGGAGGAGCTCGCGCTGGTCGAGGACGCACAGCCGGGGACCACCGTCACCGCGGACGTCTCCCATCTCGGGGCCGGCACGCACTCCTGGTACGCGCTGGTCACCGACGAGCACGGCGGGGCGGCCCGCACCGAGGTGCGGGAGCTGACGCTCACCGGCGGCGGCCCGGAGTGCGCGGGCGGCGCCGGGAAGCCCGACGGCGCCGGGAAGCCGGACCACGCCGGGAAGCCCGACGGCGCCGGGAAGCCCGACCATGCGGGCAGGCCCGACGGCGCAGGCAGGCCCGAGCACGCCGGGGCCTCCGGCGGACGGGGCCGCACGGCTGACTGACCGGTCCCGCCCTGCACGGCACCTCCTCGACTTCCCACGCGGTACCTGCAACCCGTAGTATCACTAACGTGTGAGCGCGCCGGGGCCGACGGGCGCGTCCCGTCGGCCCCGGCGCGCGGGCGTCCCCGCGCCGCCCGCGCGCCGGGCCGGCCGCTCACCCGCCCGCAGACACCGCCGTCGAAGGAGAACCCCGTGCCAGAGGCCGTCATCGTCGCCGCCCACCGCTCACCGATCGGCCGCGCCCGCAAGGGGTCGCTGAAGGACGTCCGCCCGGACGACCTGGTGGGCCAGATGATCCGCGCCGCGCTGGACGACGTCCCGCAGCTGGACCCCACCGCGATCGACGACCTGCAGCTGGGATGCGCGATCCCCGAGGGGCAGCAGGGCGGGAACCTCGCCCGCACCGTCGCGGTGCGCCTGGGCCTGGACACCGTGCCCGGCGCCACCGTGACCCGCTTCTGCGCCTCCTCGATCGAGACCACCCGCTCCGCCTTCCACGCGATCGCCTCCGGCGAGGCCCGCGCCGTGATCTCCGCGGGCGTCGAGTCGATCTCCTCCAGCAGCGGCAGGCTCATGGACGAGGACGCCCGCGACCCGCTGTTCCGCGAGGCCTGGGAGCGCACCGAGAAGCGCGCCACCCGAGAGATCCCCGCCCCCTGGCACGATCCCCGTGAAGACGGCGAGCTGCCCGACGCCTACGTCGCGATGGGCCAGACGGCCGAGAACGTCGCCGAGCTGCGCGGCGTCACCCGCGCCGCGCAGGACGAGTACGGCGTGCGCTCCCAGAACCGGGCCGAGGCCGCGATCGCCTCCGGCTTCTTCGCCCGCGACATCACCCCGGTGACCCTGCCGGACGGCACCGTGGTGGACGCCGACGACTCCCCGCGCGCAGGCGTGACCCTCGAGGCCGTCAGCGCTCTCGACCCGGTGTTCCGCCCCGACGGCACCGTCACCGCCGGCAATTGCTGCCCCCTGAACGACGGCGCCGCCGCACTGGTGGTGATGGAGGCGGGCTATGCGCAGGAGCTGGGCATCACGCCGCTGGCCCGCGTGGTCGCCACCGGCGTCTCCGGCCTCAGCCCCGAGATCATGGGCCTGGGCCCGGTGGAGGCGACCCGGAAGGCGCTCGCGCTCGCCGGCCTCACCATGGAGGACATCGACCTGGTCGAGTTCAACGAGGCCTTCGCCGCCCAGGTGCTGCCCGCCGCGGAGGATCTGGGCATCGACCACGAGAAGCTCAACGTGCACGGCGGGGCCATCGCCCTCGGCCACCCCTGGGGCTCCACCGGCGCCCGCATGACCACCACCCTGCTGCACGGCCTGCAGGAGCGCGAGGGCCGCTACGGCCTGGCGACCCTGTGCGTGGGCGGCGGCCAGGGCATGGCCCTGATCATCGAGAGGATGCACTGATGACCGGCACCGACACCACCGCCCAGCCCAGCCCCTGGGAGCCCGCCGCCCCGGCCGGCGCGCAGGTCCCGCTCGGCGGCACCCTCGACGCGCCGCTCGAGGACCGCCGCGAGAGCGTGGTCACCGAGCGCGCCGTCGTGACCGCCCCGGAGGCGAGCGCCGCCACGCCCGCCGCCCTGCTGCCCGCCGCCGCGGACCACTACGCCGTGTTCCAGGACGTCGCGGGGGAGGACCTCGCCGCGTGGGCGGACGCCCGCTCCCTGGCCGCCGAGGTGCTCCCGCAGATCAACGACTGGTGGGACCGCGGCGAGTACCCGACCCACCTCATCGCCCGCCTCGGCGAGCTGGACCTGCTCACCGACGGCCTCGACGTGCCCGGCCACCGCACCCTCTCCCCGCTCGCCACCGGCCTGGTGAACATGGAGCTCTCCCGCATCGACGGCTCCGTGGGCACCATGGTGGGCGTGCAGGGCGGGCTCGCGCTGCGCTCGATCATGCTGCTGGGCTCGGAGGCGCAGAAGGAGCGCTGGGGCGACTCCCTCGCCCGCGGCACCGAGCACGCCGCCTTCGCCCTCACCGAGCCGGATCACGGCTCCGACTCCGTCTCGCTGGAGACCGTGGCCCGCCGCGACGGCGAGGACTGGGTGCTCACCGGCGAGAAGCGCTGGATCGGCAACGGTGCGGGCTGCCACCTCTCGGTGGTGTGGGCGCGGGTCGACGACCCCTCCGACGAGCAGCTGCACGGCCAGGTGAGCGGCTTCCTCGTGGACCAGTCCCTGCCCGGCTACGAGGCCGAGGTGATCCGCGGCAAGGTGGCGCTGCGCGCCATCCACCAGGCCCACATCACCCTGACCGACGTGCGGATCCCGGGCGAGGCGCGCCTGCCCGGCGCCCGCTCCTTCAAGGACACCTCGCGCGTGCTGTTCGCGACTCGCGCCGGCGTGGCCTGGGGCGCGCTCGGGCATGCGACCGCCTGCTACGAGGCGGCGCTCGAGCACGCCACCACGCGCATCCAGTTCGGGCGGCCGCTGGCGAAGGCCCAGCACGTGCAGGTGCGCCTGGCGGACATGCTGCAGACCCTCACCTCGATGCAGCTGCACTGCGTGCGTCTCGCCGAGCTGGAGGCGGCCGGAACGATCCGGCCGGAGCAGGCCTCGCTCGCCAAGGTGCACAACACCCGCGCCGCCCGCGAGATCGCCTCGAACGCTCGTGACCTGCTGGGCGGCTCCGGGATCCTGCTGGAGAACCGGGTGGTGCGCCACCGCAGCGACCTCGAGGCGCTGCACACCTACGAGGGCACCGACACCATGCAGTCGCTGATCGTGGGCCGCGCGATCACGGGGGTGAGCGCGTTCGCGTGAGGCCGGTGGCCGACGGGTCAGCGGCTCACCCGGCCCTGCCCGTCGGCAGCCCGCCGGCTCAGGCGCGGGCCGCCGCCGCGGCGGCGATGTCCTGGAGGTCCTGCTCCATCATGCGCCGGGTCGCGGAGGCGCCCAGGCGGCTGGTCGCCGCGCCCAGCAGCTTCTTCAGGCCGCGCTGCGGCGGCTGGGAGGCGCCGAACAGCATCACCAGCTCGGTGCCGCCGGTCGGCTTCGCGGCGAGGGTGAACACGGTGCGGTAGGTGACATCGCCCTGCACGGCCGTGACCTCGGTGCGGTGCGGGGCCTCGAGCTCCGTCACCTCCATCTCCTCGCTCGCGGTCATGCCGAACATCTTCCGGGCCTCGCGCCACCGGAAGCCCACGGAGTAGGGACCGGGGGTGAGAGGCTCCACCTCGATGATCCCCGAGAGGGTCTCCGTGGCGTGCTCGATGTCGGTGAGGACGGCCCAGACGGTCTCGATCGGGGCGTCGACGTGCTGGGTCAGGCGCATCTCCTGGGTGCTCATGCGCGGAAGCATACGGCGGGGGCGCGGGGGCGGGTGGACTGCGCGGCACTCGGCGGAGCCGGCGATCCGCCCGAATCCTGCGCGCCGTCCACTGCGGCGCCGGACCGTGGGGACCGCGCCCGGTGGTTAGTCGTGTTCAAGGGGTCGTGCGGCGTGCTTGACTCGCTTCGACGACCAGCAGGGCCACGAGCACCGCCTCGACCGCCTTCGTCAGCAGGCCCACGGCCATCAGCGGAGCCATGACGAAGTACAGGACGATCGTGAGGACCGTGTACCCGATCAGGACGTAGCGGACCACGGGCCGGAACCGCTCCAGCGTTGCCAGCGGCGCGTACAGCAGCACCAGCAGGCCCAGGTATCCCACGCCGTTGAGAACGAACAGGGGGATGCCGAAGGAGAGGTGGACGATCGCGGTGATCAGGGTCGTGAGGATGATCCCGCTCATCACGGGGTAGCCGGCCGGAGGGTTCTTCAGCGTCATGCGAGGTCTCCCGTCATGGCGCCGCAGGGGCGGCGCCGGGCCCGCGGCAGGTGGCTCCGCCGCGATCTTCAGACTACTCCGGCCCGCTGCGCGCGTTCCTGACCGAGTACGTCCCGCCCGAAGGAGATCACGAGCAGGACGAGGGCCGTGGCGACCACCGCGGCCGCCGCCGACGCGGGGACCACGGGGAGCAGCGCGCTCAGCAGCGCCACCCCCTGGAACCCGCCCACCAGCCTCCGGAACTGGCTGAACGCGAGCGGCCGGCGCAGGGCCGGCCGGAGGAAGGACGCCCCCACGTATACGTAGCGCATCAGCCCGATCGCCAGCGCCCACGGCGCCACCACGGTCGCCGCGAGCACGGACAGCACCAGCACCAGGGCGGCGTCGGCCTCCATGTCGATCCGGGCGCCGACGGGTCCGGCGGTGCCCGTGCGTCGGGCGACGGGCCCGTCGACGGCGTCGGAGGCGAGGGCCGCACCGCACAGCAGGGCGAGGGGCCAGGAGCGGGCGGAGAGCTCCCCGCCGAGGGTCAGCACCGCCGACGCGGCGATCGCCGCCGTGCCGAGATGCCGCAGCAGGGTCAGGCCGTCGGCGGCGGTGACCGGCCCCGGCCTGCGCGCACCCAGCGTCGCGGCGGCCACCACCCAGGGCGCGAGCGACGCGAGAAGAGCCCCGATGCCGAGGAGGGCCGAGGCGGGCGCGGCGAGCAGCACCACGAGCGCACCGGCGAGCAGCTGCGCGCCCGCGAGCAGTGCGAGGACGGTCCCCACCCGGCGCAGCCGCCCGGGCGGGGCCGGGACGGGCGATGTCGCGGCCATGACGGTGAGCCTAGCGGGGCGTCCCCCACGGTGCGCTCGGGCCGATGCGCCGAGCACCGCCCGTCGGCGCGGCGAGAGATGCCCTCGGGCGGGGCGACCGCAGATCAGTCGAGAGGGACGACCTCGAACTCGAGCATGCCCTCGGCGCGGGAGACCGTGGTGGACGGGTCCCGGGCCTCCCGCTGATCCACCCAGGCCCGGAAGCTCTCCTCGTCCGCCCAGCGGGTGAGGACGAAGCAACGATCCTCGCCCGCCACCGGGCGCAGCAGGTCGAATCCCTCGAAACCCGGTGCCCCGTCGACGGAGTGCTTCCGCGCCGCGAAGCGCGTCTCGAGCTCGGCCTCCTGTCCGGGGCGCCGGGCGCTGCAGCGCGCTCAGCGCACCGAGTGGGTGCGGCCGGGGCGGTGCATGTGCAGCGTCGGGTGCTGGGCCGCGAGGCGCTCGCAGAGCACGGCGACCTTCGGGTTGTGGGGAAGGCCGACGAAGACGGCATGCGCCTCGGCCGAGAGGTGATCGTCCAGCAGCCACTCCTCGACCCAGGCCTCGAGCGCCGCGCACGCCCGATCGCCGCGCCGACGCCCGCGCCCGAGCACGAGGTGGCGCGTGGTCACTCCCGGTGGGGTGGGGAGCAGGGGGCGGCGCTCGTCCGGCAGCTCGAGGACGAGCTCGCCCTCGGTGTCCGCCGGGAGGGTGCGCAGCAGCGCGTGCAGCAGCGGGAGATCCTGCTCATCGCCGATCAGGAGGTGACGCGGGGTGATCGGTGGCACGGTGCTCCTCGGTGGTGGACGGCCGGCGGGATGCCGGACGGCCACACTAGGACGCCCCGTGCGGATTAGGCAAGGCTTGCCTAAGTGGTGGATCGGGGTGCTGCCCGATGGTTCCGGGGTGGCTGCGGCCCGCGCCCGGACGGCACCCGCCGCTCAGCGCCGCCCCAGCGGCAGCATCCTCTCCAGCGCCTCCCGCCAGGGCGCGAGGTCCCAGCCCTGGGCGGCGACCCAGGCGTCGTCGAAGTAGGTGTCGGTGTAGCGGTCCCCGGGATCGCACAGCAGGGTGAGCACCGAGCCGGTCTCGCCGCGCTCCCGCATCCGGGTGATCAGCTGGGCGGCGGCGACCAGGTTCGTGCCGGTGGAGGCGCCCACGCGGCGCCCCAGCCGGTCGGAGAGGTAGCGGGCGCCGGCCACCGAGGCCGCATCCGGCACGGAGATCATCCGGTCCACCACGCCCGGCACGAAGCTCGGCTCCACCTGCGGGCGGCCGATGCCCTCGATGCGGGAGCCGTGGGCGGTGGTGACGCCCGGGTCGCCGTCCACCCAGCCGGCGAAGAAGGCGGAGTTCTCCACATCCGCGACGCACAGCGCCGTGGACAGGCGGCGGTAGCGCAGCAGGCGCCCGAAGGTGGCGCTGGTCCCGCCGGTCCCCGCGCCCACCACGATCCAGCGCGGCACCGGATGGGGCTCCAGCTCCAGCTGGGACAGTGCGCTGACGGCGATCGAGTTGTTGCCCCGCCAGTCCGTGGCCCGCTCGGCGTGGGTGAACTGGTCCAGGAACAGCCCGCCGCGCTCGTCGGCCAGGCGCTGCGCCTCCCGGCTCATGCTCGCCGCACCGTCCACCACGTGGCAGTGCCCGCCGGCGGCCTCGATCAGCGCGATCTTGCGGGCGCTGGTGCCGCGCGGGATCACGGCCACGAAGGGGATGTCCAGCATCCGCGCCACGTGCGCCTCGCTCACCGCCGTGGAGCCCGAGGACGCCTCGATCACCGGCATCCCGGGGCCCAGCTGCCCGTTCACCAGCGCGAACAGGAACAGCGAGCGGGCCAGGCGATGTTTCAGGCTGCCGGAGGCATGGGTGGACTCGTCCTTGAGGTACAGCTGGATGTCCCAGCTCTCGGGCAGGTCCAGGCGCACCAGATGGGTGTCGGCGCTGCGGCGGTCGTCGGCGTCCAGCCGGTGGATCCGCTCGGCGACCCACGCGCGCAACGCGTCGTCGCTGCGGTCCACGTCTGCCAGGGGCTCGGGCCAGGTCGCACTGTGCATCATGGTCCGACCGTAGCCGGTGGGCGGCGGGTCGGCGCGCCGACGGGGGAGCGGAGAGCATGACGAGCACCATCGACCGGCACGCACGGCGCGGGGCGTCGCGCTGGGAGCAGGTCTGCTGCTGTTCGCGGGGTGCGGCGGGAGTGCGGAGCCGCTGCCCGCCGAGAGCGCCGTGCCCCACTACGACGCGGCGGCCGAGGTCGTGCTCGCCGAGCTCGCCGGGCCGGAGTGGGCCCTGCAGGAGAACCAGCGGACCGTGCAGGAGGAGGACGGCGCGTGCCGCTACTCCCCGGGGGTGTGGAACGCGGATCAGGCGCTCGAGGGCGTCTCCGGGGGCGAGGGCTGGGACGCGCTCGCCGAGAGGCTGGACCCCGTGCTCGCCGAGCACGGCTTCGGGGACCTCGGCGCCCCGGAGCGTTCCGGGGCCCTGTACAGCGTGCGCAGCCAGGATGCGCACGGCGCCGAGCTGGTGCTCGACGCGCAGGGACGGCTCGCGCTGCGCGGTGCGCTGGTGGATGCGGAGACCTGCACCCCCGAGGCGCTGGGGCTCTGAGCCGGTCGCGCCCCGTCGCGCCCCGTCAGGGAGTGCGCACGGCCCCGAAGGTGAGCCGGCGCCGCAGCGCGAAGCCGAGCTTTTCGTAGCCCGCGATCGCGCTGGTGTTCGCCGCGGCGGCGTGCAGCAGCGCCCGGTCGCCCCGCTGCTGGATGTGGAAGGCGACGTCCAGCACCAGCCGCGAGGCGAGGCCCTGGCGGCGGTGCGCCTCGTCCACCGCGACCGCGCTGATCTCCGTCCAGCCGTCCGGGTGCAGGCGCTCTCCGGCCATCGCGATCAGCGCGCCGTCCCGCCGGATGCCCACGTAGCGGCCCATCTCATGGGTGCGGGGGAGGAAGGGGCCCGGCTTGGTGCGGGCCACGAGCGCCTGCATCTCGGCGCTGTTCGCCGCGCCGAGCTCCACGGCCTCCTCGTCGGGGCGCGGTGCGAGGGCGTCGGTCTGCACCAGCTGCACGCCCGGGAGCGAGAACTCGGTGCGCCACCCCGCCGGCAGCTCCGGCTCCGCGTGGGAGACGGAGACCGTCGCGTCGTGCCCGAACACGTCCATCAGCGCCTCCCACACCTCGGGGTGGTCCCAGTCGCGCACGCCCACGAAGGGGGAGACGTCCTCCGGGTAGCGCAGCACCAGCTCGTTGCCGATGGCCAGGTGCCGGTGGGCGCCGCTCAGGGCGGACCAGGCGGGAGCGTCCAGCACGTGCCCCGCAGGACCGTGCGGCCCGGGCACCTGCTGCCCGGGAGGGGCGGCCGCGGGGGCGGTCCCGTCGGGGGAGGGGTCGGAGGGCGTGGCGCGGGGCGGGTCGGAGAGGGGCATGCGGATCCTGGGGTCGAAGAGCGGCCGACGGCGAGCGCCGACACGCTACTCCTGCAGGTCGTGCGGCGCACGGGGCAGTTCATCGCACCGAGGTGATGCGTGACACCTCTCCCCCGTAATGCTTGAAATCTCAACTAAAAGGGCCCATGATGGTCTCATCGACCATCCGCGGACCCCGTCGGCACCGACGGTGCCAGGGTCCTCCAGGGAAGGGCATCTCATGACTGCAGTGACCATCATCGGAACCGGCGCCATGGCCAACAGCATCGGCGGCGTGTTCGCCACCGCGGGCGCGAACGTCTCCTACGTCTCCCACGGCGAGATCGCCTCCGCCCCGATCGAGGGCGAGATCGTCGTCCTCGCGGTGCCCTACCCGGCCGTCGCGGAGATCATCTCCACCCGCGGCGAGCAGCTCGCCGGCAAGACCGTCGTGGACATCACCAACCCGCTGAACTTCGAGACCTTCGACGAGCTGGTCGTCCCCGCCGCCTCCTCGGCCGCCGCCGAGATCCAGAAGGCGCTGCCGAACTCCTCCGTGCTCAAGGCGTTCAACACCACCTTCGCCGCCACCCTGGCCTCCGGCACCGTCGGCGAGCTCACCACCACCGTGCTGGTGGCCGGTGACGACGACGCCGCCAAGAGCGCCCTCGTCGACCTCGTCGTCAAGGGCGGCCTGCAAGGCGTCGACGCCGGCGCGCTCTCCCGCGCCCGTGAGCTCGAGGCCATCGGCTTCCTGCAGCTCACCCTCGCCGTCGGCGAGAAGGTCGCCTGGACCGGCGGCTTCGGCCTGGTGCGCTGACCGCACCGTCCTCCCGCGCCGTCCGCGGCGCACAGCAGAGACCGGGGCCCGGCATCCGTCACGCGGATGCCGGGCCCCGGTGCGCGCGGTGACGGATCAGGCGAAGGGGGCGGAGGCGCGGTCCAGCGCGGCGGCCTCGTCGGCCGTCAGCTCGAGGGCGGTGGCCTCCAGCAGGGCGGGCAACTGCTCCGGCGTGCTGGCCGAGGCGATCGGCGCGGTCACGCCCTTCGCCAGCAGCCAGGCGAGCGCGATCGTCGCCGGCGCCGTGCCGCGGCTGTCCGCGATCTCGACCAGCGCGTCGATGACGGTCAGCGCGTCCTCGGTGAGGAGGTCCTGCACCATGCCCTTGCGGGCCCGGCCCTCGAGGTCCGCCGCGGTGCGGTACTTGCCCGTCAGCAGCCCGGAGGCCAGGGCGAAGTAGGGCAGCACGGCGACCTCGTACTCGCGCGCGATCGCCGCGTACCCCTGCTCGAACCCGGCCCGGGCCAGCAGGTTGTAGTGCGGCTGGATCGCCACCGGCACGGTGAGGCCCTCGCGGGTGGCGACCTCGAACCACTCCCGCATCCGCTCCACCGAGTAGTTCGACAGCCCGATGTGGCGCACGCGCCCGGAGCGCACCAGGCCGTCCGCGATCCGCACCTGCTCGGCGATCGCGACGTCCTCGTCGTCGTAGTGGAAGTAGTACAGGTCCACGTGGTCGGTGCGCAGGCGCGCCAGGGACTCGTCGAGCGCGGCGTCGACGGTGTCGGCGGCCAGGCCCTGGTGCGAGGGCTTCGCGCCCACCTTCGTGGCCAGCACCACGTGGTCCCGGTTCCCGCGGGCCGTGAGCCACTCGCCCAGCACCGTCTCCGAGTCGCCGCCCTCGCTGCCCTCGGCCCAGGCGGCGTAGACGTCGGCGGTGTCGATGAAGGTGCCGCCGGCGGCGAGGAACGCGTCGAGCACCGCGAAGGAGGTCTCGCGGTCGGAGGTCCACCCGAAGGTGTTCCCGCCCAGGTTCAGCGGGAGGATCTCGAGGTCGGTGCGGGGGAGTCGGGTGCGCGGGGCGGTGGTGGAGGTGGTCATCGTGCTCCTCGTGGTGAGTGCGGTGGGCGGGCCGACGGCGCCGGGACGGCGCGGGTTTCCGCGGAAAGTCATCGTCGACGCTAGGGAGGCGTGGTTTCCGTGTCAAGTGATCGCTACGCTGGCGAGATGACGACGACGCCGACGCCCTGGCTCACCGCGGAGGAGGAGCGCGCCTGGCGGGCGCTGTGGGCCGTGATGACCTGGCTGCCGGCGCGCCTGGATGCCCAGCTGCGTGCGGAGGCCGGGCTGAGCCTCGCCGAGTACAGCGCGCTCTCGCAGATCTCCGAGGCGCCGGGCCGTGCGGTGCGGCTGAGCGACCTCGCCCGCTCCGCGAACATGACGCTCTCCCACCTCTCCCGGGTGATCGCCCGGCTGGAGGGCTCCGGATGGGTGGAGCGGCTGCCGGATCCGGCCGACGGGCGGTTCACGCTCGGCCGGCTCACGGAGGCGGGCTGGGAGACGGTGCAGCGCGCCGCGCCCGGGCACGTCCGGGCGGTGCGACGCCTTGTGGTCGACGCCCTCGAGCCTGCGCAGCTCCGCGCGCTCGGGGACGCCGCCTCCGTGGTCGCGACCTTCGTGGATCCCCTGCGCGGCCGCGCGGGCGGCGCGGGGCCGGAGGCAGGGCCCGGCGGCGTCGGCTAGCGTGGGCGTGCCCGCCCCGGGCGCGCCGTCGGGCGCCCCGGCACAGGACGGGCCCCGACGCCCCGGAAGGAGCACGGCCCGGTGCCGAGATCCCAGGACCAGCCCCCGCAGACCCCCGCGCCCCGCGGACCCCGCAGGCCCTCGCCCACGGCGGTCGCGCTCGTGCTGCTCGGCGTGGTCGCGGCGCTGTCGATCGGTGCGTACGTGGTGGTCACCGGCTGGCTCGGCTGACGCGCGGCCGGGCCGGGAGGAGCGCTCAGGCGATGAGCTCGTCGATCTGGCTCATGGCGGAGCGGGTGCCCTCCTCGACGCCCATCTCGAGCACCGTCTGCAGGCCCTCGCGGTCCGCGTAGGTGGTCACGTACCGGGCGAGCGTGCCGTCGCCGTCCGCGGTGAGGGTGGCCACGCAGGTGGAGATCGGCAGGTCCGTGTTCGGGGTGAAGTCCTCGTGGGCGAAGCCGTCCTCGTAGGTGAACGAGTGCGGCTCGTCCACCGCGAGCACCTTCCAGTAGCCGTGGTGGCGATCGCCCTCCGGGCCGGTCATGTAGTAGGTGACCAGGCCGCCCGGGGTGAGGCTGTGGTCCACCACGGTGGCCGGGTACTCCTTCGGCCCCCACACCCTCTCCAGCTGGCGCGGATCGGCGTAGATCTGCCAGATCCGCTCCACCGGGGCGGCGAAGCGGGCGGTGATCGTGAGGGTGAGGCTGTCCAGGTCGTGGCTGATGTCGGTGACGGGCATGGTGGCTCCTTCGGTGCGGTGCGGTGCGACGGTCAGGGGGAGGGGAGCGGGCCGGTGCCGCGCTCTGCCTCGGGCTCGGTGCCGCGCGGGGTCTCCGGCGCGGCGTCGTGCTCGGCCTCGAGCAGCTCGTCGATGCGGGCGATGTGCTCGCGGCGACCGCGCTCCATCGCGGTGAGCAGCTCCGAGGCGGTGCGGAGGGTGCCGGCGGCGCCGCGGGCGAGGGTCTCCCTGCCGCGCCGACGCCGGGTGAGCAGCCCGGAGCGCTCGAGCACCGCGACGTGCTTCTGCACGGCCGTGAGGCTCATCGAGTAGTTCCGGGCCAGGGACGAGACCGACTGCTCCTCGACCAGCACCCGGCGCAGGATGTCCCGCCGGGTGCGGTCCGAGAGCGCCTGGAACCAGGCGTCGGCCCGGTCCTCGTCGATCCTCTGCATGCCGCAAACCTACAACCGAGTGGTTGTGTGTGCAAGGGGTGCGGGCGGGGCGGTTCCCCGCGGTGGCCGTATGCTCGAGGCATGACGCAGGGACGGGACGCTCCCGAGGGCTACGACTGGGAGGACCACCTCCCGTCGGCCGCACCGGAGCCCTCCCCGTTGCCCGATCACCGCCGCGAGGGCGGTCCCGTCGGCCACCCCGCCGCCCCGCCGCGCCCCGACACCGCGCCGCGCCCCGCCGCCGACGAGCGGGCGCCCGCCGACCCCGCTCCCGACCCCGCCGCCGCACCCGGAACCGTCTCCGCCGACGACGCCGGCGCGGAGTCCCTGGCCCGGTCGTTGGGGTTCACGCCCCCGCGGGAGCCCGGCGTCGGCCCCTTCGGCGCCCCCACCTTCACCTACGACCCCGTCGTCGACGCCCCTGCGGGTCGCGAAGCGCGGGCGCGACGGCGCGGCACGCTCACGCCGTGGGCGATCGTCGCGATCGTCGCCGTGCAGGCGGTCGCCCTGGTGGCCTGCGTGGCCCTGATCGCGGGCGCCGTCCGCTGGGCCGCCGCGGGCGATCCCGACGCGCCCGTCGCCGCACCCAGCGCCGCCCCCACCACCTCGGGCGGGCGCTCCCCGGCCGTCCCCTCGCCCACGGCCACGCCCGGGCAGGAGCCCGGCACGGTCACCGACTCCACCGGCCGCGTGGTGGAGGACGGCATCGGCGGCTACGACCGCCCCGCCTCCGTCCAGGAGCACACCCTGAACTGGGAGGTGTGGACCGGCGGCACGCTAGGCGTGCGCGCGCTGGAGGTGGACCCGGAGGCCACCCTCCCCGCCGCCGCGGGCGAGGACGTGGTCCAGGACGGCTACGAGCTGGTGCTGGTCACCTACGAGGTGCGCTACGAGGGGCCCGGGCGGCTGGCCCCCGCGGAGGAGCTGTGGCTCTCCGCGGAGTCGCACCTGACCTACTTCCCGGACGTCGCCGAGGGGCTCGTGCCCGACCCGATGGCGACCGTGAGCCCGCTCGCGGACGGCGAGACCGCGCGCTTCCGCAGCGCCTTCCTGGTCCCGGAGGCGGAGGCGGGGACTCTCCTGCTGGGCGTGGAGACCTATGCCGGCGAGGTGCTGTACGTCGCTCCCCGCTGACCGGCCGTGACCGGTCGGCGGGCCGGGCGAGGGCGGCGCGGCCGCGGTGGACACCCGGCCCGGATCTGAGGCATGATCTATTTGAAACCCGCGGTATCAGACAACTGCGCGGACGCCGACAGCCCTCGACGACGAGATCGCGAAAGGTCCCTGATGAGCAGCTACACCGAGCACGTCACCCGAGTCCTCACCGAGGACCGCGAGCACCCCGGGCTCGGCACCGTGGCCGTGCTGACCTTCGCCCCGCCGGAGGGGGAGGAGCGCCGCCCCGCCACCCTGGGCCCCCGCTCCCTCGCGAACGTCACCGGCGCGATCGGCGCCGCCCTGGACCGCGCCGAGGCCGGGGAGCTCGGCGCGATCGCGCTCACCGGCACCGGGCGCGCCTTCCTCGCCGGCGCGGACCTGTCGATGTTCGCCGATCCCACCGCGGTGGAGAACGTGGAGGAGATGACCCGCGCCGCCCACGCCCTGCAGGTGCGGGTGCGCACCAGCCCGGTCCCGCTGCTCGCCCATCTGAACGGCGTCGCGCTCGGCGGCGGCCTCGAGGTGGCGCTCATGGCCGATGTGCGCACCGCCGCCCCCGGCGTGCGCGGGCTGGGCATGCCCGAGACCTCGCTGGGGATCCTGCCCGGCTGGGGCGGCACCACGCTGCTGCAGTCGGTCGTCGGCCCCGAGGCCGCGGTGCGGATGATCCTCGAGGACCCGGCCCGGGACCGTCAGCTCACCGCCGAGCAGGCGCTCGAGACCGGTCTGGTGGACGAGCTCGCCGAGGACCTCGACGCCGCGCTGGACCAGTTCGCCGCGCTGGTCGCCGCCCACGCCGACCTCGACGAGGACGACGCCGACGTGGTGGACCCGGCCCTCGCCGCCACCGCCGCCGAGGCGCCCGCCGGCGCGCCCGGCGCCTGGGTGGGGCGCGAGGCGCCGCTCCCCGCTGCCGACACCCCCGAGGCCGAGGCCCTGCTGGACGCCCTCGACGCCCCCCACGGCGTGGAGACCCGCCGCGCCTGGGCCGCACGGCTCGAGGCGCAGGGCGCCCCCGCCGTCGGCCGCGCGCTCGCGCTGCTGCAGGCGCTGCCCGGCTCCACCCTCGCCGACGCCCTCGCCCGCGAGGCCGAGGCGCTCGCCGAGCTGGTGCGCGGCGACAGCGCCGCCGCCTCCATGTACTCCGCCGAGCTGCTGCGCCGCGGCAAGCCCGGCCGCGCCCCGGTGGAGGGCACCCGCGAGATCCGCCGCGTGGGCGTGGCGGGCGCCGGGCTCATGGCCTCGCAGATCGCGGCCCAGCTCGCGCTGGGCCTGCAGGTGCCCGTCGTGATGCGCGACCTCGACGAGGACATCGCCGCCAAGGGCCTCGCCGCCGCCCGGGACGTGGTCGCGCAGGCCGCCGCCCGCGGCGCGCTCGACGAGGCGAGCGCACAGGCGGTGGCCGCGAACCTCTCCGCCACCACCGATCTGCAGGAGCTGGCCGGCTGCGACCTCGTGCTCGAGGCGGTGCCCGAGGTGCTCGCGATCAAGAAGTCCGTGTTCGCGGAGCTGGAGGGCGTGCTCGCCGAGGACGCCCTGCTGGTCACCAACACGTCCTCCCTCTCCGTGGCGCGGATGGCCGAGGATCTCGCCCACCCCGAGCGGGTGGTGGGACTGCACTTCTTCAACCCCGTCGCGAAGATGCCGCTGGTGGAGGTGATCCACACCGAGGCCACGGACGAGCAGACCCTCGCCACCGGCCTCGAGGTGGTGCGCCGCCTGCGCAAGTTCGCCGTGCGCAGCGCCGACGCCCCCGGCTTCATCGTCAATCGGCTGCTGTTCCGGGTGCTCGGCGCCGTGCTCGCCTCCGTGGACGCGGGCGCGGACCCCGCCGAGGTGGACGCCTCCCTGGACCCGATGGGCATGCCGATGCGGCCCTTCGCGCTGCTGGACCTGGTGGGCCTGGCCGTGGCCGACCACGTGGGCCAGGTGCTCACCGGCGAGCTCGGCGACCGCTTCCACGCCTCGCCCGGACTCACCGCGATGGCGCAGAAGAAGGCGCACTTCACCGAGCGCACGAAGACCGCGGTGCACCCGCCGGTCTCGCCCACGGTGGGCGAGACCTTCGGCGCCGACGCGGCCGACGGCGGCGCGGCACCCGTGGGCGACGCGCTGCTGGAGACGGTGCAGGACGGCCTCGCCGAGGAGATCGCACTGATGCTCGAGACCGGCGTGGTGGAGCGGCCGGAGCAGGTGGACCTCGCGCTGATCCTCGGCGCCGGGTTCCCCCGCCACCGCGGCGGCATCACCCCCTACCTCGACGCCTCCGGCGCCTCGCAGCGCGCGACCGGCCGCACCTTCCACGGGGAGATGTTCACCGGGCGGGACGGTTCGTGACCGGATAGCGATCCGGGACAGGCTGGACGGCACCTGGGAGGCCCGTACGATGGGCCCACGGGCCCCGGAGGCTCGTCGAAGCAGGTCCGGCCAGGAGAGAGGGGACGGCGCCGTCCCGTGCGCCGGAGAAGATCATGTCGCAGCCACCGCAGAACGGATGGGGCCAGAACCCGTCCGACGACCCGTACGGCCAGCAGTCCGCGGACCCGCAGGGCTACGGCCAGCAGTCCGCTGACCCGCAGGGCTACGGCCAGCAGTCCGCGGACCCGCAGGGCTACGGCCAGCAGTCCGACTACGGCCAGCCGGGCGGCGGGCAGGAGCAGCCCGGCCATGACCAGCAGGCGTTCGGCCAGCAGGGATACGACCAGCAGGGCTTCGGTCAGCAGGGCTATGACCAGCAGGGATTCGGCCAGCCCAGCGCCGAGCAGCCCGGCTACGGGCAGGCCTCCCCGAACGCGGGCGCGTACGGGCAGCAGCCGGGCTACGGCCAGCCGTCCCCGAACGCCGGCGGCTATGGCCAGGACCAGCCCGGGTTCGCCCCGGCCTTCGGCGCTGCCGGCACTCCGGGCGTCGTCCCGCAGGGCGGCGAGCCGAAGAAGTCCAAGAAGGTCCCGATCCTCATCTGCGCCGGCTGCGCGGTGCTCGCGCTGCTGCTGGTGATCGTGGGCGGCGGCATCTTCCTGCTCACCCGCGGCGGCGACGAGCCCACCTCCGGCGGCGGGGCCACCACCTCCCAGGAGGAGACCACCGCCGAGGAGACCACGGAGGAGTCCGAGGAGCCCACCGACGAGGCCACCACCGAGGAGGCCACGGAGGAGTCCGAGGAGCCCACCGAGGAGGAGTCGGAGGGCTCGGGCGGCGAGGGCGCCGGCACGCAGGACGCCCCCTACGCGGTCGGGGAGACCTTCACCCTGGAGGACGGCGAGGGCGGCACCCTCGATGTCACCATCGGCGAGGTGAACTGGGACGCCACCGGTGCGGTCATGGACACCAACGAGTTCAACACCGAGCCCGAGGACGACGAGACCTACATCCTCGTCCCCGTGGAGCTCACCTACCACGGCGACGGGACCGCGGAGCCGTTCCTCGCCCTGACGGTCGAGTACGTGGCCGAGGGCAACACTTACAGCGACGAGGGCGCCGTCACCCCGAACAGCGCCTGGGACGCCGGGACCCTGCACGACGGCGGCAGCGTCGAGTACGACGTGGGCATCATCGTGCCGAAGGACCGCGTCGAGGTGGGCATGCTCCAGGTGGACGTGCTGTTCAACTTCAGCAGCGAGCCCGTCTGGGTCGCCGTCGGCTGATCCCGCCGGCGGCTCGGAGGAGCCGCGGCCGCACGGAGGAGGCCCCGACCCGCGCACGCGGGTCGGGGCCTCCTCGTCGGTGCAGCGGGCCGTCGTGTCAGCGCCGCGGCGCCGCCCAGGCGTCGAGCTTCTCGAGCGCCTGCTCGAGGGTGGCGCGGTCCTTGCAGAACGCCATGCGCAGGAAGCCGTTCGCCTCTCCGGCCTCGCCGCCGCGGTAGAAGGCCGTCAGCGGGATCGCCACCACGCCCGCCTCCTGCGGCAGGCGCTCGGCGAGGGCGTCCGCGTCGGGCTCCCCGAGTGGGCCGGCATCGGCGACCGTGAAGTACCCCGCCTCCGGCACGCTCACGCGGAACCCGATCTCGCGCAGGCCGTCCGTGAGCAGGTCCCGCCGAGCCCGAAGATCCGCGGCCAGCTCCGCGAACGCGGTATCCGGCAGCGCCAGCCCCGCCGCGACCGCCGGCTGGAACGGGGCGCCGGAGGAATAGGTGAGCCACTGCTTCACCCCGGTGAGCGCCGTGAGCAGCTCCTGCCGCGCCGTGATCCAGCCGATCTTCCAGCCGGTCACGGAGAAGGTCTTGCCTGCCGAGGAGATCGAGATCGTGCGGTCCCGGGCGCCGGGGAGCGCCGCGATCGGGCGGTGCTCCCCGGCGAAGGCGAGGTGCTCGTACACCTCGTCGGTGACGATCAGGGCGTCATGGCGCTGCGCCTCCTCGACCACCGCCCGCAGCGTGGCCTCGGACAGCATCAGCCCCGTGGGGTTGTGCGGGGTGTTCACCAGCACCACGCGGGTGCGCTCGGAGAAGGCCGCGCGCAGCGCCTGCTCGTCCACCACGAGCTCGAGGTCCCCGTCGGACCGGCCGGCGGCGGTCCCTGCGGCGGTGCCGGTCCCTGCGGCGGTGTCGGGCCCGCCGGGGGAGCGGGGCACCAGCGGGACGGTGCGGTGCACGCCCCCGGCCAGGGCGATGATCGCCGCGTACTGGTCGTAGAACGGCTCGAGCGTGATCACCTCGTCGCCCGGCTCCACCAGGGCCAGGATGCTCGCCGCCAGCGCCTCGGTGGCGCCCGTGCTCACCAGCACCTCGGTGGCCGGGTCCCAGTCCAGGCCGTACCAGTGGGACTGGTGCGCGGCGATCGCCTCCCGCAGCACGGCCTCCCCGGCCCCGGGCGGGTACTGGTTGCGGCCCTGCCGGATCGCCTCGATCGCGGCCTCGGCCACGGCGGCGGGCGGGGCGTCGTCCGGGAAGCCCTGCCCGAGGTTCAGCGCCCCGTGCTGGAGCGCGAGCGCCGACATCCGGGCGAACACGGTGGGCAGGGCCTGGCCGTTCCTCATCAGGCCGGCGGCGGCGGTGGCGCGGGTCCAGGGGCCGGAGATCGTCATGGCCCCGAGTCTGACAGAGAGCACCGGGCCCGGGGCCGGGCGGCCCAGCAGGGCGCGGCGCGGGCGGTACAGGGGAGCGCCGGGGCCGGGCGGCCCAGGGGAGCGCTGCGCGGGCCGTGCGGGGGAGCGTGCGGCCAGTCGGGGAGGGCTACCGTGGACGGAGCGCGGCGCGGCGCCGCGCGGAGCGGACGCAGGAGCAGGCATGGAGATCATCGTTCGACCAGGGGACATCACCCGGGAGCGCGCCGACGCCGTCGTGAACGCCGCCAACTCGGGCCTGCTGGGCGGGGGCGGCGTGGACGGCGCGATCCACCGAGCCGGCGGGCCGGAGATCCTCGCCGCCTGCCGGGCGCTGCGCGCGGGGGAGCTGCCGGACGGGCTCCCCGCCGGGCAGGCCGTCGCCACCACCGCCGGCCGCCTCCCCGCCCGCTGGGTGATCCACACGGTGGGACCGGTGCACTCCGCACGCGAGGACCGCTCGGCGACCCTCGCCTCCTGCTACCGCGAGAGCCTGCGCGAGGCGGCACGGGTGGGGGCCCGCAGCGTGGCCTTCCCCGCGATCTCGGCCGGGGTGTACGGCTGGCCGATGGACGATGCCGCCCGGATCGCGGTGCAGACCGTCCGGGCGTGCGAGGCGGAGCTCGCCGGGGCGATCGACGAGGTGGTGTTCGTGCCCTTCGGCGCGGAGGCCGAGCAGGCGTTCCGCCGCTGGGCGGGGACGGCGTAGACGCCGACGGGTGGGCGCGCGGGCCCGGGTCGACGGGACACCCTGGCCCGCGCGGCCCGCGCGGCTCAGCGCTTCGGGAACACGAACCGCCCGTAGGTGACGTACCGGAACGAGGTCGAGACCACCTGCCCGATCAGGGTGCCGGAGATGTTGTCCGCCAGCACCGAGTCCAGCCCCAGCACGTACCGCGAGAAGCCTAGGCACGAGAGCTGCAGCCCGGCCGCGATGAGGTTCACCAGCAGGAACATGACGATCGAGCGGGCGGTGTGCGGCCGCGGTCGGTCCCCGAAGGTGAGGAACCTGTTGCCCAGGTAGGTGAGGCACGAGGCCGCGGCGATGGTGAGCAGCTTCGCCAGCAGCGGGGTGGTGTGCATCAGCCCGGTGCCCCAGCCCTCGCCCGGCGACCAGAACACCAGCAGGTTGTACATCGCGGCATCCAGCAGGAACACCACGCCGCCCACCAGCAGGAACGTCGTCGTCGGCCGCAGATGTTCCGCGAGCAGGCCGGCGGTGCGGTCGCGCAGGGTCGGGCGCGACCCGGGGGAGGCGGCCGGGCCGTCCTGCGTCGTCGAGTTCGGCGTCAGCACGCACGGCACTGTACCCGAGCCGATAGGATCGGCCCCCGGCCGCTGCGACGGACCGATGCACCGCGCACCGGGGCCTGGGAGCGCGCGGCCCGGCCGAGGCGACGGGCCGACGGACCTGCGAGGTCCCGGCCCTGGGAGCGCCCGGTCACCGCCGCCGCGGCGGCCCCGTCGGCCCGCACCGACGAGGCCGGGACCGCGCGGCCCGGCACGGACACCACCAAGGAAGGCCCCCATGACGCACGTCGCCCTCACCATCGCCGGCTCCGAGACCACCGGAGGAGCCGGGGCGCAGACCGACCTCAAGACGTTCCACCAGCTCGGCACCTTCGGCACCGCCGCCCTGACCTGCATCGTCTCCTTCGACCCGCAGAACGACTGGGCGCACCGCTTCGTGCCCGTGGACCCGCAGGTGATCGCCGACCAGATCGAGGCGACCACCGCCGTGCACCGGATCGACACGGTGAAGATCGGCATGCTCGGCACCCCCACCACCATCGACACCGTCGCGGCCTCGCTCGCCGAGCGCTCGTTCACGAACGTGGTGCTGGACCCGGTGCTGATCTGCAAGGGGCAGGAGCCCGGCGCGGCGCTGGACACCGACAACGCGCTCAAGGAGAAGATCCTGCCGCTGGCCACCTTCGTCACCCCCAACCACTTCGAGGCGCTCACCCTCTCCGGCATGGACGCCATCGAGAGCGTGGAGGACCTCGCCGAGGCGGCGCGCCGCATCCACGACACCTACGACGTGATCGTGCTGGCCAAGGGCGGGGTGGTGCTCGAGGGCGAGGACGCCGTGGACGTGCTCCACGACGGCGAGCAGACCGTCGAGCTGCGCAGCCCCAAGATCGGGGAGCACCGCGTCTCCGGCGCCGGGTGCACCGTCGCCGCCGCCATCACCGCGGAGCTCGCCAAGGGCGCCACCCCGCTCGAGGCCGCCCGCACCGCCAAGGCCGTGGTCACCAGCGCGATCGAGAACCGCCAGCCCGGCGCGACGCCCTTCGACGCCGTCTACCAGGGCGCCTACCAGGCCTGAGCCCGGGCGCCGGGGCGCGACGGGCCCCGGGGGGCGGTCGGACGCACCGAGTCCGCACCCCATACCGTCGGTGACGCGACGGTCGTGTGCGGCTCTGTTCCCGAGCGGGACCAGAGCCGCACACGACCGTTCGGCAGGGGGACGGGAGGTTCCGTGTGGTCCCGGGAGAGAGCGGCCGGCGCGCTCCGGCGCATGCCCTGTGGCGGACTATGACGCACGGTCACGAATGCGTTCCGACATGTGGGCGGCGGTGCCGGGATGTGGACAGGCGTCGATCCGCGGCGCATTCTCAGGGGCATGGACGAGCACAAGGCCATCGGGGAGGCCCTCATCTCCGCCCGGGGCGTCGACAAGTTCTTCGGCGACTTCCAGGCGCTGAAGAACATCGACCTGGACATCCACCGCGGTGAGGTGGTGGCGCTGATCGGCGCCTCCGGCTCCGGGAAGTCCACCCTGTGCCGCTGCCTGAACCGCCTGGAGACGATCACCTCCGGCGAGATCACGATCGACGGGGAGCGCCTGCCCGAGGAGGGCAGGGAGCTCACCCGCCTCCGCGCCGACGTGGGCATGGTGTTCCAGAGCTTCAACCTGTTCCCCCACCTCAAGGCGATCGACAACGTCACCCTCGGCCCGCGCCGGGTGCGGGGCGTGCCGAAGGCCGAGGCGGAGCAGCAGGCCCGCGAGCTGCTGGAGCGGGTGGGTCTCGCGGACAAGGCGAACTCCCTGCCCACGGCGCTCTCCGGCGGCCAGCAGCAGCGCGTCGCGATCGCCCGCGCTCTGGCCATGAAGCCCAAGGCGCTGCTGTTCGACGAGCCCACCTCCGCGCTCGACCCCGAGGTGATCAACGAGGTGCTCGACGTCATGACCGAGCTCGCCGAGCAGGGCATGACGATGCTCGTGGTCACCCACGAGATGGGCTTCGCCCGGCACGTGTGCGACCGCGTGGTCTACATGGACCAGGGCGAGATCGTGGAGCAGGGCGAGCCGGAGGAGTTCTTCACCGCCCCGCGCAGCGACCGGGCCAAGGCCTTCCTCAGCAAGATCCTCGCCCACTGACCGACCCCGCTGACCGACCCCGCCGACCCGTCCCGCGGCAGCCCGTCCCCGCCGCCCCCGACCCGACCCGCGCACCCGGCGCGGATCGACCGCCCCGACCCTCCGCTCCCACCCGGAGCGGCACGAGACAACGGAGAGACCCATGACCCCCACCAGCTTCCGCCCCGGCCGCCGCGCCGTGGTCGCCGCCGCGGCCGCCCTGCCGCTCGTCGGCCTCGCCGCCTGCTCCTCCGAGACGGGCGACGGCCCCGACCTCGGTGACTCCGGCGACTCCGGGGACGGCGACGCGCAGGACTCGCCCCTGGCCGAGGCCCTCGCCGCCGGTCCCGTCGCCGCGGAGGACGCGATCGCCGCGAGCCCCTGGGCCCAGGCGATCAAGGACAAGGACCAGCTGATCCGCGGCGGCACCGTCGCCAACCAGGTGTTCTCCCTCGCCTCCACCAGCGGCGGGCAGCCCACCGGCTTCGACGCCGGCATCACCCAGCTGCTGGCCAAGTACATCCTGGGCGAGGGCGGCGAGGAGAAGGTGGAGTACATCGACACCACCGTCGAGACCCGCGAGACCATGGTGCAGAACGGCACCGTGGACTGCGTCATCGCGACCTACTCGATCACCCCCGAGCGGCTCGAGGTGATCGACTTCGCCGGCCCGTACTACCTCTCCGGCACCGCGATCCAGGTGCGCGCCGAGGACGCGGGCGACATCGCCGGCCCCGAGGACCTCACCGGCCTGAATCTCGTCACCCAGGCCAACTCCACCGGCATCCAGGCCATCGAGGACAACGTCACCGATCCCGGCGACGTCCAGACCCTCCCCGACAACGAGTCCTGCGTCGCCGCGCTCAAGCAGGGCCGGGCCGACGCCTACGTGCTCGACCAGGGCGTGCTGCTGGGCAACTCCGCCGCGGATCCCGAGGTGGTCGTGGTGGGCGAGCCCTTCGTGGACGACCCCTACGGCGTGGGCCTGGCCAAGGACGCCGAGGGCGCCCTCGACTTCGTCAACACCTTCCTGCAGGAGATCATCGACTCCGGCTCCTGGGAGACGCTGTGGGCGGCGAGCATCGGCCAGGTCGTCGACGGGGACGCCCCCGAGCCGCCCATCCCCGGCGAGCTGCCCGTCTGACGGGTCGGCCGACGGGGCGCGCCCCGCCGCGCACCCCGTCGGCCGCCGTCCCCCGATCGCACCGAGAGGCACCCGATGGACGCCATCCGCGAGAACATCCCCCTGCTGCTGCAGGGCGTGGGCACCACGATCGCGCTCACGCTGCTCGGCTACACCTTCGCGCTGATCCTCGGCACGGTGCTGGCCGTGGCGCGGGTGAGCCCGATCCCGCCCCTGCGCGGCGCGGCCACGGTGTACGTCGAGATCTTCCGCAACATCCCGCTGCTGAGCCTGCTGATCCTCATCGCCTTCGGCCTGCCGGACGTGGGCCTGCTGCTGCCGTACTTCTGGTGCGGGGTGCTGGGGCTCACGCTCTCCTCGGCGGCGTTCGTGTGCGAGAACGTGCGCTCGGGCATCAACACGGTGCCGCTGGGGCACGCGGAGGCGGCGCGCTCGATCGGGCTGGGGTTCTTCGGCACGCTCCGCTTCGTGGTGCTGCCGCAGGCGTTCCGCTCGATGGTGCAGCCGCTGGTGAACGTGTTCATCGGGACGGTGATCGGCTCGGCCCTGTGCTCCGCGATCGCCGTGCAGGAGGTCACCTGGGTGACGCAGACGCTGAACATCCGCTATGCGCAGGCGGTGCTGATGTTCCTCATCGCCGGCGCCGTCTACCTGGTGCTGTCCCTGGGCGGAGCGGCGCTGGGCGGCGTGATCGAGCGGGCGGTGGCGCCGGGCCGGCCCCGCCGCGGCGACACCCGCGCCGCGCTCGACGTCGCGGCAGGAGCCCAGGCATGAGCCCCGCGGGTCGACGAACTGCGAGGAACGAGCGGGAGGAGATGCGCGCATGAGCACCACTTCTTCCGCCACCGCCACCCAGGTCCTCTTCGACGCGCCGGGCCCCAAGGGGCGGCGCCGCATCCTGCTGCTGTCGATCCTCTCGGTGGCGGCGATCCTCGCGGTGCTGGCGGGCGCGCTGTGGCAGTTCCACGCCAACGGGCAGCTGGATCCCGGCAAGTGGGTGGTGTACCTGCGCGCGGACTACATCGCCTTCCTCGGTCAGGGCCTGTGGGGGACGCTGAAGGTCACGGCGCTCGCCGCCGTGGTGGCCTTCCCCTTCGGGCTGCTGCTCGCGCTGGCCCGCCTGTCGCGGTTCACCCTGCTGAAGGCGGTGGCGGTGACCTGGATCGAGTTCTTCCGCGGCATCCCGATGCTGCTGGTGGTGTACGCGTTCCTGCTGGCCCTGCCGGCTTTCGGGGTGACCTTCCCGCGCTTCTGGATGCTCGTGATCCCGATGATCCTGGTCTCCAGCGCCTCCACCGCGGAGGTGTTCCGCGCCGGGATCAACGCGGTGGACAAGGGGCAGCACGAGGCGGCGGCCGCGATCGGTCTGGGCCGGCGGGACGCGCTGGTGCACGTGGTGCTGCCGCAGGCGGTGCGCCTGGTGCTGCCCAGCCTGATCCTGGCCCTGGTGAGCCTGCTGAAGGACTCCACCCTCGGCTACGTGGTGAGCTTCAACGAGCTGCAGTTCCAGGGCAAGACCCTGGTCTCCATCACCCGCTACCTGGTGCAGACCTACCTCGTGGTCTCCGCGATCTACATCGTCATCAACCTGGTGCTCACCCGCATCGCGCTCGCGCTCGACGCCCGCATGAAGGCCCGCGCGGCCGCGAGCTGAGCGCTCACCCCTCCTCGGAAGGTCACTCCACATGTGCCGTCTGCTCGGCGTCGTCTCCCGCGGTGCGCTGCCGCTCACCGAGACCGTCCCCGCGGAGCTTCCCCTGTTCACAGCCCTCTCGGAACGGCACAAGGACGGCTGGGGCGTGGCCTCGTACCCGCCGGGCACGGGGGCCGACGGGGACGACCAGCCCGCCCCGGACCTCCCGCTGGTGCGGCGCGGCACGGACACCGCGCGTGCCTCGGGCGCCTACGGCCGGGCGGTCGCGGAGGCGCGCGGCGAGGTGGTGGCGGTGCATCTGCGCCGCGCCAGCGTGGGCCTCGCGCTCGAGCTCGCGAACACCCACCCCTTCGTGGAACAGGGCGTCACCTTCAGCCACAACGGCCAGTTCGACCTCTCCGCCGTGTTGCGGGAGCGGCTCCTCGCCCGCGGCGGTCGCACCCCGGCCGGCACCACCGACTCCGAGCTGTTCTTCTCCCTGATCACCGCCTGGTCCCGCGAGCTGCCGGCCCGTGAGGGGCGCCCGGACTGGGCGGCGGCGATCCAGCACGCCGCCGCCGAGCTGACCGCGCTCACCCAGGAGCTGTTCGGCCGCCCGCCGGAGTCGCTGAACTGCCTGCTCACCACGCCGGGCACCCTCGTGGCCTACGCGCAGCACGATCCCGCCCAGGCCCCGGCCGACCAGCCGGTCGAGGTGTACGACCTGCGGTGGCGTGCGGATCACGATCGTGTGCTGGTCTCCTCGACGGGCTACCCGCAGCCGGGGTTCGAGACCCTCGCGCAGGGGGCGGCGCTCACCGTGCACCAGGGCACCCTGCGGGTGGAGCGGCATCCGGCACCGGCCCTGTCGCAGCGCTGAGCGCGCCGCGCACCGACTCCCGCCCGCGCTGCATCGGTGCCGTGACCGGGCGCCGCGTGGCCGGCCGCCCTCGCCCCGTCGGTCGTTCTCTGTAGGGTGGAGGCTCCGGCAGTGACAGCTCGTCGGACCCACTGCCCGGGGAGGCCCCGTGATCGGTTTCGAGAACGTCCGCAAGGAGTACTTTGGCGGCACCCTGGCCGTGGAGGACTTCACCCTCGAGATCGCCTCGCACGAGGCGGTGGCGCTGGTGGGCACCTCCGGCTCCGGCAAGACCACCCTGATGCGGATGATCAACCGCATGGTGGACCCCACCTCCGGGCGGGTCACGATCGACGGCGAGGACGTGGCCGGCATGGATCCGGTGCGGCTGCGCCGCTCGATCGGCTACGTCATGCAGGCCTCGGGGCTGCTCCCGCACCGCACCGTGCTGGACAACATCACCACCGTGCCCGTGCTGCGCGGCACCGCGAAGGGCGAGGCGCGCGAGCGCGCCCGAACGCTGATGGAGACGGTGGGCCTGGACGCGGAGCTCGCCGCGCGCTACCCCTCCCAGCTCTCGGGCGGGCAGCAGCAGCGGGTGGGCGTGGCCCGCGGCCTCGCCGCCGATCCCAACATCCTGCTGATGGACGAGCCCTTCGGGGCGGTGGACCCGATCGTGCGCGCCGAGCTGCAGGGCGAGCTGCAGCGCCTGCAGCACGAGCTGCGCAAGACGATCGTGTTCGTCACCCACGACATCGACGAGGCGTTCCGCATCGGCGACCGCGTGGTGATCCTCCGCCCCGGCGGTCGGATCGCGCAGGTGGGCACCCCGCAGGAGATCCTCGCCGCCCCGGCCGACGACTTCGTGGCGAGCTTCGTGGGCGCGGACCGCGGCGCCCGCACCCTGCACGTCGAGCAGGTGGACGGCCGCGACGTGGTGGTGGACGCCGACGGGCGCGCCGCCGGGGTGCTCGCGGCCGCGCCCGAGGCGGACCGGCCGTGAGCTGGGTCCTCGCCAACCTGGACGTGATCGCCGGGTACACCGGCGCGCACCTGGTGCAGGCGCTGCCTCCGATCCTGCTCGCCTTCGTGCTCTCGCTCCCGCTGGCCAAGCTCGCCACCACCCGCGGCTGGCTGCGCACCGGCGTGACCACCACCTCGGGGCTGATGTACGCAATCCCCTCGCTGCCGCTGTTCGTGCTGCTTCCCGGCCTGGTGGGCACCGGGGTGCGCAGCCCCGCGAACATCATCATCGCCCTCACCCTCTACGGGCTCGCCCTGATGGTCCCCACCGCGGCGGACGGCTTCCGCTCGGTGAGCCGCGACGTGCTGGGCTCCGCCACCGCGCAGGGCTACGCCCCCGCCGCCCGCTTCCTCGCGGTGGAGCTGCCGCTGGCCGGCCCCGTGCTGCTGGGCGGGGTGCGGGTGGTGGCCGTGAGCACGATCTCCCTGGTCACCGTGGGCGGCGTGCTGGGCGTGCCCAGCCTGGGGATGCTGTTCGTGGACGGGGTGCGGCGCGGGATCGTGGCCGAGGTGGCCGCCGGCGTGGTGGTCACCGCCGCGCTCGCCCTCCTCATCGACCTGTTGCTGGTGCTGCTGGGCCGGGTGCTGATGCCCTGGACCCGCGGCCCCGAGGGGAGGCGGGCATGAACGAGTCCGGCGCCCAGAGCCCCTTCGCGCTGGCCCTGCAGTGGCTGGCGGACCCGTCCCGCTGGACCGGGGCGGCGGGGATCCCCGCCCGCACCGCCGAGCACCTCGGCTACACGGTGCTGGGCGTGGCCGTGGCCGCGCTGATCGCGATCCCGCTCGGCCTCTACGTGGGCCACACCGGGCGCTTCAAGAGCCTGGCCGTGGCGGCCGCCGGGATGGCCCGCGCCCTGCCCACCCTGGGCCTGGTCACGCTGTTCGCGCTGCTCATCGGCATCGGGCTCACCGCCCCGCTGCTCTCCTTCGTGATCCTGGCGGTGCCGTCGCTGCTGGCCGGGGCGTACTCCGCGGTGGAGGCCGCGGATCCGGCCACCGTCGACGCCGCCCGCGCCCAGGGCATGACCGAGTGGCAGATCCTCACCCGAGTGGAGATCCCGCTGGGCATGCCGCTGCTGGTGGGCGGGTTCCGCGGCGCGACCGTGCAGGTGGTCTCCACCGCGATGCTCGCCGCCTACGTGGGCAACGGCGGTCTGGGCCGGTACATCTTCCAGGGCCTCGGCTCGCAGGACTACCCGCAGATGATCGCCGGCTCGCTGCTGGTGATCGCGCTCGCCCTCGTGCTCGACCTCGCGCTGCTGCTGATCCAGCGCCTCACCGCCCCGCGCGGGGTGATCGCGGCATGAGCCCGCCCGCGACGGCCACGCCCGCGACGGCCCTGCTCGTGCCGGCCCCGCCCGGGCCGGCCCCGCGCGTGTCGGCCCTGCCCGCGACGGCCCCACTCGTGCCGGCCCCGCCCGCCCGGGCGCGCCCCGCGCGCGATCCCGTCGGCCCCCTGTCCGTCCGTCCCACTCGCATCCCAGGAGATCCCTCATGAGCATCCACTCCACCCGCCGCCACCTGCTCGGCGCCGTCGGCGCCGGCTCGCTCGCCCTCACCGCCGCCGCCTGCGGCAGCTCCGACCCCTTCGAGGAGGGTGACGGCAGCGGCTCCGGCGGCTCCGACGGCGGCGGGGCCGGCGGCGGCACCCTCGCCATCGGCTCCCAGGCCTACTACTCCAACGAGATCATCGCCGAGCTGTTCGCCCAGGTGCTGGAGGCGGATGGTCGCACCGTGGACCGTCAGTTCCAGATCGGACAGCGCGAGGTGTACATGCCGGAGCTCGAGTCCGGCGGGCTGGACCTGCTGCCCGAGTACCTCGGGAACCTGCTTCAGCACTATGACTCCGAGGCCGCCTCCGCGAGCCCCGAGGAGATCAGCAGCGCGCTCTCGGAGGCGCTGCCGGACGGGCTGCGCGTGCTCTCCTTCGCCGAGGCCTCCGATCAGGACTCGTACACCACCACCTCCGAGTTCGCCTCCACCCACTCCCTCACCACGATCGGCGACCTCGCCGGGGTGGACGAGGATCTCACCATCGCCGCGAACAGCGAGTTCGAGGTGCGCCCCTACGGCCCGGACGGCGCGAAGGAGATCTACGGCGTGGACGTCACCGTGGTCCCCGTGGAGGACTCCGGCGGCCCGCTCACGGTGCAGGCGCTGCTGGACGGGGACGTGCAGCTGGCCGACATCTACACCGCCGATCCCACCATCGCCGAGAACGACCTGGTGGTGCTCGAGGATCCCGAGTCGATGATCCTGCCCCAGAACGTGGTGCCGGTGGTCTCGGAGCGGATCGACGAGGCGGCCGCCTCCCTGATCGACGGGGTCATCGCCCAGCTCAGCGCCGACGATCTGGTGGAGCTGAACCGTCAGAGCGTGGTGGACCAGTCCAGCAGCGCGGACATCGCCTCCGCCTGGCTCACGGAGAAGGGCCTGGTCTGATGCGGATCGCGGTCACCGGGGCGAGCGGGAGGATCGGCGGGGAGGTGGCCCGGCTGCTCCACGGCATCCCCGGGATCACGCTGCGCCTCGTGGGCCGCAGCGCGGCACGCCTTCCCCGCCTCGAGGGTGCGGAGACGGCCCTGGCCTCCTTCGACGACGCGGAGGCCTGCCGCGAGGCCTTCACGGGGGCCGATGCCGTGCTGCTGGTCTCCGCCGGGGAGGCCGCGGACCGTCTCGACCAGCACCGCACCGCGATCGCGGCCCTGGCGGCGGCGGAGGTGGGGCACGTGGTGTACACGTCGTTCCTCGGCGCCTCCGTGGACGCGGCCTTCACCCTCGCCCGCGATCACGCGGCGACCGAGGAGATGCTGCGCGACGCCGGGCCGGCCTGGACGGCGCTGCGCGACAGCTTCTACGCCGACGTGCTGCTGGACTTCGCCGGGGATGACCGGGTGATCCGCGGCCCGGGCGGCACCGGTCGCTGCGCCTTCGTGGCCCGCCGCGACGTGGCCGAGGTCGCCGCACGGATCCTGCGGGACCCGGCGCCGTACGCCGGGCGGGTCCTCGATCTCACCGGCCCCGTCGCCGTGAGCCTCGCCGAGGCCGCGCTGCTCATGACCCGCGCCCGCGGCGAGGAGTACGAGTACGTCGACGAGACGATGGCGGAGGCCCGCGCCTCCCGCGCCCCCTACGGCGCCCCGGAGTGGCAGGTCGAGGCGTGGATCAGCACCTACACCGCGATCCGCGACGGCGAGCTGGACGTGGTGGGCGACGGCGTGGCCGAGGTGCTGGGCCGTGCCCCGCGCACGCTCGAGGAGACGGTCGCCGCCCCGCTGTGAGCGGCGGTCAGACGGGGCCCGCGGCGCTCAGAGCACGGCGCGGATCGAGGACTCGAACTCGGCGACGTGCTGGGAGATCAGGGCGGCGGCGCGGTCCGCGTCCCCTGCGAGCGTGGCCTCGAGCATCTCCCGCAGCTCGGTGACGTGCGCCGTGAGGCCGGGCAGGCGGTGCATCGCCACGCACCAGATGCGGGTGGAGAGGTTGTCCAGGCGCAGCAGCGTCTCGGCCAGGTAGATGTTCCCGCAGCTGCGGTAGATCGCGCGGTGCACGTCGACGTCCACCTGCAGCGCCTGGCGCGGCGCGGGCCCGTCGGGCGTCCCCTCGAGCGCGGCGAGGGAGCGGGCGGCCTCCTCGAGGGCCGCGCGCGCCGACGGGTCCCGGTTGGCGCTGGCCGCCCGCACCGCCACCGGCTCGAGGGCGGCGCGCACCTGGGTGATCGCTGCGAGCGCGGTGATGTCCACCGCGGTGGCGAAGGTGCCGCGGCGCGGATAGGTGACCACGAGGTGGTCGAGCTCGAGGCGCTTGATCGCCTCCCGCACGGGCGTGCGCCCCACGCCGAGCTCCTCGGCGATACGGCCCTCCTGGAGCGGCTCGCCGGGCGCGATCTCGAGCATGATCAGGTGGTCGCGCAGGGCCAGATAGGCCTGCTCGGCGAGCGAGCCGGCGGCAGCGGCGGTCATGGCTCCTCCTGGGCGGGTGGCGGACGGGCGACGCCCGACGAGGCGGGATCGCGGAGGCTGGTTGACACCCTCCGAGGCCCACCCTACTGTGAGTGATGAGTGATATATCAGTCATCGTCGACTGGTCGACACGCCGTCCTCCGCGCCGGCTCCCGTAGGGAGCACCCGGCCCCACGCCGAAGGGACCCCCATGGCCGACCTCCTCCCCGAGCACCCGGACTTCCTGTGGCACTCGCCCGAGCCGGCCGCCGGCTACGACGTGGTGATCGTGGGCGGCGGCGGGCACGGCCTCGCCGCCGCCTACTACCTCGCCTCCCGGTACGGCATCACGAACGTCGCCGTGCTCGAGCGGGGCTGGCTGGCCGGCGGGAACATGGCCCGCAACACCACGATCATCCGCTCGAACTACCTCTGGGACGAGTCCGCGGCGATCTACGAGGCCTCGCTGAAGCTGTGGGAGCAGCTGCCCGAGGAGCTCGAGTACGACTTCCTGTTCAGCCAGCGCGGCGTGCTCAACCTCGACCACACCCTCGGGGACGTGCGCGGCTCCGTGCGCCGCGTCAACGCCAACCGCCTCAACGGCGTGGACGCCGAGTGGCTGGACCCGCAGCAGGTCAAGGAGGTGGTGCCGATCCTCAACATCTCCCAGGACATCCGGTACCCCGTGCACGGCGCCACCTACCAGCCTCGGGCCGGCATCGCCAAGCACGATCACGTGGCCTGGGCGTTGGCGCGCAAGGCGGATCAGCTGGGCGTGCACATCATCCAGAACTGCGAGGTGACCGAGGTGATCGTGGAGAACGGTCGCGCCGTCGGGGTGGAGACCACCCGCGGCCGGATCCGCGCCGGGAAGGTGGCCCTCGCCGCGGCCGGCCACTCCACCGAGGTCTCCGAGAGCGCCGGGGTGCGCCTGCCCGTCCAGTCCCGGCCGTTGCAGGCGCTGGTGAGCGAGCTGTTCGAGCCCGTCCATCCCGCCGTCGTGATGAGCAACCACGTGCACGTGTACGTCTCCCAGGCGCACAAGGGCGAGCTGGTGATGGGAGCCGGCGTGGACCAGTACAACGGCTATGGGCAGCGCGGCGCCTTCCACGTCATCGAGGACCAGCTCGCCGCCGCCGTGGAGCTGTTCCCGATCTTCGCCCGCGCGCACGTGCTGCGCACCTGGGGCGGGATCGTGGACGTCACCGCGGACGCCTCCCCGATCATCTCGAGGACCGAGGTGGACCAGCTCTACGTGAACTGCGGCTGGGGCACCGGCGGCTTCAAGGCCACGCCGGGGGCGGGCCTCGCCCTCGCCCACACCGTCGCCACCGACACTCCGCACGAGATCAACCGGCCCTTCGGCCTCGAGCGCTTCGAGACCGGCCACCTCATCGACGAGCACGGCGCCGCCGGCGTCGCCCACTGATCGCGCTCCCCGCCCCGCCACGCCCCAGGAGGCCACCCATGCTCCTCATCGACTGCCCCCACTGCGGCCCCCGCAACGAGGTCGAGTTCCACTACGGCGGGGAGGCCCACGTGCCCTACCCCGAGGACCCCGCCTCGCTGAGCGACCGCGAATGGGCCCACTACCTCTTCTACCGCGCCAACACCAAGGGCGTCCTCGCCGAGCGCTGGCAGCACGCCGCCGGCTGCCGCAAGTGGTTCAACGCCCTGCGCGACACCCGCACCTATCGCTTCGAGCGCACCTACCCGATGGGCGCGCCGCGCCCCGCACCGCCGGAGGAGCCCCCGCTCCCGGCCGACGCCGCCGATCCGGACCTCTTCGCCGCCGCGGCCACCACCGAGGGCCGCACGGACGGCTCCCTCGCCGACGACTCCGCCGCCGACGCACTCCCCGGGAACGAGGACCACCATGCCTGAGACCCAGACCCCCCGCCGCGGCCCCGCCCACGGCATCGACCCCGCCCGGCCGCTGACCATGACGGTGGACGGCGAGACGCTGCCCGCCGTCGCCGGGGACACCGTCGCCAGCGCCCTGCTCGCCGCGGGCCGTCTCGTGGTGGCGCCGTCGATCTACCTGCGCCGGCCCCGCGGCCTCGCGGCCGCCGGCCTCGAGGAGCCGAACGCCCTGCTCACCGTGCACGACCGGCGCGAGCACGGCACCGACGAGTCGATGCTCCCCGCCACCGCCGTCGAGGCCGTCGACGGGCTCGAGGCGAGCCTGCTCAGCGGGCTCGGCACCCTCGACCCGCGCGAGGACCGCGCCTGCTACGACCACATGCACGTCCATACCGACGTGCTCGTCGTCGGCGCCGGCCCCGCCGGGCTCGCCGCCGCCCGCGAGGCCGCCCGCTCCGGCGCCCGGGTGATGCTGCTGGACGAGCAGCCGCTCGCCGGCGGCTCGCTGCTCTCCTCCCGCGGCCTGAGCATCGACGGCCAGGACGCCATGGACTGGGCCGACGGCACCGTCGCCGGGCTGCGCCGCACCGAGGACGTCGCGGTGCTCGAGCGCACCACCGTGGTGGGCAGCTACGACGCGAACTACCTGGTGGGCCTGCAGAAGCGCACCGACCACCTGGGCCACGAGGAGCGGCCCGGCGTCTCCCGCCAGCGGGTCTGGCACCTCCGCGCCGCGCAGGTGGTCCTCGCCCCCGGCGCCATGGACCGCCCCGTGGTGTTCGCCCACAACGACCGCCCTGGCGTGATGCTCGCCGCCGCCGTGCAGACCTACCTGAACCGCTACGGCGTCGCCGCTGGCGAGGACGTCGCGGTGCTCACCACGAACGACTCCGCCTGGGAGCTCGTGGCCGACCTCCACGACGCGGGCGTGCGCCTGCCCGTCGTGCTCGACTCACGTCCCGAGCCCTCCGCCCGGGCGGCGGCGGTGCGCGAGGCGACCGGCGTCGACGCCCGCTTCGGCTGGGCCGTGGTGGACACCGAGGGGGAGGGGGAGCGCGGCCGTCTCTCCGCCGTACACATCGCGCCGCTGGACGCCGACGGCGAGATCGCGGGCGAGGTCGAGACCGTTCCCGCGGACCTCCTCGCCGTCTCCGGCGGGCTCTCGCCGCTGGTGCACCTGCACTCCCAGCGGCAGGGCCGGATCCAGTACGACGAGGCGCTGACCTCCTTCGTCGCCGTGCCGTCGGTCGAGGACCAGCACCTGGCCGGGGCCGTGCGCGGCACCGCGGATCTCGCCGCCGCGCTCGCCGAGGGCGCGCAGGCCGGGGCCGCCGCCGCGACCGCCGCCGGGCACCCCGTCACCGCCCGGATCCCGCACGCCGACCCGTCGGCCCCCGCGGCGCCGGCACGGCCGCTGTGGCTGGTGCCGAGCCCGGACTCGGGCCCCGTCGGCCGCGCGAGCGAGGATCCCGAGCGGTGGACCGAACACATCGTCGACCTCCAGCGCGACCAGTCCGTGCGCGACGTGCTGCGGGCGCTCGGCGCGGGCATGCGCGCGGTCGAGCACGTCAAGCGGTACACCTCCATCAGCACCGGCGCCGATCAGGGCAAGACCTCCGGCGTCGCCGCGATCGGCGTGATGAGCGTGCTGCTGGGGGAGGAGGACCTGGGCGGCATCGGCACCACCACCTACCGGGCGCCGTATGCGCCGGTCTCCTTCGCGGCGCTGGCCGGCAGGCGGCGCGGGCAGCTGTTCGATCCCGCCCGGATCACCTCCGTGCACCAGTGGCACCTGGAGAACGGTGCCGTGTGGGAGGACGTGGGCCAGTGGAAGCGCCCCCGCTACTTCCCCCGGGACGGCGAGGACATGGACGCGGCCGTGCTGCGCGAGTGCGCCGCCGTGCGCGGCTCCGTCGGCATGATGGACGGCACCACCCTGGGCAAGATCGAGATCCGCGGCGCCGACGCCGCACAGTTCCTCAACCGCATCTACACCAACGGCTTCCTCAAGGTGCCCGTGGGCAAGGGCCGCTACGGCGTGATGTGCGGGCCCGACGGGATGATCATGGACGACGGCGTCACGCTGCGCCTGGCCGAGGACCACTTCTTCATGACCACCACCTCCTCGGGCGCCGCCGCGGTGCTCGACCACCTCGAGGAGTGGCACCAGACGGAGTGGCCCGAGCTGGACGTGTTCATGACCTCGGTGACCGAGCAGTGGACCACCATCACCGTCGCCGGCCCCCGCTCCCGCGACGTCATCGCGAAGGTGGCGCCGCACCTCGACGTCTCCCAGGAGGCGTTCGGCTTCATGGAGGTGCGCGACACCGTGCTCGCCAGCGGCATCCCGGCCCGGATCCCGCGGATCTCCTTCTCCGGCGAGCTCGCCTTCGAGATCAACGTCGAGGCCTTCTACGGCCGTGCGGCGTGGGAGGCGGTGCACGCCGCGGGCGCGGAGTTCGGGATCACCGTGTACGGCACCGAGACCATGCACGTGCTGCGCGCCGAGAAGGGCCTGATCATCGTGGGCCAGGACACCGACGGCACGATCACCCCGCACGACGCGAACATGTCCTGGGTGGTCGGCGCGAAGAAGAAGGACTTCGTGGGCAAGCGGTCCCTGGATCGTCCGGACACCCGCCGCGAGGACCGCCGGCAGCTGGTGGGACTGCTCAGCGTGGACGGCCGCACGCGGCTCGAGGAGGGCGCCCAGATCGTCGAGGCGACCACCCCGATCACCCCGGAGGAGGGACCGGTGCCGATGATCGGCTGGGTCTCCTCCTCCTACCTCTCCGCCGAGCTCGACCAGCCCTTCGCGCTCGCCCTGATCGACGGCGGCCTGGGCCGCCTCGGCGAGACCGTCCGCTCCCCGCAGGGCGACCGGATCATCGACCTCACCATCACCTCTCCCGTGCTCGTCGACCCCGAAGGAGCCCGCCGTGACGGCTGAATCCGCCCTCCCCGCACTGGACGTCCTGGAGCCGCTGCGCGCGGCCCCCGCCCGCCATCTCACCGACCTCATGGCCGCCGCCGCGGCCGACGGCCCCCGCGCCGTGACCCTGCACGAGCACGAGTTCGCCGTGCAGATCGGCCTGCGGGCCGCGCCCGGCAGCGCGAGCGCCCGCGCGCTCGAGACCGTGCTCGGCGTGCCGCTGCCGGGCGTCCACGGCGAGGTCACCGGGGATCCCGACGGCCTGCACGTGCTGCGGCTCGCGCCCGACGAGTTCCTCGCCGTGGACGTCTCCCGCCGCCAGCGCCCCGGCGACGCGACCCCCTGCCAGGACGCGCTCGAGGGCCTCCCCGGGCAGGCGGTGGACCTCTCCGCCAATCGCACCGTGCTGGTGCTCAAGGGGCCCGGCGCACGGGCGGTGCTGGACAAGAGCGTGGCGCTGGACCTCCGCCCCCGGGTGTTCGGCGTGGGCAGGGCGGAGGCGACGCTGCTGAGCACCGTCCCCGTGCTGCTGATGCGCAGCGGCGAGGAGACCTGGCGGGTGCTGCCCCGCGCCTCCTTCGCCGAGCACGTGGTGCGCTGGCTGGCCGACGGCATGACCGAGTACGGCTCCGCCTGCCCGGAGGAGGAGTCCGCGGCCCGCTCGGTGCGCCCGGCGCAGTTCGCCTGACCGCGGGTCGCCGGCCGGCGCGGCGCCGGCCGGTGGGCCGTCGGCGGGCGCGGCGTGTGCAGGCGGGCCGTCGGTGGGGCGGGGCCGACCGGGCGGTCGCCGTGACGTGGACAGCCCGGCACCGGCGAGGCAGGGTGGAGGGATGAGCACAGAGCAGAAGCACCTCACCGTGACCCGCACCGTCGACGTGGCCCCGAAGGACGTCTTCGCCGTGCTGACCCTCCCGGCCCGTCACCACGAGTTCGACGGCTCCGGGATGGTGCGCAACGCCGACGACACCGAGCGCATCACCGCCGCCGGCGAGAAGTTCGTGATGAACATGCACGCCGAGTTCATGGGCGGCGACTACCGCACCCACAACTTCGTCACCGCCTACGACGAGAACAAGATGGTGGGCTGGAAGCCCGCGCCCGAGGAGAACGGCGCCGCCCCCGCCGGCCCGCTGGGCTGGGAGTGGCTGTACGAGCTGACGCCCCAGGGCTCGGACGCCACCGAGGTGTCCCTCACCTACAGCTGGTCCGACGTCACCGACCCGGAGCTGCTGAAGCAGGTGCACTTCCCCGCGATCCCGCAGGAGGATCTCGAGGAGTCGCTGAACCTGCTCGCCGCGGCGGTCACGAAGGACTGAGGCCCGGGCACCCGGGACGCGTCGCGCCCGGCCCGTCCCCGCCGGGCCGGCCCGCGACGCGGGCCCGGGGCGCCGCCCGACCGCCCGGAGCCGCCCTGCGGGGCGTATCCTGCCAGCCCGTCCCTCGGCGACGACGAGGTCGCCGGCAGACCCCAGGAGCGCAGTCATGGCCGACGAGCCCTCTTCCCCCTCCACCGGCGCGGTGCCCGACGAGATCGTGCGCAGCGTCCTGATCGGTGCCAGCGCGGAGCGCGTGTTCGCGATCGTGCGCGAACCGGGCTGGTTCCTCAACGACGGCGAGTACCGGGAGCACACCGTCACCCGCTACGGCCCGGTCACCCAGGTGGATGATCCGGTGCACGGCTCCTTCCAGCTCGCGATCGAGGCGCACGAGCCGCCGCACCGGATCTTCTTCCGCTGGCTCGGCGGCGGCCTCGGCGACATCTCCGACGCCCCCCACAACACCGTCGAGTTCCTCATCGACCCCGCCGGCACCGCGGCGCGGAACCTGGTGCGCCTCACCGTGAAGGAGCGCGGCTTCGCCAAGCTCGGTCTCGACGAGTCGGTGCGGCGGCGCAACTACGAGGAGAACCTCCACGGCTGGAAGCAGCAGCTCGAGCTCGCCAAGCAGCTCGCCGAGGAACCCCGTCACACCACGCCCGCGGAGCAGGCGGCGGCGACGGAGCGCGGCGAGGCCTGAGCGCGGCGGCGCCGGAGCGCGGCGAGGACTGAGCGCACCCCACCGTAGTGCAACCGTGGGGTTGCACTACGGGTCTCGGCGTGCCAGGCTGGCGCCGTCGGCCGCACGGAGCGGCCGCACGGGCCGGCCCCGCGGTGTCGGCCCGGGGATCCCGAGGAGGAGCCGATGAGCACCGAGACGACACCCCTGACCACCGACGACGTCCCCGACGAGATCGTCCGCAGCATCCACGTCCACGCGAGCGCCGAGACCGTGTTCGAGGTGATCAGCGAACCGGGCTGGTTCATCAACGACGGCGAGTACCGCGCGCACGAGATCCGCCGCGACGGCGCGACCGCGACCGTGATCGACCCCGTCCTCGGCGAGTTCCAGGTCGGCGTGGTGGAGCTCGATCCGCGGCGTCGGGCGGTGTTCCGCTGGCTCGCCGGGGCCTCCGGCTCCCTCGAGGAGCATCCGGCCACCACCGTCGAGTTCGGGATCGAGCCCGACGACGACGGTGTGCGCCTCACCGTCCGGGAGACCGGATTCGCCGGGATCAGCGCCGATGCCGCCGAGCGCCGCGCCCGCTTCGAGTCGAACGACTCGGGCTGGCTCGAGGAGCTCGGCGTCGCGAAGACGCAGGCGGAGCGGCAGTGATCCCCGGGGCCTCGGCGTCATCCGGCAACGGATCCGCGCAGCTGCTCGGCGAGGACGCGGACCGCATCTTCGGTGCGCTCGGCGACCCCACCCGTCGGCGGATCCTCGTGCGCCTGGCCGAGCGGCCCGACGACGCCGGCGCCGTCGCCGCGGACCTCGACCTCAGCCGCCAGGCCGTCGCCAAGCAGCTGCGCCTGCTCGAGGCCGCGGGGATCGTCTCCGCGAGCACGCAGGCGCGCCGACGGGTCCACGTGGTCGAGGCCTCGCGGATCCGGGAGATCTCCGACCTGCTCGGACTCGTCGCCCGCGGTTGGGATCGCCGCCTGACCGGCATCGCCGAGGAGGCCGAGCGGCGACAGTGCGCGGCCGACGGGAGCAGCGGCGCCGGAGACTGAACGTCACCCCGCCGCGCCGCAGGTGAGCGCACTATCCTGGAGGGATGGGCAGGGTCACCGACAGCACACGGATCCGCACCGTCCGGGTGCGCGACGGGCGGCTGTACGCCGGGCGCAAGGGCGACCACGTCGCCGTCGAGGAGCCGCTGGACATCCGGCTGAACGGACAGCAGCTCTCCCTCACCATGCGCACGCCGGGGCACGACGTCGAGCTGATCCACGGCTTCCTCCACGGCGAGGGGCTAATCGCGCACCGCGAGGACGTCTCCGAGGCCCGCTACTGCGACGGCGCCGTGGTGGACCCCGGCAGCGGCGTCCCGCAGAACACCTACAACGTCATGGACGTCACCACCGCCCGGCCGCAGCTGCTTCCCCACGTCGCCCGAGCCTTCACCACCAGCTCGGCCTGCGGGGTGTGCGGGGCCGAGAGCATCGACGCGGTGCGGCGGAAGAGCCGCTACGCCCTGCAGACGGAGTGGCGCCTCGACCCCCGGGTGCTCCTCTCCGCCGCGCGTGCGCTCTCCGCGCAGCAGGCCGTCTTCGCCCGCACCGGCGGGGTGCACGCCGCCGCGCTGGTGGACCTCGAGGGGAACCTGCTGGTGGTGCGGGAGGACGTGGGCCGCCACAACGCCGTGGACAAGGTGATCGGCTGGGCCCTGATGGCAGACCGGCTGCCGCTGCGGGACTGCGTCCTGCTGGTCTCCTCCCGGGCCAGCTTCGAGATCGTCCAGAAGGCCTGCATGGCCGGGATCCCGCTGCTGGCCTGCGTCTCTGCCGCCAGCTCCCTCGCCGTCGAGACCGCCGAGGCGTTCGGCCAGACCCTCCTGGGCTTCGCCCGCGCGGGCGAGGACGGCGACGGCCGCATGAACGTCTACAGCGGCGAGCAGCGGCTGGACCTGGACGCCGCCGAAGGGTGACGGGGCGGGGCGTGTCGCCTCAGCTCCCGCGACAGGCAAGTCGCGGAGAATTGCGTCTTTCTGAGCCACTTCCCGCCCGGAAGTGGCTCGGAATCTGACCCGATCGCCTGGGCTGGGCTGGGCTGGGCTGGGCTGGGCTGGGCTGGCTGCCGGGCACGTCTCCTCCACACTGCCGCGTCGTCCACCGCGGGGCACAGGGCCGAGCCGGAGCCGGCCCGGATGCCTACGGTCAGCCGCATGCGCAAGTCCCTCGACCGGTACGGCGGTGCCCTGCTGCATCGAAGCAGATGGCACGAGCTGGGATTCCACACGCGCGACCTGGCGTCGCAGAGTTTCAGGACGGTGTTCCCCGGTTATCACACCCCGACCGATCACCCCGCGACCTTCAACGCGATGGGGTCCGTGCTGCAGAACCGCGTGCTCCCGGGCGCGGTGCTGAGTCACTCCACGGCAGCGGTTCTCTGGGGCATCCCGATCCCGCTCGTCCTCGACAGCGGCGTCGACATGCTTCGCGCCGGCGTCGTCGTCGGTCCGGCGGGCGTCGAGCAGATCCCCTCCGTCGCTCCGGGGATGACCTTGCGTGACGGAGCGAAGCTCCCGCTCCTGCATGCTCGTGTCGACAGAGGAGGGAGCTCGGGTCTCGGGCGGGGAGCCGTCGTCCATCGTCTGCGGGCCGGGCCGACGGCGTCGGTCGGGAGGCTGGTCGTCTCCTCGCCGTCGGAGGTGTTGCGGGAGCTCGCGTCACAGATCCCGCTCTGGGACCTGGTCGCCGCGGCCGACGGGGTGGTCGGCCCGGAAACGCAGTGCACGGAGGCGACCCTGGACTCGCTCGTGGACGAGATCGCCGAGGGCAGAGGGCGCCGGGGGACGCCGCGTGCCCTCGCCGCGCTCCGCCTCGCCCGCACGAGGGTGCGCTCTCCGGGCGAGACGATCTTCCGCCTGCTTCTCGCGGAGGCCGGTTTCCCGGAGCCGACGCTCAACCATCCGGTGCCGGACCCGGTCACGGGCGGGACCAAGGAGATTGACCTTGCCTGGGCCGAGATCGGCCTCGGCCTGGAATTCGACGGCGACGGACACCGCCTCACCAAGGGGCAGTGGCGGGACGACGAGCGGCGGCGGGACGAGCTCGCGTCCCGCGGCTGGACTCTCAGCCGGGCGAACGGGAAGGACCTGTTCTGGCCGACGCGCATTCTGCTCCGACTCCGACGCACGATGGCGCAGCGGGGACTGCGCGTACCGGACGACGCTCGAGTGCGCAGCACGGTTGTCGACATAGGGCGGCGCGAGCTCTCGACGCGCATTGCCCGACGACACCGGTGACGGCTCCACTGCTGCCGCCCCCGCTTCCGTCGTCGTCCCCGTCACGCCGGGGGAGCGGGCCACCCTGCGAGAAGTGCGTGATTCTGAGCCACGTCGGTGCCAGAAGTGGCTCAGAAATGCACCAGAACTGAGAGGCAATACCGCTGCCCACCGCCCACCGCCCACCGCCCACCGCCCACCGCCCGCCCCCGCCCCGCTCACCGCAGGGCGAGCAGGCTCGAGGCCGTGATCTCGTCGAGCACCAGGTCGGTGGCGAGGCCCGCCCTCAACGCCGCCCGCAGCGGCAGCGCCTTGCGGGAGCCGGAGGCCACCAGGAGCCGGCGGGGGATCCGCAGCAGGCGGTCCGGCGGCGTGCCCGAGCCGCGCTGGTTCATCGCGATGTCGCGGTAAGTGCCGTCGGCGCGCAGGAACACGGTGCACACGTCCCCCACCGCCCCGTCGGCCCTCAGCGAGCGCAGATCCGCGCCGGTGAGGTAGTTGTGGGTGTAGACGTGGCTGGGCACCTCCGCATCGAACGCGCCCACGCTGAACACGGCGACCGTGGCCTCGCGCTGCACGGCCAGCACCCGCTGCACCGAGCGCTCCCGCCACATCGCCTCGCGGGTGCCGGGGAAGTCGAAGAACGCGGGCACCGGGAACTGGTGCACCGTGGCGTCCCAGCGCGTGGCGGCCCTTGCCAGCACTGCCGAGATGTAGGCCAGGCCCGAGCCCTCGACGTTGATCGCGCCGTTGAGCTGCACGATCCGCAGGCCGGGCACCGGGCGGGAGCGGATCGTGCTGAGCAGCTCCGCGATCGTGGTGCCCCAGGCGATGCCGAGCGTGGAGCCGGGCTCGAGCATCTCGTCCAGCAGCTCGCCGCTGGTCTCGGCGACGGTGCGGAGGCGGGCGCGCTGGTCGTCGCCGGGGGAGGCGGGCACCACGTGCGCCTGCACCCCGTACTGGCGGGCGATGCGGCGTCCCAGCTCCTCGATCCGCTGCGCCTCCGGCGGGCGCAGCGAGATCCGCACCAGCTCGGCGTCCCGTGCATCGCGCAGCATGCGCGAGACGGTGGAGCGGGAGACGGCGAGCTTCCCGGCGATCGCCTCCATCGTCTGCCCCTCCTCGTAGTACATCCGTGCAACGGAGTAGAGGTCCTGGAGGCGGGAATCGTGGCTCACGGACACTAGTCTTGCACGTTCGTGCACCCGGCTTGCGATCCAGTGCACGCCGTTCGAGGATGGCGCCGATCACCCCGGCAGGGCGTCGCGCCGCATGCGCCGCCTCTCCGCGGGTCAGGTCGGGACCAGCAGGCGTCGATGCGAAGGAGCAGCCAGTGTCCGATCAGCAGCGATCCGCGCTCACCCCCGCGGGGCGTGCGGAGCATCTGGGCCGCCTGCGCGCCGCGACGGCCGATTCCCCGCTCGACGTTCTCGTGGTGGGCGGCGGCGTGAACGGCGCCGGCGCCGCGTTCGACGCCGCCACCCGCGGCCTCTCCGTGGGCCTCGTGGAGACCCACGACTGGGCATCCGGCACCTCCTCCCGCTCCTCCAAGCTCATGCACGGCGGCCTGCGCTACCTGCAGATGCTCGACTTCAAGCTCGTGGCCGAGGCGCTGCGCGAGCGGGACCTCCTGCTCGAGCACACCGCCCCCCACCTGGTGCGGCCCGTGAAGTTCGTGTTCCCCTTCTTCAAGAAGGTGGTGGATCGCGCCTTCATCGGCTCCGGCGTGGCTCTCTACGACGCGATGCAGTCGATCGGCCGCAAGCGTGCCGTGCCCTTCCACCGCCACCTCCTGCACGAGAAGATGCTCGAGGTGTTCCCGGGACTGGACGGGGACAAGGCCGTGGGCGCGCTCGAGTACTACGACGCCCAGATGGACGACGCCCGTTTCGTGATGATGCTGGTGCGCTCCGCCGCGCAGCTCGACGCCGCCGCCGCGAACTACACCACCGTGATCGAGTACCTCCACGAGGGCGAGCAGGTGGTCGGCGCCCGCGTGCGCGACGAGGAGACCGGCGAGGAGTTCGACGTCCACGCCCGCGAGACCATCCTCGCCGGCGGCGTGTGGACCCAGGAGCAGCAGGAGCTCGCCGGGGCCGACGCCGGCCTCGAGGTCCTCGCCTCCAAGGGCATCCACATCACCGTGGCCCGCGACCGCATCCCCGCCGTGCCGGACACCGGCATCATCACCCAGACCGAGAAGTCGGTGCTGTTCATCATCCCGTGGGACGAGTACTGGGTGATCGGCACCACCGACACCCCCTGGACCCAGGACCCGCGCGACGTCGGCGCCACCGGCGAGGACATCGACTACGTCCTCGAGCACGCCAACGCCGTGCTAAAGGACGACCTCGCCCGCGAGGACGTGATCGGCGTGTACTCCGGGCTGCGCCCCCTGCTGCAGCCCGTGAGCAAGGGCGCCGACAAGGGCTCCACCAAGGTCTCCCGCGAGCACACCGTGATGGAGGTCGAGCCGGGCCTCACCGCGATCGCCGGCGGCAAGTACACCACCTACCGGGTGATGGCCGAGGACGTCGTGGACTTCGCGATCAAGGACTCCCAGCCCGGCCGTCCCAGCCTCACCCGCACCGTGCCCGTGATCGGCGCCCAGGGGTACGAGACCCTGGTGCGGGACAGCCAGGAGATCGGCCGACGGTACGGGTTCGACGAGATCCGCACCGACCGGCTGCTGTTCCGCTACGGCGCGCTGCTGAGCGACGTGCTCGCCCTGATCGACGAGGACCCGACGCTGGGCACCCCGCTCGAGCACGCCCCGCGCTACCTGCGCGCCGAGGTGCTCTACGCGGTGCGCGCCGAGGGCGCCCGGCACCTCGCCGACGTGCTCGAGCGCCGCACCCGCCTGGACTACGAGACCCGCGACCGCGGGGTCGCCGCGGCCGACGAGATCGCCGCGCTGATCGCCCCCGAGCTCGGCTGGGACGAGCAGGCCGTGCGGCGCGAGGTCGAGACCTACCGGGCCCACATCGAGGCACGGCTGGCCGGCGAGTCCACCTCGTCGGACGCCGAGGCCGCGGCCCGCATCAGCACTGCCCCGGAGGTGCCGCCGACGTCCTGACCCCTGCACCGCCCGCCCCGGCGACCTGGCGGGGCGGGCCCCCTTTCCCCTCTGCGCGCACCCGCGTGCGGAATGAGTGCGGACCCCCGCACGACCCCCTGGATGCCAACGATCCCGCACCGATGCGGGATCGCTCGACGAGGAGGCCCCATGGCAACCATCTTCCTGTACGAGATCGCCGGTACGGCGATGCTCACCCTGCTCGGCGGCGGCGTCGTCGCCAACGTGATCCTGGGCAAGACCAAGGGCAACGGCGGCGGCTGGCTGCTGATCAACTTCGGCTGGGGCCTCGCGGTCTTCGCCGGTGTGTGGACGGCGTACAAGACCGGCGCCCACATCAACCCCGCCGTCACCGTGGGCCTGATCGCCAACGGCGCCGCGGAGTTCGCCCCCGGGATCCCGGTGACGTTCGGCAACACCATCGCCTACTTCCTGGCGCAGCTGATCGGTGCCTTCCTCGGCGCCGTCGTGGCCTGGCTCGCCTACAAGAACCACTACGACCAGGAGACGGACGCCGGCACGATCCTCGGCACCTTCTCCACCGGCCCCGAGATCCGCTCCTACGGCTGGAACGTGGTCACGGAGATCATCGGCACCTTCGTGCTCGTGTTCATCATCATCATGTTCGGCAACACCCCGCACCAGCTCGGCCCGCTCGCGGTCGCGCTGCTGGTCGTGGGCATCGGCGCCTCCCTGGGCGGCCCCACGGGGTACGCCATCAACCCCGCCCGTGACCTCGGGCCGCGTCTTGCCCACGCGATCCTGCCGATCCCGCACAAGGGATCCAGCGACTGGGGATACTCGTGGGTGCCGATCGTGGGCCCGCTGATCGGCGCGATCCTGGCCGGCCTGGCCGCCGCGGCCTTCTGAGCCGCTCGCCGTGACCGGATCCTCCGCGGAGGGTGCGGTCACGGCGCCCCGCCGGACTTCCCGGCGTGGGGCCCGGGCGCCGCTGCGGCGACCCGCCGGGCAGTGCGCCCGGGCCCCGTGCACCACCCCTGACCATCCGCTCATCACCACGAAGGAGTTCCGATGACCGACCAGAAGAACTACATCCTCTCGATCGACCAGGGCACCACCTCCACCCGCGCGATCGTCTTCGATCACGCCGGGCAGATCGTCTCCACCGGCCAGAAGGAGCACGAGCAGATCTTCCCGAAGTCCGGGTGGGTCGAGCACGATCCGCAGGAGATCTGGCGCAACACCCGCTCCGTGGTGGGCGAGGCCCTCACCGGTGCGGACATCAACCGCCACCAGCTCGCCGCCGTGGGCATCACGAACCAGCGCGAGACCGCGGTGGTGTGGGACAAGAACACGGGCGAGCCGGTGTACAACGCCATCGTCTGGCAGGACACCCGCACCCAGAAGATCTGCGACGAGCTCGCCGGGGACGCGGGCGCGGACAAGTACAAGGAGCGCGTGGGGCTGCCGCTGGCCACCTACTTCTCCGGTCCCAAGATCAAGTGGATCCTCGACAACGTCGAGGGTGCGCGCGAGAAGGCGGAGGCCGGCGACCTGCTCTTCGGCAACACCGACTCGTGGCTGGTGTGGAACCTGACCGGCGGCACCAGCGGCGGCATCCACGTCACCGACGTCACCAACGCCTCCCGCACGATGCTGATGAACATCGACACCCTCGACTGGAACGAGGACATCGCGAAGGACATGGGCATCCCGGTCTCCATGCTCCCGGAGATCAAGTCCTCCTCCGAGGTGTACGGCCACGGCCGCAAGAACGACCTGCTCATCGACACCCCGATCGCCGGCATCCTCGGCGACCAGCAGGCGGCGACCTTCGGCCAGGCCTGCTTCGAGATCGGCATGGGCAAGAACACCTACGGCACCGGCAACTTCATGCTGGTGAACACCGGTGAGGACCTGGTGCACAGCCAGAACGGGCTGCTCACCACCGTCGCCTACAAGATCGGCGACAACAAGGCGATCTACGCCCTCGAGGGCTCGGTCGCGGTGACCGGCTCGCTGGTGCAGTGGATCCGCGACAACCTGGGCCTCATCAAGAGCGCCCCGGAGATCGAGGACCTCGCGAAGCAGGTGGACGACAACGGCGGCCTGTTCGTGGTGCCGGCGTTCTCCGGCCTGTTCGCCCCGCACTGGCGCTCCGACGCCCGCGGCGTGATGGTGGGCATGACCCGCTTCCACAACAAGAACCACGTGGCGCGCGCGGTCCTCGAGGCCACGGCCTTCCAGTCCCGCGAGGTGCTGGACGCCGCGGTCGCCGATGCGGCCTCCGAGGGCGTGGAGCTCACCGAGCTCAAGGTCGACGGCGGCATGGTCATGAACGAGACCCTGATGCAGTTCCAAGCCGACATCCTCGGCGTGCCCGTGGTGCGCCCGAAGGTCATCGAGACCACCGCGCTCGGCGCCGCCTACGCGGCCGGCATCGCGGTGGGCTACTGGGACGGCGAGCAGGACGTCATCGACAACTGGGCCGAGGACAAGCGCTGGGAGCCCCAGATGGACGAGGAGACCCGCGACCGGTACATGCGCCTGTGGCGCAAGGCCGTCGAGCGCACCCTGGACTGGGTCGACGACGACACCGAGGCGCTGTACGGCTGATCGACGAACTGCGGGCGTGGAGCGGTCGGCGAGGGACGAGCCGCCCGTACAGCGCCCGCGGGAGGAGATCAGCAGTCGAGCACGGCTGATCGCGTCCAGATCGACGCTCGGACCAGGATCCCTGCCGGATCCTGGTCCGTTCGTCGTTCTCGGCACAGCGGGTGAGTGCAGTGGGCGAGTGCAGCGGGCGGGCACGGTGGGCGAGCGCAGTGGGCACCCCTCCGACGCCGTGACCCACGCCACCTGGGGCGTGCGGATGTTCACGAGAACATCACTGTCGCGCAACGACAGCTGTACATGGCCGCTCATCGGCGTACTGTCAAGCCCGTCCTGGTGCCCGGACGCCCTGTGCGTCCCGTCGGTGACTCGATCGGTCGCCGATGCCCGACGTCAGGATGGTCGCGTGCTGTGTCCCGCGAGTACGAGTCGCGGTGGGCAGTGCGCGGGAATCCCTGTCCCCCGCCCCTTCGTCCCCTGAGATCGGAGCCTCCTCATGGATCTCGCATTCAAGATCATCGCACTGGTCATATATTTCGGCGTCATGGTCGGCATCGGCCTGTACGCCTTCCGGAAGACCTCCGACGGTGAGGACTACATGCTCGGCGGGCGGCAGCTGCACCCGTTCACCGCAGCCCTCTCCGCCGGAGCGTCGGACATGTCCGGCTGGCTGCTGATGGGCCTTCCCGGCGCCCTGTACATGGGCGGCCTGGTCTCGGCGTGGATCGCCGTGGGCCTCACCATCGGCGCCGGCCTGAACTGGTACTTCGTGGCCCCGAGGCTGCGTCAGTACACGCAGATCGCCGACAACTCGATCACCGTGCCGAGCTTCTTCGGCAATCGTCTGCACGATCGCACGCACATCCTGCGCATCGCCGCCGGCGTGATCATCCTGCTGTTCTTCACCTTCTACGTCTCCTCCGGCATGGTGGCCGGCGGTCTGTTCTTCCAGTCCACCTTCGGCGGCTCGTACCTCACCGGCATGCTGATCGTCGGCGGCGTCACGATCCTCTACACCCTCTTCGGCGGGTTCCTGGGCGCCACCTACACCGACGTGGTGCAGGGCCTGATCATGCTGGTCTCCCTGATCGCCGTGCCGCTGGTGGCGATGACCGTGGTGGGCGGACCGGCGGAGATGTTCGCCTCCGTGCGCGAGGTCAACGCGGACTTCGGCTCGATGACCGCGGGCGCCACCGTGGTGGGCGTGATCTCCTCCCTCGCCTGGGGCCTGGGCTACTTCGGCCAGCCCCACATCATCGTGCGCTTCATGGCGCTGCGCTCCTCCCGTGACGCCAAGTACGGCTTCACCGTGGGCATGAGCTGGATGGTGCTGTGCGTGATCGGCGCCGTCTTCACGGCACTGGCCGGCCTGGCCTACTTCCAGCAGAACCAGGATGCCGTCCTCACCGACACCAAGAGCGGCGAGACCGTGTTCCTGGACCTCTCCCAGCAGCTGTTCCACCCGCTGATCGCGGGCATCCTCCTGGCCGCGGTGCTCGCCGCGATCATGTCCACGATCTCCTCGCAGCTGATCGTCTCCAGCTCCGCGCTGGTGGAGGACCTCGTGGGCGGGTTCGGCGTGAAGCTCAGCCCCACCGGGGCGCTGTGGGCCGGGCGGATCGGCGTGCTCGCCGTCTCGGTGATCGCGGTGGTCATCGCCCTGGACCCGGGGGCCTCCGTGCTGAACCTGGTGGGCTTCGCCTGGGCCGGCTTCGGCGCCGCGTTCGGCCCGATCGTGCTGCTGTCGCTGTTCTGGCGGCGCCTCACCGCGGCCGGTGCCGCGGCGGGCATGGTGGCCGGTGCCGCCGTGGCGTTCCTGTGGGGCCAGTCCTGGGGCGCGGAGGATCAGCCGCTCGACGTCACCTGGGGCCTGTTCGGCGGGGACCACCTCTACGAGATCGTGCCCGGCTTCCTGATCTGCCTCGTGCTCGCGGTGGGCGTCAGCCTCATCACGCCGCGCCCGGCGGCGACCACCATGGAGGAGTTCGACGACATGCTCGAGACCCTCGAGACCGGCGAGATCCCGGTGCACCGGGAGACCTCGCAGTCCGGCACCACGGCCTGAGCGGACGGCCCGGCCGGTCGCGCCCCGAGCGGCTCGGCCGGCCGGCACCTCCCGACGCCGACGGTCCGGCAGGCACAGTCCGACGGCCCGGCGGGCGGAGCATCGCGCTCCTGCCCGGCCGGGCCGCCGTCCGTCGTGCGCTCAGGCGCCGAACAGCACCTCGTCGGCCGGGCCGCGCATCCCGGGACGCGCGGCGAACAGCGAGCCGGCGGCCGGGTCCTCGCCCTCGGGGAGGTTCTCGCGGCTGGTGGTGATCAGCAGCGTGGAGCGGTCCGCACCGCCGAAGGTGCAGGCCGTCACCTGCCGCGCGTCCACGTCGATCCTCTCCGCGACCGCGCCGCCGGCGTCGAGCCCCAGCACCTGGGCGCCGCCGAACATCGCCACCCACGCGTTCCCCTCGGCGTCCAGGCACAGCCCGTCGGGGAAGCCCTCCTCCTCGCCGAGATCCGCGAACGGGCGACGCTCCACCAGGCCGTGCTCGTCGGACCAGTCGTAGAGGTCCACCCGCCGCGTGGGGGTGTCGATGTGGAAGGCGCGCGTGCCGTCGGCGCTGAAGGCGAGGCCGTTGGAGATCGTGAGGCCGTCGAGCATCCTCTCGGTGGTGCCGTCGGGGTGGAGGCGCCACATCGCCGAGCCGCCCGGGCGCTGGTCGTAGGCCATCGTGCCGCACAGGAACGACCCGTCGGGCGCGACCGCCCCCTCGTTCATGCGCACGTCCTCCTCCCACAGCGGCGGCAGCGCGGTGATCGAGCCGTCCGGGTCCTCGAGGGCGAAGCCCTTCTCGAGCGCGAGCACGGCGCCGCCGCTGGAGGCAGGGCGCGCGCAGGCCACCACGGAGCCCGGCGTGGGCAGGCGCCGCACCAGGCCGTCGGGGCGCTCGGTGGCGAGCCCGGGACCGCTGAGCGCCTCGGCGCCCAGGTGCAGCATGTCCCCGGCGAGCAGGTCCATCCAGCGCAGCCCGCCCCAGGCCTCGGACCAGTACGGCCCCTCGCCGTGGTGGCAGAGCGACTCGGTGAGACGTTCGGCGTGCATGGGACCTCCTGGGACGGTGGGATGCGGCCGACGAGCGCGTCGTCGCTGGGGCCACCGTACGCGCTGCGTGGGCCGGCGGGGCGGTGGGGCCGACGGTCGGCTCGGTGCGGATCGTCGGGCGCTCGGCGGGGCCGACGGCCGGCGGTCGTCCCCGTGGGGGCCGGTGCGCGCCCGGCGGGGTCGGCGGCCTGCCCGGCGCGGACCGGTGCGCGCCCGGCGCCCTGCTCGTCAGCCGCGCTGCAGCTCGGCGAGGGCGTGGGTGATGTCGCGGGTGGCGGGGTACAGCTCGCGGTAGAGGCGGTACAGCTCGTCGTAGCGGTCGCGGTGCGCCGGATCGGGCACCACCTGGTGGTCGCTCGGGTTCCAGTGCGCGGTGTCCAGCCCGTGCGCGAGCTCGGCCGCCAGGCGCGCCCCGCCGAACGACGCGCCCACGGTGCTGGCGGGGATCTGCTGGGTGAGCCCGGTGACGTCGGAGACGATCTGCGGCCACAGATCACGGCCGGCGCCGCCGCCCACGGCGAGGGTGCGCTCGATGCGCAACCCGGCCTCCGCGAAGGTCTCCAGGTGGTGGCGCACGCCGTAGGCGGCGGCCTCGAGCGCCGCCCGGTACAGGTCGCCGCGGGTGTGGGAGAGGGTCAGGCCGGCCACCACGCCGCGGGCCGACGGGTCCGCGACGGGGGAGCGCTCGCCGGCGAAGTAGGGGAGCATCAGCAGGCCGTTCGCGCCGGGCGGGCTCTGCGCCGCCTCGGAGACCAGCGCGTCGAAGTCGGTCTCCCCGGTGAGGTCCCGCAGCCAGCCGGTGATGGCGCCGGAGGAGGCCATGCCCCCGGCCAGGGAGTAGGTGCCGGGCACGATCCCGGAGGTGGGCCAGACGGTGCGGCTGGCCACGGGCTCGGAGAGGGTCGCGACCAGGAACGTGGTGGTGCCGTACATCAGCATCAGGTCCCCGGGCGCGGAGGCGCCCACGCTGGCGGCCTCCGCCCAGGCGTCGATCGAGCCGCTGATCACCGGGATCCCCGCCGGCAGGCCGGGCACCTGGGCGGCGACCTCCTCGGTCACGGTGCCCGCGGCCTCGCCCGGCCAGCGCAGCGCGGGCAGCTCGATCCCCGGGGCCACGTGCGCGGACCAGTCCTCGTGCCACTCCTGCCGGCGCAGGCAGTACAGCGGCGGGGACTGGCTGGCGCTGATGTGGTCCATCACGTACGCGCCGGTGAGGCGGAAGGCCAGGTAGGAGGCGGGCATGAACACGCGGCGCGCCCGCGCGTACGCCTCGGGCTCGTGGCGGGCCACCCAGGCGATCTTCGGCGCCGCGGACTGCGAGGACAGCAGCGCGCCGCAGTGGGCGAGGATCTCCTCCTTGCCCAGCACGTGCGTGATCCGGCGGATCTCCTCCTCGGCGCGGGTGTCCACCCCGTAGAGGATCGCGGGGCGCACCGGGGCGCCGTGCTCGTCCGTGAGCAGGGCGCAGGGCCCCATCCCGGAGACGCCCACGGCGGTGACGGCCACGTCCCCGGGGGCGGTGAGCTCGCGGGCCAGGGAGAGGAACTCGGCCCACCAGATCGCGGCGTCCATCTCGACGTGCCCGGGGGCGGGGCGCTCCACGGCGTGCTCGCGCACGGCGGTGCGCAGGATCGTGCCGTCGAGGTCGACCAGCACCCCCTTCGAGCTGGAGGTGCCGACGTCGACGCCGAGCACGGCCTTCGCCGCTGGTGCCATCGTGCCCATCGCCTCCTGTGCCGATGCGGATCTCGCCGCAGTCCATCCTGCCATCGCCCCGTCTCCCGCGCGCGTCCGCGAGGCGGGCGTGCGCTCCGCGTTTGCCCCGCGGCCGCCGGCTCGGAACTATTGTTCTGCACAGTGGGGTCGAGAGCCAGGAGGAGCGGCATGCTGGAGACGTCGATGGACATGCAGCAGCTGCACCGCGCCGCCACCGCGTACTACCTCGACGACATGCGCCAGGCCGAGGTGGCCTCGCTGCTGGGCGTCTCGCGCCCCTCGGTGAGCAAGCTCCTCGCGGAGGCGCGTCGCATCGGGATGGTGCGCTTCGAGGTGCTGGACGTGCCCAGTGTGGACCTCGGCGAGCTGGCCGCGCAGGTGCGGGAGCTGCTGGGGCTCGAGGCGGTGCGCATCGCCCCGGGCGATCAGGTGCAGCGGGGCTACCGCGGGCTGGGGGAGCTGCTGGGCGAGGAGCTCGCGGGCCTGGGCCTGTGACGGGGCGAGGTGCTGCTGATCTCCTCCGGCACCACCACCCATGCGGTGAGCCAGGTGCCCGGGCTGCCGGACCTCCCCGGCGTGGTGGTCGCGCCCACGGTGGGCGGGCAGCAGGAGTTCGATCCCAGCTTCCAGACCAACGAGACGGCCCGCGCCTTCGCCGACCGCACCGGGGCGCTGCCCCGCTTCATCTTCGCCCCGGCGCTGCCCAGCCCCAGCCTCTGGGAGTCGCTGCAGGCCGATCCGAGCTTCCTCGCGATCACCGAGCTGTGGGATCGGGCGCGCGTGCTGGTCACCGGGGTGGGGGCGCCGTTCGAGGAGCGCGAGGCGATCACGTCGGTGCTGCCTCGGGAGGATCCTGATCTGCGCCGTGCGATCGGGGACGTCTGCCTGCACTTCTTCGACGCCGAGGGGCGGATGATCACCCACCCGGGCGCGGAGCGCCTGGTGCGGCCGTCGGTGGAGCAGCTGCGCGCCATCCCCACCTCGATCGCGCTGGCGGTGGGCCGCGCCAAGGCGGGTTCCATCCGCGCCGGCGCCCGCACCGGCATGTTCACCTCGCTGATCACCGACGTGCCCACGGCCGAGGCCCTGCTCGCCGACTCCTGAGAGACGCCCTCCGGGGGCCGTGGGTCTCCTCGTGTTCCGGGGCGGAACATATGTGCTTGACGTATGTTCCCGATGTGGCTACGCTCACGGCCAGACAGAGAAGTCCGCTCGGGCCCGGTGCCCGGGTCGATGCCGTGAAGCGGCCGCAACGCAGCGAAGGAGATGGGTGTGATGACGCAGAGCGCGGAGACCATGAAGGCGGTCGTGATGCATGCGCCGAAGGACTACCGGCTGGAGGAGATCCCCGTGCCCGTGCCGGGGGCGGATGAGCTCCTGCTCCGGGTGGAGGCCGTGGGCGTGTGCGCGAGCGACCTGAAGTGCTACCACGGCGCCGCCAAGTTCTGGGGCGACGAGAACCGCGACCGCTGGGTGCAGCCCGGCATCACCCCGGGCCACGAGCTCGTGGGCGAGGTGGTCTCCGGCTCGCCCGAGGCCCTCGCCCACCACGGCGTGGAGGTGGGGGACCGGATCGCGTGCGAGCAGATCGTCCCCTGCGGCGACTGCATGTACTGCCAGCGCGGCTGGTACTGGATGTGCGCGCCGCACGCGATGTTCGGCTTCAAGAGCTACCACGGCGCGATGGCCGAGTACATGATCGTCCCCTCGCTCGCGCGGGCCCACAAGGTCTCCAAGGACCTCCCCCCGCACCACGCGGCGTTCTCGGAGCCGCTGTCCTGCTCGCTGCACGCCGTGGAGCGCGCGAACCTCGGCTTCGACGACGTGGTCGTGGTGGCGGGCTGCGGCCCGATCGGCCTGGGCGCGGTGATCGGCGCGGCACACAAGTCGCCCAAGATGGTGATCGCGCTCGACTTCGACGACGACAAGCTCGCTCTGGCGAAGAAGTGCGGGGCGGATCTCACCCTGAACCCCTCGAAGGTCGACATCTACGAGGAGATCCGCGGACTGACCGGCGGCTACGGGGCCGACGTGTACATCGAGTGCACCGGCCATCCCAGCGCCGTCGCCCAGGGCCTGAACCTACTGCGCAAGCTCGGCACCTTCGTGGAGTACTCGGTGTTCAAGGACGACGTCTCGGTGGACTGGTCGATCATCTCCGACGACAAGGAGCTGGACGTCCTGGGCGCGCACCTGGGGCCGAACTGCTGGCCCGCCGCGATCAAGATCATCGAGTCCGGGGTGCTGCCGATGGAGGAGATCTGCACCCACCAGTACGGGCTCGGCGACGTGCAGAAGGCGCTGGACCAGGTCGCCGACTCCGCGGGGGCCTCGGTGAAGGTCTCGATCGTCCCCGGCCTCTGAGCCGCACCGCGGGGCGCGGCGCGCGCTGAGCGCGCACCGTGCCCCGGACCCTCCGGCCCCGGGGGGAGCGGGTGGCGCATCGTCGCGACCCTCCGTTCCCCGGCTCGGCCGTCCTCGCGCCGACCGCCCGCGCCGTAGCGGGCGAGTCACCTGCGAGAGGTTCGCGTCCCCGGGCGCCGCGTGGTCGGCGACCGCCTCCTCGGCAGGCCCGTCGGCCTCTCAGTTTCCTCGATATCAGTGCTGGTCGGGGAGGGGCGCAAGGGCCTTGCGCGGGTGGTCGCGTTTCGTACCACGCGGCGCAGAGCCGCCGGTCGCCGCCGGTCGCCGCCGGGCGCCGCCGCTCGCCGCCGTCCACCGTCGGTCGCCGTCGGCCGTCGTGTGTGCCGCATCGATCGTCCCTCGCCCGCCCTCGCCTCTCACCCGCCCCCGCCCCTCGGACTCCCGCCCTCCGCAGCACCCCGTTCCCGCACTGCCCGCAGCCGCTGGCGTCGGCCTCGCCCCCGAGGTGATCCGCGCAGCGGGCCCCGACAGGAAGGTTCCCCATGAGCACCGCCTCCGCCGCCGCACCGCCCGAGTCCTCCGCCGCACCGCCCGCCGCCCCCTCCCCGCGCCGGGCCGTGAACCGCCCCCGCCCGATCGGGCGCTGGGTCGCGATCGGCCTCACCGTGCTCGCCCTGCTCGTGGTGGTGCTCGGCACGAAGGTGGTGCCGCAGGGCCAGGAGGCCGAGCTGGCCGGGGGGCCCGGCGCCTTCGACAAGGCCACCTTCGGCGCCGAGCAGTTCCCGGCCGTGCAGAAGGGCATCGCCGAGCGCGCGGTGCCCGCCCCCGAGCTCGCCGAGACGCTCGCCGCCGATCAGGACGCCGCCGTCGAGGAGCACGCGGTGGTCGCCGCCGGTCAGCCCGTCTTCTCCACCACGTTCACCGGCACCGTGGAGGAGGGCGAGGGCGGCATCGTGGAGATCGCCGTGGACGGGATGCCGGAGGGCGTCACCGTGCGGATGCAGACCGGCCCCGCCATCAACGGCACCGAGCTGCGCGACGCCACCGGCGAGTACGACTTCAGCCAGTTCACCAATCAGATCGAGTTCCAGGACGCCGGCGCCGCCCTCAACGAGGAGATGAAGGCGCAGGTGCTGGACCCGGTGGACGTCGAGGGCCTGGAGGGGCAGACGGTCACCGTCACCGGGGCGTTCACCCTCGTCAACCCCGAGGGCTGGCTCATCACGCCCTCGGCCCTGGAGGTCTCATGAACACCGACGAGAGCGTGATCCTGCAGGCGCGGGACATCGTGAAGACCTACGGCGGCACCCGCGCGCTCAAGGGCGTCAACTTCGACATCCGCCGCGGCACCGTCACCACCCTGTTCGGCGAGAACGGCGCCGGGAAGTCCACGCTGATGAAGATCCTCTCCGGCGTGGAGCAGCCCACCTCCGGGCGGATCGTGCTGGACGGGGAGGACGTCTCCTTTGCGACCACCAACGACGCCCGCGACCACGGCATCGCGATCATCCACCAGGAGCTGAGCCTCGCACCGAACCTCTCGGTGCGCGACAACATCTTCCTGGGCCGCGAGATCACCCGCGCCGGCGCCGTGGACTACGCCGAGGAGGCCCGGCAGACCCGCGCCCTGCTGCAGGAGATGCGGCTGGACGTGGACCCCTCCACCCCCGTCGGCGACCTGCGGGTGGGCCAGCAGCAGATCGTCGAGATCGCCCGGGCGCTCTCCATCGACGCCCGCATCCTCATCATGGACGAGCCCACCTCCGCCCTGGCCGCCCGCGAGGTGGAGGTGCTGTTCGGGATCATCGACGAGCTCACCGCCCGCGGCGTCTCCCTGGTGTACATCTCCCACCACCTCGAGGAGGCGCTGCGGGTCACCGACCACGCCGTGGTGCTGCGCGACGGCACCATGACCGCGCGCGGGGACCGCGACGAGATCGACCTGGCCTGGATCGTGCGCCACATGGTGGGGGAGAACTTCGACCTGGGCTCCCCGCCCGAGGGCCACGAGTTCGGCGCCCCGGTGCTCGAGGTGCAGGACCTCGTGGTGCGCGACCCCGACACCCCCGAGCGCGCCGTCGTCGACGGGCTCTCGCTGCAGGTGCGGGCCGGCGAGATCGTGTGCCTGTACGGCCTGATGGGCGCCGGGCGCACCGAGCTGCTGGAGGCCGTGGCCGGCCGCGGCGACGTCGCCTCCGGCCGCATCCTCCTGGACGGCGAGGAGCTGGGCCCCGAGTCGATCCGCGAACGCATCGCCCGCGGCGTGGGCCTGGTCCCCGAGGACCGCCAGCGCGACGGCCTGGTGCAGACCATGTCCGTGGGCCAGAACCTCACCCTGGCCAGCATCCGCCGGTTCCTGCGCCGCGGGCTGCTCTCCCGCCCCCGGGAGAAGGCCCTGGCCACCTCCCTGATCCAGGACGTCACCGTCAAGGCCCCGGGCCCCGAGGCGCCCATCGGCTCGCTCTCCGGCGGCAACCAGCAGAAGGTCGTCATCGGCAAGGTGATGGCCACCGACCCGGCCGTGATGCTCCTGGACGAGCCCAGCCGCGGCATCGACATCGGGGCGAAGGCCGAGGTGTTCGGCCTGCTCGCCGAGCACGCCCGCCAGGGGCTGGCCGTCCTGTTCACCACCTCCGAGATCGACGAGTGCTTCAGCATCGCGCACCGGATCGTGGTGCTGCGCCGCGGCCGCGTCTCCGCCGAGTTCGGCCCGGACGCCGCGCGGGCCGACGTCATGGCCGCCTCCGGCGAAGTCCTCACCTCCTGACCCGCTCCCACGAACGGAACTCCCATGGCTTCCACCACCGCAGACACCGCCACGACCACCACCGCCGCCACGGGCCCCCGCGGACCCGGCGCAGAAGGGCCCGGCTCCGGGGGCTCCGGCGCCGGCCGGAGGCGGCTCGACCTGTCCACGCTGCTCATCGAGGGCCGCGCCTTCCTCGCCCTCGCCCTGATCATCGTGGTGTTCTCCCTGCTGTCCCCGAACTTCCTCACCGTGGACAACCTGCTGATCATGACCTCGCACGTCGCGATCTTCGCGCTGCTGTCGATGGGGATGCTGCTGGTGGTGCTCACCGGCGGGATCGACCTCTCGGTGGGCTCCACCCTCGGCTTCTCCGCCGTGATCGCCGGCTTCCTGCTGCGCGGCGTCCCGCTGGACATCTTCGGCGTGACGCTCTACCCGAGCGTGCCCGTGGCGGTGCTGCTGTCCGTCGGGCTCGGCGGCCTCATCGGGGCGCTCAACGGCGTGCTGGTGGCGCGGTTCAACGTGGCGCCGTTCGTGGCCACCCTGGGCATGCTCTACGTGGTGCGCGGCGCGGCGCTGCTGATGACCAACGGACGCACCATCAACGACCTCTCCGGCACCGAGGGCCTGGGCAACACCGGCTTCGAATGGCTTGGCTTCCAGCGCATCCTCGGCATCCCCGCCGGCGTGCTGATCATGGCCGCGGTGGCGCTGGTGCTGGCCCTGGTGCTGGCGCGCACCACCTTCGGGCGCTGGCTCTACGCCACCGGCGGCAACGCCCGCGCGGCCGAGCTCTCCGGCGTGCCGGTGCGGCGCGTGACCGTGTGGGTGTACGTGGTCTCCGGCCTCTGCTCCGCGATCGCGGGCGTCATCCTCGCCTCCACCCTCACCAGCGCCAGCCCCACCGCGGGCAACACCTACGAGCTCACCGCCATCGCGGGCGTGGTGATCGGCGGCGCGGCGCTCGCCGGCGGTCGCGGCACCGTGCGCGGCACCCTGCTGGGCGCCTTCGTGATCGGCTTCCTCTCCGACGGCCTGGTGCTGGTGGGCGTCTCCGCCTACTGGCAGACCGTGTTCATCGGCGCCGTGATCGTGGTGGCCGTGATGCTCAACTCCCTGCAGTACGGCGGCCCGCGCCGACGGGCCCGCGCGAACGCCGGGAAGGCCCCGGCGGCGGGGTCCGACGGGGACGCCGCGCCGACGGGACAGGGCGCGTCGACGGGACAGGGCCCGGCGACGTCGCCGTCGGCCGCCGACGGCTCGCCGTCCCCCGAGGAGCGCTCCTGACCGGCGCACCCGTCCGTCGGCCCCGAACCCCGGGACCGACCCCGCTGACCGCACCCGATGCACTGACCGCACCCACCCCCCCGATCCCGCTGCCGGACCCTCCGGCCCAGCACGATGCGCTCCCCGGAGAGCATCCCGATGAAAGGAACACCCATGGAACGCAGGCACTTCCTCTCCGCCCTCGGCCTCGGCGCCGCGGCCGCCGGTCTCGCCGCGTGCGGCGGAACCTCCGACGGCGGGGCCAGCGATGCCGGAGGTGAGGGCGGCGGCGTGGACGGCGGCCTCATCACGATCATCGTCAACGACCCCTCCAACCCGTACTGGAAGACGGAGGGCGACGTCGCCGCCGCCAAGGCAGAGGAGCTCGGCTACACCACCACCGTGGGCGCCCACAAGGGCGACACCAACACCGAGAACACCCTGGTGGACACCGCGATCTCGAACCAGTCGGTCGCGCTGATCATGGATCCCGCCAACGCCGACGGCTCCATCGGCACGATCAAAAAGGCGATCCAGGCGGACATCCCCGTCTTCCTCATCAACGCGGAGATCAACGAATCCGGCGTCGCGAAGGCGCAGCTGGTCTCCAACAACGCCCAGGGCGCCGCGCTCGGTGCCCAGGAGTGGGTGTCGCGGATGGAGGAGAAGGGCACCTACGTGGAGCTGTTCGGGCTGCCCTCGGACAACAACGCCCAGACCCGCTCCAACGGCTACACCACCACCATCAGCCAGTACCCGGACCTCGAGAAGCTCGGCGAGGAGGTGGCGGACTGGGACCGCACCAAGGGGCACGACAAGGCGCAGTCCCTGCTGCAGGCCCATCCGGACATGCAGGGCCTGATCTCCGGCAACGACGAGATGGCGCTCGGCGCGATCGCCGCCTTCAAGGAGGCCGGGGTGCTCGAGGACATCGTCGTGGGCGGCTTCGACGGCTCGCCGGACGCCGTGGAGGCGATCCGCAACGGCGAGCTCGCCTACACGGTGCTGCAGCCGGTGGCGCAGTTCGCGGAGCTCGTGATCGAGATGGCGGACGACTTCCTGCGCAACGGCACCGAGCCGGAGCAGGAGAAGCAGGCGCTGGACTGCCTGCTGATCACCGAGGAGAACGTCGACAAGATGACGGCGCCCTTCACCTACACCGAGTGAGGGGCGGGCGCGGGCGGGGGAGCTCCGGGCCCCGCCCGCGCCGATCGTCGGCGGGAACCCGCAGAACATTTGTGCTTGACGAATGTTCTCGCGCGGTCTAGGGTCGACCCGTCGGCCGACGGGCGGCGCGCGCCCCGCCGCCACCGCCCCGGGCCCGGCCCGCAGCGACCAGCACGCACGAAGGAGTGTCCTCATGGCCCCTGTCTCCACGGCACGCGCCGACGAGATCCCCGCCGCCGGGACCGCCCAGGAGTCCCGCCTGGACCGGCTCGGCATCCCGCACCCCCTGCGCTGGGGGTTCCTCGGCGTGCTGGTGTTCATGACCGGCAACGGCGTGGAGACCAACGTCGTCTCCCCGCACATCGCGAACGTGTTCGGCGGCGGCGACGCGATGATCAACCTCGCCGCCACCGTCATCACCGTCTACTCGCTGGCGGCGCTGGTGGGCTCCTACCTCGCCGGCGCCCTCTCGGACCTGTGGGGTCCGCGCCGCGTGATGCTGCTGGGCGTGGTGGTGTGGGTGGTGTTCCAGGCCGCGTTCGTCGCCGCGCTCGCCACCGGCTCGATCGCCCTCATCTTCGGCGCCTACCTGATGCGCGGCTTCGGCTTCCCGCTGTTCGCCTTCTCGTTCCTGGTGTGGGTCAACGCCGTGGTGCCCAAGGAGCGCAACGGCGCGGCCGTGGGCTGGTTCTACGTGATGTTCACCGGCGGCATGCCCACCCTCGGCTCGCTGGTCGCGATCGGCCTGATCCCCGCCTTCGGCGGCGGGTTCTTCGGCGAGCGCTGGGCGATGGTGGCCTCCACCGCGATCGTGATCGCCGGCTTCCTCATCGCCCGCCTGGGCGTGCGGGAGGAGCACGGCGACCGCCGCCTCGCCCCGGCGGGCGAGTCCTCCTCCCAGGTGATCCTCTCGGGCGTGCGCCTGGCGCTGACCAACCGGCGCGTGATGATGGGCTTCCTGACCCGCCTGATCAACACCGCCCCGCAGTTCGGCATGTTCATCATCCTGCCCACCGTGATCGCCGAGACCCTGGGCTGGGGCCAGTCCCGCTGGCTGCTGATGACCTCGGTGATCTTCGCCGGGAACATCCTGTTCAACGCCGCCTTCGGCGCCCTCGGCGACCGCATCGGCTGGACCACCACGGTGCGCTGGTTCGGCATCGTCGGCTCCGCGCTCGGCCTGCTGCTGTGGTGGTACGTGCCGCACTGGGTGCCGGCCGGCTCCGACTGGGGCTTCGTGGTCGCGGTGGTCGCCGGCACCGTGTTCGGCATCCTGCTGGCAGGGTTCGTGCCGCTCGGCGCGATCATGCCCGCGCTCGCCCCCGCCCACAAGGGTGCCGCGATGGCGATGTACACCACCGCCGCGGGCGGCGCGACGTTCCTGGGCTCCGCCGTGGTCGCCGTGGTGCGTCCCTGGGGCGGGGACGTGGGCGTGGTGTGGGCGTTCGTGGCCCTGTACGGGCTCGCGTTCCTCATGACCTTCGCGCTGACGGTCGAGCAGCCCCGCGTGGGGAAGAAGGACATCCACGTGGACGCCTGACCGCTCCCCGGTGACGGGCCCGCCGCTGTCGTGGCAGGCTCGGAGCCGTCGACCCACGGCGGCCCCGCCGCCCGGCACCCCCGGTGCCGATCCCGCTCGCAGACGAGAAGAGAGTGCCGTGACCTATCTGTTCGACGATCCGAAGACCTTCCCCCATGACGCCGTGGAGGGGCTCGTGGCCGCGCACCCCGAGGGGCTGCTGCGCGTGCACGGCGGCGTGGTGCGCGCCCGACGCACCCCGGCCGGGCAGCCCGCGCTCGTCGTCGGCGGCGGCTCCGGCCACTACCCGGCCTTCGCCGGCTGGGTGGGCCCCGGCTTCGCGCACGGCGCCCCGTGCGGGAACATCTTTTCCTCGCCGTCCTCCGACCAGGTGTACTCGGTGGCGAAGAACGCCGAGAACGGCGGCGGCGTGATCCTCGGCTTCGGCCACTACGCCGGGGACGTGCTCCACTTCGGCGTCGCCGCGGAGAAGCTGCGCGCCGAGGGGATCGACGTGCGCATCGTCGCCGTCAGCGATGACGTCGCCTCCGGCGCGAAGGGCGAGCACCGCGACCGCCGCGGGATCGCCGGCGACCTGCCGGTGTTCAAGATCGCCGGCGCCGCGATCCAGGCCGGTGCCGACCTCGCCGAGGCCGAGCGCCTCACCTGGAAGGCGAACGACGCCACCCGCTCGCTCGGCGTGGCCTTCGACGGCTGCACCCTGCCCGGCGCCGAGGACGCCCTGTTCCACGTCCCCGAGGGGCGGATGGCGATCGGCCTGGGCATCCACGGCGAGCCCGGCATCGACGAGCAGCCCATGCCGAGCGCGAAGGAGCTCGCGAAGGTGCTGGTGGACGGCGTGCTCGCGGAGACCCCGGAGCTCGATTCCGAGCGCGCGGCCGTGGTGCTGAACGGCCTGGGCACCGTGAAGTACGAGGAGATGTTCGTGGTGTGGAAGCACTGCGCCGAGCTCCTGGCCGAGGCGGGCCTGACGGTGGTGCGCCCCGAGGTGGGCGAGCACGTGACCAGCCTCGACATGGCCGGCCTCTCCCTCACCGTGATGCGGCTCGATGAGGAGCTGGAGCAGCTGTGGCTCGCCCCGGCGGATGCCCCCGCCTTCCGCCGCGGCGGCACCGTGGGCGGCGACCTCGGCGAGGAGCGGGACGGGGTGTACACCCCCGGCGAGGACCCGATCCCGGAGGCCTCCGAGGACTCCCGCGCCTCCGCGCAGCGGATCCTCGCCCACCTGGGCGCAGTCGAGGAGCTGCTGCGCGATCTGGAGCCGGAGCTGGGTCGCATGGACCAGGTGGCCGGGGACGGAGACCACGGCCAGGGCATGGTGCTGGGGGCGACGGCCGCCCGCGCCGCCGCCGAGCGCGTGGTCGCGGCCGACGGCGGCGCCCGCACGGTGCTGGTGCAGGCCGGCGCGGCCTGGTCCGCCGAGGCCGGTGGCACCTCCGGCGCGCTCTGGGGCGCGGCCCTGACCAGCCTGGGCAGCGCCTTCTCCGACGACGCCGCGGCGACCGGTGACCAGCTGCTCACCGGCCTGGTGCAGGCGGTCGAGGCGATCGAGCGCCTGGGCGGGGCGACGCCCGGCGACAAGACGATGGTGGACGCCGCGGTGCCCTTCCGCGAGGCGATCGCGCTCAGCCAGGCCGGGGGAGCGGACGCCGACGGGCCCGCCGAGACGGCCGCGACCGTGGTGGCCACCGCCGCCGCCCGCGCCGTCGAGGCCGCCGAGGCCACCGCCGACATCGCCGCCACCATGGGCCGGGCCCGCAACCACGGCGACAAGTCCGTGGGCACCCCGGACCCCGGCGCGATCTCGTTCTCGAAGATCGTCACCCTGCTCGGCGAGAAGCTGGCCGGCTGAGCGGCTGAGCGATCGGTCGGCCGGGCCCGGACAGGAAGTCGTCGGCGACCCGAGGCGTTGAACAGGTGGAAGGCTCCTCACGGGAGCCGACCTCGACCATCACGAAGGAGAGTCACATGGGCTGGCGAATCATCACCGGATCCGACAACGCCGGGTACGGCCACAAGAGCGCGCTGACAGAGCTGCTCGAGGCCGATCCCCGCGTGGATCAGGTCCTCGACGTGGGCGTGACCGGCCGCGAGGACGGCACCTACTACCCGAACGTCGCGGTCGAGGCGGCGGAGAAGATCGCCGCCGGCGAGGCGGACCGGGCGTTGCTGATCTGCGGCACGGGCCTCGGCGTCGCGATCGCGGCGAACAAGGTCTCCGGGATCCGCGCCGTCACCGCGCACGATCTGTACTCGGTGCAGCGTTCGGTGCTGTCGAACAACGCGCAGGTGCTGTGCATGGGCGAGCGCGTGATCGGGCTGGAGCTCGCGAAGGAGCTGGTGAAGGTGTGGCTGGACCTCGAGTTCGATCCCGCCTCCAGCTCCGCCGCGAAGGTCGACGCGATCTGCGCCTACGACGGCTCGCTCGAGAAGTGATCTGACGCGGCCACCGGTGCCGCCCCGCGGCACCGGCCCGCCCCGATCCCGTCCGGCAGCCCCGATCCCGCCGGGCCCGCGGCGCCGCCCCGGCCCTACTCCGCCAGCGCCTTCCCCCGCTGCTCGGGCAGGGTGAAGGCCGCGGCGGCGGCGAGGGCGAAGGCGAGGCCGAAGACGGTGAACACGAGCCACTGCCCGCCCGCGACCAGCAGCACCGGCACCAGGAACGGGGCGAGCATCGAGGCGATGCGCCCAAACGCGGCCGCGGCACCGGTGCCGGTGCCGCGCACCCGGGTGGGGTACAGCTCCGGACCGATCGCGTACAGCGCGCCCCAGGCGCCCAGGTTGAAGAAGCTCAGCGCGCAGCCGGCGGCGATGATCGTGGCCTCGGAGTCGGCGAGGCCGTAGGCGGTGGCGGCCAGGGCCGAGCCGGCGAGGAACACGGTGAGGGTCCAGCGCCGGCCCAGCACCTCGATGAGCCAGGCCGCCACGGCGTAGCCGGGGATCTGGGCGAGCGTGATGATCAGCGTGAACGTGAAGGAGCGGGTGAGGTCGAACCCGCGGTCCACCAGCAGCGTGGGGATCCAGATGAACGCGCCGTAGTAGGAGAGGTTGATGCAGAACCACACCGCCCAGAGCCCGGCGGTGCGGGCGCGCAGCGGGCGCGACCAGATGCCGCCGCTCGCGGCGACCTGATCGGCGGCGGGGATCGCGCCCACCTCGTCGGCCGCGACCCGGCCGGAGTCGTCCTCGGTCCCGTCGGCCGGTGCGCTCGCGTGCGTGGGCGAGGCGACCCCGGCGGCGTCCTCGAAGCCGCGCACCACGCGCTCGGCCTCCTCGTGCCGTCCCTGTTTCTCCAGGAAGCGCACCGATTCGGGCATGCCCAGGCGGATGACCAGCGAGTAGACGGCGGGCACCAGGCCCACCGCGAGCGCCCAGCGCCACCCCGTCGGCCCCGAGGCGGCCACGAAGGTGCCGATCACGGCGGCGAGGATCCAGCCCAGCGCCCAGAACGCCTCCAGCCACACGATCACGCGGCCGCGGATCCGGGCCGGCGCGAACTCGCTCATCAGGGTGGAGGCGACGGGCAGCTCGGCGCCGAGCCCCAGCCCCACCACGAAGCGCAGCACGATCAGCGCGCCCACGCCCATCGCGAGCGCGGACGCCCCCGTGGCCAGGCCGTACACCAGCAGGGTGAGGGCGAAGACGAAGCGTCGGCCCAGGCGGTCGGCCAGCAGCCCGCCCACGCTCGCGCCGATCGCCATGCCGGCGAACCCGGCGGAGGCGATGAGGGAGCCGTCCGCCTTGGACAGCTCCCAGTGCACGGACAGCGCGGCGATGACGAAGCTGATCAGGCCCACGTCCATCGCGTCGAGCGCCCAGCCGATGCCGGAGGCGCCCAGGAGCCTGCCGTGCCGGCGGGTGAAGGGGAGTCGGTCCAGGCGCTGCGACCGGGTGAGGGACCCGGCGGCGGGGGCCGATGGGGCGGTGGGGGTCGAGGGGGTCATGCTCTTCTCCGTCGACGGGGAGGGGACGGGCACATCATCCCGCACCGGGCGCGGGACGTGCGGAGCGGACCACCCGCGGGCGTGTGAGCACGTGATCCCCCGACGGGCGCGCCGCAGGTCAGCGCAGCGCGTGTGGGATGAGGTCCGCCTCGGCCTCGCCGCGCAGCACGGCGAGCGCTCGCTGCACGCGCGCCGCACCCCAGGGGGAGAGCAGGTGCGCCTGCGATTCGGGGATCAGCGCCCAGTCGTCGAGCTCGGCCGCCTGGGGGACCACGCGCGCCTCGAGCTCGGCGCGGGGGAGCACGCCGCCGTCGAACAGGAAGTGCGCCCCCATCGGGGCGCTGCGCTCGGCGCTGGCGGGCAGCCAGTCCACGCCCAGCAGGCGACCCACCTCGATGTCCAGACCGAGCTCCTCGTGCACCTCCCGCTGCGCGCAGCGGCGCGGGTCCTCACCGGCATCCACCCCGCCGCCGGGCAGCAGCCAGTGGTCGCGGTAGTTCGGCTTCTCGATCACGAGGTGATCGTGCTCGTCGCGCAGGATCACGGCGCCGGAGGTGATCACCTTGGGCAGGGTCGCGAAGTAGGCGGGCTCGGGCAGCAGTCGCGGCATGCCGCCATCGTGTCACTGCGCCCGTACGAACCGCAGGGCCGTCCCGGCGGTCGACTGCGCGAGCAGGTCCAGGCCCGCCCGCGTGACCACGGCGATCACCGGATAGCCGCCGGTGGTGGGATGGTCGGGACCGAACACCACCGGCAGGCCGGAGGGCGGCACCTGGATCGCGCCGGGCACCATCGGCTCGCTGGGCAGCGTCCCGGAGCCCTCCGGGACCGGCAGCGCCGCGCCGTCGAGCCGCACCCCCACCCGGTCCGAGTCCGGTCGCACCCGCCACTCGGTGCCCAGCAGCGCCGCGAGGGCGGCCTCGCCCAGCACGCCGTCGCGCGGGCCCACGTGCACCGCGATCTCCCGCGGCTCCGGCGCGGCGGCCGACGGGGCCGTGCGCGCGGTGCCGTCGGTGCGCGGTGCGTCGTCCACGATCGATGCGCCGTCCGCACCGGATGCGCTGTCCACGCCGGATGCGCTGTCCGTGGGGGCGGCATCGCCTGGACCGTCATCGGGGGCGGCGGCGTCCCCGTCCGTGGTGAGAGCGGCGACGGCGACGGCGGCCGCGACCACCTCCGGACCAGCCACCTGGCCCGTGCCGTGGGGGAGTTGCACCGCGATGTCCTGCTCGCGCTCCGGCACGGCGCGATGACGGGGTGTGCGGGGCGCCGGCACCACCGGGGGCAGCGCCGTCGTGACCGCGTCGAGGCCGTTCTGCGGGCCGGCGCACAGCACGTCCCCGGCGCGCAGCGGCGCCGGGCCCAGCCCGGAGAGGGTGTCCCGTGACCACGAGCCGAGCACGGGCTCGCGCCCGTCCGCCGCGGCGCCCCGCAGCCCGCCGCGCACCGCGAGCACCAGGCGCAGCCCGTCCGTCGCCGGGCCTACGGTGAGCCGGTCCCCGGGATCCAGCGCGATCGGACGCTCTGCCGACGTCGCGGGGTCGAACGTCAGCACAGGGGCGTCCGCCGAGGCGTCGGCGGCGGACTCGGTCGGGGCGGTCTCGGCCGCGGCGCGCTGCACCCGCAGCGGAGCGCGGGCACCGGCGAGCGCGACTACCGTGGGGGCGAGGGTCTGGAGCGTCACCGGTCCCAGGGCGACCTCGAGCACCGCGGCGCGGGCGGGATTGCCCACGGCCAGGTTCGCCCGCAGCATCGCGCCGCGGTCGAACGCCCCGGAGGCGGTGACGCCGCTCGCGGCCCGGCCCGGCCGGCCGGCGTCCTCGAGCAGGGCCAGCGGACCGGGGGAGACCACCTCGAGCACCGGCGTCCCGGCCGTGGGCCGGGCCGCCCCGGCAGGCGGCGGTGCCGTCCCGGCCGAGGGCCCGGACGCCTCGGCGGGCGCTGCCGTTGCTCCGGCCCCCGTCGTGCCCCCGGCCCGCGCCGTGGCCGCCGTCGTGCACCCGGCCCGCGCCGTCGGCCGCTCCGGCGCGAAGCGCACCCGTGTGCCCGGCGTGAGCAGCGCGGGCGGCTCCCGGTCCGGGTCGAACAGCACGGCGTCGCTGCGGCCGATCAGCTGCCAGCCGCCGGGGGATTCGCGGGGGTAGATGCCGCAGTAGCGGGCGGCCAGGCCCACGGCGCCGGCGGGCACGGCGGTGCGCGGCTCGGCCCGGCGCGGCACGTCCCACGGCGGGCCGACGGGCGAGGACGCGACCCCGTCGGCGGGCGCGGTCGCGGGGGAGGGCGCGCCGCCTCCACCGGGTGCGCGGCCCCCGCCAGCAGTGGTGCCTCCGCCAGCAGTGGTGTCTCCGCCGGCAGAGGCGCCCCCACCGGCAGCGCCGCCTCCATCGCGAGCGGCGCCGTGCGAGGGGGCTTCCGGCAGCAGGTAGGCGAAGCCGGGCGCGAAGCCGCCGAAGGCCGCGACCCAGCCGGTGCCGCTGTGCGCGGCGATCAGCGCCTCCGTGCTCATGCCCAGCAGCAACGCGGCGTCGGCGAGGTCCTCCCCGTCGTACACGATCCCCACGGTCACCTCGGCGGCCGCGTCGGCGTCGGCGCTCGCGGCGGGCAGGTGCTGCAGCAGCGCGGCGAGCTCGGGGAGGTCCCGGGCGGCGACGGCCACCAGCAGCAGCGTGCGCTCGGCCGGCACCGCCTCGAGCAGGTGCGGCGGGGCGAGGGCACGCACCGCGGCGGCGGCGGCGAGCACGGAGGGGGTGTCCGGGTACTCCGCGAGCAGGGCGGTCTCCCCGGCGCGGTGCACCGACCGCGGCGCGGCCAGCACCCCGGAGGCCGTGGCGACCGACCGCGAGGACGCGTCGCCCGGCGTGCGTGCGGGGCGCGCGGCGGAATCAGGCTGCGAGGCCGGGTGGCCAGCCGTGTCCCGCCCGGAGCCACGCCCTGTGCTCACAGCACCGCCTGGAGGCGCACACCGGCGTCCTCGAGCGCGGCGCGGACCGTGCGCGCCAGGGACACCGCCCCCGGGGTGTCGCCGTGGAGGCACAGCGAGCGCACCGGCAGCGGGATCCACTCCCCGTCGGCCGTGCGCACCCGCTGCTCCGTCGCGATCGCGAGCGCCTGCGCCGTCACGGCCGACGCCTCCGTGAGCACCGCCCCCGGCACGCGGCGCGGGGTGAGGGTGCCGTCCGGCAGGTAGGCGCGATCGGCGAACCCCTCCAGCACCACCTCGAGCCCCGCCTCCTCCGCGACGCCGACGGCCACGGCACCGGGCGCGGCCACCAGCGGCAGGTCCCCGAGCTCCGTCAGCGCCCGCACCACCGCCCCGGCCTGCGCCTCGTGGTGGGCCAGTGTGTTGTACAGGGCGCCGTGCGGCTTCACGCCCCGCACCGCGGTGCCCTCGGCGCGGGCCATCGCCTGCAGTGCACCGGCCTGCACCACCACCTGGTCGGTGAGGTCCGACGGGGCGATGTCCACGAAGCGCCGTCCGAAGCCCTGCAGGTCCGGGTAGGCGACGTGGGCGGTGATCGCGACCCCGCGCGCGGCGGCGGCGCGGCACGCGGCACGCATCGTCCCGCCGTCCCCGGCGTGCCCGCCGCAGGCGACGTTCGCGGTGGTCACCACGTCGAGCATGGCGGCGTCGTCCCCCATCGACCAGTCGCCCCAGCCCTCTCCCAGATCGGCGTTGAGGTCGAGGGACAGCGCGGGAGAGGCGTGCGAGGGCATGCGGAACGGCTCCTTCGTCCGAGATCGGTCGGTCCCATTGTGCGCCCTGGACGTTTCGATGCCACGCGTGCACGGGCGCAGCATGCCGCTCCGGCACGGCGGGGCGGTCGGCGTGGACGTTTCGGTGCCACGCGTGCAAGGCCGCGGAACCCCGCTCCTGTGCGGGCCGGGCCGGCCGGGCTGGACGTTTCCACGCCACGCGTGCAACGGCGCGGAACGCCCTCTCGGCGCGGCCCCCGTGCTCAGACCCCGTGGCCGACGAAGGCGCCGCGCTGGGCGGCCGCGGGGTGCTCCGCCGGGAGACGGTCGGTACCGGTCAGGCGCGAGCGCAGCGTCGCCCCAGCCCCAGCCCCAGCCCCAGCCCCAGCCCCAGCCCCAGCCCCAGCCCCAGCTCCAGCTCCAGCACTCGCGCCGCGCTGCGGCAGGCGTCCCCGCTCGCGCAGGATCGGGGAGACCAGCTCCGCGAAGTCCCGCACCGTGTCGAAGGAGTGGTACTGGCGCAGGTTGATGCCGTCGATGCCGTCCACGTCCAGCCAGTGCTCGATCGCGTCGGCCACCACCTCGGGCGTCCCCGCCACGAAGAACCTGTCCTGCCAGGCCTCGTCCACCGCGTCGAGCAGGTCGCCGATCGTCTCGTGCGCCCCCTTGCGGCCCACGGGGGTGTCCGCCGGGAGCCCCTCGATCTCGAGCGCCTCGGCGATGGTGCGCTCGCGCGGGTGGTCGAGGGCGCGGAGCGGCACCGACTGGTGCACCAGCATCCCCTCGGTGGAGCGGTGCTCGCGGTACTGCGCGAGCTTCGCGTCCACCTCCTCCTGGGTGGGGGCGGTGATCACCGCCGCCTGCACCACGAACTTCGGGTCGAGCGGGTCGCGGCCCGCCTCCTCCGCGGCGGCGCGCACCGCCGGGACGGTGCGCTCCAGCAGCGGGCCGTGGGTGAACACCATCTCCGCGTGCCGGCCTGCGCGCAGCGCTCCCGCCGGGGAGGCGGTGGCGAGGATCAGGGTGGGCGTGCGCTGCGGGGACGGCTCGGACAGGTGCGGCCCCGCCACCGAGAAGTTCTCCCCCACGTGGTCGATGCGGTGCACCTTCGCGGGGTCGGTGTACACGTTCCCCTCCGCGTCCCGCACCACGGCGCCCTCGTCCCAGGAGCCCTCCCACAGCTTGTACAGCACCTCGAGGTACTCGTCGGCGATCTCGTAGCGGTGGTCGTGCTCGATCTCCTCGGCCAGGCCGAAGTTCCGCGCGGCGTTCGGCAGGTAGGAGGTGACGATGTTCCAGCCCACCCGGCCCTTGGTGAGGTGGTCCAGGGTGGACATCCGCCTCGCGAAGGAGAACGGCGGCTCGTAGCTGGTGGAGAAGGTGATGCCGAAGCCGAGGTCCTCGGTCACCGCCGCCATCGCCGGGACCACCAGCATCGGGTCGTTGTTGGGGATCTGCAGCCCCTCACGCAGCGCCGTCTCCGCGGAGCCGCCGTACACGTCGTACGCCCCCACCACGTCGGCGAGGAAGATCGCCGTGAACCCGCCGTCCTCGGCGATCCGCGCCAGCTCCGTCCAGTAGTCGAGGTCCGTGTAGCGGTGGCGGTGGTTGTCCGGCAGGCGCCACAGTCCGTGCGTGATGTGGCCCACGCAGTTCATCTCGAAGAGGTTCAGGATCAGCGGCTTGGGGGCCATGAGGGGGCTCCGATCGGCAGGGGGCGGTGGTGCGGACAGCCTCACGCGGCCCCGCCCCGCCGTGCACCTCCCGTGACCCCCGATGACGCCCCGTGACCGGCCTCCGATACCGGGGGACATCCGCGGACACAGCCCCGTCATCGCCGTTCGCGCTCCGTCACGGTGCTAGGCGGAGGTTGTGGCCGTCCTTAGTGTCGCCTGTGTTCGGGAGTCCCCGAGCACCGCCTCCGCGGCGTTCCTCGACGCCCGGGCGGACCCCTCGACACCACCGGCCGAAGGAGTTCCCGTGCGCCGACGAACCCTCATGACCGGCCTCGCCGCCGCGGGAGCCGGCTCCGTGCTCAGCGCCTGCGGCGGCGCGGCCCCGGCCGCGGAGCTGCCCGCCGGCACCCGCGAGGGCGGTGAGCTGATCTTCGCCACCGACCGCGAGCCCACCTGCCTGGACCCCCACAACAGCGGGGACATGCCCCAGACGTACATCGCCCGCCAGTACCTCGACTCGCTGGTGTCGATGCGGCCCGACGGCAGCGTGGTGCCCTGGCTGGCGGAGTCGTGGGAGATCTCCGAGGACGGCCTCGTCTACGACTTCACCTTGAAGCAGCGCGTGCGCTTCCACGACGGGGAGGTGCTGGACGCCGACGCGGTGGTGGCGAACTTCGACCAGATCATGGATCCGGCCACCCAGTCCTCCACCGCGCTGCTGTACCTCTCGCCGTACTTCGTCTCCTCCGAGTCGCTCTCCGAGCACGTGGTGCGGGTGACGCTGAAGCGCCCCTACTCGCCGCTGCTGACCGTGCTCGCCCAGGCGTTCTTCGGCATCGAGTCCCCGAAGGCGATGGGTCGCGGCCTCACCGCGAACTGCGAGGCGCCCGTGGGCACCGGCCCCTTCAAGGTGGTCGAGTGGCGGCGCAACCAGGAGGTGGTGATGGTGCGCAACGAGGACTACACCTCCGCCCCCGCCGACGCGAGGCACCAGGGCCCCGCCTACGTCGAGAAGCTCACCTGGCGCTTCCTGAAGGACAACACCGCCCGCTACGGGGCGCTGCGTTCCGGGGCGGTGCACGCGATCTTCAACCTGCCGCCCGAGCAGGTGCCCACCGCGCAGGCCGACGACCGGGTCCGGACGCAGGACTTCGTGCACTCCTGCGTGCCCTTCGCCCTGGACCTCAACACCACGAACACGGCGCTCGGGGACCGCCGGGTGCGCCGCGCCCTGGTGCACGCCGCGGACGCGCCCGGGATCGTCACCAGCGCCTATGCCGGGGTGTTCCCCTACGAGGGCAACGCGATCTCCACCGGCACCCCGTTCTACGACGAGGCCTACCACCAGCCCTACCCCTACGACGAGGCGCGCGCGAACGCCCTGCTGGACGAGGCCGGGTGGACGGGCCGGGACGAGGACGGGGTCCGCACCCGCGACGGGCAGCGGCTCACCCTGCGCCTGCCCTACGCCTCCGATCCCGGGGAGACGCCGCCCGCGGATCTCACCATCCTCCAGAACTTCCAGGCGATGGAGCGCCGGGTGGGGGTGGACGTGCAGCTGATCCCCACCGACGCCGCCTCCCTCACCGCGATCCGCCGCGACCCCACCGCCTTCGACATCCGCGCCGGGTACTGGAACAGCCCCACCGCCGGGGTCATGTACATCAAGTTCTCGCAGGAGACCTACGAGATCGACAACGGCCAGAACGTCTCCTACGCCTACGACGAGGAGCTGGACCAGACCCTGCTCGAGGCCGCCGCCACCACCGATCCGGAGCGCCAGCAGGAGCTGTACTCCCGCGCCCAAGAGCTGCTCACCGACCAGGCCTGGCACATCCCGCTCTACCCGATCCAGACCCGGCTCGCGATCCGCTCCGACCTGGTCGCGGACATCTGGATCGAGCCCAGCGAGGGCGAGCCGGTCCTCCACGACGCCCACCTGCTCCGGGATGGAGACCCGCGATGACCACCACCACGCACCCCGAGGCCGCGCCCGTCGGCCCCCGCAGCGAGACGCCGGGCCCGGCCGACGCCGCCCGGCCGGGCGGCCCCGCAGGCCCGGGACCCGCGCGCGCCGGCCGCGCACGAGTGCTGGCCCGCCGGGTCCTCACCACGCTCGCCTCCTCCGCGCTGCTGCTGTGGGCGGTGGCGACGATCGTGTTCTTCCTGCAGCACCTGGTGCCGGGGGACCCGGCGCTGACGATCCTCGGCGGCGCCTCCGCGAACCCGCCGGAGGAGACCCTCGAGGCGGTGCGGGCGCAGTACGGCTTCGACCAGCCGGTGCTGGTCCAGTACGGGCATTTCCTCGCCGGTCTGCTGGTGCTGGACCTCGGCGAGTCCTACACGATGAAGCAGTCCGTGGTCTCGATCGTCGCCGAGCAGATCACCCCCACCCTGCAGCTCACCGGCGCGGCGCTGCTGATCGCCTGGGCGTTCGCGATCGTGCTCACCCTCGCCACCGCGGGGCGCCCGGGCCGCTGGGGCCGGCTCGGCGCCGCGGTCGAGGTGGTGTGCGCGGCGCTGCCCCACTTCTGGCTGGGCGTGGTGCTGCTGGTGGTGTTCGCCGTGGTGCTGCAGTGGCTGCCCGTGGTGGACGACGGCCCGGCCGGGCTGGTGCTGCCCGCCCTCACCCTGGGGATCCCGCTGGGCGGGTTCCTCGCCCAGGTCACACGGGACGAGTTCGACGCCGCCCTGCGCCAGCCGTTCGTGCTCTCCGCCCTCTCCCGCGGCGCGCGGCCCGGCCAGGTGCGGCGGCGCCAGGTGCTGCGCCACGCGGCCCTGCCCGGCATCGCGCTGTCCGGCTGGGGGCTGGGCTCCCTGATCTCCGGCGCGGTGGTGGTCGAGGTGATCTTCTCCCGCCAGGGCATCGGCCAGGTGCTGGTCGCCGCCGTCACCGCGCAGGACCTGCCGCTCGTGATCGGGGTGACCTTCGTGGTCGCCGTGGTCTACGTGGTGGCGAACATCCTCTCCGACCTCGCCTCCGTGCTGGTCGATCCCCGTCTCCGCCACGCGATCGGACGTGCCTCATGACCACTCTCGCCCCGCCCGCTCCCGCTCCCGCCGCCGCGCAGGAGACCGCTCCCGCGCCGGGCCGCGCCCGACGCCGCCGCCCGGCGAGGATCCGGCCGGGCCTGGTCGCCGCCGGCGCCGTGGTGGCCGTGGTGCTGCTCGCCGCGCTGGTGCCGGACCTGCTCGCCCCGCACGACCCGCTGGAGATCAGCCTCTCGGAGAGCTTCGCCCCGCCCAGCGCCGAGCACGTGTTCGGCACCGACCAGTCGGGCCGCGACGTGTACAGCCGCGTGGTCCACGGCGCCCGCCAGTCGCTGGTGATCGGGATTGGCGCCACCGCGATCGGCCTGGCCGGCGCCCTGGTGCTGGGGCTGCTGGGCGGGCTCGGCGGCCGGATCGCCGATGGCGCCGTGACCCGCGTGATCGAGGTGCTCTACGCCTTCCCCGGCATCCTGCTGGCCCTCATCCTCATCGCCGTGTACGGCAACAGCGCCGTCACCCAGATGGTGGCGGTGGGCCTGGCCACCATGCCCGGCTACGCCCGCATGGTGCGCGGCCAGGTGCTGGTGGTGCGCGGCAGCGCCTACGTCGAGGCGGCCCGCGCGCTGGGCCACCCGCCGGTGCGGATCCTGCTGCGCACCATCCTGCCGAACGCCTTCCGACCGCTGACGGTGCTGGTCACCCTCGGGATCGGCCAGGCGATCGTGTGGGCGGCGGCGCTGGGCTTCCTGGGCATGGGCGTGCAGCCGCCCACCGCCGAGTGGGGCGCGATGCTCAACGCCGGCCGCACCTACATCCAGCAGGCCTGGTGGATGGACCTCTTCCCCGGCCTGACGATCGTGCTGTTCACCCTGTCGCTGACCGTCCTCGGGCGGCACCTCCAGCGCGCCACCGATGCAGGAGCCCTGCGATGACCCCCACCGCCGCCCGCGCCACTGCCCGACACGCGGCCCCGCCCCTGGTCGCCGTCCAGGACCTCGCCATCGCCTTCGACGGCCACGAGGTGGTCCACGACGTCTCCTTCACCCTGCGCCCCGGGCAGTGCGTGGGGATCGTGGGCGAATCCGGCTCGGGCAAGTCCGTGACGGCCCGCGCCCTGCTGGGCCTGAACGGCCCGGGGGCCCAGGTCTCCGCGACGACGCTCGACGTGGGCGTGGACGTGCTCACCGCCTCGGAGCAGGCGCTGCGCGAGGTGCGCGGTCGCCGCCTCGGCTACGTGCTCCAGGACGCGCTGGTCTCCCTGGACCCGCTGCGGCGGGTGGGCACCGAGATCGCCGAACCGCTGCGGGTGCACGGGGTGCCGCGCGCCGAACGGCCCCAGCGGGTGCAGGAGCTGCTGGCCTCGGTGAGCGTGCCCGAGCCGGCGCTGCGCGCCCGGCAGCTGCCCAGCGAGCTCTCGGGCGGGCTGCGCCAGCGCGCCCTGATCGCCGCCGCCCTCGCCCTGGACCCGCAGGTGCTCATCGCCGACGAACCCACCACCGCGCTAGATGTCACGGTGCAGGCCCAGATCCTGGAGCTGCTGCAGCAGAACCTCGCCGCCGGCCGCGCCCTGATCCTCATCAGCCACGACCTCTCCGTGGTGGAGCGCCTCGCGGACCACGTGCTGGTGATGCACCACGGCCGCGTGGTCGAGGAGGGCCCCACCTCGCAGGTGCTCGCCGCGCCGCAGGATCCGTACACCCGGCGCCTCCTGGCCGCGATCCCCTCGGCCGGCTCCCGCGGGAGGCGGCTCTCGGACCTCCCGCCCGCACCCATCAGCCTGTCCCCGCGCGCCGAGAGGGCACGGGCCGACGGGACCACGGGGGCCGACGAGCTCGCGCGGCCTGAGGGCGGCACGGGGGCCGACGCCGCTCGCCGGCCCGTCGGGCGGGAGCAGGCCGACGGGCCCGGGCCCGCGACGTCCCGGCCGGTGCTGGTCGCCGAGGGGCTCTCCAAGAGCTACCGCGGCCCCGACGGTCGACTGCGCCGCGTCGTCGAGGACGTCTCCTTCCAGCTGTGCGCGGGGGAGACCCTCGGGATCGTCGGCGAGTCCGGCTCCGGGAAGTCCACCGCCGCGGCGATGGCGCTGGCCCTCACCGAGCCCACTGCCGGGCACGTCACCCTCGACGGGGAGCCGTGGACGGGCATCCCGGAGCGACGCCGGCGGCCGCGCCGTCGCCGCATCGCCGTGGTGCAGCAGGATCCGCTCTCCTCCTTCGACCCGCGCTGGACGGTGGGCCGCACCCTCGCCGACGCGCTCCCGTCGGTCAGGCGGGAGAGGGGGACCGGGCCCGCGCGGGATGGCTCGGGCGGCGACCGCACCGCCCGCATCGCCGCGCTGCTGCGCGCCGTCGGCCTGGATCCCGCCCTCGCGCACCGGCACCCCCTCACCCTCTCCGGCGGCCAGCGCCAGCGGGTCGCGATCGCGCGGGCGCTGGCCACCGACCCGGAGGTGCTGGTGCTGGACGAGCCCGTCTCCGCCCTGGACGTCTCCGTGCAGGCACAGGTGCTGGACCTGCTGGCGGACCTGCAGCAGGCCCTCGGCACCGCCCACCTGTTCATCTCGCACGATCTGGGCGTGATCCACCACGTCAGCGACCGGGTGCTGGTGATGCAGCACGGCCGCGTCGTGGAATCCGGCACCGCCGACGAGGTGCTGCACACGCCCCGCCACCCCTACACCCGGCAGCTCGTCGCCGCCCTTCCCCACCCCGAGCTCGAGGAGATCGCATGACCGCCACCGCCGAGACCACCACCCGCCCCGCCGCGGCGCCCGAGGGCGGGGCCGTCGACGACGGCGCCGCACGCCTCGCGGAGGCCGCCCGCCGCGCCGCCGCCACCCCGGCGGCGCAGGGCGACCACGCCGCGCTGCGGGAGCGCTTCGCCCCGCTGCTGGCCGAGATCGCCGCGGGCGCCCCGGCCCGGGACCGCGAGCGCCGCCTGCCCCACGCCGAGGTGCGGGCGCTCGCCGAGGCCGGTTTCACCGCCGTCACGGTCCCGGCCGCCCACGGCGGCCACGGGGCCGGGATCGAGACGTTCTTCCGCCTGCTCATCGATCTCGGGGAGGCGGACTCGAACCTGCCCCAGCTGCTGCGCGCCCACTTCTCCCACGTCGAGGAGCTGCTGGGCGGCGCGCTGGACGAGACCGACGTGCACCGCCTGGAGGCGATCGCGCGCGGGGACGTGATCGGCAACGCCAGCCACGAGCGCAGCACCGCGACCGTGGGCGACCTCGCCACCACCGTGGTCGCCGACGGCGACGGGTACCGGCTGGACGGGGAGAAGCACTACTCCACCGGGTCCCTGTTCGCGGACTGGATCGACGTCTCCGCCCGCACCGAGGACGGCGGCCGTGCCCGCGTCACCGTCGCGGCGGACGCCCCCGGCGTGACCCTGCGCGACGACTGGGACGGCTTCGGCCAGATCCTCACCGGCAGTGGCTCCTCCCTCTTCGAGGGCGTGCACGTGCCGGCCGCGCAGGTGCGGGTGCGGCCCCGGGGCGGGGACGGCGTCCCCACCACCCAGACCTCCTTCCTGCAGCTGGTGCTGCTCTCCTCCCTGGTGGGGGCGGGCCGGGCGGCGCTGCGCGACGCGGTGGGCTTCGTCCGCTCCCGCACCCGCGTCTACTCCCAGGGCTCCGGCGCCACCGCCGCGCAGGATCCGCTGGTCCAGCAGGTGATCGGCCGGCTCTCGGCCCGGGTCGCCGCCGCGGAGGACGCGGTGCTCGCCGCCGCCCGCGCCCTGGAGACGGCCCGCTCCGCCACCGGGGAGGAGCGGGAGGCGCTGATCGACGCGGCGGAGCTGCGCACCATCCAGGCCCAGCTCACCTCCGTGCCGGACGTGCTCGCGGTGACCACCGAGCTGTTCGAGGTGGGCGGCGCCTCGGCCACCTCCACCTCCCGGGCGCTGGACCGTCACTGGCGCAACGCCCGCACCCTCGCCTCCCACAACCCCGTCATCTACCAGGAGCGCGCGATCGGCGATCGGCTGCTGAACGGGACCGGGCTGCTGTACTTCTGGTCCACCGGGGAGACGCCGGCGAAGGGCTGAGGTGGGCGCCGCCGCCCGGGTACCGTCGGAGGATGAGCGCGTCGAGCCCGGCCCCCGCCCCCGACCCGCGGGCGGACTGTCCCGACCTGCCCGCCGGGATCAGCGGCACCGACCCCGGACAGCCGCTGCACTACACCCCGGAGGACGTCGCCGCCGCCCGCGCGCTGCTGGACCGCGTGCGCGGCGGGGACGGGCCCGAGGAGGCCGCCCCGGTCGTGGTGCTGAGCGATGAGCAGATCAGCGCGCTCGACGGCTACGCGCGGCGGCAGTTCGTCGCCCGGCCCTGGGCGGAGCGGCACCTCGACCAGGACCCCGACCGGCAGCGCCTCGCCGCGGCCGTCGCGCTGCGCGGCATGCTCGCCGCCGGCCAGGTGCTCGCCCGCACCGGGCCCGGCGGCGAGGGGCCGCGCTGGCGGGCGGTGCCGGAGATCTCCGGCTGCCTGGTGCTGCGCCGCACCGCGGAGTCGTTCACCACCGCCGAGCGCACCGTCCAGACGGGCGACGGCCCGCAGGTGCACCGCCTGCACTGCTTCACCCACCCGGGCGGGGTGCTCGAGGAGGAGGTCACCGCCGACGGCCTGCACCGTTTCACCGTGCTCACCCCGGCGTCGGCCGCCGCGCGCCTCGCCGCGTTCCTGGACCCCGCCGAGGTCGCGGGGGCGGAGGGCGATCCCGTGCGGGTGCGCAGCTCGGCGTTGCCGGAGCATCCGTTCGCCGCCCGGCTCGCGCAGACCCGCGCCCTCACCGTGCTCACCCTGGTGCGCACGGGCGACGGCTCCGTCCAGCAGCTCAGCGCCTACGCGACGGCCGACGGGGTGCTCACGATGGAGGCGCTCGACCCGGCCGCCGCGGACCCGCCCCTCGAGATCCGCGCCGTGGACGGCGCCTCGCTGCGCGCACTGGCGACCGTGCTGGTGGGTGGCGGCGCCCCTCCTCAGCCCGGCGCCTGAGCCCGGGGCCGGGCCCGGGCAGGCGCCGCGGCCGGTGCCCACTGCGCGAGCACGTCCTCGAGCCGGCCGTGCACCCGCACCGTCGCCTCGGGATCGGCGCGCGTGGGGCCGTCGTTGAGGATCACCACGGGCTTGCCCTCCCGGCGGGCGGCGCGCACGAACCGCAGCCCGGACTGCACGGTGAGCGAGGAGCCCAGCACCAGCAGCGCCTCGGCCCGCGCGAGGGCGGTGAAGGCGGCGGCGACCACCTCGCGCCGCGCGGACTCGCCGAAGAACACCACGTCGGGCTTGAGGATCCCGCCGCACAGCGCGCACGGCGGGTAGCGGAAGGAGCTGGTGCGGTCCACCTCGGCGTCGCCGTCGGGCGCCTGGGCGGCGTCGGCGGCGAGCTCGGGCAGGCGCGCGGCGAGCGCGGGGTTCATCGAGAGCATCCGCTGGTGCAGGGCGGCGCGGGAGGAGAGGGCGTCGCACTGCTGGCAGCGCACCCGGTCCAGCCTCCCGTGCAGGTCGATCACCGGCTCCGAGCCGGCCTCCGCGTGCAGGCCGTCCACGTTCTGGGTGATCACCGCGGTGACCTCGAACGCGGCAGGGTGCAGCGCCGCGAGCAGGCGGTGCGCGGTCCCGGGCCGGGCGCTGCGGAACTGCTCCCAGCCCACGGTGGAACGGGCCCAGTAGCGGCGCCGGGCCAGATCGTGCCCCAGGAACTCCTGGTAGGTCATGGGGGAGCGGGGCACCGCGTCGCGGCCGCGGTAGTCCGGCAGGCCCGAGCCGGTGGACATCCCCGCCCCGGTGAGCACCGCGACGGGGCGGCCGCGCAGTTGCGCGAGCGCTGCGTCGATGTGGGCGTCGTCGCTGCGCAGCCCGTACTGCGCCCCCGCCATCGGCCCCCAGGCGGGCAGGCGCGGGCCGCCGCGGGTGGGCCCGGGCGCGTCCGGCGGGCGCCGGGTGGCGGTGGAGAACCAGCGGCCGACGTCCGCCGCGGGCCCGACGGGCGACGGGTGGTCCTCGGCGCGGCTCATTCCTCGAGCGTAGAGGGTGCGCCCGGCTCCCGCCCCGGAGTCGGCTCCCGCGGCGGAGGCGGTTCCTGCGGTTCCTGCCGCTCCTGCGGCGGCTGCGCGTCCGAGGCCGAGGGGGCCGCGTCAGGGCGGTCGCGGCGGGTGCGGAGCCGCTGGAGGGAGAAGCCCACCAGGGCGAGCACCCCGATCACGGCCACGATCGCGGAGTAGCTCCGCACGAACCCCTCCAGCAGCTCCCCGCCCGCCTGCCCGAACAGGTAGCCGGCCACCACGAACACCGCATTCCAGATCCCGGAGCCCAGCCCGGTGGCCAGCGCGAACAGCCACACCGGCATCCGTTCGATGCCGGCCGGGATCGAGATGAAGGTGCGCACCATCGGCACGAAGCGGGCCAGGGCCACGGCCGGGAAGCCCCAGCGGGCGAAGAACCGCATCGCCGCGTCCACGTCCCGCTCCTCCAGCAGCGGCAGGCGCCGCACCAGAGCGCGCGTGCGGCGCAGGCCCAGGGCGCGCCCCACCCCGTACACCGCCAGACCGCCCAGCACGGACCCGGCCGTGGTCCAGGCCAGCGGCACCAGCACCGACTGCCCGGTCGCCGCGGCGCTCACCCCGGCGAAGGGCAGCAGCACCTCCCCGGGGACCGGCGGGAACACCGCCTCCGCCGCGATCACCAGCGCGGTGCCGGGACCGCCCAGCAGCTCCATCAGGGCCAGGGCGAGCGCGGTGACGTCCACTCCGTGCCCTCCCGTCCCCCCGAGGTCGCGTCCCCTCGAGATCGGCCCGACGATAGCGCCCGTGCATGGCGGGGGCGTGAACGGGCCGTGTCGGCGGCGTGCGCGGCGGGCGGCGCGCTCAGCCCGGCAGCGGCAGGATCCCTTCGTGGCGGGCACCCCACTGCGGCGGCAGGCCGGGGGAGTCGGGCCCGCCGTCCCAGCCCGCCGCCATCAGCGCGGCCGCGATCAGGGTGCCGCCGTTGGCGGGCAGGTAGGCGGGCAGGCCCGGGCGCTGCGGGACGTGCCCGGCCTCGTCGGCCCGGTTCTTCACGGTGGGCAGCAGCAGCGCGTCCACCGCGGTCTCGGGCCGCTGCAGGCGCGCGGCGGTCATCGCCAGCGCCGGGTAGTCCCAGCCCCAGGTGGAGTCCCAGTCCCAGTCCTGCAGCGCGTCCTCGAGCGCGTGCTGGGCGGCGCGGGCGGGGATCGTGCCGGTGGGCGGCACCATCCCGTAGGCGAGCAGGTGCGAGGGATGATCGGAGCGATCCATCGCGGGACCCGCCCGGAAGGTGGACAGCCGGCCCTGCGCGGTGAGCGGCGCATGGATCCGGCGCGCGATCGCGGTGAGCTCCCCGGCCCCGGCCGCGCCCCGCCGGTGCCGCCACCCGTCCGCGATCCGCAGCGCCCAGGCGGTGTAGGCCAGCTCGAAGGAGGGGTCGCGCAGCACCGCCCGGTCCTGGACGTGGCGCTCCTGGGCGCCCACCAGCGGGGCCCCGAGGCCCAGCCGGTCCCCGTCCTCGTCCAGCAGGTCCACCAGGCACAGCGCCGTCTCCTCGACGATCTCCTGCAGCATCGGGTCGCGCCCGGCGGCCGGATCGGCGCGGCGCAGCAGCTCGGCGAGGTGGAGCGGGTGCGGCTGCTGCCACAGCAGGAACGGGCCGATGTCGCTGGGGGACTCGTGCAGGTCCGGGCCGGTCTGCTTGGGCCAGCGCGCACCGCGGCAGTGCTGCCGGGCCGCGGTGGCCCGCGCCGTGGGCAGGGCGGCGGCGTAGAAGTCCAGGCTGCGGCGCAGGGACGGCGCATCGCCCCAGAGGGCGAAGTGCGCCGCATGCCACCAGTGCATCTCGAGGTGGAACCTGCCCCGCCACGAGTTCGCCAGCAGCCCGGTCTCCGCCGGCGGGAGCACCCCGGCGGCGTGCACGCGCTGCAGGTGGCGCGAGAGCACCACCCGGCGCTCCAGCTCCGCGGCGCGCGGGTCGTCGGCCGCGCCGAGGTCGAGCACACCGGTGCCCTCCCAGTGCGCGGACCAGAAGGCGGCCGCACGGTCCCGCAGGGCCGCCGGGTCCGAGGGCGGCGGCGCGTCAGCGGTGCCCGGGGACGTGGTGGTGCTCGGCGACGCGGTGGGGAGCGAGGAGGCGGCGGGCAGGGACAGCGGCGGCACCTCCCGGGGGAGCAGCGCGAGCACCAGGTCGAGCGGGGCCTCGGCGGCGTCCCCCGGCGGCAGCACCTGCACCTCGTGCGCGCCGGTGCGGCGCAGTCCGCCCCCGTGCACCTGCACGTCGTAGGCGAGATCGTCCAGGCGCCGACGGATCCGGTCCCCCGCGAGCACGGTCTCGTGCGCGCCCGGCCGTTCCCAGTCCGCCGCGCGCTCCCAGTCGGTGGTGCCGTAGGGGAAGGCGAGGGCGAGGGCGAGTCCCGGGGCGTCCATCCGCAGCGCGAGCGCCGCATGCTCCGGATCCGCGGCCGTGACCACCGTGCACTCCCGCCCCCGGTACCGGAACCGGGAGCGGATCAGCCCGTCGTACAGCGCGAGATGCTGGGTGGCGCCGGCGAGGTCCGCCGCCGCCGGCGCGCGGCCCGTCCGCGCGTCGACCAGGAAGAAGCGCAGCAGCGACACCTTGTGCGGGTTCTCCCGGAACCAGGCCGGGCCCGGTCCCGGCGCCTCCGTCCCCTCCGGCAGATCCACGAACAGCGCCCGGCCGCGCGAGGTCGCGTACGGGTGCAGCACCGACTCCCACGGCGCCGGCGGGCCCTCCGGCATCGAGTGCCAGCCCCACTCGGCCATCGTGTTCAGGCGGGTCTCCGGATGGCCGGGCCCGCACAGGGTCTGCGTGCCGGTGCGGTCCACGCCCGCGGCGAAGCTGCCGTTGCCCACCGAGAGCACCGCCTCGGAGGTGCCGTCGAGGTGCGGATCGTGCCGGGAGACCACCGCGCGGCGGTCGATCGCGGCGGGGGTCACGACGCGACCGCGGCGACGGCCTCGTCGTGCCAGGCCTGCGCCGCCTCCTGGGCGGTCGCGTCCCCGAACAGCACCGTGCTCTGGTGGCGGGGCGTGATCTCCGCGACCGCGGTGGACCCGGCCGGACCGATCCAGGTGGGCTTGAGCTCCATCGCGCCGAGCGCGGAGATGTACTCCACCTCGCGCCGGGCCGAGTCGGTGAGCTCGGGCAGGATCGCCTGCCGCACCGCCTCCACGGCGGGCACCCCGCGGTCGGTGAGGATCAGCTTCCCTGCCTCCGGCGAGTTGACCAGGAAGTCCACGAACGTCGCCGCGGCCTCGGGGGCGGCGGTGCGGGCCGAGATCGTGTACAGCTGGGAGGACTGCAGCCACACCCCGGTCTCCCGCGACTCCCCGGGCACCTTGACGATCTCGAGCTCCTCCCCGGAGGCGTCGGCGAGCGGGGTCAGCGAGCTGGACCAGGTGAGCATGAACGCGGCGGCCCCGCGCCCGATGAGGGTCTGCTCCGGCCCCACGTCCGTGAGCTCCACGAGCTCCTCCGCCCCGGGGGACGCGCCGGAGTCCACCAGCTCCTTCGAGAAGGCGAAGAACGAGGCGACCGTCTCGACGTCCACCCCGATCTCGCCGTCCTCGGTGTAGAGGATCTGGCCGCCCTGGCGTGCCCACAGGTCCAGGGAGTCGTGGGTGAACACGGTGCCGGAGCCGTACACCCCCTCCTCGCTGCTCTCGCTCACCGCGCGGGCGGCCTCGGCGAAGTCCTCCCAGGTCCAGCTCTCCGGATCCGGCATCTCCACCCCGGCCGCCTCCAGCACCGCCCGGTTCACGATCATGCCGGGCGCGTTGATGCCCGTGGTCACCGCCACCTGCGTGCCGTCCACCTGGCCGTTGCTGCGGGCCACCTCGTCCATGCCGGAGAGGTCGAGCTGCGCGGAGACGGAGCCCAGATCCAGCAGCACGTCCCGGGCGGCGTACTCGGCGGGGTAGGCGCCGCCCATCGTGATGACGTCCGGCTCGTCCCCGGCCACCACCGAGGTGGCGAGCTTGTCGAAGTACCCGGCGATGTTCCCCGGCTCGACGGAGACGGCGATCTCGGGGTGCTCGGCCACGAACAGGTCGATCACCTGCTGCGTGGTCGCGGCGCGATCCGTGTTGCCCCACCAGGTGAAGCGCAGCGAGGCGTCGTCCCCGTCCTCTCCCCCGCTCGAGGCGTTGGGGCCGCAGGAGGCGAGGGCGCCCGCGCCGAGCACGCCCAGCGGGAGGCCGAGCAGCGCGGTGCGGCGGGTGGGGCCCGGGCGGTCGCACGGGGGAGAGGAGCGGGGGTCCAGGGGCTGGGGGCGGGGGAGCGGGCGGCGGGTCATGACGTCTCCTTCGACGGTGGGGTGGGACCCGCCGCGGTGACGCGCGGGCGGGCGGGGCCGGCGGGGTGAGGTGGAGCGACTCCGGGGCACGATCCGGGCGGCTCCGGAGCGTGGAGCGCGGGGGTGAACGGGGGCCGAGTGCGTCGGCCCGTGCTCAGCGCTCGGGCTGCATGGAGGTGAGCACCTCGAGGATCTCGTCGGCGACCTCGGCGGGCGGGCGGCTGCCGAACAGCGACTCCTCGGCGAGGCGGCCGAACTCGTCCCCGAAGGCGACGCCGGAGGCCGGGGTGACCAGCGGCGGTCGCACCACCTCCGCCTGCATGTCGCGGGCGAAGTCGAGGGAGACCTTCTCGTCCTCGTCGAGCTCCGGCTCGATCGCGTCCTGCAGCTCGGGGAACGCGGTGACGCCGCGCTCGATCTTCAGGATCGCGGCGGCCTCCGGGTCCCGCAGCAGGAAGTCCACCAGGGTCGCGGCCGCCTCCGGCTGCGAGGACTGGGCGGAGATCGACCAGTACATCGACGCCTTGTTCACCATCTGGTGGTCGCCGCTGGTCAGCGCGGGCAGGCGCAGCAGCTGCATCGGGGAGCCCGAGGACTTCTGGAAGGTCTGCACCTGGGTGTGGAACTGCAGGTGGAACGCGGAGCGGTTGGTGCCGAAGCGCCCCTGCTCCACGCCGGCGGCGGCGTCCTCGATCTGCTCCGACGGCGCCGGGACCGCGCCGGAGTCGACCAGCGCGCGCGAGTACTCCAGGAAGGAGGTGATGGTCGCCGCGCTGATCAGCGTCTCGTCGGCCCGCGGGAAGAGCTGCTCGCCGCTCTGGCGCGCCCAGGCGCCGAGCTCAGCGGTGCCGGTGCCGAAGAAGTCGAAGCCCACCACGTCCTCCCCCGCCTCCGCGGCCCAGTCGCTGATCTGCGTGGCGATCTCGGCGAAGTCGTCCCAGGTCCACGTGGTGTCCTCCGGCATCGCGACGCCCGCCTGCTCCAGCAGCACGGGGTTCACGCCCACCGCGAAGATCCCGATGCCCAGCGGCGCGCCCACCAGCGTGCCGTCGTCGAGACGGCCGGTATCCAGCACCGCATCGTCCATCGCGCCGAGGTCGAGCACGTCGGAGACGGTCTCGAGGTCCAGCAGCGAGGAGCGGGCGCCGTAGGAGTCGATGTAGGACTCGTCCATCTGCATCACGTCCGGCGAGTCGCCGCCGGCGAACTGGGTGGCGAGCTTGTCCCAGTAGCCGGTCCACTCGCTGTACTCGGGGGAGACCTCGATGTCCCCGTGGGCGGCGGCGAACAGGTCCAGCGCGTCGTGGGTCATCCCGGCGCGCAGGTCACCGCCCCACCAGTACAGGCGCACGGGGGATTCGCCCTCCTCGCCCCCGCTCGAGGCGTTGGGGCCGCAGGAGGCGAGGGCGGGCACCGCTCCGGCGGCGGCGAGCAGGGCGAGGGTGCTGCGGCGGGTGATCATCATCGATCCTTCCGGGGAGGTGCCGGCACGGCTCCTGTCCGGCGCGCGGGAGGAGACGGACTGAGTCGTTTCAGAGTAAGTTGTCGAGGCATACTAAATCAGAGGGGTCATCGCGGCCGCAAGGGGTGCTCCCCGGAGAATCCGTCGCGCCGGTGCGCGCGGCCCGCCCATCGCGACCGCCGCCATGTTCGGGCTGACCAGCGCGTCTGCAAACGTTCTCAGCTGAAACGTTTCCTGGCGGCCTGGAACCGTGATCCGAGCGTGATGCACGGCAGTTGACAAACCCGGTGACAAGCGCTTTCCTGTGGTGACCACCGCACGAGCTCCGCCCCCGACGACGGGAGAGGTGCACGGCGGACCTGAAAACTTGCACACCGCTGGTGCTGCTCCCGGAGATCCCGGGGCGGCGCACCGCCGGCCCCGGCCGGTCGTCCGGGCGGTGCGCGGCCGGCGCTCACGTGCCCGCCCCGCCGGGAGGCGAGGCGCCGCATCACCCGTACCGCCGCATCGCCCTGCACCATCCCGGGCCCACCGCCCGGTCCGCCCCCGCTCCACCCGTCGGCCCCACCCGGGGCCCGAGCCCCCGCCATGATCAAAGGAGATCCGATGTACACCCGACGCTCCGCGCTCGCCCTCGGCCTCGCCGTCCCCGGTCTCGCCGGCCTCGCGGCCTGCGGCCCCAACGCCTCCGGAGGCTCCTCCTCCGGCGGTGAGGAGGGCTCCGCCGACTCCGGCAGCCTGCGCCTGGCCTGGTGGGGCAACCCCACCCGCAACGAGAACACCGAGAACGTGGTCGCCGCCTACGGCGACGTCGCCCCGGACGTCACCATCTCCCTCGAGCCGGGGGAGTGGAGCGGCTACTGGGACAAGCTCGCCACCCAGACCGCCGGCGGCGACTTCCCCGACATCGTGCAGATGGACGAGAAGTACCTCGCCGAGTACGGCCAGCGCGGCGCGCTGCTGGACCTCGCCGGCGCCGGGCTGGACACCTCCGAGTTCGCCGAGGGCTCCGTGGAGGTGGGCGAGCTGCCCGAGGTGGGGCTCGCCGCGATCAACGCCGGCCTGAACTCGTTCTGCTTCCTCATCAACCCGGAGGTGTTCGACGAGGCCGGGGTCGACATCCCCGATGACACCACCTGGACCTGGGACGATCTCATCGACACCGCGGTGCAGATCTCCGAGAGCACCCCGGACGGCACCTACGGCATGACGCAGATGAGCACCGTCCAGGGCCTGTTCCAGGTGTACGTGCGCCAGGCCGGCCAGGACCAGTACAAGGACGGCGCGGCCGGCTTCGACGCCGCCACCGCCACCGAGTGGTTCGAGTGGGGCAAGCGCATCCAGGAGAGCGGCGCCGGCCCCGACGCCAGCACCTCCGTGGAGGACGCCTCGCAGTCGATGGACCAGTCGCTGTTCGCGACCGGCAAGGTCGCGATGACGGTGGCCTGGTCCAACCAGGTCGTCGCCCACGACGGGCTGGTGCCCGAGGGCGTCACGGTGCTGCGCCCGCCGTCGATGACGGGCTCCGCCTCCGACGCGCAGCTGTGGTACAAGGCCTCGATGTACTGGGCGGTCTCCGCCAACTCCGCGAATCCCGAGGCCGCGGTCGCGTTCGTCGACTTCCTGGTCAACTCCCCGGAGGCCGGCAAGATCCTCTCCGTGGAGCGGGGTGTGCCCGGCAACCTCTCCGTGCGCGAGGCGATCGTGCCGGATCTCGACGAGGCCAACACCAAGGCCGTCGACTTCCTCAACGCCATCGAGTCCGAGCTCGGGCCCGCGCCGGAGATCACCCCGCAGGGAGGCGGCGAGTTCGAGTCGATCCTCACCCGCGCCGGCGAGGACATGCTCTTCGGCAACGTCACTCCGGAAGAGGCCGGTCAGCGCCTGCTCGACGAGCTCGGCGCGGCGCTGAGCTGACCCCCGCCGCCGGCCCGACGGGGCCGACGGGGCATCGCCCCCGTCGGCCCCGTCCCGGGCGGGCCCCACAGAAAGGAGACGACGGATGAGCGCTGTCGGAGAACTCAGCCAGATCCTGTCGCGCGGCAGGAACCGCGGCCCCCGCGAGAAGCACCCCGACAACCGGGCGGGCCTGGTGTTCATGGCCCCGTGGCTGCTGGGCCTGCTGGGCATCACGATCCTGCCGATGCTGGCCTCGCTGTACCTGTCCTTCACCGACTACAGCATGCTCGCGGCCCCCGAATGGGTGGGGCTGGAGAACTTCCAGCGCATGTGGGGCGACACCCGCCTGCACAACTCCCTCATCGTCACCTTCACCTACGTGCTGGTGGGCACCCCGCTGCAGCTGATCGCGGCCCTGCTGCTGGCGGTGCTGCTGAATCAGGGCATGAAGGGCCTGTCGTTCTACCGCTCGGTGTTCTACCTGCCCTCGCTGCTGGGCGGCTCGGTCGCGATCTCGATCCTGTGGCGGCAGATGTTCGGCGCCAACGGCCTGGTGAACCAGTTCCTCGGGGCGCTGGGCTTCACCGGCATGCCGGGCTGGGTCTCCAACCCGGACACGGCGCTGTGGACCATCATCCTGCTGCACGTGTGGACCTTCGGTTCGCCGATGATCATCTTCCTCGCCGGGCTGCGGCAGATCCCGCAGATGTACTACGAGGCCGCCAGCGTGGACGGCGCCTCGAAGGTCTCGCAGTTCTTCCGGATCACCATCCCGCTGCTCACCCCGATCATCTTCTTCAACCTGGTGCTGCAGGTCATCAACGCCTTCCAGACCTTCACGCAGGCGTTCGTGGTCTCGGGCGGCACCGGCGGCCCGTCGGATTCGACGATGTTCTACACGCTGTACCTGTACCAGAAGGGCTTCGGCCAGTTCGACATGGGCTACGCCTCCGCGATGGCCTGGCTGCTGCTGGTCATCGTCGCGATCTTCACCGCGATCAACTTCTTCGTCTCCAAGTTCTGGGTGCATTACGATGACTGATCTCTCCGTGACCGCGCCGGAACGCTCCGGCACCCCCGCGACCACCACCTCCGCCGAGGACGTCCCCGTGCGTCGCCATTCCCGGCACCTGCTGCGCCGCGGCCTGAAGCACGTGTTCATGATCGTGGCGAGCCTGGCGATGATCTATCCGCTGCTGTGGATGGTGGTCTCCTCGCTGCGTCCCAACGACGAGATCTTCCGCAATCCGTCGCTGTTCCCGCTGAGCTTCGACATCGACAACTACGTGCGGGGCTGGAGCGCGCAGTCCTTCGAGTTCTCGCACTACCTCATGAACTCGACGCTGCTGGTGATCGGCTGCGTGATCGGCAACCTGTTCGCCTGCACGCTCACCGCCTACGCCTTCGCGCGGCTGAAGTTCTGGGGGCGGAACATCGCCTTCGCCATCATGCTGATGACGCTGATGCTGCCGATCCACGTGGTGATCGTGCCGCAGTACATCATCTTCTCCCAGACCGGCTGGGTGAACACGATGCTCCCCCTGATCCTGCCGAAGTTCCTGGCCACCGATGCGTTCTTCATCTTCCTCATGGTGCAGTTCATCCGTGGCATCCCGAAGGAGCTGGACGAGGCGGCGCGCATCGACGGCTGCGGCCACTTCCGCATCTTCTTCCAGGTGATCCTGCCGCTGATGATGCCGGCGCTGGCCACCACCACGATCTTCACCTTCATGTGGACGTGGAACGACTTCTTCGGCTCGCTGATCTACCTCACCACCCCGGACAACTTCACCGTCCCGCTGGCGCTGCGCTCCTACCTCGACACGCAGGGCGCCTCCGACTGGGGCGCGATGTTCGCGATGTCGGTGCTCTCGCTGGTCCCGCTGTTCCTGGTGTTCCTCTTCGGGCAGCGGTTCCTGGTGAAGGGCTTCGCCACCACCGGCATCAAGTAGTTCCCCGGGCGGGCGCCCCCACGGCGCCCGCCCCGCCCGTTCCCGCCCGCACTCCGCCCGTTCGGCACCCAGGAGAGACATGACCACCCGCTACGCCCTGATCGGCTCCGGCCACCGCGCCCAGATGTACCTCGATGCGATCGCCGGCCCCCACGCCGACGTCGCCGAGCTGGTGGCGCTGCTGGACATCAACCCCGCCCGTCGCGAGTTCCACCGGGACCGGGTCCCGGCCTTCGCGGACGTGCGCCTGGGCGGGCCCGACGAGCTCGAGGAGATCATCCGCGAGGAGCGGGTGGACCGCGTGATCGTCACCAGCCTGGACCGCCTGCACGCCGAGCACGTGGTGCGCTCCCTCGACGCGGGCGCGGACGTGGTGGTGGAGAAGCCGCTGACCATCGACGCCCCGTCGGCACGCGCGATCCAGGAGGCGATCGACCGCACCGGCCGCAGCGTGGTGGTGACCTTCAACTACCGCTACAGCCCCCGCAACACGGCGCTGAAGCAGGTCATCGCCTCCGGCGAGATCGGGGACGTGGTCTCGGTGACCTTCGAGTGGGTGCTGGACACCCAGCACGGCGCGGACTACTTCCGCCGCTGGCACCGCGACAAGACCAACAGCGGCGGCCTGTTCATCCACAAGGCCGCCCACCACTTCGACCTGGTGAACTGGTGGATCGCGGACACCCCCGTGCAGGTGTACGCCCGGGGCGGGCTGCGCTTCTACGGGGCCGACGCCGCCGCCGCGCGCGGCCAGGCGGCGCTGCCCCCGCGCGGCACGCACGACGGCCCTCACGACCCCTTCGAGCTGGACCTGCGCAGCGACGAGCGGCTCGAGGCGCTGTACCTCCAGGCCGAGCAGCACGACGGCTACCAGCGCGACCGCTCCGTGTTCGACGCCGGCATCACCGCGGAGGACAACCTCACCGCCCTGGTGGACTACTCCCGCGGCGCGGTGCTCACCTATGCGCTCAACGCCCACAGCCCCTGGGAGGGCTACCGGGTGGCGGTCAACGGCACGAAGGGCCGGGCCGAGCTCGAGGTGGTGGAGCGCGCCGAGGTGATCGCCCGCGGCGAGGACGACGCGAGCTCCGCCACCCACGTGGACCCCAGCGCCGTCGCCGTCACCACCGCGGATGCCGGGGTGCGCGAGCGCGGGGAACGCCTTGTGGTGCAGACCCACTTCGCCCCCGCCCGCGAGGTGGAGATCCCCGAGGGCGTGGGCGGGCACGGCGGTGGCGACGCGCTGCTGCTGCGCGACGTGTTCGTGGGCCCCGTCGAGGACGAGCTGGGCCGCCCCTCCGACCACCGCGACGGCCTGCGCGCCATCTCCGTGGGCATCTGCGGCAACGAGTCGCTGGCCACCTCGGCGCCGGTGGACGTCGCCGAGTTCCTGGGCCTGGACCTCACCCGCGAGGACGGCCTGGTCGAGGCGGCCCGATGAGCCCGTCGGCCGACGCCACCGCCCGGCTCGACGCCGCCACCGGGCGCGGCGCCGCCACCGGGCCCGACGCCGTCGCCAGCGGCGTCGCGCCGGTGCGGGTCGCGCTGCTCGGCACCCGCGGCTTCGGCGCCGTGCACCTGCGCACCCTCTCGCGCCTCGCCGCGCGGGGAATCGCCCGCTTGGTGGGGGTGGTGGACGTGGCCGAGCCGCCCCCGGAGCTGGCCGGCATCCACCACCGCAGCCTCGCGGCGCTGCTCGAGGCGACCCCGGAGGCCGACCGCCCCGAGGTGGTCGCCATCGCCACCCCCATCGGCACCCACCTGGAGCTCGCCACCGAGGCGCTCGCCGCCGGGCTCGACGTGTACCTGGAGAAGCCGCCGGTGCCCTCTCTCGAGGACCACTGGCGCCTGCTCGAGGCCGCCGAGGCCGCCGGACGTTCCGTGCAGGTGGGCTTCCAGGCCCGCGGCGGCGCCGGCGTGGACGTGCTGCGCGAGGAGGTCGCCACCGGCGCGCTCGGGCGGATCGAGGCGGTGCACGTGTACGGGGCGTGGCTGCGCGACCGCGCCTACTACGCCCGCTCCGCCTGGGCCGGGAAGCGCCGCCTGGACGGCCGGCGGGTGGCCGACGGCGTGGCCACCAACCCCCTCGCCCACTCCGTGCACGCCGGCCTCGCGATCGCCGGGATCGACGACGTGGCGGACATCGCCGCGGTCACCGTCGAGCTGCGGCACGCCCACGACATCGAGGCCGACGACACCGCCTTCCTGCGCATCGACCCGGCAGGGGAGGCGCCGGCGGTGGTGTGCGCGCTGACCACCGTCGCCGCCGAGCAGACCAGCCCCTGGATCGAGATCCGCGGCAGCGGCGGCGGCCACCGCCTGTACTACACGGAGGACCGCTCGGTGCGCACCGCGGCCGACGGCACCGCGCAGGAGCTCGCCCACGAGCGCGAGGACCTGATGGAGAACCTCCTGGCCCACGTGCGCGACCGCTCCGTGCCGCTGCGCTCCCCGCTCGCCTCCACCGGCGTGTTCAGCGCCGTGCTCGAGGCGACCCAGTCCGTCCCCGATCCGCTGCCGATCGAGGCCGGCGTGACCTGGGCGGGGGAGGGGGAGGCCGCCCATCCGGTGGTGGACGGGATCGAACAGACCCTGCGCACCGCGCTCGCGACCGGGCAGCCGTTCAGCGAGCTCGGGGTGCCCTGGGCCCGCCCGGACGCCGTGCACCGCTGGACCCCGCCCGCCTGACCGGGCGACCGGGGCCCCGCCCTCCTGCACGCCCCGGCGCCCTGCCCGCCTGACCCACCCACGCCCCCCGGAGGGCCGCGATGCCCGAGCACACCACCTTGCCCCCGCACACCGCCGAGGACGTGCGCGACGCCCTGGCCGCGCCCGCTCCGGGGGCGCGGCCGATGATGCGCTGGTGGTGGTTCGGGCCGGACATGGACAGGGACGAGATCGCCCGGGAGCTGCGGGCGATGGCCGCGGCGGGGCTGGGCGGCGCGGAGATCGCCCTCGTGCACCCCCTGCGTCCCGGCGCCCCGGACTACCTCTCCGACGAGGTGCTCGCCCATGTGCGCCACGCGGCCGAGCGGGCCCGCGAGCTGGGCCTGCGGCTGGACGTGACCCTGGGCAGCGGCTGGTCCTACGGCGGCGCCCACATCGGGGCCGAGTACGCCGCGCGGCGCCTGCGCTGGGAGCGGCGCGATCTCGGCCCGCAGCCGCTGAGCTGGGAGCTCGCGCCATCCTGGCCGGGGGACGAGCTGGTGTCGGTGCATGTGGGGGAGGGGCTGCCGCCGTCGGGCTGGACCCGGCTCGCGGTGACGGACGGACGCCTCGAGATCCCGGCCGGACGCGGCCCGCGCACGGTGCTGATCGCCTGGTCCGAGGTGACCGGGCAGCAGGTCAAGCGGGCGGCCGCGGGGGCGGAGGGCCCCGTGGTGGATCATCTCAGCGCCGCCGCGGTGCGTCACCACCTCGACGTGGTGGGCGGCGCGCTCCTCGGTGCGGTGCCCGCCGCGCTGCTCGGCTCCGTGTTCAGCGACAGCCTCGAGGTGTACGACTGCGGCTGGACCGCCGCGCTGCCCGCCCGGTTCCTCGCCCGGCGCGGCTACGACCTGCGGGAGGTGCTGCACCTGCTGGAGGTGGACGCCCCGGGCGCGGCGCAGGTGCGCGAGGACTACGGCCGCACCCTCTCCGAGCTGGTCGAGGAGGGGTTCGTGGCCACCTGCCGCACCTGGACCGAGGAGCACGGGGTGCGCTTCCGCCTGCAGGGCTACGGGCAGCCGCCGATCACCCTCGCCGCCCAGCGCGGCGCCCACCTCATCGAGGGCGAGGGCGCGGGCTGGACGGCGCTCACGCAGTCCCGCTGGGCCTCGTCGGCCGCGCACCACGACCGCCGCGAGGTGGTCTCCAGCGAGGTGTGGACGTGGGTGCACTCGCCCTCCTTCCGCGCCGCGCCGCTGGACCTGCTGGGCGAGGCGCACGAGCACCTGCTGCTGGGGATCACCCACTTCGTGGGGCACGGCTGGCCGTACTCCCCGCCGGAGGCGCCGGGCCTGGGCTGGACCTTCTACGCGGCCGGGGCGCTGGACGACCGCAACGCCTGGTGGCCCGCGATGGGAGAGCTCACCGCCCACCTCACCCGGCTGTGCGCCGCGCTGCGGCTCGGCGCCCCGGGCGCGGACATCGCCCTCTACCTGCCCTATGCGGACGTGCGCGCCGCCCGCGGCGCCGGCCACGACCTGTGGGCCGCCTGCCGCGCCCGCATCGGCGAGCAGCTCCCGGCGGCGCTCCGCCGCGCCGGCTACGACCTCGACCTCATCGACGACGAGATCCTCCCCGGCCTCGACCCCGCCGCCCACCCGGTCGTGGTGCTGCCGCGCGTGCACCGCCTCCCCGCGGCGACCGCCGCGTGGCTGGACCGGGTGCGGGAGGCCGGCGGCACCGTGCTGAGCGTGGACTCCCCGGCCTACCCCGCCGGGCTCCCCGTCGAGATGCCGGCCGACGGCTACGCCGACGAGCACCTGGTCGATCACGCCACGCTGTCGATGGCCGGGGCCGCGACGTCCGGGGCTGCGGGGGACGTAGCGGGCGCGGAGGCCGGCGCCGGGCACGGCGGTCGCGGCGCGGACGGCGGCGGGAACTCTCCGCTCGCCGAGGCGCTGCGCGGGATCCTGCCGCCCCCGCTGGTGCTCGTCGGCGACGGCGGCGTGGTGGGCACGGTGCGCCGACGCCTCGCCGACGGGGACCTGTACCTGCTGGTCAACACCGGGCCGACGCACCGCACCCTCCACGTCTCGGTGCGGGAGCCGCGCGCCGCGCTGACGCTGCTGGACCCGGGCGGAGTCTCACCCGGTGAGAGCCTCACCCTCGATCCCGCCGGCGGTGCGCTGGAGCTGCACCCCTATCAGGCGCTGCTGCTGCTCGCGACCGGACCGGCAGGGCCCGCAGCCGTCGTCGGCCCGCCGGTCGCGACCCCGGAGCCGGCACCGATCGCCTCCGACGTTCCGGGCACCTCGGACGCTTCGGCGCCTGCGGACGCCTCGGCGCCTGCAGACGCTGCGGCCCACCCGCACGACGGGCCGCTGCGGCTCGAGGGCCCCTGGAGCCTCACCCGTCCCGGCGCGCCCTCCCACCCGGTCACGCTCCCGCACCTGCGACACGGCGAGGAGGCCGCGGAGACCGCCCCGCTGCTCCTGGAGACCGTGCTCGAGCTCGACGAGCGCACCGCGCAGGGCCCGCTGGTGCTGGACCTCGGCGACGGCACCGTGCTGCCGCACACCGGCGGCGGCAGCGGCTACCGGGCCCTGCTCGCGCCGCCCGTGCGCGAGATCGCGGTGGTCTCGGTGGACGGGACCGAGGTGGGGGTGCTGTGGCGCCCGCCCTACCGGCTCGACCTCACCGGTCTCCTCCCCGCCGGGCGCTCACGCCTCACCCTGCGGATCCACGGCACCACCGCCGCGGCCGCCGCCGCTGCCGAGAACGCCGAGGCCGCGGCGCAGATGGTCGCCGCCGCGCACCGCACCTACGGCGAGCGGTTCCAGATGCAGGAGCTGGAGACGATGCTCGACGGGGTCGCCACCGGTCTGGGCGCCGTGCCCGTGCTGCACCGACGGCGCTGAGGGAGGGCCTCAGGATCCGGGCTGCATCGAGGTGAGGATCTCGAGGATCTCGTCGGCCGCGTCGGACGGGGCGGTCTGGCCGAAGAGCACCGCCTCCGCGATGCGGGTGTACTCGTCGCCGAAGCCGACGCCGCTGGCCGGGGTGACCACGGGCGGCGTCACCACCTCCTCCTGCATCGTCTGCGCGAAGTCGAGCGAGACCAGCTCGTTCTCGGTGAGGAGGGGCCGCACGGCCTCTTGCACCGCGGGGAAGGCGGGAATGCCCCGCTCGATCTTCAGCACCTCGGCGGCGGCGCTGTCGGTGAGCATGAACGAGGTGAGGCGCGCGGCGTTCTGGGAATCGGCGGTGTTCGCGCCGATCGACCAGTACATCGAGGCCTTGTTCACCATCGCGGCGTTCCCGCTCTCCCGCGCGGGCATGCGCAGCAGCTGCAGCGGATCCCCCGTCGAGTCCTGGAAGGTGAGGATCTGCGAGCTCGGGACCTGCTGGAAGGCGCAGGAGGCGGTGGCGAACATCCCCTGCTCGAGGCTCGCCCCGGCGTTCTCGATCTGGGTGTCCGCATCCGGTGCGGCACCCTCGTCGCCGAGGCGCAGGCTGAACTCCAGCAGCGAGACGATGGTGTCCTTGGTGACCATCTCTTCGCCCTCGCGGGGGAACAGCTGCTGGTCCCCGCTCTGGCGCCCCCAGGCGGCGAGATCGCCCGAACCGCGACCGAAGCCGCTGGTCCCGAAGACGTTCTCGCCGGAGCTCCGGCCCCATTCGGTGAGCTCCTGGCACAGGGCGAGGAAGTCGTCCCAGGTCCACGTGGTGTCGTCCGGCAGCTCGATCCCGGCCCTCTCCAGCACGGCCGGGTTCATGCCCGTCGCGTACAGGTTGAAGCCGTTCGGCGCGCCCACGAGGGTCCCGTCCGAGAGACGGCCCGTCTCGAGGATCGCCTCGTCCATCGCCGAGAGGTCCAGCACGTCGGGGACGGACTCGAGGTCCAGCAGCGACCCGTTGCTGCCGTAGGAGTCGATGTAGGCCTCGTCCATCTGGATGACGTCCGGCGCGGTGCCGCCGGCGGTCTGCGTGGCGAGCTTGTCCCAGTAGCTCGACCACTCCGAGTACTCCGGGGCGATGGCGAGATCAGGGTGGTCCTGCGTGAACATGTCCAGCACCTCCTGGGTGAGCCCGGCGCGGAGCTCCGCCCCCCACCAGTAGACCCGCAGCGCGGAGCCCTCGGCGGAGGAGGACGAGGGTGCGTTGGGGCCGCAGGCGGCGAGGACGGAGCCGGTGCCCGCGGCGGCGAGCAGGGCGAGGGTGCGACGACGGCTGAGCATGGCGGGCTCTCCTCGGGACTGCGTTCGACGGTGAAGGGTGCGGCCGGGTGGCGCAGGACAGTCCCAGGAGGTCGAGTCTCGCGGTGGGGAACGGTGTCGCTCAAGCGCTTTCCGCGGTGTGGACCCGGGGCGGTGCCCACCGGTCGGCGACGCGTGAATCTGAGCAGATAACGGTTCAGTCGAGCGAAGTTGCTCAAATCGTGACCTGAAAACCGCCCCCGCGGGGCTGTGAGCGGGCTTACAGTTCCCACCATCCACCGGTGACCACGAGGAGGAGCATGAGCACGGACATCTCGGTGCCCGGGAGCCCCGGCGGCCCGGAGCGCTCCGCGACGCGCGACGCGCCCGGCGTCCACGGCGACCACGAGCGCACCGCGCCGCAGGGCCGGCGCCCCCGGGCCTCCCTCAGGCACAGGATCTACCATTCCTTCCTGCTGCGCCGGCTCCTGCGCTCGGTGTTCGTGATCTGGGTGGTGGCCACCGGTGTGTTCCTCATGGTGCGCCTGCTGCCCGGCAACCCGGTGGACGTGTACATCAACCAGCAGATCGCGCTGTACGGGAAGAGCTACGAGCAGGCCGCCGCCGAGGCGCAGAACTACTTCCGGTTCGACCCCTCCACCCCGATCTGGCGGCAGTACCTCGACTACCTGCTGGGACTGCTGCGCGGGGACATGGGCACCTCGATCGCCACCCCCGGCGTGACCGTCACCGAGAAGATCGCCCAGTACCTGCCCTGGACCCTGTACAGCGTGGGCCTGGCCCTGCTGATCTCCATCACCGTGGGCCTGCTGCTGGGCATGATCATGGCCTATCGCCGCGGCGGCGTCATCGACCACGCCGTCTCCATCATCGGCAGCGGCCTCCACGCCATCCCGAACTACCTGCTCGCGATCCTCATCGTGGTGGTCGGGGCGGTGCAGCTGGGCGTCATCGACTACACCCGGATGCGCGGGAACGTCTCCCCCGGGGTGGAGCCGGAGCTGTCCTTCCGCTTCCTCTCCGACATCGGCTACCACGCCACGTTGCCGATGCTCACCTACATCCTCACCACCGTGGGCACCTGGGCCCTGATCATGAAGGCCTCCACCACGCAGGTGCTGGGGGAGGACTACGTGACCGTGGCCCGGGCCCGCGGCCTCAAGGACGCCCGCATCCAGGGCAACTACGTGGGCCGCAACGCCCTGCTGCCGCTGATCGCCCAGATCGCCACCCAGGCCGGGTTCATCGTGGGCGGCGCCATCTTCGTGGAGCAGACCTTCTCCTACGAGGGTGTGGGTCTGCTGCTGTTCGAGTCGATCAACTCCCGCGACTACCCCACGATCCAGGGCGTGCTGCTGGTGGTCACCATCACCGTGGTGCTCGCCAACCTCGCCGCCGATCTCGTCAACGCGGCCCTCGACCCGCGGATCCGCCTGGGCGAAGGAGGAGCGGCATGACCACCACATCACCCCCGGTCACCGATCCGGAGGCGGGACTGCCCGCCCCGTCGGCCTCCGCCGGCGTGAGCCCGCTGCGGCGCCTGCTCAGCGAGCTCACCCGCAGCACCGCCGGATTCATCGGCCTGCTCCTGGTGCTCGCGATCCTCGCCGTCTCCCTGATCGGCCCGCTGATCATGGGCACGAGCGTGCCGGGCGATCCTGCCCGGGCCTGGGAGGCCCCCAGCTCCGCGCACTGGCTGGGACTCGAAGGAGGCGGCAAGGACACCCTCCACCTCCTGGTCACCGGCGGGCGCACCGTGCTCATGGTCGGGTTCCTCGCCGCGGCCATCACCACCGTCATCGCGGTCGCGATCGGATCCCTGGCCGGCTACTTCGGCGGGCGCTTCGATGCGCTGATGCTCCAGCTCACCGACGTGGTCATGACGATCCCGCAGATCGTGCTGCTGGCCGTGGTGGGCGCCTTCTACAAGCTCGACTCGCCCACCCTGCTCGCCGTCATCATCGGCACGCTGAGCTGGCCGGTGCTGATGCGCTCCATCCGCGCCCAGGTGCTCTCCCTCAAGGAGCGCGAGTTCGTCGAGGCGGCGCAGCTGCTGGACGTGGGATGGGTGCGGATCGTGTTCGGGGAGATCGTCCCCAACATGGCCAGCTACATCCTCATCAACTTCATCATCGCCGTCACCAACGCGATCTACGCGATGGTGGGCCTGTACCTGCTGGGCCTGGCGCCGCAGCGGGGCAACAACTGGGGGATCATGATCAACGACGCGTGGACCAAGGGCGCGATGTTCAACCCGGACGCGATGCCCTACATCATCGCCCCGGTCACCATGATCGTGCTGCTCCAGCTGGGACTGATCCTCCTCACCCGCACCCTCGAAGAGATCCTCAACCCCCGACTGAGGGACCGCTGATGCCCGCGACCACGCCTCCTCCCACGCCCTCCACCCCGCTCGCCGGTGCGGCCGACGCCGCCGCGCCGGGCCCCGCGACCCCGCCCTCCGAGCACCCGGTGCTCTCCGCGAAGGACCTCCAGGTCGCCTACCGCACCGGGAAGGACACCCGGGTGCGGGCGCTGCGCGGGGTGAGCTTCGACCTCTATCCCGAGACCTCCCTCGCCCTGGTGGGCGAGTCCGGCTGCGGCAAGACCACCCTGGGCCTCGCGCTGCTGCGCCTGCTGCCCACCCTCGGCGAGATCACCGGCGGCTCGATCACGTTCACCGGCGAGGACGGCCGGCGGCGGGACGTCACCACCATGAGCGCCGGGCAGCTGCGTCGGTGGCGGTGGTCCGAGGCGGCGATGGTGTTCCAGGGCGCGCAGAACGCCTTCAACCCCGTCCTCACCATCGGCCAGCAGATGGCCGACACCCTCCGGGACCACGCCCCCGGCCGGATCGGGCGGCGCGAGATCCTCGAGCGCTCGGGCGAGGCCCTGCGTTCGGTGCGGCTCGAGCCCCGCCGGGTGCTGGGCAGCTACCCGCACGAGCTCTCCGGCGGGATGAAGCAGCGCGCCCTGATCGCCACGGGGCTGCTGCTGCGCCCGCGGCTGCTGGTGCTCGACGAGCCCACCACCGCGCTGGACATCCTCACCCAGCGCACCGTCATCGACCTGCTCGCGGAGCTGCGCGAGGAGTTCCGCTTCGCGATGATCTTCATCTCGCACGATCTGGCGCTCGCCGCCGAGCTCGCCGACCGGGTGGTGACGATGTACGCCGGCAAGGTCATCGAGACCGGCACCACCCAGGACATCTTCTCCGCCCCCAAGCACCCCTACACCTCCAAGCTCATCAACGCCGTGCCGCCGGTGCGGGGCGACCTCCCCGAGCTGGCCTCGATCCCCGGCGCCCCGCCCTCGCTGGCCACCCTCCCTCCCGGCTGCGCCTTCGCCCCGCGGTGCGAGCTGGCCACCGACGCCTGCCGCGCGGAGGAGCCCGAGCTGATCACGCTCACCTCCCGCCCCGGGGACATGACCCATGCCGCCGCCTGCCTCCACCACGAGCAGGTCCACCACGAACGGAAGGTGATCGCTCGTGCCTGAGACCTCCCCGACCCCCGCCCCGCCCGCCGCCGCGGCGTCGGCGCAGGGCGCCCCGCAGGACTCCGCCCCCGCCGCCCCGCTGATCGAGCTCGACGGCGCCTCGCAGGTGTTCCACGTCAAGGGGAAGGACCTCCCCGCCGTCTCCGACGTGTCCCTCAGCGTGGGCGCCGGCGAGGTGCTGTGCCTGGTGGGGGAGTCCGGCAGCGGCAAGACCACCACCGCGCGGCTCGCCGCCGGTCTGGCCGCCCCCACCTCCGGCAGCGTGCGGTACCAGGGCAGGGACCTGGCCGAGATGACCCGGGCCGAGCGGCGCGCGTACCGCCGGGCCGTCCAGTACATCCACCAGGACCCCTACGCCTCCCTCAACCCGATCCGCTCGGTGCGCTCCACCCTCTCGATCCCGCTGCGCCGGCACGGCCTGGCCCGCAGCGGGGCGGAGATGCAGCAGAAGGTCGACGAGCTGCTCTCCACCGTGGACCTCTCCCCGCCGGAGAGCTACCGCGAGAAGTTCCCCCACCAGCTCTCCGGGGGGCAGCGCCAGCGCGTCTCCGTGGCGCGCGGCCTCACCCTCTCGCCCCGCCTGCTGATCGCCGACGAGTCCACCTCGATGCTGGACGTCTCCATCCGGGTGAGCCTGCTGAACATGCTCACGAAGCTGCGGAAGGAGGAGGGGGTCGGCTTCATCTACATCACCCACGACCTCGCGCTGGCGAAGTACTTCGCGTGGGAGGGGCGCACCGCGGTGATGTACCTGGGCAGGATCGTCGAGGCCGGCCCCACGCCGCAGGTGATCAACAACCCCCAGCACCCGTACACGAAGGCGCTGCTGGAGGCCGTGCCCGAACCCGATCCCGAGCTGTCGCGGCAGAAGAAGGCCGGCGGCGGCCTGCTCAGCGCCGACATCCCCAGCCTCTCCGCGCTGCCCTCCGGCTGCACCTTCCATCCGCGGTGCCCGCTGGCCGAGGACCGCTGCCGCGAGATCATCCCCGTGCTGCGCACGGCCCCGGGCGCCGACGCCCAGGAGGTCGCCTGCACGGTGGTCACCGACCCGTCGGGCGCCCCGGACGGGGCACGATCGGCCGCGCAGGCGGACGGCGGCGCGCCATGATCGACACCGCCACCCGGGCGCTGCTCTCGCTCGGCTGCTTCGTGGGGGTCGGTGCGGCCCTCATGGTCCCCCTCACCGACGCCGGCAGCGGCGAACGGATCGTGAGCCTGCTCGCGCTCCTCCTCGGTGCGGGCATCGTCGTCGGCTCCGTGGCCGTCCGACTCCTCGCCTCCCGACCCCTCGCCCCCCGACGGGATCGCGACGACGCGACCCCGACCTCACACGACGACCCGGTCGTCACACCGAAGGAGAACCCATGAGCACCACCTGGAGTCGACGCGACGTCCTCAAGGCCGTCGGCCTCACCACCGCCGCCGGCGCCGGCCTGGCCGCCTGCGCCCCCGCCGAGCCCGAGGGCGGAGGCGCGGGAGGGAGCGGAGGCGCGTTCCACGGCGCCTGGCCGTACCAGCCCGCCCCCGAGGGCCACTTCAACTACGCCGCGCAGCCCTATGCGGGCGTGCCCACCGTGATCCTCGGCGACGGCCCCTACCGCGACCTGCTGCTGCCGCCCTCGGCCCTGTGGCTGTGGGCGGAGGAGCAGTGGGAGTACCTGATCGCCGACTCGCACGAGCTCGATGCCGAGGGCGGCACCCTCACCGTCACCCTCAAGGAGGGGCTGACCTGGAGCGACGGCTCGCCGCTGACCTCCCAGGACTACCTCACCACGTTCTACGTGCAGTTCATCCAGCGCGCCCCCTCGTGGGGCTTCATCACCGGGCTCGAGGCCCCCGACGACACCACCGTGGTGATCAGCTTCGAGGACCCGCCGGCGGTGCTCGAGCGCTACGTGCTCAAGAGCAACATCCTCTCCACCGCCCAGTACGGCGAGTGGGCGGACCGCGCCAAGGCGATCGTCGACGCCGGCGGCACGATGGACGAGGGCGACGGAGAGGCGCTGGGCACCGAGTTCCAGAGCTTCGCGCCGGAGAGCCTGGTGGTCTCCGGCCCCTACGACTTCGACTACGACACCATCACCAACACCCAGCTCACCCTGGTGCGCAACGAGTCCGGCTTCGGCGCGGACGCGGTGACCTTCGACCAGGTGGTGATCTACAACGGCGAGACCACCGAGATCACCTCGCTGGTGCAGTCCGGGGACGTCGACTACGCGACCCACGGCTTCGCGCCCGCGTCCGAGGATCCGTTCGAGGCGGCCGGGTACACGATCCTGCGCCCGCCGGTGTACTCGGGGCCGGCGCTGTACCTCAACCAGGACCGCTACCCGGAGTTCGCCGACGTCCGCACCCGCAAGGCCTTCGCCTACCTGATCGACCGTGCCACCGTGGGGCAGGTCTCCCTGGCGGAGTCCGGGGTGGCCGTGGAGAACATGGTGGGCTTCTCCGACAACTTCGTGGACCAGTGGCTCACCGAGGAGGTCAAGGGCAAGATCGACCCCTACGCGCAGGACGAGGAGAAGGCGACCTCGCTGCTCGAGGAGGCGGGCTGGACCAAGTCCGGGGACACCTGGAAGACCCCGGAGGGCGAGGACGCCTCGTACGAGATCCAGTTCCCGCAGACCTACGCCGACTGGTCCGCCGCCGGCAAGAACGTCGCCGAGCAGCTCACCGCCTTCGGCATCTCGGTCACCGCCCGCGGCCTCGACGACAAGCAGGCCCCGATCGACATCGACAAGGGCGACTTCGAGATGGCGATCCAGGCGTGGGGGTCCTCCGCGCATCCCCACCCGCACTTCTCCTTCGTGACGGACCTGTTCGTGCACAACATCCCGATCGCGAAGAACCAGGGCGGCAAGGGGTACGGGTTCCCGCTGCAGGACGTGGAGACCTCCGCCGGCACGGTGGACCTCGAGGCGCTGGTGACGCAGTCCGGCGAGGGTCTGGACCAGGAGGAGCAGAAGCAGAACGTCTCCACCGTGGCGCTCGCGTTCAACGAGCTGCTGCCGATCATCCCGCTCTTCGAGCGCTACGGGAACAACCCCGCGCTCGAGGGGGTGCGCGTGCAGGGCTTCCCGGCGGAGGACGACCCGATCCTGGAGAACGCCCCGTACGCGGACAACTTCGTGATCCTGAAGATGTACCGCGGGGAGATCACGCCCGTCGAGGGGTGAGGTGAGGTGCGGGGCCGCGGCCGGTGCGCCGCGGCCCCGCGCGGTTCCCGCTCGGGCGGGGAGGCCGCGCGGCAGGGCCGACGCGCCCGCGCGCGATACAGTCACGGGACCGAGTCCCCGGGGAGCCTGGCCCCGGGGCGCCGCCCTCTGCGAGAAGGACGTGAGCCGTGGCCGGAGGCCGCCTGGTGAGCATGAAGGACGTCGCGCGCCGCGCGGGCGTCGCGGTGGGCACGGTCTCGAACGTGCTCAACCGGCCCGAGATCGTCTCGCCGGACCGCCGTGAACGGGTCGAGGCCGCGATCACCGAGCTCGGCTACGTGCGCAACGACGCCGCGCGCCAGCTGAAGCTGGGCCGCTCCAGCACCGTGGGCGCCATCGTGCTCGACTCCGGGAACCCGTTCTACGCCCAGCTGGTGGGCGGGATCGAGGCCGCCGCCGAGGACTCCCAGCTGATGGTGATCGCCGGCAGCAGCGGCAATCGGGAGCGGCGCGAGCGGATGTACCTCTCCCTGTTCGAGGAGCAGCGGGTGCGCGGGATCCTGCTCGCCTCCACCGGCGGCAGCACCGACCTGGTCGAGGCGATCCGCGGCCGCGGCACCCCGGTGGTGCTGGTGGAGAGCGACCCGGAGGCGCACGGCTCCTCCGTGAGCGTGGACGACATCGCCGGCGGCGAGATCGCCGTGCAGCACCTCGTGGCGCAGGGCCGTCGACGAATCGGCGCGGTGGCCGCCCGGCAGGACCTGCGCCAGGTCGCCGCCCGCCTGCGCGGCGCCCGCCGGGCCGCCGATGCCGCCGGGGTGGACCTCGAGGTGATCGCGGCGGAGGATCTCACCGTCCTCGCCGGGCGCACGGCGGGAGAGGCGCTGGTGGAGCGCTCGGCGGCGGAGCGACCCGATGCCGTGTTCTGCGTGAACGACCTGCTCGCCGTGGGAGTCCTGCAGGCGTTCGCCTTCCGGCACCAGATCGCCGTGCCGGAGGAGATCGCGCTGGTGGGCTACGACGACATCGCCTTCGCCCGCTCCACCGTGGTGCCGCTGACCTCCGTCTCCCAGCCCGCCGATCTCATGGGCCGCACCGCCCTGGCGCTGCTCGAGGAGGAGATCGCCCGGCCCGACGCCGCGCCGCGGCACGTGAGCTTCACGCCGACCCTGGTGGAGCGCGAGTCGACGACGGGGTGAGGGGGAGCGGGCGCCCCGTGCCCGGCAGGCTCCCTCGACCCCTCAGAAGGTGTGGTGCCCGCCCGTGACCAGGTGGCGGGTGCCGTCCGGCAGCACCACCTCGGTCTCCACGGCGTCGGGGACGTCCACCTCGAGGGTGAAGCCCTGCTCGGTGACCTCCCACGACACCTCGATGCGGCCGGTTGCCGAGTCGTAGGCGCCCTTCGCCCAGTCGATGCCGGGGCCCGGGGTGGGCTGGATCCGGATCCGGCGGTAGCCGGGCTCCGCGGCACGGATCCCGAGCACCACCTGGTAGACCCAGTCCGCGACGGCGCCGAGGGCGTAGTGGTTGAAGCTCGTCATCTCGCCGGGATTGATCGAGCCGTCGGGCAGCATCGAGTCCCAGCGCTCCCAGATCGTGGTGGCCCCCATCGAGACGGGGTAGAGCCAGGACGGGCAGCCCTCCTCGAGCAGCAGGCGGTACGCGTCCTCCACGTGCCCCGTCTCGGACAGGGCCCAGGTGACGAACGGGGTGCCGGCGAAGCCGGTGGTGACCCTGTAGCCGGCCTCGCGCACCACCTCGGCGAGGCGTGCCGCGGCCTTCTCGTGGATCGCGGGCTCGAGGAGATCGAAGGCGATCGCGAGCGCGTAGACGGTCGCGCAGTCCGAGCGGATGATCCCGTCCTCGCCCACGTACTCCGCCGTGAAGGCGGCGAGCGTGCGGTCGGCGAGGGTCTGCCAGCGCTCCGCGCCCTCGGTCTCGCCGAGCAGGCGCGCGGTCTCCGCCGCGAAGCGGGCCGAGCGGATCAGGCACGCGGTCGCGACCACGGCCTTGTCCGCCTTCGCATCGGCCGCGGCCTCCGGCGGGGCGTCCGGATCGAGCCAGTCGCCGAACTGGAAGCCCTCCTCCCACAGACCGTTCGGGGACAGGGCCCGCTCCACGGATTCCAGGTGCAGCACCATCCCGGGATAGTGCTGGCGCAGCCGGCCCAGGTCGCCGTAGGCGTGCCACAGCGCCTCGGCGACCCACACCGCGGCATCGCCCCAGATGGCGGTGGGGATCTCCGTCGGCTCCTCCCCGTCGGCGAAGGGGTCGGAGCCGTTCCGGCGCAGCTTGAGGATGTCCGGGACGACGAAGGGCACGAAGCTCAGCGGCGGCAGCTCGACCTCGGCCCTCACATCCAGCAGCCAGTTGTGGAGGAAATCGTCCACGTCGAACTGGAAGGCGGCCGTGGCGGCGTAGGCGGCGATGTCACCGGTCCAGCCCAGGCGCTCATCGCGCTGCGGGCAGTCGGTGGGCACGGCGAGGAAGTTGCCGCGCTGGGACCAGATCGAGTTGCTGATCAGCTGGTTCACTCCGGCGTGGGAGCTCTCGAACCAGCCAGTGCGCTCGATCGCGGAGTGGACCACGACGGCCTCGACGTCCTCGGCGGTCAGCTCGCCCGGCCAGCCGGTGACCTCCGCGTACCGGAAGCCGTGGAACGTGAAGGTGGGCTCGAAGGTCTCGCCCTGCGGGTCGCCGGCGAGGGTGAGCGAGTCGGTGGCCTGCGCGGTGCGCAGCGGGCGGGTGCCGAGCTCCTCGTGCTCGAGCACCTCGGCGTGGCGCACGGTGATCGTGGTGCCCTCGGGCCCCGTGACCGTGAATCGCAGCCAGCCCACGAGGTTCTGCCCGAAGTCCAGCAGGGTCTTCCCGGACGGGGACGTCCAGATCGTCGTGGGATGCAGCGCCTCGTGGCGGGTGATCAGCGGCGAGGTCTGCGCGATGAGCGTGGAGCGATCGATCTCGGTCACCTGCACCGGTCGCGGCGGGCCGGGCTCCAGCCGGCGGTCCTCGTGCTGGCCGTGGTAGATCGTCGCCGCGGTGATCGGGGAGGAGATCGCCGTCCAGGACTCGTCGGTGACGATCTGCTGGGTGGAGCCGTCCTCGAAGGTGATCTCGAGGGAGGCCAGGAACGCGTTGTCCTCCCCGTAGTTCGCGTCGGCCTCGCCGAACCCGAAGTCGCCGTTCCACCAGCCCCGCCCCACCAGCGCGGACAGGCGTACATGGTCATCGCCGGCCCGCACCTGCGCGGTGACGTCGACCCGCTGCACCTGCAGGCGGGACTCGTAGACGGTCCATCCGGGGTTGAGCACGGAGTCGTCGGCCGGGAGGCCGTTGACGCGTGCCTCGTAGACGCCGTGGGCGGTGGCGAGCAGCTCGGCGCGGGTCACCTGCGAGGCAGGGCGCGCGAGCGCGACGGTGCGGGTGAGGAGGGTGGCGCGCCCGCCCTCCTGCGTCGCGGCGAGCGCATCGGCCGTGGCGAGAGCCTCGGGGAGAGCAGGAGCGGGGCGATCCGGCACGGGGGCGGGGTGCATGGGGGAGAGTCCTCGGTTCACGACATCGGCGGCGGGGTGAAACGTCTCAGTGCGAAGCCAGTCTCCCAGGAGTCGGCGCGCCACGCCAGGGCGGCTGGCCTGCAGGGGGTGCCCCCGCGGCGGGTTTACACGTTTCAATCCCGGGTCTACTCTGTCGCTCACCACGCGGGCCGTCCGCACGATCGAAGGAGATCGCCATGACCGCACACCCCCCGCTGCACGCGAGCCGACGCACCGTCCTCGGCTCCTCCCTCACGCTGCTGGCCCTGGCGGCCTGCGGCCCCAACGCCTCCGGCGGGGACCGCGCGGCGGAGGGGGACGGCACCATGTTGCGCTTCGGCTGGTGGGGCAACGCCACCCGCGACGAGCTCACCCAGCAGGCGCTGGACGCGTACCAGGAGGTGGCGCCCGAGGTGTCGATCAGCCCGGAGCCGGGGGACTGGAGCGGCTATTGGGACAAGCTCGCCACCCAGGTCGCCGGCGGCGACGCGCCGGACGTCATCCAGATGGATGAGAGCTACCTCGCCGAGTACTCCAGCCGCGGCATCCTCGCCGACCTCGGCGCCACCGCCATCGCCACCGACGGCTTCGACCCCTCCGCCCTCGAGGCGGGCAAGGTGGACGGCGGCCTGTACGCGATGAACGCGGGCATCAACGCCCCCGTGCTGCTGGCGAACCCGGCCCTGTTCGAGGAGGCCGGTGTCGAGATGCCCGACGACACCACCTGGACCTGGGACGACCTCGTCGACATCGCCACCCGGATCTCCGAGGGCACGCCCGAGGGCACCTACGGCTGCCAGCAGCTCGGCGCCGCCGGCGGCCCGCCGCTGACGGTGTTCCTCCGGCAGCTGGGCGGCGAGCGCTTCTCCGCTGACGGCGGCATCGGCTACACCGCCGAGCAGCTCGCCCAGTGGTGGGACCTCACCCTGCGCCTGCAGGACAGCGGCGCCGCGCCGGAGGCGTCGATCGCCGTGGAGGAGACGGGGCAGTCCGTCGACCAGAGCCTGTTCGCCGTCGGGAAGTGCGCGTTGCAGGCCCAGTGGTCGAACCAGGTGGTCACCCTCGATGCCGCCCTCGACGGCACCGCGACGGTGCTGCGCATGCCGTCGATGACCGGCTCCGCCGCGGACGCGAAGCTCTGGTACAAGGCCTCGATGTACTTCGCCGTCGCCGAGACCACGGCGAACCTGGAGGCCTCCGCCGCTTTCGTGGACTGGATGGTCAACAGCCCCGACGCCGGGACGATCCTGCAGGTGGAACGCGGCGTGCCCGCGAACCTCGAGGTGCGCGCCGCCATCGCCGAGGACCTCACCGACTCGGACCGCAAGGCGGTGGACTTCATCGAGGCGATCGCCGAGGAGCTCGGGGACCCGCCGCCCATCACCCCGCCCGGCGGCAGCGCGGCGGACGACGCCATCTCCCGCCACGCCGAGGACGTCCTCTTCGGCCGCAGCACCCCGGACGAGGCCGCGCAGGCCGCCGTCGAGGAGGCGACCGGCGCCCTGGCGTGACCTGGCGGGATGGTCGGTTCACCCAAGAAGTGCGAGCGGGACGACGGCGACCCCGTCCCGGCGCCGGTAGGCCATCGAGCCGGTGGTGAGGACCACCTTGTCCCGTAACCGGTCGCCGATCTGATCGCCCAGCCAGTGCAGGTGGCGGGCGTCGGCGTCATCGACGGTGCGAGCCAGCTTCACCTCGAAGGCCACCACGGCGCCGTCGTGGCGTTCGAGGAGCAGATCGACTTCGTGGTCCCCGCCGCGGGTGCGAAGGTGGTGGGTCCGTGCCTCGCACGCCGCGCCGGCGGCACGCACCGTGAGCGTGGCCAGGGATTCGAACAGTCTGCCGAACAGCTCCGTCCTGCCACGAGCTCCGGAGAGAAGGGCCTCTTCGGCGGTGTTGAGCAGGGAGGCCGCGATGGCAGGATCTGCGAGCTGGTGCTTCGGCGCCTGCGTGAGGCGAGTCAGCGGTGCGTTCCCCGGCATCCAGGCCGGCACCGGATCCAGGACCCATAGACGAGTCAGGGTCTCTCGGTACGTACGGGAGGTGTTCTTGGACGGCTTGTCCGCGTCGCCCGGCGTCGCGGCGTCGAGGAGCTTCACGTAGTCCCTCGTGGTCGAGGATGCGGCGGCGTACGCGGTCATCCATGCCCGCATCGCCGCTGGCCGTCGGACCGTCGTGCCGCTCTCGGGGACATCCCGGTCGATGATCCGGGCGATGTAGCTCTCGAGGGTGGGCCGACGGGCGCGGGCCGCGAGCGCACGCACCTCGGGGAAGCCCGAGGCGCAGATCTCCCGCGCGTAGTCGGCGAGGCGGACGTTCGACTCCCCCTCGATGGCGGCGCCGCCCTCGAAAAGGTGCCGGATCAGCACCGTCGGGGTTGTCCCCGGGCGTTCCGCAAGGCTCATCGGGCGCATGCGCAACGACAGGATCCGGCCAGCACCGGTGTGCGTCTCTGTGCCGGGAGCTGGAGATGCGCTGCCCGCGAGGAGATAGCGATGCTCGGTTCTCGCATCGACGGCTCGGCGCACGTGGTCCCAGAGCTGGGGGAGGTGCTGCCATTCGTCAAGGAGGACGGTTGCGCCTCGTGCGAGGGCTCCGTCGGGATCCGCCTCCACCAGCCGCCGCACCTCGGGGTCGTCGAGAGCGAAAACGTCGTCGGCGCGGCGTCCGGCTGTCTCAGTCTTCCCGACGCCGCGTGGGCCGTCCAGGGCGATGGCGCGAAGGTGGGGGAGGAGCTCGTCGAGCTCGTCGTCCACATAGCGCCGGAGGTATCCGCCATCGATCTGCGTGAGTGCCATAAGACCTCCTGCCAGGAGGCTATCCCCTGTTGGGCGTCCTGCCAAGCGTCTGTTGGGCGTCCTGCCAAGCGTTTGTTGGGCGTCCTGCCGCACAGCTGCTGGGTGTCCGGGCAGGCGACTACGAGCGACCTGCCACGGCGTCCCCGGGTGTGCGTGCACCCTCCCACGGGGCATCCTGCCGAGGGGAGGGGCGGAACTTCTCCAGCTCCGAGCTCGCCCGCACCAGCGCCCGGATCTCCGCGCGGCCGCCGGTGAAGGCGCCGAGGGCACGGGACTGCAGCGCCACGTTGCCCAGCGCCGTCGCCTCCATGGGGCCGGCCACCACGTCGATCCCGAGGGCGTCGGCCGTGAGCTGGTTGAGCAGGGCGTTGCGGCTGCCGCCGCCCACCACGTGCAGCCGCGTCGGCTGCGGCACCCCGGCCAGGGCGCACGCGGCGCGCAGCTCGTCGCGGTACGTCTCCGCGAGGGACTCGAGAATGCAGCGCACCAGCTCGGCCGGGGTGGAGGGGGCGTGGTGCTCCTCGGTGAGCGGGCGGGCCGCGGCGGTGACCCTGTCCGCCATCGTCCCGGGCGCGAGGAAGGCGGGAGCGGTGGGATCGAAGCGGAAGCGATCCCCGGGCACGGCCGCGGCCGCGGCCAGCAGCTCCGCGAGGTCCACCTGCGCGCCCTCCTCCTCCCACTGCCGGATCGACTCGCTCACCAGCCACATCCCAGCCACGTTCTTCAGCAGGCGCACCGTGCCGTCCACCCCGTGCTCATTGGTCAGCCCCGCCTCGCGGGCCTCCTCGGTGAGCACAGGAGCCTCCACCTCCAGGCCGATCAGCGACCACGTCCCGGAGGAGATGTAGGCGACCGGCCCCGGACCCTCGGCAGGCACCGCGAGCACGGCGGAGGCGGTGTCGTGCGAGCCCACCGCGATCACCGGCACCTCGCCGATCCCGAGCTCCGCCCCGAGCGCCGGACGCACCGTGCCCAGCTGCTCGCCGGGGGCGATCAGCGGGGCGAGGAGGGCGGGGTCCACGCCCACGGCCTCGCGCAGCGCGGGATCCCAGCCGCTGCCGTCGGCCGCGAGCATCCCCGTGGTCGAGGCGTTGGTGCGCTCGGTGCGCCGCCGCCCCGTGAGCAGGTACCCGATCATGTCCGGGAGCATCAGCAGCGTGCTGCCGGCGGGCAGGGCGGCCAGGCGGTGCTCCGCCGCGAGCTGGTAGAGGGTGTTGAAGGGCTGCTGTGCGATGCCGGTGCGGGCGAACTGCTCCGCGCGGGGGACACGACGGGCGAGCTCCCCGGCGACCCCGTCGGTGCGGGAGTCGCGGTAGGCGATCACCTCGCCCTGCCGCTCCCCGCTGCCGGGCACGGCAGCGCCGCCTGCGTCGAGGGCGTCGGGCCCCACCAGCGCATAGTCCACCGCCCAGGAGTCCACCCCGATCGACGCCAGGCCCGGCAGGCCCCGCACCAGCGCGAGATCGCGCGCCTCGGCGAGGCCCCGCCGGATCTGCGCCCACAAGGCGTCGAGGTCCCAGCACAGATGCCCGTCCCGCTCCACCAGGTGGTTCTCGAAGCGGTGCGCGGGCACCAGCTCGATCCGGCCGTGGTCCACCACGCCGAGCATCACGCGGCCCGAGGTCGCGCCGAGGTCGATCGCCGCCACCGCGAGCGGTCCGTCGGCCCCGTCGGCCGCCGTCGCGAACGGTGTGTCGGCCGCTCGCGCGCCGGCCTCCTGGCCGCGTGCCGCGCCGCTCATCGAAGGAACGCGGCCGCGACCCCGGCGTCCACCGGGAGGTGCAGGCCGGTGGTGTGGGAGAGGTCCCCGGCGGTGAGCGCGTACACGGCGTTCGCCACGTTCGCGGGCAGCACCTCGCGCTTGAGCAAGGTGCGCTGGGCGTAGAACTCGCCGAGCTTCTCCTCCTCCACGCCATACACCTTCGCCCGCGAGGCGCCCCAGCCGCCGGCGAAGATGCCGGAGCCGCGCACCACCCCGTCGGGGTTGATGCCGTTGACGCGGATCTGGTGCTCGCCGAGCTCCGCCGCCAGCAGCCGCACCTGGTGGGCCTGATCCGCCTTGGTGGCCGAGTAGGCGATGTTGTTGGGGCCGGCGAACACGGAGTTCTTCGAGGAGATGTAGATGATGTCCCCGCCCATGCCCTGCGCGATCATCACCCGTGCCGTCTCGCGGGAGACGAGGAAGCTGCCGCGCGCCATCACGTCGTGCTGCAGGTCCCAGTCCTTCGCGCTCGTCTCCAGCAGCGGCTTGGACAGCGACAGCCCGGCGTTGTTCACGATCAGGTCCAGGCCGCCGAAGGCCAGCACCGCCTCGGCGACCGCCGCGACCACGGCGTCCTCGTCGGAGACGTCCGCACGCAGTGCGACCGCGTGATCGGGCCCGCCCAGCTCCTCGGCCACGGCCAGCGCGTTCTCGAGGTTCAGATCCGCGATCACCACGCAGGCGCCCTCGGCCACCAGGCGCTCGGCGGTGGCCTTCCCGATACCGGAGCCGCCGCCGGTCACCAGCGCCACGCGGGTGGCGAGAGGCTTGGGCTTCGGGCGGCGCTGCAGCTTGGCCTCCTCCAGCGCCCAGTACTCGATGCGGAACTTCTCCGACTCCTCGATGGGGGAGTAGGTGGAGATCGCCTCCGCGCCGCGCATCACGTTGATGGCGTTGACGTAGAACTCCCCGGCCACCCGGGCGGTCTGCGTGTCGGCGCCGAAGGAGAACATGCCCACCCCCGGCACCAGTACGATCGCCGGGTCCGCGCCGCGCATCGCGGGGGAGTCGGCCTCCGCGTGGCGGGCGTAGTAGGCGGAGTAGTCCTCGCGGTAGGCCTCGTGCAGCTCCGTCAGCCGGGCGATCGACTCCTCGATGCCCGCCTGGGCCGGCAGGTCCAGCACCAGCGGCTTCACCTTGGTGCGCAGGAAGTGGTCCGGGCAGGAGGTGCCCTGATCGGCCAGCGTCCAGAGCTTCTCCGCGGCGAGGAACTCGTGCACGGTCTCGGTGTCCGTCCAGTGCCCGACCATCGGGGCGTCGGTGGAGGCCAGGCCCCGGATCACCGGGAACAGCGCCGACGCCTTCGCGCGCCGCTCCGCCTCCGGCAGCGCCGCCCGCGCGGGGTCGTGCGCGCCGAAGGGCTCCGGGGCGCCGGTGCGCTCGATGAACGCGGTGGCCTCGGCGATGATCCGCAGCGAGTTCGCCTGGGCCTCCTCGGAGGTCGCGCCCCAGGCGGTGATGCCGTGCCCGCCCAAGATGCAGCCGATCGCGCCGGGGTTCTCCCGCTGCACCGCGGCGATGTCCAGGCCCAGCTGGAAGCCGGGCCGGCGCCACGGCACCCACACCACGGACTCCCCGAAGCACTCGCGGGTGAGCCGCTCGCCGTCGGCCGCGGTGGCGAGCGCGATCCCGGCATCGGGGTGCAGATGGTCCACGTGCGCGGCGTCCACCAGGGCGTGCATGGCGGTGTCGATGCTGGGCGCGGCCCCGCCCGTGCCGAACAGGCAGTGGTCGAAGGCGGCAACCATCTCGTCCTCGCGCTCCACCCCGGGGTAGACCTCCTGCAGGGCGCGCACCCGGTCCAGGCGCAGCACGGCCAGGCCCGTCTCCTGCAGGGTGCCGAGGTCCCCACCGGAGCCCTTCACCCACAGCAGCTCGGTCTCCTCGCCGGTGACCGGATCGATGGCGGAACCGGTGGCGGAGGTGTTGCCGCCGGCGTAGTTGGTGTTGCGCGGATCCGCGCCCAGCGCGTTCGAGCGGGCGAGCAGCGCCGCGACGGTCCGGGCGGCCGACGAGCCGGCTGCGCCGGCGGCGGTGGTGTGCGTGCTGGTCATGCTCAGGCTCCCCATCCCATCTGGTTCCCGCCGACGCGCTCGGCGGCGATCTTCTCCTCGTAGCCGCTCGCCCGGAAGGCGGCGAACGGATCGGCCGGCAGGCCCCGCTCTTCGCGGAACGCCGCGAGCGCCGGGCGCACGTCCGTCCAGAACGCGTCCATGAGGATCCCGTGCGCCTCGAGCACGTCGTGCCGCGACTGCGCGTCCGCGAGGGCCTCGCGGTCCACCAGCAGCGCCTTGGCGAGGGTCTCCTGCACGTTCAGCACCGAGCGGATCTGCCCCTGGATCTTCGACTCCAGGTTGTGGCACTCGTCGAGCATGAAGTTCACGCCGGAGGCGGGGCGGTGCGCGTCCTGCTGCACGATCTCGAACAGGATCCGGAACAGCTGGAACGGATCCGCGGCGCCCACTATCAGGTCGTCGTCGGCGTAGTTGCGGGAGTTGAAATCGAACGCGCCCAGGCGCTGCTGCCGCAGCAGCTGCGCCACGATGAACTCGATGTTCGTGCCCGGCGCGTGGTGGCCGGTGTCCAGCACCACCTGGGCCTGCTCGCCGAGGGCCAGGCAGTGCAGCAGGCTGGTGCCCCAGTCCGGCACGTCCGTGTGGTAGAACGCCGGCTCGAAGAACTTGTACTCCAGCACCAGGCGCTCGCCCTCGCGCAGCCCCGCGTAGATCTCCTGCAGCGACGCGGCCAGATGATCCTGCCGGGCGCGGATCGAATCCTGCCCGGCGTAGTTGGTGCCATCCGCCAGCCAGATCTTCAGCTCGTGCGAGCCGGCCTCGCGCATCACGTCCAGGCACTCGAGGTGGTGGGCGATCGCGCGCCGACGGATCGCCGGCTCGGAGTGGGTGAGCGAGCCGAACTTGTACTCGTCGTCCTGGAAGGTGTTGGAGTTGATCATCCCCAGGCTCACACCCAGCTCGTCCGCGTGCGCGCGCAGCGCCGCGACGTCCTCCACCCGGTCCCAGGGATGGTGCAGCGAGACCCGCGGGGCCAGGCCCGTGTACGCGTGGGTCTGCGCGGCGTCGGCGATCTTCTCGAAGGGGTCCCGCGGGGTGCCGGGGGTGGAGAACACCTTGAAGCGCGTGCCGGAGTTGCCGTAGGCCCAGCTGGGCACCTCGATCGAGAACTCCTCGAGATCGCGGGCGACCTCGGCGGGCAGGACGGTGGGGGTGGGCATGGGTGGCTCCTTCGGGACGAACTGCCCGTCTTCGGTGACGGGTTGGTGTGCACTGCATCGGTGACGCGGATCTGCCCGATACCATGCTTGAAACGACTCAACCTTGAATCTATCATTCGACTGAAGGTCTGAACAAGCACGGATCGGCCCCGCCCAGACCCCCACCACCCCGCCGGAGGAGCCCCGATGGCCACCGAGCTCGACGCCCTGCTCGCCGCCAGCCCCGCCCGCAGCCCGCACCGCTGCTGCTTCCTGCTGCACGTGCGCCCGGAGAGGCTGGTGGACTACGTGGCCGCCCACCAGGAGGTGTGGGCCGAGATGCGCGAGGCGCTGACGGAGGCGGGATGGCGCAACTACTCGCTGTTCCTGCGCGCCGAGGACGGCATGGTGGTGGGCTACTTCGAGGCCGACGACGTCGACGCCGCGCAGGAGGCGATCTCCCGGGCCGCGATCAGCCCGCGCTGGGAGGCGGCGATGAGCGAGTACTTCGCGCCCGGCGGCGGGGAGAAGCAGGTGCTGCCGCAGTACTTCCACCTCGCCTGACCGGCGGCGGTGTCCCCGGCGCTCGCAGGCAGGACCGGTGCGCTGCGTCGGGCCGACCCTTCGCTCACCGTCCGAGACCATGCCGGAAAGCGCTTGACCACGGTGTCGTCCCTGCCTAGTCTGTACCGCAGCGACCGGCCGCGACGATGACGCGCACGCGCGGGATCCTCCGCACCCGGCCCGCCTCCCACCCCCAGATCGGAGCCCGCATGTCCCGCACCGCCACCGCCCCCGCCGCGATGGAGCAGCGGCTGCGCACCCTGACCCGCGCCCTCGAGCACGGACCGCTCACCGCGGAGGCGGAGCTCGCCTGGAATGCGCCCTACGGCCGGCAGGAGATCTGGGATCTGCGCATCGAGGACCGTGAGGCGCCCGGCCCGCACGGCCCGGTCCCGGTGCGCGTCTACACCCCCACCGCCGAGCCAGGGGGGCCGCGCCCCGTGCTCGTGTTCTGCCACGGCGGCTCCTTCCAGCACGGCGACCTCGACATGCCCGAGGGCGATCACACCGCCCGCGGGATCGCCGGCCGGGCGGACGCGGTGGTGGTCTCGGTGGACTACCGGCTGTGCGACGAGCCCGCCGGCGGCAGCCCTGCCCGGCGCCTGCCCGGCACCTCGGAGACCCTGAACGTGCGCGCCCCGATCCCCTGCGACGACGTGATCGCCGCGGTGGAGTGGACCCGCGCCTCCGCGACGGAGCTGGGCATCGACCCGCAGCGCCTGGCCCTGGGCGGTGCGAGCGCCGGCGGCAACCTCGCCGCCGCCGCGGCGCTGCGCCTGGCCGAGCAGGGCCGCGCCCCCGCCGCCTCCCTGCTCATGTACCCGGTGACCCACCCGCTGAACCCCGAGCCCACCGCGGAGGAGGCGGAGGCGCTCGCCGGCCTGCCCGAGCACCTGGCCTTCTCCCCGGCGAAGATGCGACAGATGAACGAGAACTACCTCGGCGCCCCGCTGGAGCGCGCCACCGCCCACGACTTCCCGGGCCTGGCCGGCCCGGAGCAGCTGGCGCTGCTGCCGCGCACCTACGTGGAGTCCGACGAGTACGACGACCTGCGCGCCAGCGCCCGCGGCTACGCCGAGCAGCTCGCCGCGGCCGGTGTGGAGGTGGAGCACGTGGTGCGCCGCGGCGTCACCCACGGCCACCTGAACAAGGTGGGCCTGCCCCAGGCCGCCGCATCCCGCGACCGCATGGCCGCGATCCTCCAGGAGCTCTGAGCACCATGCCCGAACACGGAATCCTCACCGACCGCGCCCACACCGCCGCGGCCTACGCCGCCGGCGCCGACTACGTCGAGCCGACGGTGCTGCGCAACCTGCTGGTCCAGGACGAGCACGGCACCTGGCAGGAGGCGCCGCACACCGACGCCTGGCAGCCCGCGCCCTCCTTCGCCGTGATCGCCCCGGCGGATCTCGGCCTCGCCGACCCCGCCGCCGATCAGGACCGCCTCGCCCGGCATCTGCGCCTGGTGATGACGGCCGCCGCCCGGCGCGCCCGGCCCGGGGCGAGGATCGTGCTGGGCAGCGGCGCCGCCCGCCGCACCCCGGACGGCGTGGAACCGGCCGCGGCCCGTGCGCAGCTCGCCCGCAGCGTGCGGCTCGCCCGCGACCTCGCCGCGGAGCAGGGCCTGGAGGCGATCCTGGAGCCGCTGCACCGCGGCGAGACCGACCAGATCACCACCCTCGCCGGCGCCATCGCCTTCCTCGACGAGCACGACCTCGGCGACATGCGCGTGGTCGCGGACCTCTTCCACCTCATGCGCGAGCACGAGGACCTCGAGGTGGTGCGCCGGCACGCGGGCCGCATCGCCCACGCCCACCTCGCCGACACCGACCGCCGCCCGCCCGGCCAGGGCGACTGGCCGTTGGCCGCGTTCCTCACCGCGCTGCGCGAGGGCGGCTACCAGGGCGCCGTCTCGATCGAGTGCGAGTGGCAGGACCTCGCCGCCGAGGCGGCCGACGCGCTGGCCGCCGTGCGCGCCGCGGACCCGTCGGCCGCACCGGCCTCGGCCCCCACCGCCCCGTCGGCCGCGCTCCCCGCCGGCTCGAGCGCCGACGGGCCCCGCGAGGCGGCCGTCACCGCCAACGGCGGCTGGTGCTGGTTCCAGGACGAGCGCGCCCTGGTCGACGCCGCGACCGGCACCCTCCTGCTCGGCGCGGTCGCCTCCGTGGGCGGCGCCGACGGCGAGCGTCGCGGTGGCGACGTGGACCTGCACGTGGTGGACCTCGACCGGCTGGGGGAGGAGGGCGCCGCCTCCACGCTCACGCTGCATCCGGGCCTGGAATCCGACGACCACGACAACCCCGCGCTGTGGCGCCGGACGGACGGGCGCTGGCTCGCCGTCTACAGCCGTCACAAGAGCGACGACCTCACGCGGTGGCGGCTCAGCGACAGCGCCGACCCCGCCGGGAGCTGGGGCCCGGAGCGCTCCTTCGACTGGACCGCGCTGTTCGGCAGCGCGGAGGAGGCCGAGCGCCTGGGCGGGCGCCGCGGCGTCACCTATCAGAACCTCCACGCCCTGGACGGGGTGCTGCACTGCTTCGTGCGCGCGATCAACGACGACCCCTGCTACCTCGTCTCCCACGACGACGGCGAGACCTGGGAGTTCGGCGGCCGCCTCCTCACCCGCGAGAAGGTCGGCTACGTCAACGGCTACGCCCGCTACGCCTCCGGCACCCGCTTCGGCACCGAGGACCGCATCGACCTGATCATCACCGAGCACCACCCGCGCGACTACGGCACCTCCATCTGGCACGGCTACCTCGCGGGCGACCGGCTCCATCGCGCCGACGGCACCGCCGTGGGGGCGCTGGGCCGCGGCCTCACCGACCCCACCCCGCGCGCCGAGGACCTCACCTGCGTGCTGGAGAACGGCTCCACCCGGGACGGCGCGGTGCTCACCCACGCCTGGACCACGGACCTGCGCCGCTTCCCCGACGGCACCCTGGTGGCGCTCATGACCGCCCGGGCCGACGACACCCTCGGCACCGCCACCAGCCGCCACGAGACCGACCCCATCGACCACCGCTTCCTGCGCGGCGTGCTGCGCCCGGGCGAGTCGGCCTGGCAGGTGCGCGAGCTCGCCGTCGCCGGCCCCCAGCTGATGCCGCACGAGGAGGACTACACGGGCCTGGCCACGGTGGATCCCGACGATCCCGACGCGCTGTGGCTCTCCACCCCGGTGGATCCGCGCGACGGCGGCGCGCTCGCCCACCACGAGATCTTCCACGGCGCGACCGACGACGACGGCGCCACCTGGCGGTGGAGCCCCGTCACCGAGGGCTCCGCGGCGGACAACTTCCGCCCGATCGCGGTGCCCGGCGACCCGCACCGGGCGGTCCTCGCCTGGTACCGGGGCGGCATGCGCTCCTCGCAGCGCTACGACGCCGAGGTGCGGGTGCGCGTGACCCCGCGCTGACGAGGCCGGCCCCGCGGCCTCCGCCTCCGGCGGTCCCGCGCGGCCCACGGCTCCGGCCGTCCGGCGCGGCCCGCGGCTCCCGACCCGGTGGTCGGTTCCGCCGCCGCCGTTCTCGCGGGGGCCGCGGCCGCCTACAGTGCCTCCATGAACACCGTGCCCCGCCCCCAGGAGGGCGCCCGTGCAGCGGCCGACGCCGCCGACACCGCCGTCGAGGACGTCGCCGAGCACCCCGTCTTCGAGGCCGTGGCCCGCGGCGGCTTCGTGATGAGCGGCCTGGTGCATGTCCTGATCGGCGCGATCGCGCTGAGGATCGCGACCGGCGGCTCCTCGCAGGAGGCCGATCAGAGCGGCGCCCTGCGCGCCGTCGCCGCGGCGCCGGGCGGCGAGGTGCTGCTGTGGATCGGCGGCATCGCGATGGTGGCGCTCACCCTGTGGCACCTCGCGGAGGCCTGGATCGGGGCCCGCTGGAAGGAGCAGGGCCGCGACCGGCTGAAGCACGTGGCGCGCACCCTCGGCAAGGCGGTGGTGTACGGCGCCCTCGCCGGGACCGTGCTGCGCTTCGCCGCCGGCGGCGGCAGCGACTCCGGCGAGCAGACCTCGCAGCTCACCGCCGGCCTGATGGGCAATGCGGCGGGGCGGGCCGCGATCATCGCGCTGGGCCTGGTGGTGATCAGCATCGGCCTGTTCCACGTGTACCGGGGCGCGAGCCGCGGCTTCGAGGACCAGCTGCGGGTGCCGCCCGGCCGCACCGTGGCCCGCACCGTGGTGGTCACCGGCGTGGCCGGATACATCGCCAAGGGCATCGCCCTGCTGGGCGTGGGCATGATGTTCGGCTGGGCCGCACTCGGCGCGGACCCGGAGAAGGCCACCGGCCTCGACGGCGCCCTGAAGACCATGGCGGAGCTGCCCGCCGGAGGGATCGTCCTCGCCGTGGTGGCCGCCGGTCTCATCCTGTTCGGGATCTACTCGGTGCTGCGGGCGCGGTACGCACCGATGTGAGGGGCGGAGCTCCACAGACGCCCGACCACCCACGGCGGCACGCTGAGGCCGATCGCGATCGTCAGCGGCGCCAGCAGCCACAGCGGGGACAGCAGTGCGATCAGCGGCGGGGCGGCGAGCGCGGCCACGGGGCGGGCACGGACCAGGCGCAGCGCCTCGAGCAGGATCGCCGCCCGCTCCCCGTGCTCATCCCGGGAGGCGGCGACCACGTAGGCGCTGAGCATCGCGATCAGCGCCCAGAGCAGCGGCAGCAGCACACCGACCGCGAACACGCGCAGCGAGGCGTCGAGACGCGGGAGCACCAGGGCGTTCCCCGCGATGCCGCCGGCCACCAGGAGCAGCAGCAGGGAGGCCGGTGCATCGCGCACCAGGGTGCGGCGTGCATGCCGCAGCGTGGTGGTGAACGCCGAGTCCTCGTACTGCTCGAGGTCCGAGGTGACCCGGGTGGCGCCGGCGAGCGCCGGGACGATGCCCACCACGGTGAGCACGCCCAGCAGGGCCGCCCAGTTCGCCCCGAGGAAGGCGGCGGGCTTGACGAGCAGGCGCACCAGGCCGCGTGCCTCGAGCGGGTCCCGTCGGCCGATCCCGCGCTCGGCGCGGTCGAGCCCCTCCGGCGCCGTCTCCCGTGTGGCGGTGGGCGACGCCGGAGCGCCCGGCGCAGGGGTGGCCTGCGCCGGGCGGTCCTGCCGTCGTCCGTCTGCGGAGGTCACTTGATCCCCGAGGCGGCGAAGCCCTGCACGAAGTAGCGCTGGAACACCAGGAACAGCACGATCATCGGGACCGCGGCCATGGTGGTGCCGGCCATCAGCAGGTGCCAGTCGGTGGTGGCCTCCTGGCGGAAGGACGCGATGCCCACCTGGATCACGCGCAGGTTCTCCGAGGTGGTGACCAGCAGCGGCCACAGGAAGTTGTTCCATCCGGCCTCGAAGCTGAGCAGCGCCACCGTGAGCAGGCCCGGCTTGATCAGCGGAGTGATGATCCGGGAGTAGATCCCGAACTCGCTCACGCCGTCCAGTCGCGCCGCCTCGATCAGCTCCGTCGGCGTGCCCACGTAGAACTGACGGAAGAGGAACACCATGAAGGGGGAGACGGCACCGGGCACGATCAGCGCCCACCACGAGTCGATCCAGCCGATCCCGCCCTGGCCGAGGATCGAGTTGCCCCCGAACAGCGGCATGTGGCGCACCATCAGGAACACCGGGATCACCGTCGCGTAGAACGGGATCATGATGCACGCCACCGTCCAGGCGAAGACGAACTTCGAGGCCGCGAACCGCAGCTTCGCGAGCGAGTACCCGCACGCCGAGGCGAACACGACGTTCAGGATCGCGGCCGCCGAGGCGAGGATGAAGCTGTTGCGGGCGTAGATCCCGAAGGGGGCGCGCTCGAGCGTCTCGGCGAAGTTCTCCAGCCGCCAGTCCTGCGGGATCAGCGGCATCGGCACCTTCGCCATCTCCGAGGGATCGCGCATCGCCGACAGCGCCATCCACAGGAACGGGGTGGCCATGATCAGCGCCGCGATCACCAGGAAGGCGAGCATCAGCGCATTGCCCACCCGCTTCTGCCGCCGGAGGCTGGTCTGGCGCACCGACCTGTCCGGATGGCGGCCGGGAGCGGAGACGTCCACCCGGGTGGGGTCCGCGGCGGGGGAGAGGGTCGGGGAATCAGTCACCATCGGTGCCTCCGACGATCCGGCGGGAGAAGAACGTGAGCACGATCAGCATCAGCAGCAGGATGATCGACTGCGCGCTGGCCAGCCCGAAGCGGAACTCCTGGAACGCCGTCTGATAGATCCGGTACGTCACCACGTTGGTGGCGTTGGCCGGGCCGCCCTCGGTGAGGATGTAGATCAGATCGAACGTCTGGAAGTTCGCGATGAGCGCGGTGACGAGGATGAAGAACGTGGCCGGCCGCAGCATCGGGACGGTGATGTGGAAGAACTTCTGCACGAAGTTCGCCCCATCGATGTCCGAGGCCTCGTACAGCTCCTCGTTCACCCCCTGCAGCGCCGCCAGGTAGATCAGCATCTTCAGGCCGATGCCCTGCCAGATCGTCACCAGGATGACAGCCGGCAGCGCGAGGGTCGGGCTGGTGAGGAACGGGAGCGGCCCGATCCCGATCACGCCGAGGACGGTGTTCATCAGCCCGCTCGAGGACGGCGAGTAGATCCACAGCCAGATCATCGCCACGGCCACGGTCGCCGTGATGTGCGGCAGGAACACCATCACGCGGAAGACTCCGCGACCCGGGAGCGCCCGGTTGAGGATCACCGCGAACACCAGCGCCAGGAACATCGAGATCGGGATCCCGACACCGGCGATGATGACGTTGTTGAGCACGGCCTTCCAGAAGATCGAGTCCTGGAAGATCCGCACGTAGTTCGCGCCGCCGTTGAACTCCGGTCGGGTCACCACGTCGTACGCCGTCAGGCTGAGCAGGAAGGCGACGACGATCGGGATGCCGATCCAGATCAGGGTGTGCAGCGCGGCCGGCGCGGCGAGGATCAGCCCCCAGCGCGCCTCGGCGGCCCGCGGGCCGCTGCGCCGACGGTGGGGGGCCGTCGGCGCGGCGACCGGCGCGCTCGGACTCGTCGTGGACGCTGTCATCGGCTCAGATCCTCGAGATCGCGTCGTCGGAGAGGGTCTTCATCTCGCTCAGGGTGGTCTCGACGTCCGCCTGCCCGGTGAGGCATGCCTCGATGATCGGCTGCAGGTTGCCGCGGATCTCCATCCATGCGGCGGAGCCGCCCTCGGCGGCGCCGGCCTTGTCGAGGTGCTCGAGGGCGAAGCTGGTGAGCAGGTTCTCCGAGATCTCGGGGGTCTCGGGGATGTCCGCCGTCGGCGGGACCTTGCCGAGCGCGGCGTTGCCCTGGGCGAGCATGGCCGGATCCATGAAGTGCTGCACCAGCGCAGCTGCTGCGTCCTGGTTCTGGGAGCGCTGGCCGACGGAGACGGTGGTGCCGCCCTGGAACATCACGGGGTCGTTGCCGTCGCCTCCCGGCAGGAGGAACATCCCCACCGCGCCGTCCTCGGTGAGCTCCGGCATCATCGTGGACCAGTCGTTCCACGCCGCCGTGCTCAGGAGCTGCATCGCGGCCTCGCCCCGCATGAACGGCGTGGGCTGTCCCTCGGCGGCCTGCATGTTGTAGTCCACTCCGCCGCTGTCGATCAGGTCCAGGATCCACTGGGTCGCCTTCGCCCCCGGCTCCTCGTGCATGGTGGGCGTCATGCCGTCCTCGCTGAACAGGGTGCCGCCGAAGGCGTACAGAAGGTGGATCCACGCTTGGCGGATGTTGGTGGTCAGCAGATCCAGGCCGACCACGCCGTCCCCCGTCAGATCGTTCGCGATCTGGGCGAGCTCCTCGAGAGTGGCGGGAGGTTCGGTGATCCCCTTGGCCTCGAACATCTCCTTGTTGTAGACCACGAACCGCAGGTCCATCGCGATCGGCAGCGAGTAGTACGAACCGTCGAAGGTGGAGGAGGTCAGGATGGCCTCGTCCAGACCGATGCCTTCGACGTAGTCGGTGGGGAGCTGGGCGAAGATGCCCTTCTCGGCGAACGGGGGCGTCCACCCCACGCCCGCCATGATGACGTCGGCGACGACGCCGCCCGCGATCGACGTCGAGAGCTTCTCGTTGAGCTTGTCCCAGGCCACCTGGTCGACGGTGACCGAGACGTCGGGGTTGTTCTCCATGAACTGGTCGATCATGTCGTCGAGCCCGGCCCGGGCGTCGCCGGTGAAGTCAGGGGTGAGGACCGAGATCTCGCCCGAGAGCGCTGAGACCTCGGCTCCCATGTCCACCGGGCCGTCGGCGGTGCCACCGCCGTCGGAGGAGCCGCATGCGGCCGCAGTGAGTCCGATGCCGGAGGCGCCGGCTGCGGTGAGCAAGGAACGTCGTGAGAGCATCTCTGCTTCCCTTCGAGGGTAGGGCGGTAGGGGGCGAGCGTCGGGCGGGTGCGGGGGAGTCCGGAGGCCGTCCTCGGCCACCGGTGCCCGAGAACAGGGCGAGCGGCGGATCTTCGATGATCCGTGTGTCACAGATCTCGTCCTGTTCGGAGATGAATCTGAGGCCTGAACCTGCGGAAGATGAGTAGTTGCCACGGGTTGCCGAGAGCGCTTTCCGAGGGGCCCGCGAGACGAGAGGGTCGCATACCCCCAGGCCACGGGCCTGCGCAACGTTGCACTCGCCATGTACATCGATGCAAAGCGGGTCCTGCTGTTATGTGAATGGAATGTTCATCAGCGGTCACAAAGGCGCAGTCGGCGATTCCGGGCAGGTGTCGGTTCGCGTCCTCGCCGGCGCTGCGGCGTGACCGTTTCGTGATGCGAGACTCTCGACACCTCTTATTGCAAGGGTTAACGTAAGGGCTGTCACGACAGGTGAGCAGTGGAGCTCCCCCTCGTCGCACTGTCGACGGGCAGAGATCGTGGCCCGACGAAAGGCACGATGATGAGCGCCTCCTTCTCCTTCGATCGATCCCATCGCCCCGGCGTCTCGCGCCGCGGCGTGCTGGCGGGCATGGGGGCCGCCGGTGCCGCGCTGGGGCTCGCTGCGTGCGGCGGCAGCTCGAGCTCCGGCGGGGTCCCGGAATCCGATGAGAGCCACACCTCCTTCGTGATGACCGTGTGGGGCGGTGAGGCGGACAAGGAGGCGTACCAGGCGCGCATCGACCTGGCCAAGGAGAAGTTCCCCGAGTACGACATCACCCTGCAGCTGATCCCCTCGGAGAACTACGAGCAGAAGGTCCAGACGATGATCTCGTCGAAGACCGGGCCCGACATCATGCAGGTCGCCGAGAACGTCAATGTCTACGCGTCCAAGAGCCAGCTGGTGCCGATCGATGACCTCCTCGACGAGGCAGGGCTCGATCTGCAGGCGACCTTCGGCCCCGTCGGCGCCAACTACACCTGGGACGGCGCCACGTACGGGGTCCCGGATCGCTCCGGCGCGATGGTGATGTACTACAACAGGGACCTCTTCGACGAGGCCGGCATCGAGTACCCCACGGCGGAGTGGGACTGGGACACCTTCCGCGAAGCCGCCAAGGAGCTCACCGATCCGTCGAAGGGGCAGTTCGGATACGGCGGCGTGGGCTGGTGGCCCCAGTGGTTCTCCCTGGTGGCGCAGAACGGCGGCCATGTGCTCGACCCGGAGACGGGCGCGCCGAAGGTGAACTCTCCCGAGGCCGTGGAGGCGCTCCAGTTCGCCTACGACCTCTACTTCACCGACAAGGTCGCCCCCACCGCGGTGGACTACTCGAACATGGGGCCGGACATGGGGGCGGACGGGGCCTTCCAGCAGGGCCTGGTCGCGATGAACTCCACCGGCTTCTGGGCCGTGGGAGGCAACGCCGGCATCGAGGGCCTGAACTGGGACATCGCGCCGTTCTTCCACGGTGCGGAGCAGGCTGTGAGCGCGTTCGGCTCCGCCCTGGTGATCCCGACGGCCGCGAAGAACCCCAAGGGCTCGTTCGAGATCATCCAGTTCCTCACCTCCGCCGAGGGGCAGAAGCCGATCGCGGACAAGGGGCAGGACGTCCCCGCGAACCTCGAGCTGCAGGCGAGCGACGACTTCCTCGACCCGGAGTGGCTCGACGCGGACATCAACCTGCAGGCGTTCCCCGACTCCGCCGAGATGATCTTCACGCCCACGTTCATCCCCGAGTGGAACGAGATGCAGAAGGCGATCACCGACGCCATGGCGTCCTTCTGGCTCGGGGAGTCGGACGCGCAGTCCACCGCGGACGATCTCCAGGGCCGTCTCGAGCGGGTCATCCGCTCCGCGGAGTGACCCCGTGATGACCTCTACGGACACCGGCCTCCGGGCCGATGCGGACGCCGCGCCGCAGCGGTCCGGGCGCCCCCGTGCGCAGACGGCACCGCATCGCCGCAAGGAAGCGCTCACCTTCTACCTGTTCATCTCGCCCTGGATCATCGGCTTCGTGGGGTTCCTGCTGGGCCCGATGCTGTTCTCGATCTACCTCTCCTTCACCCGGTGGGACTCCTTCACCGCGCCGGTATGGGTGGGGCTCGACAACTACATCACCCTGCTCACCGATGACCCGATCTTCCTGCGCGTCATGGGGAACACCGCGTACTACTCGCTGATCTCCGTGCCCCTCGGCATGGTGGTCTCACTGTTCATCGCGAACCTCCTCAACAAGAAGGTCCGGTTCCGCAAGGTGTTCCGCACCCTCGTGTACCTGCCCCACCTCATCCCGATCGTGGCCGTCGCGCTGATCTTCCAGATGGTCTTCGCCCCCGAGGCCGGGCCGCTGAACCAGGCGCTCGCGATGGTCGGCATCGAGGGCCCGAACTGGCTGATGGACGAGAACTGGGTCAAGCCGGCGCTCATCCTGATGTCGCTGTGGCAGGCGGGAGGCGGCACGATCCTGCTGCTCGCCGGCATGAACGGCATCCCCAAGGAGATGTACGAGGCCGCGGAGATCGACGGGGCCGGCGGGATGCGCCAGTTCTGGTCGGTCACCTTCCCGCAGCTCACCCCGGTCATCTTCTTCAACCTGATCATGGGCATCATCGGCTCGTTCCAGGTGTTCGCACAGGTCTTCATCCTCACCGGCGGGGGGCCGGACAACGCCAGCCAGATGGCGGTGCCGATGCTCTTCGATGAAGCGTTCCGCTTCTACCACATGGGGTACGGCTCGGCGATCGCGTGGATCCTCTTCGTCGTGATCATGGCCTTCACCGCCCTCGCCTTCGCGACCTCCGGCCGCTGGGTGTTCTACGAATCGGAGGTGCGCTCATGAGCCTCACCACTGCCGCACCGGCACCCGCCCCCACCGCCGCGACGCGCGACGCGCGACGTCCTCGGCGCCCGCGCACTCTCAGCGCGTTCCGCAGCGGCCCGTTCACCTACGGCCTGCTGCTGATCCTCTCGACCATCTTCATGGTCCCGCTCGTGTTCGTCATCTCGATCGCGCTCTCCTCGGACGCCTCGGTCTCGAGCGGCCAGCTGTTCGTGCTCCCGCGGGAGTGGGAGTTCGCGAACTTCGCGCGGATCTTCCAGACCAGCCTGCCCGTGGGCTCCTTCCTGGTGAACTCCGTGATCATCTCGGTGACCTCCGCGGTGGGGCAGGTCCTGTCCAGCTCGATCGTGGGATACGCCTTCGCGAGGCTCCGCGCTCCCGGGAAGAAGGTCCTGTTCTTCGTGGTCATCGCGACGATGATGATCCCCGCGCAGATCACGATGATCCCGCAGTTCTGGATCTTCAGCGAGCTGGGGTGGGTGGACACGTTCCTCCCGCTGATCGTCCCGCAGTTCTTCTCCAACGCGTTCAACATCTTCCTGGTGCGGCAGTTCGTCACCCGCATCCCGTTCGAGATGGACGAGGCGGCGCAGATCGACGGCCTGGGGCACTTCGGGATCTACTCCCGGCTGATCCTGCCGCTGATGATGCCGATCCTCATCGCGATCGCGATCTTCACCCTCACGGCGATGTGGGGTGACTTCATGGGGCCGCTGATCTACATCAACTCGGAGGACAAGATGCCGCTCGCGCTCGGTGTGCAGTACCTGACCTCCACCAGCCAGGAGCTGCAGACCCCTCCATGGAATCTCATCATGGTCGGCTCGATCTTCCTGTCCCTGCCGATGATCATCATCTACTACTTCGGCCAGAAGTACATGTACGAGATGAACCTGTCGGCCGGCAGCGCGGGGGCGAAGTGATGGCGAACTCCCTCGACCTCTCGCCCGGCCGGCTCGCCCTCGACGGCACCCCCTCCGTGCTGCTGTGCTCCTCCGTCTTCCCGTTCCGGATCCCGCGGACCCAGTGGGACCACCGCCTGCGGCTGGTGCAGGAGTCGGGCTACCGGATGGTGGACCTCTACGTGCACTGGGGCTTCCACGAGGAGGAGCCGGGGCGGATCGACTTCGACTCCCCGGAGCGCGACCTGCGCCACTTCCTGGACCTCGCCCGCCGGCGGGATCTGCTCGTGATGGCGCGGCCGGGACCGTACATCTGCTCCGAGACCGACGGCGGCGGACTGCCCTGGTGGCTGCATGGGGAGGCAGCGGGCGCTCCCGCCGCGCTGCGCACCTCCGACCCGGACTATCTCGCGGCCGTGGACCGCTGGTACGGCGCGGTGATGCCGATCCTGGCCGCGGCGCAGACCGATCGGGGCGGCGCGGTCGCCCTGGTGCAGCTCGAGAACGAGCTGGACTTCTACGACTGCCCGGACCCGGACGCATACATGGCGCATCTCGCCGAGCGTGCCCGAGAGCTCGGGATCGTGGTGCCGCTCATCGGCTGCGCAGGGCAGGGAGACCTCGCCGGCGCGACCGGCGGGGCCGACGGCCTGATCCCCACGGTGAACCTGTACCCGGACGACTCCTCGCCCACCTTCGACGCCGAGGCCAGGCACTACCACGGAGCGCTCGAGGCCTCGGGACTGCCGCTGATGGTGACCGAGACGAACCGGCTGCACCGCACCCTGCGGCGGGAGATTCTCGCCGGAGCCCGGCTGGTCGCCCCCTACCTGCAGACCTCGGGCTTCGATCATCTGGTCCTGCCCTCGGCCGGGAACTGGGGCGATCCCGGGAACCTCATGACCCACGACTACGACTTCGGGGGATACCTCAGCCCGGACGGTCGGCGCCGGCCGGAGTACGACGAGGCGATCGCGCTCGCCGCGACCCTCTCGGCCTGGGGGGAGCGACTCGCGACCGCCGCCCCGGAACCGCTGGACGCCGCCGCGCTCGAGGGGGTGGAGTCCGGAGGGGCCCTCGCCCTCGCCGGCGGCGGCCACCTCGTGGGCCCCGCCGAGCTCGACGGTCTGCAGCGCCCGGTACGGCTCCGCTCCGCGGCGCTCGCCGGGGCCGACGGCTCCACCGACGGCGTCGCCGCCGTGCTCGAGCCCGGCGGCTGTCCGTTCTGGTCGCTCGACGTGCCCCTCGCGCCCTGGGGCGTCGAAGGGACCCTCGCCGTGGCGACGGCCGAGCTGGTCGCCGTGGAGCCCGCCGTGCCGGATCGGGAGGAGGGGCTGCTGCTCACCTTCGAAGGGCGGGAGTCGTCCCGGATCGAGGTGGTGCTTCCCGTGGACGGCGGCGCCACCGAACGCCTCCGGCTCGACGGCCCGGGCACTGCGCGTTCCATCGCACCGGGCACACCGGTGACGATCGTGCTGCGCCCCCGTCCCGCCGGTCGCGCGGATCCGGAGCCGGTGCTGCGCCGCGCCGACATGGAGCTGCTGCCGCTCGGGGGCGTGCTCGACGAGGCCGCTGCCGCGCCGCAGGAGACGGGCGGCACGACCTCGCTCGGCGCCGAGGCGCGAGGGCTGCCCGACGGGCGCCTCACCGCCGAGTTCGAGCTCTCCGCGGAGGCGTCGGAGGTGCTGCTGCTGGGCGCCGCCGACCTCGTGCGGGTGGGCGTGGACGGGGTCGACCAGGGCGTGCAGGTCACTCACGGCGCCCCGCTGTCCTTCCCCCTCACCCCCGGCCGTGCGCACCGCCTGCGGGCCACGGCGGAGATCTGGGGGCGGGCGAACTTCGACGACGCGCGACGTCCCGCCCTCGCCCTCGGGGCCGGACGCGGCGTGGGCCGGGTGCTCGAAGTGCTCTCGGCCCAGGACGCGACCGACCTCTGGGAGGTGCGCCGGCTCCCCGACCGTCGTGCCCTGGGCGAGCTCGACCAGCCGCCGCTGCGCGGCCTCGGCGGCTGGTCCAGCACGAATCCGGGGGTGCAGACCACCTACGTGCGCACGCTGTCCCGTGGCACCGACGGCGAGGTCGCGGTGCTCCGGCTGGTGGGGCTCACCCATCCCGTGCACGTCGCGCTCGACGGCGGCGAGGAGCAGAGGGTGATGCCCGAGGCGCCCGTGCTGGTGCTCGCACCGGACGGGACGCACGGCGGCGACATCGAGGTGCGCGTCCGTGCCCCGCACGTGCCCGGAGGTCTGCTCGAGCGGGTCGAGGTGCTGAGCGCCCGCAGGCCGCGACGCACGGCGCTCCGCACGCTCACCGAGGCGGGACTCGCCGCACTCCTCACCCGCCGCGCGGTGGAGGCGGGCGGCGACGGATGGCGCCCGCTGCGACACATCGGGTCGAGCACGAGCGCCGCGTCGTCGGCCGGCCTGCACATCGCCGCGGACGCACCGGTCCTGCTCCGGATGCGCGAGGGGTCGGAGGAGTCGACCGGAGCCGCCGGCGGCATGCTGCTGGAGGTCGACGGCGACGACGTCCAGGTCACGGTGATCGCCGGGGGCCGGCGCGTCTCCCGCCACGTCCTGGGCCGTCCGGTGACAGCGGGCGGGAGCCCGCACCGCTCGTGGATCCCCGCCGGATGGCGGGCGCCCGAGGAGCCCGAGGTCCTGCTGCTGGTCGAGGCGCTGGAGGCGCGAGGCGGTATCTTCGACGGGGTGAGGATCGCGCCGACGCCCCGGTGACGCGGCGAGGGCGCGACACGGACGGGCCCCTTCGGGGCGGTGAGCTCTGCGCAGGGCGGTGAGGACAGGAGGCATCGGTGGCGGCGAAGTCGTCGAAGGACATCCGCAACGAGAGCCGCTTCATGGTGCTCCGCACCGTCTTCGCCCAGCACACCGTGACCCGTGCCCAGATCAGCGCGGAGACCGCCCTGAGTCCCGCCACGGTGACCACCCTGGTGGGCGAGCTGGTGGAGGAGGGCGTGCTGCGAGAGGCCGGTCAGGTCTCCTCGCAGGGCGGCCGCCCCACCACGCTGTTCCAGGCGAACCCCGGCCGCGGTGCGCTTCTCGCCGTGGACGTCGCCGAGACGTACGTGCGGGTTGACCTCTTCGATGTCTCCCTCGCACGCCTCGACCAGGAGCGGATGGAGCTCGCCCCCGGCGCGCAGACCATCGAGACGGTCGCCGAGCACATCCGGGGCTGCGTGGAGACGCTGCTTCATCGGCACCCGGAGCTCGAGGGCGATGTCCTCGGGGCTGGGATCTCCCTGCCCGGTCAGGTGGACCCGGTGCGCGGAGTCGACGTGTTCGCGCCGAACTGGGACTGGCACGAGGTGCCGCTGTGCGCGGCGCTCGAAGAGGCGGTGCCCGTGCCGGTCCGGGTCGACAACCCCTTGATGGCCCTGGCCACCGGGGAGCTCTGGTTCGGCGCAGGGCGTCGCTTCCGGCAGTTCGTCTCGGTCAACCTCGGCACGGGCGTGGGCGCCGGGATCATCGTGGACGGTCAGCTGCTGCGCGGGCGGGGCAACTCCGCCGGGGAGTGGGGGCACACCACGCTGATCTGGAACGGACGCACCTGCAGCTGCGGGCGCAGCGGATGCGTCGAGGCGTACGTGGGCGTCGAGGGCATCCGCGCCACCCTCGCCGAGATCGCGCCGGAGCACGAACTGCTCGAGGTGCCCCATCACCGGGACTTCATCGAGCGGCTGATGCGGGCGGAGGTCGCCGGGGACGCCGCCGCTCAGCGCGCCCTGCTGCGCACCGGTGACTACCTGGCCGCCGGGATCGGGAACCTGGTGAACCTGCTCAACCCCGAGCACGTCTCCGTGCTCGGCTGGATCACCCGCTACGCCGGCGCCGAGCTGCACGACAGGGTGCGGGAGCGCATCGCCCAGGAGTGCCTCCCGGGCCCGTCGAGCACTCTCAGCATCGAGTTCACCGAGGCGGACGGCGAAGGTGTCAGCCTCGGCATGGCGGTGCTCGCCCTCGAGGCGTTCCTCGAGCGTGTGGGCCTGCCCAGCCCGTCGAGCGCGCTCACCCCGGCACCTCCCGCCTCGGGCGGAGGGTCGGCGCCAGGCTGGGCCGTGCCGCACGGCGGGCTCGCGGCACGACGCCGCTGAGCCCGCCGCCTGCTCCGCCCGGTGTCAGTCCTTGACCACCACGATCCAGCTGACCTGGATGTCAGGGGACCTCGTCGGATGGAGAGTCAGGACGATCTCGCCCGCGGTGCCCGAGGCGATACCTGTGTAGGCGGCGGCCTCAGCGGTGCCGGTGAAGAGCCGCTGCTCCTCGACGAGCTCTCCGTTGACGCTCACCTGTGCGGCGCGGTTCGCCCACGGCCACGGGTCGTAGTAGCCGACGTGGACCGTGTAGGTGCCCTGCGGGAGGTTCGCGAAGCGATAGACGAGGTCGTCGTGGTTCGTCGCGTACCGCAGCGAGCGGTCGAGGGAATCGGTGTCGGAGCCTGCAGGCAGCGAGCGCCCCACATGGCCCCAGACCGCACCCGTCGAGGGATCCGCGCCATAGGGCTGATCGGCGACGGAGTTCTTCGGATCCGGGCCCTGCGCATGCTTTCGCAGGGCGAGGTAGTCGCTCGTCTCCACGCCTCCGGCATTGACCAGATAGACCATGTGCTGCGGGACGACGAGCACCTCGCGGCGCACCGTGAGCGCTTCGGGACCGGCGAGCGTGCCGAGGATCGGAACCATCCCGGGACGATCGAGCGCGCCCTCCCAGCTGATCTTCCGCTTCGACACCGTCCCGTCGGCGAGACGCAGGGTGCCGTTGCGGGGGAGCTTCTGCCCCTCGCCGAGCCCGACGGCGGCCGGAAGATCGACCTCGACGGTGTAGGCGGGCTGTGCAGGCTGATCCTCCCAGCGCCAGGAATCCTCCCAGATCAGGGACATGCTCGTCCCCTCCCCGAAGCGCAGCGGCAGCCACACGTACGGCGCGTTGGCGAGATCTGACGGCGTCCACCGATCGCCCATGTACACGTAGGTGCCACGGTCCGGATCGACGGGGATCACGCAGGTGCTCTGGGAACCGTGGGTGGTCGCCGCTCCGTCGCCGCTCACCGGATTCCCGTGATCGGTCCACTCGCCGAGGATCTCCGTGGCTGTCGCATACTGCGCCGGGTTCGGGTCCCAGCCCGTCGCACCCGAGGTGATGAGGAAGTAGGTGCCTGCTCTCTTGAACAGCGCCGGCGCCTCGCGGTGTGCCCCGATGTACGGGCGGATGAAGTCGACGCCCTTCACGGCGCTCTCGGGCGGCGTGGCCAGCGCGGTGAACGACGGGTCGAGCAGGGAGATGAACAAGGAGTAGTTCTCCTCGCTCGAGTAGATGATGTAGGCGGTGCCGTCGTCGTCGAGGAAGAGGTTCATGTCCCGGGCCATCCCGGGGTTGTCCGGCTGCCAGTTCGGCTCTCCCTCCGGGGCGTGGTGCAGCCGGTAGCTGTCGATCCAACGGAACGGTCCGGTGGGAGAGTCCGAGACCGCGACACCGGCATTGGCCTTCGCGTACTGGGCGTTGGAGGTCTCGGACGGCCCGTCGGCGTGGACCCACATCACCCAGGTGCCCTGGGCGGCGTTGTGGAGCACCTTGGGGCGCTCGAGGATCGCTGCGGGCACCGACGAGTCGGGGGCGGGAGTCGTCACCAGATCGCGGATGACCGCCGCCTTCTGCTCGTCCGTGTACTCCGAGTAGAGGTTGACGAAGTACGGGTCCTCCTCGAGCTGCTCCGGGGCGGTCAGCGCTCGGAGCGCGAGCCCCTCGTCCGTCCAGTCGTAGAGGTTGCGGGAGGAGTAGACATGGACGCCGGGGGAGGAGCCGTAGCCGTTGCTCCGGTCCTCGCCGTACCAGTAGTAGGTGGTGCCGAGGTCGTCCTCGGCGATGACGACCTGGCCACCGTGGGCCTGGATGACCTGGCCGTTCGTGTCGAGCCACGGCTGGCCCGGCGTGAACGCGGTGCGCGGGGATGAACCGTCGGCACGAGCAGGAGCCGAGGCCAGCATCGCGAGCGGCGGTGCAGCCAGGGCTGCGGTGAGGATGCTCCTGCGGCGGGGAGCGAAGTGGGGATTCATGGGCACGGGAGGACTCCTCGTCGAGTCGTGCGGGGATCGGCAGGGCACTCGCCCTGACGACGGGTGGTCTGCAGCCACCCTTTCCATACCCCTCGAAAGAAGGGTGCTGCGCCGACCGTAGCGGACTCGACCGCGGAGGGGAAGGGGTTTCCCGATTCGCGGGAATCCCTGGATTCCCCGATGTTTCTGTGCTTACGCTAAGGGGCGAAGAAAGGCGTCGACGACGACACCCTGATGAGACGAGGTCTTCATGCCCGTGCCCTTCACCCCCGCCCAGAACGTTCCCGGTGAGCGTCCGCACCCTGCGCGAGGCATCTCCCGCCGCGCCGTCCTGAGCTCCGCCATGGCGGCGGGAGCGGTCGCCGGCGGCACCGCGGTCGGCGCCTCGAGCGCGAGCGCCGCGCCGGCCGAGAAACCAGACGTCGGTGCACCGCACCACCGGCTGCGTCTCGACCCGGCGACGCTCCACCAGCGGCTGGACGGCTTCGGAGCCTCCGGCGCATGGTGGTCCCAGAAGCTCGGCGAGTGGACCCCTTCCGCTCGCAATGCCGTCGCGCAGCTCCTGTTCTCCCGCACGCAGGGCATCGGGCTGTCCCAGTACCGCTACAACATCGGCGGCGGCATCGACCACACCATCACCGATCCCTGGCGCACCGCCGAGAGCTTCGCCCTCGGCGACGGCGACTACGACTGGGACCGCGACAGCGGAGCGCGATGGTTCCTGCAGGCCGCGAAGCGGCGAGGAGTCGAGGACTTCATCGCCTTCGTGAACTCCCCGCCCCGCCACCTCACCGTCAACGGCCGCACCTACGGCGACACGGGGACTTCCAACCTCGCGCCGGAGAACCATGACGCCTTCATCGACTACCTGATCGATGTGGTTCGGCACTTCCGGGACGAAGAGCGGATCGACTTCCGGATGATCAGCCCGATCAACGAGCCGCAGTGGTCCTGGGACGGCCCCGGACAGGAGGGCTGCCACTACGAGCCCGAGCAGGTGCGCGAGCTGACCGCTGCCACCATCGCCGCCTTCGCGGACAGCGGGCTGGACACGGTCGTCTCCGCCCCGGAAGCCGGCGAATACACGTCGCTGTACTCCGGCGAGTCCTACGCTTCGCTCCTGCTGGACGACCCCATGATCCGTGAGGACATCGGCGAGTTCGCGACCCACTCCTACTGGTCCACGGATGAGCAGCGAGCACTCGCCGGTGAGGCGATGAAGGCCTGGCCCGATGTCCCGTTCGGAATGACCGAATGGTGCGAGATGGTCAACGGCCGTGACTCGAGCATGGACTCCGCGCTGACCCTCGCGAGGACGGTCCACGCCGACCTCACTCTCGCAGGAGTGTCGACCTGGCAGTACTGGATCGCCGTGAGCCGCTACGACTACCACGACGGCCTCCTGTACACCGACTACATCGAGCCCGGGGACGCCGAGACCGTCGAGGAGACGCGACGCCTGTGGGCGCTCGGAAACTACAGCCGCTTCCTGCGGCCCGGCGCTCGACGCATCGACGCCGTGCTCGAGACGGAGGAGCACCAGGAGGGCCAGACGGCGCGGATCCCGTTCGTGGTCCCGGACATCGCCACCGGGACCGAACCCGGGGACCAGATCTTCCGGATCGAGGATGCCGCCGGCGACGATGCGGGCCCGGGGAACTACACCTATCCGTCGAACCCGGTCTTCGTGCCCGGAAGCTGCGACCTGCTCTCGGTCGAGGCGACCGACGCGGGCGACGACGTCGACTTCGTCATTCGGCTCGGCGCGGACCTGCAGGATCCCTGGAACGGCTCACCCGTCGGCTACGACCTGCAGAACATCGACATCTACCTCGACACCCGTGCCGAGGGCGGCTTCACCGAGCTGCTGCCCGGCAGGCGAGCACTGGTCGCCGACGGCTTCGCCTGGGACCGCGCGATCCTCGCCTCCGGACGGACCGACGCGATCGAGTCCGACGTCGCGCAGAAGGTCTCCGCGACGATGCAGGAGGCGCTGTTCGTCGCGGGGACCTCCGCGCAGACGGTCGCCGGTGACACCGTCACCGTCCGAGTCCCCAAGAGCTTCCTCGGGGACATGGTGCCGGGATGGGCTCTCCAGGTCGTGGTGACCGGCTCCGAGGGGAACATGGAATCCGACTCGCTGCGGGTGCGGGAAGTCCATCGCGAGGGCGGCGAGTGGAACTTCGGCGGCGGCTCCGATGGTCACGAGGATCCGAACATCCTCGACCTGCTGGTCCCCGAGGGGATGACGCAGGCCGAGGCACTGGCATGGGAGCCGGCCACCCGGGTCGAGGTCCACGCCTGTGCATTCCTCGACGAGGAGACGAAGAGCCTGGTCGTCGTGGCGATCAACGAGTCCGAGGAGCCTCGAGACGTCGAGCTCGCCGTGCCGCTCGAGGCCAAGAGCCTTCAGCTCACACCGTTCCGGACGACTGAGTCCGACTCCCTCGCGCGAGGGGAGACGGTGCGCCTGGAGAGGGGCGGCGACGGCATGGCCTCCGGCCCGGCCCGCCTCGCTCCTCGATCGGTCACCACGTTCACCGGACGGTGGGGCTGACGGTGACCGGGAGGGGCGCGGCCGGGGCCTGAGGGGTTGCGGTCGTGCAGCCGGTCCGCTCGCTGTACTCGGGATTCACGGTGACGTCGGTGTTCTTCTCGGCGACGATCTTCAGCGCGTCATCGGTCAGTCCCCGCCGGAGACCACCGCCCCACCCATGCAGACGCACACCCCCGGTGCTCGCCTCCCCCGCGCCGCCGCCTCTGGAATCTCTGGCATTCGGGCCGCACGAGGCGAGCGGCGGAGCGCTGATGATCTGCCGGTCCCGGCGCGCCTGACGGCTGCTTCGCCTGACTGCCGCTGTGCCCGCGCGACACCCTCGTGCGGGCACGGCTCCGGTCAGGACACGCGCAGCAGCACCGCGCCGTGCGGCGGGATCCGCACGTCCAGCGCGGAGGAGCCGGGGGCGACGCCTCGGGCGGCATCGGACTGCACGGTGACCTCGCGCGGGCGGAGCAGCTCACCGCTCCACAGCTCGCGCACCTCGGCGAGTCCCCGCGCGGGCAGGCCCGCGTCCTGGCTGTCCAGCGCCACCTCCAGCACGTCCTCGCCCACGTTGAACGCGGCGACGTAGTGCTCGCCGTCGGACCCCTCGGCCGTCCACAGGATCAGCGGGTCCTCGCGGAACACCTCGCGGGCGCCGTGGCCGTCGCGGTGCACGGCGAGCACGTCGGCGTTGCCCAGAAGCGCGATCGTGGCGGGATCCGAACTGGGCAGGTCCCCGCCCACCATCAGCGGGGAGCGGGCGATGGCCCACAGCGTCATGAGCGTGACTTGCTCGTCGGCGGTCAGCAGCGAATCCCGCGGCTCGCCCCGCTCGGCCCGGATGCCGATCCGTCCCAGCGGCAGCATGTCCCCGTCGGGCCAGCCCTCCGGCCCGGCGTGCGGGGCCCAGCGGGCGAAGCGGGCGAAGTTCGCCTCGACGTCCTCCCACCGGTCCCACAGGTCGTCGCAGATCCGCCACATGGTGGCGTGCTCGCGCAGGTGCGGCAGCCGGGTCAGGGACAGGTCCCGGCCGGGCGAGAGGCTCAGCTGCATCGGCCGCCCGCACCCCTCGATCGCCGCGGCGAAGGCCTCGATCTCCGCGGCCTGGTAGGGCCACAGCATGTCGTCCACCTTGAGGAAGTCCACGCCCCACCCCGCGTACAGCGCCAGCACGGACTCGTAGTACGCGCTCGCGCCCGGCACGGTGTGGTCGATGCCCACCATGTGCGGGTTCCACTCGCAGGCATTGGTGGGATCGGCGATGTCCGCCGCGCGCAGGGAGCTGCCGTGCAGCGGGCTGTTCGCCGCGACCGCCCGGCGCGGGATCCCGCGCATCACGTGGATCCCCAGCCGCAGCCCCAGGGCATGGAGCTGCGCGGCCAGCGGCGCGAAGCCGGCCCCGCCCGCGCTGCTGGGGAAGCGCACCGGGTCCGGCTGCAGGCGGCCGTGCTCGTCCATCGTCAGCGGGGCGTCGTCGTTGTACCCGTGGGAGCGGGCCGAGGGATCCGACCAGTCGATGTCGATCACCACGGTGTCCCAGCCCAGCGGTGCCAGGTGCTCGGCGAGGAAGCGCGCATTGGCGAGCACCTCCGCCTCGGTGACGGTGGTGCCGTAGCTGTCCCAGGAGTTCCAGCCCATGGGCGGGCGGGTGTCGTTCACGGGCGGGGCGTCACCGGGCAGGGCGGCGTCGGCGGCGAGGGGATCGGACGGGAGGCGGGTCATGGGCTCAGGCTCCGAGCAGTCGGTCCACGTAGGCGTTGGCGAAGGTGCGCCCGGGGTCCAGCCGGTCCCGCAGGGCGCGGAAGTCCTCCAGGCGCGGGTACTGGGCGCGCACCTGCTCCGGGGCGAGGGTGAACACCTTCCCCCAGTGCGGGCGGGGCGAGAACGGGGCGAGTCGCTCCTCGATCTCGGGCAGCAGCGCCGCGACCTCGGCGGCCCTGCGCTTCCAGGTGAAGTGCACGCAGGCGCTGTCGCGGCGGTGGGCGGGGGAGAGCCACAGCTCGTCCGCGGCGACGGTGCGCACCTCGGAGGCGTGCAGCAGCGGCCGGATCTTCTCGCCGAGCGGCATCACCGCGGCGAGCGCCTCGCCGATCTGCTCCCGGGGCACGAAGTACTCCGACTGGATCTCCTCGCCGCTGGACGGGGTGAACTCGAGCCGGAAGTGCGGCAGGCGCTCATGGGCGGGGCCCGGCGCACCGCTCTGGTCGGTGCAGAAATCCGCGGGCATCCCCGGCAGGGGGTGCACCGGCCGTTCGGCGCGGTGAGCGCCCAGCCACTGCGCCGGCAGCTCGGCCTCGCTCTGCACGTCCTGCTTCACCCAGGCCTGCGCGATGCGGCCGTCCCAGTGGTGGAACAGGCTCACGCTCGTCCCGGCGCCGAGCATCGCGAGCAGATCGGCGGTGGTGGTGCGCTCGGCGGGGAAGTCCAGGTGCACGCTCTGGCGCATGGGGGCGGCGGGCACCAGGTCGAGGGTGAGGTGGGTGACCACGCCCAGCGCGCCCAGCGCCAGCACGGCGCCGTCGAAGATCTCCGGATCCTGCGCGCGGGAGAGGTGCAGCAGGTCCCCGTCGGCCGTGACCAGGTCGATCGCCCGCACCGCGGAGGCGAGGCAGCGTGCGCGGTCCCCGGAGCCGTGGGTGCCGGTGGCGCTCGCCCCGCCCACCGAGATGTGGGGGAGCGAGCCCATGGCCGACAGCGCCAGGCCGCGCGCGTGCGCGGCCACGGCCAGCTCGCCGTACCGCACCCCGGCTCCCACCCGCACGGTGCGCGTCGCGGTGTCGACGTCGATCTCGGCCGGCATCTGCGCGAGCGTCACCAGCGGTGCATCGCTCGCGGCGATCTGGGAGAACGAGTGCCGGGTGCCGAGCGCCCGGAGCCGGGGGCTGCGGGCCACCAGGGCGCGCAGCTCGTCCACGCCGGTGGGGGCGTGCAGCGGGCCGGGACCGTAGTCCACGGTCCCGGACCAGCTGCTCCCGGGTGCCTCGAGCGGCATCTCAGAACCCCTGGGCGAGGCGGTGGTAGACCTGGTTGGTGCGCAGGTCCTGGGCGAAGGTGCGCACGGTGGTGGTCTCGTCGATGAGGGCGAGCTCGATGTCGGCGATCGTGGCGAGATCCTCCCAGGTCTCCAGGTCCACGGCGCTGGTCATCACGGTGTGGTGGGCGGCGCCGGCGGTCAGCCAGCACTCGGCGGAGGTGGCGAAGTCCGGGGCCGGCTCCCACACCGCGCAGGCCACCGGCAGGTTCGGCAGCTCCTCGTCGGGCTCCACCACGGTCACCTGGTTCGCGACCAGCCGGAAGCGCTCGCGCATGTCGGAGAGGGCGACGACGACGGCGGGGCCGGGGTCGGCCGTGAACGTCAGGCGCACCGGGTCCTCACGGTCCCCGATGCCCAGCGGGTGGATCTCCAGCGAGGGCTTCGCGCTGGTCAGCGAGGGGGAGACCTCGAGCATGTGCGCGCCGAGGATCTTCTCGCGGCCGGGCGTGAGCTCGTAGGTGTAGTCCTCCATGAGGGAGGCGCCGCCGGGCAGGCCGTGGCCCATCACCGCGGCCACGCGCACCAGGATCGCCGTCTTCCAGTCGCCCTCGGCGCCGAAGCCGTAGCCGTCGGCCATCAGGCGCTGCACCGCCAGGCCCGGCAGCTGGCGCAGCCCGCCGAGGTCCTCGAAGTTCGTGGTGAAGGCGCTGACACCGCCGTCCTCCAGGAAGCGGCGCAGGCCCAGCTCCTGCCGGGCGCCGTAGCGCAGCGACTCGTGGCGCTCGCCGCCGCGGCGCAGCTCGGGCACCACCTCGTAGAGCTCCTCGTACTCCGCCACCAGGGCGTCGATCGCGCTGTCCTCGACCGCGTCCACCACGGCGACCAGGTCGTTCACGCCCCAGGTGTTCACCGAGACGCCGAGCCGCAGCTCGGCCTCGGTCTTGTCCCCCTCGGTGACGGCGACATTGCGCATGTTGTCGCCGAAGCGGGCCAGCTTCAGCGAGTGCATCTCCGCCCAGCCGGTGGCGGCCCGCGCCCAGCGGCCGATCCGCGCCTGCACGTCCGGGGCGCCGGCGTGGCCCACCACGGTCTTGCGGTCCACGCCCAGGCGGGTGGCGATGTACCCGAACTCGCGGTCGCCGTGCGCGGCCTGGTTGAGGTTCATGAAGTCCATGTCGATGGTGGACCAGGGCAGCTCCACGTTCGCCTGCGTGTGCAGGTGCAGCAGCGGGGTGGACAGCGCGTCCAGGCCCTGGATCCACATCTTCGCCGGCGAGAAGGTGTGCATCCACGCGATCACGCCCACGCAGGCCGGATCCGCGTTCGCGGCCAGGGCCGTCTCGCGGATCGCGTCACGGTCGGTGAGCACCGGCTTCCAGACGATCTTCACGGGGATGTCGGAGGCGGCGTCGAGGGTCTCGGCGATCGTGCGGGACTGCGCGGCGACCTGGTCGAGCGTCTCGGGGCCGTACAGGCCCTGGCTGCCGGTGAGGAACCAGATCTCGCGGGTGGCGAAGGGGGTGTGCATGGGGGAGTCCTCGTCTCTGAGCGGGGTGGAGCGGGGCCGACGGGTCGGCGGCGGGGCGGTGGCTGCGGCGGGTCGGTGCGACCGACCTCAGCGCTGGCCGTACACGTTCTGGTAGCGGTCGTACAGGGAGTCGATGAGGGGCTGGGCGATGGGCAGCGGCTCGCCGAGCTGGCGGGAGACGTGCACCGTGCGCGCCACCTCCTCGACCATCACCGCGGCCTTCACCGCGGCGCGGGCGTCCTTCCCGATTGTGAACGGGCCGTGGTTCTGCATCAGCACCGCGGGGCTGCGGTGGCCGCGGAGGGTCTCCACGATGCCGCGGCCGATGGAGTCGTCGCCGATCACCGCGAACGGCCCGATCGGCACCGGGCCGCCGAACTCGTCGCCCATCATCGTGAGCACGCAGGGGATCTCCTCGCCGCGCGCGGCCCAGGCCGTGGCGTAGGTGGAGTGGGTGTGCACCACCCCGCCCACCTCCTCCATGTGCGCGTACACGTAGGCGTGCGCGGCGGTGTCCGAGGAGGGGGTGAGGGCATCCGGGGTGCCGTCGACGATCTTCGCGCCGTCCAGCGTGCAGACCACCATGTTCTGCGCGGAGAGCTCGTCGTAGGAGACGCCGGAGGGCTTGATCACCATCAGGCCGGGCACCGACGGGTCGGTGGCGGGCACGCGCTCGGAGACGTTGCCGGCGGTCCACACCACCAGCTGGTTGCGGGGCAGCTCGGCATGCAGCGCGGCGACGCGCTCACGGGTCGCGGCCACCGCCTCCTGGGCGGCGGCGGGCAGATCGTCGAGGACGAGGGTCATGGCAGCTCCTGGCTGGGGGCGGGCCGCCGGCGTGCGGCGGGAGAGGCGGGGACGACGGGCCGGGCGGGCGCCGCGCGGGCGGTGGTCCGGCAGGCCGGCGCGGGGCCGACGGGCACGGGGCCGGCGGCGGGCCGGCCGACGGGGGCGGTCACTCGAGCAGCTCGCCGGCCAGGCGCTCCACCGGGAGGGCGGCGCGGTAGGCGGCCAGCCAGCGGGCATGACCGGCGGCGCCGGCCTCCTGCGGGGCGAGGGTGTGCAGCGCCTCGGCGGCGAACACCTGCTCGGCGAGGAACCGCCCGAGCGCGGCGGCGTGGTCCTGCCGCGGCGCGGCGTGCCCGTCGGCCGCGGGGTGTGCGGTGCCGGCGCGGTGCGCGGCGAAGGCGGCCAGCAGCGCCATCCCCCAGGCCCCGCCCTCGCCGGCGGACTCGCCGACGGCGACCGGGGTGCCGAGGGCGTCGGCCAGCACCTGCTGGGCCACGCCCGCGGTGCGGAAGATCCCGCCGTGGGCGTACATCACGTCCAGCTGCACGCCCTCGTCGTGCAGCAGCGCCTCGATCCCCACCGCGAGCGCGCCGAAGGCGCCGTGCAGCTGGGCGCGGAACAGGTTCTCGAGGGTGAGGCGGGCGCCCTGCTCGCGCACCAGCAGCGGCCGGCCCGACGGCACGGCGGTCTGGTGCTCGCCGGAGAGGTAGTTATAGCTCAGCACGCCGCCGGCGTCCGCCTCGCCCTCGGCCCCCGCGCCGAGCAGCAGGCCGTACAGCTCCTCGGCGCCGAGCGGGCGACCCAGCAGCTCCGCGAAGCGGCCGAACACCCCCACCCAGGCGTCCAGCTCGCCGGTGCAGTTGTTGGTGTGGATCATCGCCACCGGATCCCCGGCGGGAGTGGTGACCATGTCGATTTCCTCGCGCGGGCCGGAGAGCGGACCTTCCAGCACCACCATCGCGAAGGCGCTGGTGCCCGCGGAGACGTTGCCGGTGCGGGGGGCGATCGCGTGGGTGGCGACCATGCCGGTGCCGGCATCCCCCTCCGGCGGGGCGGCGATCGCGCCGGGGCGCAGCGCACCGGTGGGGTCCAGCAGGGCGGCGCCCTCGGCGGTGAGCGTGCCGGCGTCCTGCCCGGCGAGCAGCACCTCGGGCAGCACCTCCGGCAGCGACCAGGGCATCTCCGCCACCCCGTCGAGGGCGGCGAAGCGCTCCAGCAGGTCGGCGTCGAAGCGGTCGCCGGAGGCGGCGATCGGGAACATGCCGCTGGCATCGCCCACGCCCAGCACGGAGCGCCCGGTGAGCTCGCGGTGCACGTACCCCGCCAGCGTGGTGAGCTGGGCGATCTCCCGCACGTGCTCCTCGCCGCGGCGCAGGGCGTGCAGCAGATGGGCGATGCTCCAGCGCAGCGGGATGTTCACGCCGAGCGCCTCGCTGAGCTCCGCGGCGGCCTCGGTGGTGTACGTGTTGCGCCAGGTGCGGAACTCGGCCAGCGGGGTGCCGTCGGCCGCGAAGGGCAGGTAGCCGTGCATCATCGCGGAGATGCCCAGGCTCGCCAGCTGCGTCAGCTCCACGCCGTGGCGCGTGCGCACCTCGCGTGCCAGGTCCGCGTAGCAGTCCTGGATGCCGGTGCGCACGTCCGCGAGGGAGTACGTCCAGCTGTCGTCGATCAGCTGGTTCTCCCAGGCGTGGGAGCCGGAAGCCAGCACGGCGCCCGCATCGTCCACCAGGGCGGCCTTGATGCGGGTGGAGCCGAGCTCCAGGCCCAGGTGGGCGCGGCCCGCGGCGAGCAGGGCGGCGGGCTCGGGGCGGCCCGCGGGGGTCACGTCGTCGTGCGTCATGTCACCACTGAACCACTCGCGAGGCGTCGATGTCAACGTTCACATTCTGGTGCTGCCAGCGGTGTGGAGGGGGTGTCCACGGTCGGGGCAAGAGCCCGGTCGCACGGCTCCGGTCGCGGCGGGCCCGGGGTCAGTGCGTGCGTTCGGGCGGGGTGGAGCGGCGCACCACCAGGCGCGGCGGCAGGGGCTCGGGGGCGTCCTCGCCGGGTGCGGTCCCGTCCAGCAGGGAGACCATGTGGCGCAGCGCCGCCCGCCCCACCTCGGCGAAGGGCTGCGCCACCGTGGTGAGCGAGGGGATCAGGAACTCGGCGCCGAGGGTGTTGTCGAAGCCCACCACGGAGACGTCCTCCGGCACCCGCAGCCCGTGCTCGTGCAGGGCGTGCAGCGCCCCGATCGCGATCATGTCGTTCGCGGCGAACAGCGCGTCCGGCAGGCCGGAGCGGAGCAGGGCCGTGGTGCGCTCGTAGCCCGAGCGCGGGGTCCACTCTCCCGGGGTCGTCACCTCCCCGTCGAGCGAGAGGGCCTCGAGTGCGGCGGTGAAGCCGTCCCGGCGCGCCCGGGCGTCGAACCAGTCCGTCGGCCCCGCCAGGTGCACGATCGAGCGGGCGCCCGTGCGCTGCAGGTGCTCGACCACCTCGCGCGCGCCGCGCCCCTGGTCGATGCCCACCACCTCCACGCCGGCCTGCCCCAGGGGCTGGGCGGAGACCGCCACCACCGGGGTGGAGCGCGCGACGGCGGAGACCGCCGGGGTCATGCCCTCGTGCGCGGCGATCACCAGGATCCCCTCGACGTCCGCCCCCAGCAGCTCGGCCCCCACCTGCGCGGTGCCGTGCCGCCCGTGCGGCAGCGAGGTGAGCACCACCGAATAGCCCGCCTCCCGGGCGGCGGACTCGATCGCGGTGGTGGTCTCCACCGGGCCGAACAGCGACAGATCGTCCGTGAGCACGCCCAGCAGGGAGGAGCGCGCCGTCTTCAGCGCCCGCGCCGCCCGATTGCGGGTGTAGCCCAGCGTGGAGATCGCCTCGAGCACGCGGTAACGGGTGTCCGGCCGCACGATCTCCGGCTCGTTGAGCACCCGCGAGACCGTCTGGTACGAGACGCCGGCACGGGCGGCGACATCGCCCATCGAGGGGCGGCGCGCGGTGGGGGACATGGGCGCCTCCTGGGGGTCTGGGCGGGATCCGTCGGCCGAGGTGTCCGGCTGTCGGTGAGGAGTGCTCCGCGAGCGGCGGTCCAGGGCGATCCGCGTCTGTGAACGTTAGCATTCCGGCGCGCCGCGCCTGTGGCGTCGGCCCGCGTGGCAGGTGCGCGGCGGCGCGGCGGCGCGGTGGGGCGGCGACATGTGGCGACAGGTGGCGGCGTGCGGTGGCGCGGCGGGAGCGGCGGTGCGGGGCGCGCACTCGTCGGCATGAGCGCGCCCGGAGCCTTCTGGGTGAGGTGTTGACGACCACATTGCAACGATGTAAATTCAGCGGCGAACACGAGGTTCCCAGGCTCGCCGTCCCGTCGGAGAGCCCCCACGAAGAGGTGGAGCGCATGATCTTCGAAACCCGAGGCTCCGGACAGCACCGTCCCGGGGCGTCCTCCCCCGGCGGCTCGCTGAACCGCCGCTCCCTCCTGCAGGGCGCCGGCGCGCTCGGCGCCGCCGGCTCGCTCGCGGCGCTGTCCGGCTGCGCCGGCGCCGCCGCGCGCCCCGTCGACGAACTCGCCTTCTGGCACCTGCTGTCCGGGCCGGACGGCGTGACGATGGGGGAGATGCTCGACGGCTACATGGCGACGGAAGGGGCGGCCTCCGTGCAGCAGACCGTCCTCGCCTGGGGCGCGCCGTACTACACCAAGCTCGCCATGGCCTCGGCCGGCGGCCGCGCGCCCGATCTCGCCGTCATGCACGCGGCCCGCGTGCCCGGGTACGCGCCCGGCGGACTGCTCGACGAGTGGGACCTCGACCTGTTCGCCGAGTTCGGGGTCCACCAGGAGGACTTCCCGGAGCTGATCTGGGACAAGATGGTGGTCGATGGCGCGCTCACCGCGATCGCCCTGGACTCCCATCCCTTCGTCCTCTACTACAACACCGAGATCGCCGAGGCGGCGGGAGTGCTCGGCAGCGACGGGCTGCTGATGCCCACCGACACCCCGGAGGACTTCCGCGCGCTCGCCCTCGAGCTCGGCGCGAACGCGCCCAGCGGCTACGGGCTCTCCTTCGGCTACCTCGGCGACGGCTCCAACCAGTGGCGCATGTTCTCCACCTACTACGCCCAGCTCGGCGGCACCATCGAGCTGCCCGTGGGGGAGAAGATGGTCTACCAGGAGGAGCTGGTCGTGGAGGCGGCGGAGTGGATCCTCTCCCTCATCGACGGGGAGGTCGGGAACCCCGGCCACGACGGCGGCACCGCCATCTCCGAGTTCGCCACCGGCGGCTCCGGGGCGTTCTACGGCGGTGTGTGGGAGTCCGGCAACTACCGCAACCAGGGCGTCCCGTTCGACATGACCATGATCCCCGGCGTCTTCGGGGAGCCTGTCGCCTACGCCGACTCCCACTCCTTCGTGCTGCCCCATCAGAGCAGCCCCGATCCCGAGCGGCGGCGGGGCGTGCACGCCGCGGTGGCGTACCTGCTGCAGAACTCGATCCAGTGGGCGGCGGCGGGCCACATCCCGGCCTACTCCCCGGTGCTCGAGGACCCGGCCTACGGCGAGCTGGTCCCGCAGTCGCACTACGCCGACGCCGTGGACCATCTCATCTACGATCCGCCGGCCTGGTTCAGCGGCTCCGGCAGTGACTTCCACACCTACTTCGGCAACGACATGCAGAACGTCTGGGCGCGCCGCGTCGACCCCCTCGAGGGGTGGAACGCGTTCGTGGAGCGGATCAACGCCCTGCTGCTCAAGACCCCGCCGATGTGATCGCCATGGATTCGCGCCACCGTCCCGCCCCATCGGGCCCCGAGGTCGAGACCTCCCGACCCGCCGCCCTCCCGCACCCCACCGCAGTGCCCGCCCGTCCGCTCGTCGAAGGAGACAGCCGATGACCACCGCCGACGGCCTCGTCGCCCCGCCCGGGGTGACCGAGAAGGCCGACACCCTCTCCGCCGGACGCGTGCGTCGGCGCCGCGCCGAGAACCTCCGCGGCTGGCTCTACTGCACGCCGTTCCTGGCCGCGTTCGGCCTGTTCCTCATCTGGCCCACCGTCTACGGGCTCTGGATGAGCTTCACCGGCACCAGCCTCGCCGGCACGAACACCCAGTTCGTGGGCCTGGCCAACTGGCGCGAAGCACTCGGGGACCCGCAGGTGTGGAGCTCGCTCGGCAACACCGCATGGTTCACGCTGCTGTCCACCATCCCGCTGGTGGCCATCGCGATGCTGCTCGCGGTGCTGGTGAACCTGGGGCTTCCCGGGCAGTGGTTCTGGCGCCTGAGCTTCTTCATGCCGTTCCTGCTGGCCTCCACGGTGGTCTCCCAGTTCTGGAACTGGATGTACAACCCGCAGCTGGGGCTGATCAACACCTTCCTGGGCTGGTTCGGGATCGCCGGGCCCGCCTGGCTGCAGGACCCGAACACGGCGATGATCGCCGTGGTGATCACCACCGTGTGGTGGACCATCGGCTTCAACTTCCTGCTCTACCTCGCGGCGCTGCAGAACATCCCCGACCAGCTCTACGAGGCCGCCTCCCTCGACGGCGCCGGCGGCTGGCGGAAGTTCCTCTCCATCACGCTGCCGCAGCTCGCGCCCACCACGGTGCTGGTGCTCGTGCTGCAACTGCTGGCCTCGCTGAAGGTCTTCGACCAGATCTACCAGATGACCGCCGGCGGACCCGGCGGCACCACTCGCCCGGTGCTGCTGTACATCTACGAGGTCGGCTTCACCGGCTACCGCCTGGGCTACGCCTCGGCGATCTCGTACATCTTCTTCTTCCTGATCATCATCGTCTCGATCGCCTACATGGTGATCTCCTCCCGACGGAGCGTGAAGGCATGAGCGCCGCGACCCCCACCCTGAGCAAGACAGCGCCCACCGTGAACGCCCCCGCGCTCAGCCTCTCCGTGCCGCGGCGGCGCGGCCCTGCCCCCGCCCGCGTGGTCGCCTTCGTGATCCTCGCGCTGCTGGCGGCCTCCTGGCTCACGCCCGTGCTCTGGGCGGCGCTGACCTCGTTCAAGAACGAGGCCGAGGCCGCGGCGATGCCGGTGACGATCGTCCCCGAGAGCGGCTTCACCCTGCAGGCCTACATCAACGTCCTCTCCGAGGGGCTGGTGCCGCGCTGGGCGTGGAACAGCCTGCTCACCTCCGCCGCGGTCACCCTCATCACGGTGACCATCTCGGCACTGGCCGGCTACGCGCTGTCCCGGCTGCGGTTCGCGGGCCGCCAGATGCTGATCACCCTGATCGTCGCCTCGATCATGATCCCCGGCCAGATCCTCATCGTGCCGCTGTTCCACCTGATGCTCTCGCTGAACCTCGTGGACACCTACTGGGGGATCATCCTGCCGCAGGTGGTCGCGGCCCCGATGGTGTTCATCCTGAAGAAGTTCTTCGACCAGATCCCCTTCGCGCTCGAGGAGGCCGCCCTCATGGACGGCGCGAGCCGGCTGCGGATCTTCTGGTCGATCGTGCTGCCGCTGTCCCGCCCGATCCTCGGCGCGGTGGCGATCTTCGTGTTCATCGGGGCGTGGAACAACTTCCTGTGGCCCTTCATCGTCGTCAACGACGCGAACCTCATGACGCTGCCCACGGGCCTGCAGACGGTGATCAGCGCCTACGGCATCCAGTACGCGCAGAACATGGCCCAGGCCGTGCTCGCCGCGCTGCCGCTGATCGTGGTGTTCATGTTCTTCCAGCGCCAGATCATCAAGGGCATCGCCACCACCGGCATCGCCGGGACCTGAGAGGAGGTGTTCAGCGGGGAGGCCGCGTAGGTCACATGGGTTTGCCTCCCCGCACACACCTGGCCTGGGATGGAGGGACGGCCGCCGACGGGCGGCGGCTCCGTCCCGCAGGAGGCAGCCTATGACGACTCTCGAGCACTCGATCGTGATGGGCGGGAGCATGGCCGGCCTGCTCGCCGCCGCGGCCCTCGCCCCGCACAGCGCCCGCGTCACGGTCGTCGACCGCGACCCGCTGCCCGTCGACGGGCCCGATGCCTTCGCCCCGCGCCGCGGCGTGCCCCAGGGCGGGACCGTCCACCGACTGCTCGCCCTCGGCGAGGCGCGGATGGAGGAGCTCCTGCCGGGCCTGCGCGAGGACTTCCTCGCCGCCGGCGCCGTCCCGCGCGCCGCCCGCGAGGCGGACCCCGTGCTCGACGAGACGACCCCGAACGAAGGTGCCCCCGCCGCGGCCGACGGCCCGCTCGGGGCCGACGAGCACGATGCCCCGGGCGTCGACGAGCCCGGCACTTTGTGGATCACCCGCCCCGTCCTCGAGGGCGTGGTGCGCCGCCGAGTGCTCGCCCTGCCCGGCGTCGAAGCGGTCCAGGGCGCCGTCGGCGGGCTCCTGACCAGCGATGACAAGCGCACTGTGACCGGCGTGCAGCTTCGCGGCACGGACGCCGGCGAGCTGCACGGCGATCTCGTGGTCGACGCAGCCGGGCGCAGCAGCCGCGCCGCCACCTGGGTCGAGGGCCTCGGCGGCACCCGCCCGCGCACCCTCGGCACCCGCGTCCACGTCGCCTACACCTGCCAGCGCCTGCGCCTGCGCGAGGGCGCGCTGCCCGAGGGCACCGAGTCGCTCTCCGCCCCGGCGAGCAGCCGCCGTCCCTTGACGATCGACCTCGAGCCCTGCGGGGACGGGGAGCACGTCCTCGCCGTCGCCGGCACCTCCCGCCACCAGCCGCCCGTCGACCTCGCCGGCCTCCTGGACCTGGTCGCGCTGCAGCCCGAACGGGAGCTCGCCGACGCCCTGGACAGCGCCCTCGAGGGCGCGGAGCCGGTGGGGCAGTCGTCCGCCGCCAAGGCCGCGGGTGCCCACCGCCAGCTGTGGGAGGAGACGACCGACGGGCCCGAGGGCCTCCTCCATATCGGCGACTCCGCCGTGATGTTCACCCCGCTGTACGGGCAGGGCATGACCATGGCCGCGGTCGGCGCGGTCGCGCTGCGGGACATGCTCACGGACGACGGGGCCGACGGCCTCGCCGCCCGCTTCCCCCGCCTGCTCGGCGCGCTGCTGGACCGCGCCTGGGAGATCACCACCTCCCGCGACGCGCAGATCCCCGACGCCGAGATGCTGGTGGACGGCGCGGTGGTCGAGGAGCTGCCGGCGACCGGCTCGCTCGTCGGCGCCGGTCAGTCGACGGGGGAGACCCACAGGTAAGTGCCGTCCGGATCCTCGGCACCCGCCTCCGCGAGATCGCCACGGCCGGGGGCGGAATGCGCACGAGCGTCGTGGTCAGTCCCGACCTCGACGCGGTGCGACAGCTCCTCCGGTGCGGCGACCACATCGAGGTGCTCGCCCCCGCCGCCCGCAGGCGGATCGGCGAGCTCGCCGCGGATCTCGCGGCGCGCCACTCCTCGTCGTCGGCATGACGGGCTGGATATGACGTGGTGCCCGGGACGTCGACGTGTCCGGAGGAAGGCGCCTCAGCGCGAGAAGGTGAGGATCCGGTAGCGCAGGCCGTTCGCGGCCTCGTGCCATCCCTGCGCGGGATCGGCTGCGGTGACCGCGAACTCCGCGGGGATCGCGGGGGCGAGGGTGTCCCCGTCGACCTCGAGGTCGATCTCGGTGACGACCAGCAGCTCGGCGACCTCGACCGCGTCGGCGTAGATCGAGCCGCCGCCGATCACCCAGGTGGTCCCTGACGGGCCCGCTTCGGTCGCGGCGAGCTCGAGCGCCTCCGGCAGCGAGCGTGCGCGCACTGCGCCCGGCATCTCGAGGGAGTCGTCGCGGGTGATGACGATGTTCGTGCGCCCCGGCAGGGGGCGGAACCGCGGCGGGAAGGACTCCCAGGTGCGCCGCCCCATCACGACGGGGGAGCCGGAGGTCGTGCGCTTGAAGTGCTTCAGGTCCTCCGGCAGGTGCCAGGGCATCGTGCCGCCGGCGCCGATCACCCCGCCGCGCGCCTGCGCCCAGATCATGCCGATCCGCGGCGCTCGCGTCCCGTCGGCCGCCGGCCTGACGGGCGCCCGCCCGACGGCTGTCGCGCCGACTCCGTCGGCCGCGCTCACACCGCCACCGGAGCCTTGATGCCGGGGTGGTGCTGGTAGCCGACGATCTCGACGTCCTCGGGCGCGTACTCGAGGATCGAGTCCGGCCGGCGGTGCAGGCGCAGCTCCGGGTAGGGGTACGGCGCGCGGGCCAGCTGGCGGGTGACCTGCTCGACGTGGTTGTCGTAGATGTGGCAGTCCCCGCCGGTCCACACGAAGTCGCCCACCGCGAGATCCGTCTGCTGGGCGAGCATGTGGGTGAGCAGTGCATAGCTGGCGATGTTGAACGGGACCCCCAGGAACAGGTCCGCGCTGCGCTGGTACAGCTGGCAGGAGAGCTTCCCGTCGTGCACCTCGAACTGGAACAGCGCGTGGCAGGGGGCCAGCGCCATCCGGGGGATGTCCGCCGGGTTCCAGGCCGAGACGATCAGCCGGCGCGACTCCGGGTTCGTGCGGATCTCCTCGACCACGTCGGTGATCTGGTCGATCACGCCGCCGTCGGGGGTGGGCCAGGAGCGCCACTGCGCGCCGTAGACGGGGCCCAGATCGCCGTTCTCGTCCGCCCACTCGTCCCAGATGGTGACGTCGTGGTCGTGGAGATAGCCGACGTTGGTGTCGCCCCGGAGGAACCACAGCAGCTCCACGATGATCGAGCGGGTGTGCACCCGCTTGGTGGTGATCAGCGGGAACCCCTGCGAGAGGTCGTAGCGCAGCTGCGCGCCGAACAGGCTGCGAGTGCCGGTGCCGGTGCGGTCGCCCTTGGGGCGCCCCGTCTCCATGACCTCGCGCAGCAGGTCCTCGTAGGGGGTGGGGATGGTCACCGGGGGAGCTCCTCGAGGTCGGGGGCGGAAAGGGAGGACGGAGCGGTCGCGGGTGGCGCGCCGGCGTCGAGGCCCGCGCCCGGCACCGTCGACTCCCGCACGACGAGCGCGTACGGGGTGTCGATCGTGCGCGGCGGGCCGTCGTAGCCCTGGATCCGCTCGGTGAGCAGGTCCAGGGCGGTGGCGGCCAGGGTGTGCTTGTCGGGCGCGATGGTGGACAGTGCGGGGATCGAGAACGCGCTGTCGGGGGTGTCGTCGTAGCCGATCACCGCGACGTCCTCCGGGACGCGCCGCCCCAGCCGGCGGAGCATCGCCAGCGCGCCGGTGGCGAGATCGTCGTTGCCGCACACGATCCCGTCCACGTCCTCATGGCGCTCCAGCAGGGCGCGCGCCCCGTCGAAGCCGTCCTCCCGCCGCCAGTCCTCGACCACCTGGATGCGCGCCGGCTCGTCGTCGAGCCCGTGCGCGGCCAGCGCCGCGAGGAAGCCGTCGCGCCGCATGGTGCCGGAGGAGTGGGGCTGCTTGCCCTGGGCGGTGTCGATCGCGCCGATGAACGCCAGGCGCCGACGGCCCTGGGCGATCAGGTGCGAGGTGGCGTCGAAGGCGGCGGCGACGTTGTCGATCCGCACGTAGTCGCTGCCCTGGGGGAGGTTCTCCGGCAGGTGCTCGCCGATGAACACCGTGGGCTGGCTGGTGCGCTCCATCCGCGCGAACAGCTCCTCCTCGAGCATCAGCGGATTGAAGATCACCCCGTCGCCGAGCACCCGCTTGAACCCCTCGAGCACGGTCCGCTCCGCCTCCCGGCCGCCGGAGGTGGAGTGGAGCAGGATCGTCTTCCCGCGCTCCTGCGCCTCGTCGATGAACGCCTGGGCGAGGTTCGAGAAGTACGAGAAGTCCAGCGACGGCACCGCCAGGGTGATCATCCCGCTGGCGCCGGTGCGCAGCTGCTGGGCCGCGACCTGCGGGCGGTAGCCCACCTGCAGGATCGCCTCGCGCACCTTCTCGCGCGTGGACTCGCGCACGTGGGGGTAGTCGTTGACGACGTTGGAGACCGTCTTGATCGAGACGCCCGCGAGCTCGGCGACATCGCGGAGCGCGGGCGGCCGTCGCTGGCCGGAGGAGGAACGAGGGGGCATGGGGTCGATTCTCGCACCGCGAGGGCGAGGAAGGGGCCGGGCCGACCGAGTGCGGGGCGGCGGAGGCGACGGTCGGTGGTGTTCACCGACGGGACGGGACGTGGGCGGCCGGCGGCGGACCGGCAGCCCGGCAGCCCGGTGGACCGGTGGACCGGTGGACCGGAAGCCCGGCGGACCGCAGAACGGCGTTGACGCGGTACGTCACCTGTGGAAGGCTGTGTTGCAACGTTGTAGATCCGGGCGGCGCATCGCTGCGCACGCACCGGTGCCCCCTCCCTTCCGAAGGATGCAGACACCGATGTCATCGCAGGTCACCCTCACTCTGAACCCCGCCTTCCGCGTCGCCCCCGTGCGCCGCCGTACTTTCGGCGCTTTCGTCGAGCACCTCGGCCGCTGCGTCTACACCGGCATCTTCGAGCCGGACCACCCGGCGGCCGACGAGGACGGCTTCCGCACCGATGTCCTCGCGCTCACCCGCGAGCTCGGCGTGAGCTCCGTGCGCTACCCGGGCGGCAACTTCGTCTCCGGTTACCGCTGGGAGGACGGCGTGGGCCCGGTGGAGCAGCGCCCCGCCCGTCACGACCTCGCCTGGCACTCCACCGAACCGAACACGGTGGGGCTGGACGAGTTCATGGCCTGGGCGAAGAAGGCCGAGGTGGAGCCGATGTACGCGGTGAACCTCGGCACCCGCGGCGTGGAGGAGGCGCTGGACGTGCTGCAGTACGCGAACGCCCCCGCCGGCATCGCCCTGTCGGACGAGCGCGCCGCGAACGGCAGCCCCGAGCCCCACGGCATCCGCATGTGGTGCCTGGGCAACGAGATGGACGGCCCCTGGCAGACGGGCCACAAGACCGCCGAGGAGTACGCCCGTCTCGCCACCGAGGCCGCGCGTGCGATGCGCCAGGAGGATCCGGAGCTCGAGCTCATCGCCTGCGGCTCCTCCAGCTCGCAGATGGAGACCTTCGGGGCCTGGGAGAACACGGTGCTCACCGAGGCCTACGACCACGTGGACATGATCTCCGCCCACGCCTACTACTCCGAGAAGGACGGCGACCAGGCCTCCTTCCTCGCCTCCGCGGACGACATGGACCACTTCATCGACTCGGTCGTCGCCACCGCCGATCACGTGCGCGCCAAGCTCAAGCGGGACAAGCGCATCATGATCAGCTTCGACGAGTGGAACATCTGGTACCAGCACCGGGCCGAGTCCCGCCCGCCGAGCGGCGATGACTGGCCCGTCGCGCCGGTGCTGCTCGAGGACGTCTACAGCGCCCAGGACGCGGTGGTGTTCGGCAACCTGCTGATCTCGCTGCTGCGCCACAGCGACCGCGTCGCCTCGGCCTCCCTCGCCCAGCTGGTCAACGTGATCGCGCCGATCATGACCGAGCCCGGCGGCGAGGCCTGGAAGCAGTCCACCTTCCACCCCTTCGCGCTCACCTCGCAGCATGCGAAGGGCGAGGTGCTCGACGTGCGGCTCGCGGCACCGACCTTCGAGAACGCCCGCTTCGGCACCAGCTCCGCGGCCGATGCCGTCGCCACCTGGGACGAGGAGACCGGCGAGCTCGCCGTGTTCGTGGTCAACCGCGGCGCCGAGGCGGAGCTCGCCCTGGACGCGGACCTCTCCGCCTTCGGCGACCTGGACCTCGTCGAGGCGCTGACCCTCTACCACGAGGACCCCTACGCGGCCAACACCCAGGACGCCCCGGACACCGTCGCGCCGCAGGCCAACGACTCGGTGCGCCTCGAGGGCGGCCGTCTGGTCGGTGCGCTGCCGGCGATCTCGTGGTCGCTCGTGCGCCTCGCCCGCCGCTCGGCCTGATCCCCTCGGGGGCCGACGGACCTGCCGGCCCGTCGGCCCCCGCTCGCACCCGCGTCCGCACCTTCGCTCCAGGAGCACCCATGACCGACTCCGTCCCCACCCTCGCCGCCGACCTCACCTCCGCGCTCACCGCGACCACGCCCGGCTCCCGCGCCTCCGGCTCCACCGGCCCGTCGGCCGCCCGCACCGACGGCCCCGCCCGCGTGGTCATCGACCTCGACCTGCCCGGCGCCACGATCTCCCGCCACCTCTACGGCCACTTCGCCGAGCACCTGGGCCGCTGCATCTACGGCGGCTTCTACGTGGGCGAGGACTCCGAGATCCCGAACACCCGCGGGATCCGCGACGACGTGGTCGAGGCGCTGCGCGCCCTGCACATCCCGAACCTTCGCTGGCCCGGCGGCTGCTTCGCCGACGACTACCACTGGCGCGACGGGATCGGCCCGCGCGAGGACCGCCCCCGGATGGTCAACTCACACTGGGGAGACATCGTCGAGGACAACTCCTTCGGCACCCACGAGTTCATGGACCTGGTGGAGCTGCTGGGCACCGAGGCGTACGTCAACGGCAACGTGGGCTCCGGCACCGTGGCCGAGATGAGCGACTGGATCGAGTACCTCACCCGCGCCGACGACTCCCCGATGGCCTCCCTGCGGCGCGAGAACGGCCGCGACGAGCCCTGGACGGTGCCCTTCTTCGGCATCGGGAACGAGGCCTGGGGCTGCGGCGGGAACATGCGCGCCGAGGACTACGCGGCCCTGGCCCGCCAGTACGCCACCTACGTGCGGGACCACGGCGGCAATCGCGTCACCCGCATCGCCGCCGGCGCGAACGTGGACGACTACGCCTGGACCGAGGCGCTCATGCGCGCCGCGACGAACCTCGAGCGCCGCGACGGCGCCGCCGGCCCCTACCAGGCGATCTCGCTGCACTACTACACGATGACCGGGCCCTGGGAGGACAAGGGCGACGCCACCGACTTCAGCGACGAGGAGTGGTACCTGACCCTCTCCCGCGCCGCCCGCGCCGAGGAGCTGGTGGCCCGGCACGCCACCGTCATGGACCACTACGACCCGCACAAGAAGGTGGGCCTGGTGTTCGACGAGTGGGGCACCTGGTGGAACGTGGAGCCCGGCACGAACCCCGGCTTCCTCTACCAGCAGAACACCGTGCGGGACGCGCTCGTGGCGGGCATCCACTTCGACGGCTTCCACCGTCACGCGGACCGCCTGCTGATGGCCAACATCGCCCAGACCGTCAACGTGCTGCAGGCGATGATCCTCACCGATCCGGAGTCCGGTGCGCTGGTGCTCACTCCCACCTACCACGTGTTCGCGATGAACGCCGCGCACCAGGACGCCCGGGCGCTCGCCGCCCACGTGCTGCTGCCGGAGGAGGTCACCGAGGTGGACGGCCGCCCGCTGCCGCGGGTCTCCGCCTCCGCGTCCCTGCGCGAGGAGGAGGATGCCGCGCTGGTGTCGCTGTCCAACCTCGACGCCTCCGCGCCCCGCACTCTGGTGCTGGACCTGCGCGGCCGCGAGGTGACCGGCCACGAGGCGACCGTGCTCACCGGGGCGAGCACCGCCGCGCACAACACCCCCGAGCAGCCGGACGCCGTCGCGCCCGCGCCGCTGACGGACGTGCGGGAGCACGAGCGCGGGCTCGAGATCACCCTGCCGCCGCACTCCTTCGCGACGGTGCGCCTGCAGCTGGGGGAGTGAGGCGGCAGGGGCCGGGCCGCGACGTCCCGAGGCGTGGACGTCGTGACCCGGCTCACCGCGGGAGGGCGTTTTCCGCATAGGCTCGGGGGATGTTCTCGAACCTCTCGGCCGGAGCGCTCGGCCTCACCCTGGACCACGCCACCGCGATCGACCTCGCCGCCCGTCACGGGTTCGGCGGGGTCGATCCCGACCTCGAGGCGTTGCGCGCCCTGGGCGGCGCCGACGCCGTCGCCGAGCACGCCGCCGCGGTGCACGAGCGCGGCCTGGAGTGGGGGATGGGAGGACTCCCCATCGCCCTCGACGCCCCCGCCGCGGAGTTCCGCGAGCAGCTGATGGCCCTGCCCGAGGCGCTCACCCTGCTGCGCAGCGCGGGCGTGACCCGCCTGGGCACCTGGATCCGGCCGATGCACGAGCAGCTCGACCACCGCCAGAACTGGCGCCTGCACCTGGGCAGGCTGTCCCTGGTCGCCGAGATCCTCGCCGATCACGGCCTGCGCCTGGGCCTGGAGTACATCGGCCCGAAGACCCTCTGGTCCACCGAGCGGTTCCCCTTCGTGCACTCCCTGCGCGAGATGCGCGAGCTGATCGCGGAGACGGGCGCGAGCAACCTGGGCCTCATCCTCGACAGCTACCACTGGTATACCGCGGGGGAGACCGCCGAGGACCTCGCCGGCCTCACCGACGCGGACATCATCTCCGTGGACATCAACGACGCCCGCGCCGATCGCGAGCGCGACGAGCAGATGGACCTGGACCGTCGCCTGCCCTACGACACCGGCGTGATCGACCTCCCCGGCTTCCTGGGCGCCGTGCGCGCCGCCGGGTACACCGGCCCCGTCAAGGTGGAGCCCTTCCTGGCCGAGCTCGCCGAACGGCCCGTCGACGAGGTCCTCACCGACATCGCGGCCCGGCTGGAGCGGGCTGTGGCGGTGGGGTAACGGGCCGGTGGGGGATCGACCGCCACCACCGCCCGCCGACGAGGAGACCCACCCCATGGCCACCCCTGACGCCCTCCGTCACCGCCTGCACACACTGCTGGGCCCGGACCGCTTCGGTGACCCCGCTGCGGGCGCGCTCGCCGCGCCGCTCGCGCCGCCGGCGGCGGGGGCGTCGGGGGTGCCCGAGGAGGTGGCGCTGCTCGGCCCCGACGGGGCGCCGATCCCGGCATTCCTGCTGCGCCCCGACCCGTCGGCCGCCACCGGCGCGGGCGTGGTGCTGGTGGCGGGGCACGGCCGGGGCATCGACGACCTGGTGCGCACGGACCCGGCCGACGGCTTCCACGACGGCCTCGCCCACAAGCTGGTGCGGGCCGGGATCACGGTGCTGTGCCCGGAGATGGTCAGCTTCGGACGTCGCCGTGTTCCGCGCCCGGAGGGCGCCGCACCCTACGAGGAGGCGGAGAACTCCTGCGGGATCGATGCCGCCGGCCACCTGCTGCACGGCACCCCGGTGCTGGGGCGACGGGTGGCCGATGCCCGCGCGGCCGTCACCGCGCTGCGCGGCGTGGACGGGGTGGACCCTGCCCGGGTGGCGGTGGTCGGCGGCTCGGGCGGCGGCGCGGTCGCCCTGATGCTCGCCGCGGTCGACACCTCGGTCGGCGCGGCGCTGGTGGCGAGCTACTTCTGCAGCTTCGAGGCGAGCATCGCCGCGATCCGGCACTGCCCGTGCAACATCGTCCCCGGCCTGCTGCCGGGGCTCGAGATGGCGGACATCGCCGCGCTCATCGCCCCGCGCCCGCTGGTGATCGAGGCAGGGGAGCGCGACCACATCTTCCCGATCGCCGCCACCCGTGAGGCCTTCGCGCGGCTGGGGCCGGTGTGGGAGGCGCAGGGCGCCGTCCCTCCGGAGCTGGTGCTGCACGAGGGCGGGCACGAGTTCCGGGCGGAGCGCTCGCTGGAGGCGCTGCGCGAGCGGCTGGCGGGCTGACCCCGGGCTGTCGCGGCAGCCCCGCAGGGCATCCCGTCCTCGCACGCCAGTCCCGCCTGCGGCGCCCTGACCTCGCAGGACACAAGTGCTCAACCACAAGGTTGACGACGCGCGCGTGCAGGAGTAGTGTCCCTGTTGTCAACCGAAAGGTTGAGAAGGAGGGCGATGGACGCCGACAGCCTCTCGAGGGCCTTCGCCGCCCTCGCCGACCCCACGCGGCGGGACCTCCTCTCGCGCCTGACCCTCGGTGACGCCACCGTCGGCGAGCTCGCCGCCCCGTACGACATGTCACTGCAGGCCGTGAGCAAGCACCTCACGGTCCTCGAGTCCGCCGGCCTGGTCACCCGCCGGCGCGACGCACAGCGGCGCCCCGTCCACCTCGATGCCGAGGTGTTGGGGGAGCTGACCGACTGGATCGACCGCCACCGCGCCGCCGCCGAGGCCCGCTACTCCCGCCTCGACGAGGTGCTCCAGCAGCTCGAGGACCCCGTCCCGAGCAGCACCCCACGCAGCACCGACTCCCCGGAGGGACCACCATGACCGCCGCCGACCGCCCGGCCACCGCAGATCGCCTGACCACCGCCGTCATCGAGGCGGATCCCGACCTGCCGCTGATCCGCATCACGCGCGACTTCCGGGCCAGCGCCGCCCAGCTCGTCCGCGCCCACACCGACCCCGAGATCTACGCCCGCTGGGTCGGCCCCAAGAGTCTCGACACCCGCATCGACCGCTGGGACGCCCGCACCGGCGGCTCCTGGGCCTTCACCAACATCGACCGCGCCACGAAGGAGGAGTACTCCTTCCACGGCAGCTTCCACGAGGTGCGCGAGGACCGCCTCGTCCAGACCTTCACCTTCGACGGCTGGCCCGATGGCGTCTCACTGGACACGATGACCTTCGAGGACCTCGGCGACGGCTGGACCCGCATGCACAGCCAGTCCCTGCTGGACTCCTTCGAGGCGCGCGCCGGGATGCTCGAGAGCGGCATGGAGGTAGGGGTGAACGAGGGCTACGAGAAGCTCGACGCCCTGCTCGAGGGCGGCGACGTCGAGGTGCGTGAGGGCTGAGCCCTCGCGGCGCGGCCGACGAACACCGCGGCCGACGGGTTCGCGCCCGTCAGCCGCCCCGTTCCCGTCGGTCGCGCTGCGCCGGTCGGCGGCCCCGCGCCCGTCGGCCGCCTCGACACCCCGCGACCCGCCACGGGAACGTGGTCTATTCGGCACCGATGCGGTTCTGAGGCTCACCTGGCGTACGTTGGGAGGGTGTGACCGCTGCCGCGGGCTCCGGCTCCGCGCGCGTCGCACCTCCAGACCTCTGCCCTGACCCTTCGACCAGAGAGACTCACTCATGCCCTCACCCCGCCAGAAGCTCACCGCCCCGCCCCGCCTGCCCAAGAACGGCATGCGCATCACGCCGCTCGGCGGCCTGGGCGAGGTGGGCCGCAACATGACCGTGTTCGAGCACGCCGGCAAGCTCATGATCGTGGACTGCGGCGTGCTGTTCCCCGAGGAGCACCAGCCCGGCATCGACGTGATCCTGCCGGACTTCACCTCGATCCGCGACCGCCTCGACGACATCGAGTGCATCGTCCTCACCCACGGCCATGAGGACCACATCGGCGGCGTCCCCTACCTGCTCAAGGAGCGGGCGGACATCCCGCTGATCGGCTCCGAGCTGACGCTCGCGTTCATCACCGCGAAGCTCAAGGAGCACCGCATCACCCCGAAGACCATCCAGGTCGAAGCGGATCAGAAGCACCGCGCGGGCGTGTTCGACCTCGAGTTCGTGGCCGTGAACCACTCCATCCCGGACAGCCTCGCCGTCGCGATCCGCACCAAGGCCGGCACGGTGCTGCACACGGGCGACTTCAAGATGGACCAGTTCCCGCTGGACGGCCGCATCACCGACCTGCGTGCCTTCGCCCGCCTCGGCGAGCAGGGCGTGGACCTGTTCCTCACCGACTCCACCAACGCCGAGGTGCCCGGCTTCACGATGTCGGAGCGGGATCTCAACCCCGCGATCGACCAGGTGTTCATGACCTCGCCGCGTCGGGTGATCGTCTCCAGCTTCGCCAGTCACGTGCATCGCATCCAGCAGGTGCTCGATGCCGCCCACGCCGCGGGGCGGAAGGTCGCCTTCGTGGGCCGCTCGATGGTGCGCAACATGAAGATCGCCAGCGATCTCGAGTACCTCGACATCCCCAAGGGCCTCGTGGTCGACTTCCGCAAGATCCAGTCGATGCCTGACCACAAGGTCACCCTGATCTGCACCGGCTCCCAGGGCGAGCCGATGGCGGCGCTGGCCCGCATGGCCAACGGTGACCACCAGATCCAGGTGGGCGAGGGCGACACCGTGCTGATGGCCTCCTCGCTGATCCCCGGCAACGAGAACGCCATCTACGGCATCATCAACAAGCTCACCGATCTGGGCGCGAACATCGTCCACAAGGGCAACGCGAAGGTGCACGTCTCCGGCCACGCGAGCGCCGGCGAGCTCGTGTACTGCTACAACATCGTGCGCCCGAAGAACGTGATGCCGGTGCACGGCGAGTCCAAGCACCTGCACGCCAACGCCGAGCTCGCCCGCCGCACCGGTGTGCCGGAGAAGAACATCGTGGTCGCCCAGGACGGCGTGACGGTGGATCTGATCGCCGGTCAGGCGAAGATCTCCGGCAAGGTCGAGGCGGGCCTGGTCTACGTGGACGGCCAGACCATCGGTGCCGCCACCGAGGACACCCTCGCCGAGCGCCGGATGCTCTCCGGCGGCGGTGTGGTCACGGTGGTCGCGCTCATCGACCCCAAGACCTACAAGCCGGTCGAGCCCGTCGAGTTCCTCACCAAGGGCTTCGTGCACGACAAGCGCACCTTCGAGGGCGCCCAGTCCCAGGTCGAGAAGGCCCTCGCACGCGCGAAGACCGACAAGATCGAGGACATCGCCGACATCGAGGAGATCATCGTCGACACGGTGAGCAGCTACCTGCGCCGCACCTACCGCCGCGAGCCCGCCGTAATGGCCGTGGTGGTCGACGCCTGAGTCCCGGCGCCGCAGAACTGCCGGATTCTGAGCCACTTTCGCCCCGAGAGTGGCTCAGAATCCGGCATTTCCGTGCGGGGGATGCGCAGTGCCGGGGCGGCGCAGTGCCGGGGCTGTGTCGTGCCGGGACTATGCTGTGCGGGGCCCGCGTCGGTGCGCCGATCCGACCCTTGGGGTGCCCGGGCATCTCGCCCTCCCGCGGGGGATGATGGGGTGATGACCGCACCGGCCCCGCCACCGTCCACGATGACCCTCGCCGTGGGCGGGCTGGCCCATGATCCCCTGCAGGCCGAGCTCGCGGCAGCCGGCGTGGCGCTGAACGCGCATGCGCGCACCCTCCTCGCAGACCCCCGCGTGGACGGCCGTGAGCCGGTGGCCGTCACTCTCGCGCGCCGCACCGTCGCGGCGCTGGGGCTCCCGCAGGGAGGCACCCTGCCGCAGCTGCTCGAGGCGGCGGGGCGCTGCGGTCTGCGTCCCTGCCCGCCGTCGACGGGCCCGTACCTGCGCCTGGCCCTCACCACACAGGAGGACGCTCCGGACAGCGTGCTCTCCGCCGGGAAGGTGCCCAGCGGCGCCCTCCATGTGCTCTCCTCGCCCCTCGTCGAGGATCACGACTACCCGAAGGGCTTCTACCTGCGCGTGGTGGACGGCGTGCCCTGGCTGCGCGGCTTCCGCTGCGACGACGAGTACTGCTGGCCGCCCGAGAGCGAGCTCGTGCTCGAGGTGCCGCCCACGGGGTGAGCGGGGAGTGTGCACCTCCCGCACGACGCCCTCCCCGCACGACGCCCGCCCCGCACGGCACCCGGCTCTCGCGCCCCCGGCTCTCACGGCTCCCAGCGCAGCACGCTGTCGAGCAGTGCGGGCACCGGGTGGGCGCTGTCCAGGCGCAGCACCGGCACCTCCAGCCGGCGCAGCCAGGCCTCGTGATGGGAGCGGCTGCGGCCGGTGAAGCCCGGGTCGTCGTAGCTGCGCGCCCAGTCTAGGAACCGCGCGCGGGCCTCCGGGTCGGCCGGGCGGTCCTCGGCGCGGAGGTCCTCGCGCCTCTCGAGCCGGCGCATGCGCTCGCCCGGATCGAGCGTCAGGAACACCACCGCCTGGCACTGCGCCACGATCTCGTCGCCCCAGCCCAGCATCGAGCCGGAGAGCACCCAGGCCTCGCGCGGCACGAACAGCTGCCGCATCAGGGCCACCCGCTCGGCGACCTCGCGCTTGTGGGTGAACGGCGGCGTCGTCGGCCGCCAGAAGTAGTCGTCGGCATCCGCATGAGGGACCGACCAGCGGTCGGCGAGGGCCCGCGCGAGCGTGGTGGTGCCGGAGCCGCTGGCTCCCAGGACGTGCACGCGAGAGCGTCTCATCCCGTCATTGTCCCGCCCCGATGCCGTGCGCGGTGGGCCGACGGGCTGGCCCCGCGCCGCGCGCGGAACCGGCGGGAGAAGTGCAGCGGATCGCGGAAGCCCACTCGTCGGCCGATCTCCGCCACCGGGTCCTGGGTCATCTCCAGCAGACGTGCCGCCAGCTCCAGGCGCTGCGCCTCGACGTACCGGGCCGGAGAGGTGCCCACCTGGGCGGTGAACAGGTGGGAGAGCCGGGAGGGGGAGAGGTGGGCGAGGCGGGCGAGCGCCTCGACGTCGAGCTCCTCGGCGAGATGGGCGTCGATGTGCTCGAGCACCGCGAGCACCCGCTCGTCCAGCAGGCGCCGGTGCGGGGCGCGGGTGTCGTACCAGAGCAGCGCCGCCTCCACGCCGTTGAGCGCGAACAGCTCCGGCCGGCCCACGCCCAGGCGTGCGGCGCGGCCGCCGGTGCGCAGGGCCTGGCGCACCCGCAGGTCCAGCTCGGTGCCGAGGTCGATCACCCCGAGGCCCGGCGCCGCCTGCGGCCAGTCCATCAGGGCGAGCCAGGGCGCCGGCGGGTGGACGTGGCAGTACAGCAGGCGCCAGCGGCCGGCCGCGGGATCGGTGCCGTAGTCGTGCAGGGTGTCCGGCCGCAGCAGCACGGCCCGGCCCGGGTGCGTGCGCACCGCGGTGCCGTCGGCCCCGTGCACGATGCCGGCCCCGGCCACGGTGTGCAGCAGCAGCCAGTCGGTGGTGCCGTGAGAGCGGCGCACCCGGTACTCGGCATCCTGCTCGAGCTCGCCGAGCAGCACCCGCTCGGTGCCCGGCGGCGGCACCTCGGTGGCCGCCACCTGTCTCATGGCAGCAGGATCGTCCATGTGTGCGCCCTTCGTCCGCCTGGTCCTGCACTGTGCAGGTGGCCAGACTGACAGCATGACACTCACGAACACCACCCCCGCCACCGAGGGCGCCGAAGCCCTCGACCTCGCGATCCTCGACGCCGACGTCGACCCCGCCACCCTCGCCGCCGCCTACGCGCAGGGCGGCGCCGTGCACCTGCGCGGCGTGCTCCGCGACGAGGAGGTGGCGGAGCTGCGCGAGGCCTTCACCTCCCACATCGAGACCGACGGCACCGGCGGCGCCTTCCACGAGATCCCCGAGGGCGACCCGCTGCGCGCGTACCCGCGCATGATCCAGCCGCACCGCGGGGACCACGAGCCCGGGCGGATGGCCCGCCGCTGGCTGCTCGAGCAGCGCGTGATGGGGCGCGTGGCCGAGGCCGTCGGCCCCGTCTGGGCGGCGCAGTCGATGTTCTACTTCAAGCCCGCCGGCGCCCGCGGCCAGGCCATGCACCAGGACAACTACTTCCTGCAGACCCACCCCGAGACCTGCATCGCCGCCTGGATCGCGGTGGACGACTGCGACGGGGAGAACGGGGCGCTGGGCGTGGTGCCCGGCACGCACCGCTACGAGATCGAGTGCCCGGAGGAGGCGGACCCGGCCGAGTCCTTCACCACCATCACCGTGGCCATCCCGGAGCACCTGCGCGTGGTGCAGACGGACATGCGCGCCGGCGACATGCTGATCTTCCACGGCAGCCTGGTGCACGGCTCGCAGCCCAACACCAGCACCGACCGCTACCGGCGCTCGCTGATCCTGCACTACATTCCCGAGGGCAGCCGCGAGGTGGCCGCCTCCTACCAGCCGCTGCTCGACGCGCACGGCGACGAGGTGCGGATCGAGGAGTCCGAGTACGGCGGCCAGTGCGGCGAGGGCTGGGTGGCGATCAACCACTGACAGCGGCCGACGGGGCGGCGTGGTCGACGGCGCGGAGTGGTCGACGGCGCGGAGTGTCGGATTCTGAGCCAAGAACCGGGCCGATGTGGCTCAGAATCCGACACTTCTGGCGCGGGCGCCGGGATCGGCGCCGTCGGCCGCGCGCCGTGGCGGTCAGTCGTCCGCGCCGCCGTTCCCGCCCGCCGTCCCCGCCGCGGCCAGGTGCTCCCGCAGCGTCGCCGCGCTCGGGTTGCGCAGCACCTCGTCGCCGATCAGCACCGTGGGCGTGAGCTCGTCCCCGCCGTTCACGGCCCGCACCTGCGCATTCGCGGCCTCGTCCCGCCACACGTTCACCCAGGTCACCCGGGGATCGTCGCGCAGCTGGAGCAGGAGCATCTCGCAGTACATGCACCCCGGCTTCCACAGCACCACCGCCTGGCCCTCGGCGCGCAGGGCCTCGGCGCGGGGCCACGGCGTGTGGCGCCCGCGGCGACCCCACCACAGGGCGAGCGCACCCACGGCGAGCAGGCCGAGCGCCCCGGCGACGAGGCCGCCGCGCAGATCATCGACCCCGATGGTCACGGCCATCGCCAGCACGCCCGCGGCGATCAGCAGGAGGGGCCACCGCTGCGGAGGAGACATGACGCCAGCCTACGCGCGGGAGGAGCGCCGACGGGAACGCTCCGAGCGCCGGGCCCGACCGATTCGCACGCTTGGCGCGCCTGAACGACTCGCCGCCCCCGTGCCTCCCGGGTTCACTGGTAGGAGACGAACCAGGGCCGGGGCTCGATGGCGAAGGTCTCCTCGGGAGTGAGCATCGGCGAGTCCTCGTCGTAGAAGTTCTTCCATGCCATCGCGATCCCGTCCGGCAGTCCCTGCTGCAGCGCCTGGTAGGTGCCGAGCTTGTCCTCGGGCGTGCCGTGTCCGTCGGCATGCAGGGTGATCGCGAGTTCGGGGCGCGAGGTGTCCACGTCCTGGCGGTCGCGGATCATGGAGCCGGCGAACTGGTGCAGGATCAGCACCTTCTGCGGCAGCGAGTGCTCCTCGGTGAGGTCCGCCAGCCAGGTGGAGACCTCGTTGATCTCCGCGGCGGTGACCGAGCCGATCTGCGCCAGGTGCTTCTTCCCAGGCGCGAGCCGCCATTCGGCGTCCAGGGCGAGGCCCACGTGCGGCGCGGTGAGCAGGTCCTCGAACAGCCGCGCCTGGGTGAGGAAGTCCGTGGTGCCAGGCTGCAGGTCCAGGACCACGTACGCCCCGGCGTCGCCGGCGGCGTCCACCCACTCGCGCAGCGCCGAGGCCGGCAGGTCGCGGGAGTAGTCCCCGTCGGGCCCCGGATCCGAGTCGGCGACCGTGGCGATCACCTCGAGCGCCGGCACCACCGGCTCCTCACCGAGGCCCTCGTACTCGGCGGCGAGCTCCTGCACGCGCGTGATCGTCGCGGGCAGGTCCTGCTCGCCGAGCACGCCGAGGGAGGGCGTCCCCGGGGAGCCGTAGGCGGCGATCATGCGGCGGCCAGGGAAGGCGGTGGTCCCGCCGCCGGGCAGCTCGGGCGCGGCCAGGACCCGTTTGAGCGCGGGTGCCCAGTCCTCGGGCTGGCCGAAGCTCTCCCCGAGCGCGAGCACGCCGACCGACGGGTCCTCGCCCGCGGTCTTGCGGATCGCGGCGATCGTCGTGTGGCTGCGTCCGGCGTCGCCGCCGGGCATATCTGTCACCTCGCCCCCGGCGCCGGTGACGACGGCGGCGGCGAGCTCTCGGCCGGGGGAGTCGGCCGACGGGTCCAGGCACAGCAGGATAGGGAGCGGGTGGTGCTCATACCCGACCTGGGGGAGGTCGAGGTCCCGCGATGCCGGGTCGATCGCCAGTACCTCGATCTCGCCGCCGAGCGCCGAGAGGTCCGCCCCTTCGATGGTGACCACGGTGCGGGCGCCCAGGCGGGAGAGCTCCTCGGCAACCTCCGTCCCGGCACCGACCAGCAGCGGGAGACCCGTCTCGGCACCGAGTGGCGCGAGCGCGCCGACGGCGTCCTCCTCGGCGGCCACCAGGGCGACGTCGGCAGCGTCGAACAGGGTCGTGCTCAGCGCCAGGGCGGTCGCGACGATATCGTCGTCCGGCAGCACCGTGGAGGTCGGTGTCCGACCGACGAGCACCACGTCGGCGCGGCCCTCGCCCGTACACGCGCCGAGCGCGCCGATCAGGGTCAGCGCTGCGGCGCCGGAGAAGGTCCTGCGGGCGATGGGCCGCGTCCCGCGTGCGAGTCCTCGGTCGTTCACTGCTCGTTCCCCTTCCCTGCCGTCCCGCTGCGACGCGTCGCCCGGGCCCGGGCCGCGCGGCGGAGTCATCGTGTCAGAGAATCGGAGCGGTGGGCTGTAGGCCGACGTCCGCCGGAGCGGAGTCGGTGTCACCGGCGTCCGTCGGCCCTGCCGCCGCGGCGCGGCACTCGACCTCCACCGAATCCGATCCGGTCAGTGTGACCTCGGTGGTCCACTCCCCGCAGCGCACCCGGTGCGTGCCGTGCGCGCCCGGGCCCAGCGCCCGCAGGGTCAGATGGTCGAGGGCGCCGGCGCGCCAGGTCATGTCCACCGCGACACCGGGGCGCGCCCGCAGCCCGCGCACGGCGCCGTCGGCCATCATCGGCGGCAGCGCCGGCAGCAGCTCGATCTCCCCGCGGTGGCTCTGCACCAGGCACTCCGCGAGCGCGGCGACGATCCCCAGGTTGCCGTCGATCTGGAACGGGGGATGGGCGGAGAAGAGGTTCGGGTACAGGCCGCTGCGGGCGGTGCCGTCCGCGGCCTCGGCGGGGCGCAGGAACAGCTCGAGCAGCGCCTGCACCCGGTCGCCGCGGCGCAGCCGCGCCCACAGGCACGCCTTCCACACCAGCGACCAGCCGGTGGCCTCGTCCCCGCGGGCCTCCAGCGAGCGGAGCGCGGCCTCCTCCTGCGCCGCCGTCGCGGGCACCCCGCCGGGGTAGAGGAATCCCAGGTGGGAGACGTGTCGGTGGTGCGGCTCCACCTCCTCGAGGGCGTCGGCGTGCCACTCCAGCACGCGGGAGTCGGCGCCGATCCGCGGCTCCGGCACCAGGTCCAGGGCGGAGGCGGCGCGCTGCACCACGGAGTCGTCGGTGCGGCCCAGCCGGGCGGCGGCCTCGACCAGGCGCTGCGCGGTCTCCCGCAGCAGCCAGCGGTCCATCCCCACCCCCTCGCTGACGGACACCGCCGCGCCGGAGGGGCTGCGCCAGAGGTTCTCCGGAGAGGTGGAGGGGAAGGTGACCAGGTGGCCGTCGGCGCTCTCGTGCAGCAGGTCCAGGCCGAAGGCCACCGCCTCCCGCAGCGCGGCGAAGCGCGCGCGGGCGATCTCCTCCGGGGCGCGTCCGTCGGTGGCGGACAGCTCGCCCAGGAGCTGCTCGAGCCAGAGCCCGCCCATCGGCCAGGTGGACCACGAGGGCTCCCCGCGGACGGGGTCGGTGTACCCCCACGGGTCGGTGTTGTGGTGCACGGTCCAGCCGTCGGCCCCGTACAGCCGCCGCGCGGTGTCCCGGCCCGCCTCCCGCAGCATCGCCACGTAGCGCTCCAGCGCCTCCACGGCGTGGGGGACGTGCGCGACCCCCGCGCCCCAGTGGTTCATCTCCAGGTTGATGTTCACCGTGTAGTTCGAGGACCACGGCGCCTCCAGCTGCGCGTTCCACAGCCCCTGCAGCGTGGCCGGCGGCAGGCCTGGCCGGGAGGCGGAGGCCAGCAGGTAGCGGCCGTAGGCGAAGCACGTGGCCAGCAGCTCCGCCTCCGGCGAGCCCGTCAGCTCCAGTGCCACCTCGCCCGTGCCGGGCAGGGGGTGGGCGCGGTGGCGTCGGCGCAGCTCCTGCTCCCCGCGCTCGAGCGCGGTCTCCGCCTGCGCGGTCGCGGCGGCCAGCACCTCGTCGACGTCGCGGTCCGGCGCCTCGCCGAGGCCCTGCCAGGTGGTCGCGATCGCGCACACCAGCAGCAGGCGGCCCGACTCGACGCGGGTGCGCACCACCACCGCGGCGCGGCTCGCCCCCTCGGGGCGCCAGGCGATCTCCTCGGTGTCGCGGAACTGCCCGGCGGGGAGGTCCGACGGGGCACGCACCACCACGGTAAGACCGTCCTCGTGCACCTCGCGGCGCTCCTCGTGCAGCGGCGACTCGACGCCGAGCACGACGCGGGCGCCGTCCGGGCAGGGCATCGAGTGGACCAGCACGTCGTCGGCCGCGGAGGCGAGGGTGAGATGGGAGGCGGAGGGGTCGTCGGCGGCGGTGTCGTCGGTCGCCGCGGGGTGCACCAGGTGCTCGGCGTGCGCCAGGTCGAGCAGACGCTCCCAGGGCCCGGCGCCGGCCGCGGGCGCCTCGCCCGCCGCGCCGAGACGCGTGGCTGCGCCGTCCGCCGCGCCGTCGGTCCTGCCTGCCCCGTCGGCCGCGCCGGCGGTCGTGCCTGCCCCGTCCGCCGCGCCGTCGGCCGCCTCCTCCAGGTGCACCGTGAGGTCGCCCACCGGCAGGTAGGCCTGGGACCAGGAGGCGCCCAGGCGCTCGATCTCGGCCTGTGCCTCCTCGATCGCGCCCTCCTCGAACAGGGCGCGGGAGCGGGCCAGGGCGGCGCCGGCCTCGCGCCGCGGCGTGCGGTGCGGGGCGTCCACGCCCGGCGCGCCGGACCACAGCGTGGACTCGTTCAGAGAGAAGCGGGGGCGCTCGGGATCGCCCCAGACCATCGCGCCGAGGCGCCCGTTGCCCAGGGGGAGCGCCTCGAGCCAGCGCTCGGCGGGGCCGCGGCGGCGGAGAACGGGGGAGAGGGCCACGGGGAGCCTTTCGTCGGAGGGCCAGGGCGCACGGTCGGCCCGTGGGGTCGCCGTCGACCGCATCCTCCCCGGGGGAGGTCGCCGGTGACGGTCTACGGGAGCGGATGTGAGCGGGGCCACTTCTTGCCCCGTGTTGTCGCGACCGGTTCTGCGGCCCCTCGGTGGTGCGCTCACGGGTCGCGAGCGGCCCGCGGGAGCCCACCCCGCGGGCCGCCGGGCCCTCCGCGTGTGGTCCAGGGGGCCCGCGGCGATGCGGCCTCGCTCACGCCGCCCCGGACAAGCGCTTGCCGAGTGCGCATCGATATGATTGACTGCCGTCAGCGGAAAGCGGTTACCGTCCTGCAGTGCTGCGAGACCGGGCCCACCGCCCCAGAACCGGCATCGTCCGGCGCCCACCCCGCGGCGCCCGCCCACGAAGGAGAGCAGCCACATGGCCACACGCAGGATCGGGATCATCGTCAACGGCGCCACCGGGCGCATGGGATACCGGCAGCACCTGGTGCGCTCGCTGCTGGCGATCCAGGAGCAGGGCGGGGTGGAGCTCGCCGACGGCGACCGTCTGCTGCCGGACCTGCTGCTGGTGGGCCGCAACGAGGAGAAGCTGCGCGGCGTCGCCGAGAAGCACGGCCTGACGAGATGGACCACCGACGTCGACGAGGCGCTCGCGAACCCGGACTACGAGGTCTACTTCGACGCCCTGGTCACGAACCTGCGCGTGGCGAACCTCAAGAAGGCCATCGCCGCCGGCAAGGCCATCTACACCGAGAAGCCCACCGCCGAGACCTTCGAGGACGCCCTGGAGCTGGCGCGCCTGGCGAAGCAGGCGGGCGTGGTCAACGGGGTGGTGCACGACAAGCTCTACCTCCCCGGCCTGCTCAAGCTGCGCCGCCTGATCGACTCCGGCTTCTTCGGCGAGATCCTCTCCGTGCGCGGCGAGTTCGGGTACTGGGTGTACGAGGGGGACTGGCAGAGCGCCCAGCGGCCCTCCTGGAACTACCGCGCCGAGGACGGCGGCGGCATCGTGGCGGACATGTTCCCGCACTGGAACTACGTCATCGAGGAGCTGTTCGGCCGCATCGAGGACGTCTACGCCCAGACCGCCACCCACATCGGGAAGCGCTGGGACGAGAAGGGCCAGGAGTACACAGCCACCGCCGACGACGCCGCCTACGGCGTGTTCCGCCTCGAGGGCGGCGCCGTGGTGCAGATGAACTCCAGCTGGGACGTGCGCGTGCACCGCGACGAGCTGGTCGAGTTCCAGGTGGACGGCACCAAGGGCTCCGCCGTGGTGGGCCTGCACGGCGCGCACATCCAGCCGCGCGAGGCCACCCCCAAGCCCGTGTGGAACCCGGACGTGAAGGACCCGCACAACTATTACGACGACTGGATCGAGGTGCCGGACAACGCCGGCCCCGACGGCTTCGACAACGGCTTCAAGGTGCAGTGGGAGGACTTCCTGCGGCACTACGAGGGCTCGAAGACGGGCGGGCCGGCCTACCCCTTCGACTTCCTCTCCGGCGCGCGCGGCGTGCGCCTGGCCGAGGCGGGCCTGACCAGCTCCGCCGAGGGCCGACGCATCGCCCTCGACCCGCTGACGGAGGTGTGAGGGCCATGCGCGAGCTCCCGCTGACCCTGCTGGACGCGGACGGCACGCTGCGCACGATCGCCCTCGGCGCCGCCCCCGCCTTCGCCCCGCCCACCGCGCCGCTGCGCTCCCGCGTGGTGTACGCGGCCGTGCACGTGGTGCCGCAGGTGCACGGGGACAACACCCCCGGCGCCCCCGCGCAGATCGACTGGGACGCCACTCTCGCCTTCCGCCGCACCATGTGGTCCCGCGGGCTCGGGGTGGCCGACGCGATGGACACCGCCCAGCGCAACATGGGCCTGGACCCCGCCGCCACCCGCGAGCTCATCACCCGCACCGCGGACGCCGCCCGCGAGGCGCTCGCCGATCCCGCGATCGCCGCCGTGTTCCCGCCGGACGCGCAGGTGAGCGACCTGGTGGTGGCGGGCGTGAACACCGACCAGCACGCCGGTCGCAGCCTGAGCCTCGACGAGATCGTCGAGGCGTACCTCGAGCAGCTGCGCCACACCGAGGCCAGCGGTGCCGGGGCCGTGCTCATGGCCAGCCGCCACCTCGCGGCCACCGCCACCACCGCCGCCGAGTACGAGGAGGTGTACCGGCGGGTGCTCGCCGAGGCCACCGCCCCGGTGGTGCTGCACTGGCTGGGCACCGTGTTCGACCCCCAGCTCGAGGGCTACTTCGGCAGCACCGATACCGCGGTCGCCTCCGAGACGCTGCTGCGGATCATCGAGGCCGATCCCGCGAAGATCCGCGGGGTGAAGATGAGCCTGCTGGACGACGCCGCCGAGATCGCCGTGCGCGAGCGGCTCCCCGAGGGCGTGCGCATGCTCACCGGGGACGACTTCCACTTCTCCCACCTCATCGTGGGCGACGGCACCGGCACCGCCGAGCCCGGCGCCGCGCAGGTGCCCGGGGAGTACTCCGACGCCCTGCTGGGCGCGTTCGCCGCCACGGCGCCGGCCGCCTCCGCCGCCGTGCAGGCGCTGGACGCGGGCGATCCCGAGGAGGCGCGCCGGATCCTGGACGCCTCCGAGCAGCTGGGCCGCCACGTCTTCTCCGCCCCCACCTACCACTACAAGACCGGCGTGGCCTTCCTGGCCTGGCTCAACGGCCACCAGCAGGCCTTCTCGATGGTGGGCGGCATGCACTCCGCGCGCAGCCTCCCGCACCTCTCGCGGACCATCGAGCTGGCCGCCGCCACCGGCAATCTGGAGGACCCGGCGCTGGCGGTCGAGCGCTGGCACGCGATGCTGCGCCTGGCCGGGTACCCGGTGGACGCGGCGGCCGACGGGACCCGCACGGCCGACGGGGCCGCGGGGGTCGCGGCGGCGGCCGACGGCTCCCGCACGGCCGACGGGGCCGTGCAGCGCGAGGGGGTCACGGCATGAACACCCCGCCCTCGCCGCAGCTCGGCACCGGCACGCCCCGGCTGTCGCTGAACCGCTGGACCTTCCGCACCACCCCCGTGCAGGAGTTCCTCGAGACCACCGCCGCCCGCGGGATCGACGCCGTGGGGCTGTGGCGCCAGGACGTCGCCGAGGTGGGCCTGGAGGCGCTGCGCCGTCGCGTGGACGACGCCGGTCTGCGGGTGAGCACCCTGTGCCGCGGCGGCTTCCTCACCGCCGCCGGCGAGGCCGACCGCGCCGCGGCGCTGGAGGACAACCGCCGCGCGATCGACGAGACCGCGGCGCTGGGCGCGCCCACCCTGGTGCTCGTCGTCGGCGGCGTGGACCGCACGGACAAGGACCTCGTCGGCGCGCGGGCCCGCGTCACCGAGGCGGTCGCCGAGCTCGCGCCCTACGCGGCCGAGCGCGGCGTGACCCTCTCGATCGAACCGCTGCACCCGATGTTCACGGCCGATCGCGCCGTGGTCTCCACCATCGATCAGGCGCTCGACATCGCCGAGGCCTCCGGCAGCCCTGCCGCGGGCGTGGTGGTGGACACCTACCATGTGTGGTGGGACCCGACCCTGGAGCGCGCGATCCAGCGGGCCGCCGCCACCGAGCGCCTGTTCAGCTACCAGGTGTGCGACTGGAACCTGCCGCTGGCGGCGGAGCCGCTGCACTCCCGCGGGTACATGGGCGACGGCTACATCGACTTCCCCTCCATCACCCGCATGATCGCCGCGGCCGGCTACACCGGCGACATCGAGGTGGAGATCTTCAACGAGGACGTGTGGGCCACCCCGGCCGACGAGGCCGCGCGGATCATCGCCGAGCGCTTCGAGCAGCTGGTGCTCCCGCACGCCTGAGCGAGGAGCCCTGCGTGAGGAGTCCGCGACCATGACGTCGATGCTGCGCAGCGCCTGGGGCCTCGAGGTCGATCCCGAGGATCCCGGCGGCGTCGGCCCCGAGGCCGTCGAGCGAGCGCGCCTGCCCGAGACCCTCTCGCGGGCGCTGGACGGCGCCCGCGGCCGGATCCCGCTGCCGCGCCGGCCGGCCGAGCCGCTGCGCGCGGCGATGCTCGCCCCTGCCCTCTCCGCCGCGCCCGAGCCGCTGCCGTTCCCGCTGCTCAGCCAGTACGCCCGGTTCTGGCGCGAGGGGGTGCGCACCGACCACGAGGACGACGTGCGCCGGTTGGGCATCATGACCGGCGAGGCGGTGCTCGCCGCGCTCGCCTCGGGCGAGCAGCGCTGGATCGATCGCGCGGCCGACGGGCTGATGCTGCTGTGCGAGCTGTCCAGCTGGTGTTGGGTGGCCCACGAGGAGGCGCACGCGCGGCACGGCTGGGTGGTCCCCGACCCCGACTCCCCGGTGGTCGACCTCGGTGCCGCGCAGACCCTGCAGGTGCTCGCCTGGGCGGATCTCGCCCTGGCCGAGGAGCTCGACGCGCGTGCCCCCGGGCTCCGGCATCGGATGCGCGCCGAGGCGCGGCGACGGGTGTTCGACCCGTACCTCGCCCGCCGCGACTGGCACTGGCTCCACGGGACCGCCCACAACTGGACCGGCTGGATCCACCAGCACCTGATCGCCGGGGCGCTGTTCCTGCTGGACGCGGAGGAGGAGAGGTCCCGTCGCGACGCGATCCTCGCACTGTCCCTCGCCCAGCTGGACCGCTACCTGGCCTCCTTCCCCGCCGACGGCGGGATCGACGAGGGGTTCTCCTACTTCTGGAACGGGGCGTGCCGCCTTCTGGAGGCGGTGGATCTGCTGCTCGTCGCCGCCGGGGGCGCCCTGGACGCCAAGGTTCCGGCGGGTCTCGACGTGATCGGGGAGCTGCTGCGCTTCCCGCAGCGGATGGATCTGGGCCGGGGATGGTTCGTCAACGTCGCCGACGGTCCGGCCCGCCCGGCCGCCGAGCAGCCCTGGGACGTCCTGCACCGCTGGGGTCGGCGGCTCGGCGCCGAGGACGTCCTCGCCCAGGCCCTCTCCCGCCGCGGCGGCGCTCCGGCGCCGCCGGTGCTGCCGGATCTCGGCCTGGGCCGGGTCCTCACCGCGCTCGGCGACGCGGAATGGACGGCGGCCGACGGCTCCTCGTCCAGACCGCCGTTCCCGGCGCTGACCTGGCTGCCCGAGGTGCAGCTGATGGTGGCCAGGGAGCGGGCGGGCGATCCCTCCGGGCTCACCCTGGCGGCGAAGGGCGGCCACAACGAGGAGGCGCACAACCACCTCGACGTCGGCTCCTGCCTGGTCGCGCTGGACAGCGCGCCGGTGCTGATCGACCTCGGCCAGCCCACCTACACCGCGCAGACCTTCACCGAGCGGCGCTACGAGATCTGGACCATGACCACCGCCTGGCACACGCTGCCCACCGTGGGCGGGCACGGGCAGGGGGTCGGCGCGCAGTACCGGGCCCGGCTGGTCGAGGCCCCTGGCCAGGCGCCGGAGCCCGCCCCGACCCGCGCCTCGGAGCCGGCGCCGGGTGACCCGGCGGGCCGCCCCTCCCTCACGCTCGAGCTCGCCGCCGCCTACCCGGCGGAGGCAGGGGTGCGCAGCCATCGTCGGGCGGTCCGGCTCCATCGTGGGACCTCGCAGCCGTCCGGCGCCCCGGACGGGGCCGGGGCGGCGGATCCCGCCGAGATCCGCCTCGAGGATCGCTGGCAGCTGATGCCCGGGCACGGACTGGTCCGCGCGCACCATGTGCTCGCCGGCGAGGTGCTCGAGCACCGGCCGGGCCGGCTGCGGCTGCGCGCCCTCTCCGGAGCCGTGGCGGAGCTGACCTGGGATGCGCGGCACGGTGCCGGGACGCTGGAGCGCAGGGCGGTCGAGGACCCGCTGCTGGAGCGCTCCTGGGGCGAGACGGTGCACCGCCTGGTGCTGGCGCCCGTCGGCGAGGACTCCGGGCGCGTCGAGCTCGACGTCATCCTGCGTGCGGTGCGCTGAGGGCGCCGCCGCTCAGAGGTGCGCGGCGTCGGTGCGCGGCGCGGCGCTGGTCTCGCGCACCCGGAGCGCCGGGAGGAGCTCGACGTGCTCGACCGGGGCCTCGGGGTGGCGCAGGCGCTGCAGCGCGAGGGCGACGGCCCGGGCGCCGAGCTCCCGCTTCGCCGGGCCGACGGCGGTGAGCGCCGGCCTCGTCACCTCGGAGAGCTCGTCGTCGTAGGCGACGACCGAGAGGTCCTCCGGGATCGACCGGCCGCGGCGCAGCGCATGCTGCAGGAACAGGGTGGCGGCGACGTCCGAGTGGATGATGATCGCCGTGGTGCCGTGGTCGGCGCATCGCTCGAGCAGCACGTCGATCTCCGCGAAGGGATCCGCGCCGTGGGTGTCCAGGATGGAGCGGTGCACGAGCGCGGGGTCCAGGGAGAACTCCTCCACGGCGCGCTCGAAGCCGTCCTCCACGTACGGGCGCGTCGGGCTGAACGGATCCGTCGCCAGCGCGAGGTGCGTGTGGCCCAGCTCGACGAGGTGGCGCACCGCGCTCGCGGTGCCGCGGGAATGGTCCGAGCGCACGGTGTCGAAGGCGTGGGGCGCGGGCCCGTGCCCGCTGATCTCCCGCTCGGTGATGACCACGGGGATCTGGAGCGCGCTCAACCGCGCGAGGAGCTGGGTGGTGTCGGCGCCCCCGCGCATCTCGGGCGCCATGATCAGCGCGTCGAGCTGCGGGTCCTGGGCGAGTCCGTCCACCACGGCGAGATTGGCGGAGGCTCCGGTGGTGGAGGCCTGGACCAGGAGCTCCACGCCCAGTGCGCGGGCGGCCTCCGAGGCGCCGCTGAGGATCGCGGGCCAGTAGTACCTCAGGGAGGGGACGACCATCGCGATGCGGGGGCGCGGTCCGGGCGAGGCGGCGGAGGTGTCGACGCCCGCCGCGCCCACCGGCGCGGGGGCGCGCGCGGCAGGGCCGGACGCCGAGGCCGTCCGGGCGCCCGTGGAGGCGCTGTCGAGCCGCCGGGCCCCGCCGTGGACACGTTCGACCAGCCCGTCATCGGCGAGGGCCGTGATGTCGCGGCGGATCGTGATCGGGGAGACTCCCAGCTCGCCGGCGAGGGCGCTGACCTGTGCCTCTCCGGCGTGGAGGATGTGCTCGAGCACTCGTCGGCGTCGACTCGAAGGGAGCGTGCTGCTCACGTCGCGATCCTCCTCCTGGGAACGGGGCGACCGAGTGGCGCCCGCCACAGCATAACGGACAAGGATGATCGTGATCGATCCTGAACGATCTTTCCCGCACTCTTGACAGAGCGATCGTGTGCGTGTCTGATGGTCTCTGTCTTTCGAGGGTGGTGAGCCATCCGACCCCGGCCGCCGCGTGCGGTGGTCGGCTGACGGGCGGAATGCACGAATGTGCCCCGCTCCGACAATTCGCCGCAGTGGCATGAGGCGCAGTCCTGGCATGTATTCGCCGGGGCCGCGGGAATCCCCGAAGTGCACTGCACGCCGAGGTGAGAGCGTTCTTCCCACCTCTTGTCGTGATGTCGACGCTGATCTGTGCGCATCACGATTCCGTAACCAGAGCTTTTCTGCCGGGCACTTCGCCGGTATCTTGGAAAGCGCTACACCTGCAACGTTGCAACTAGATGAGCGAGGCAATGATGACTCAGCTGTCCCCCCGCAGAACCCTTGGCCGACGCAGCGTGCTCGGCGGTGGCGCGGCCCTGGCCGCGGCGACCGCCACCGGGTGCACCTTCTTCTCCACCGAGCCGGATGCCGGCGGCGGCGCGGGATCGGGCACCGACGCGGACCTCGACGTCATGGAGTCCCCGATGCTCACCGAGCGCGTCGACGCCGGCGAGCTGCCCCCGCTCGAGGAGCGCATCCCCTCGGACCCGCTGGTCGTCGATGCGGCGGAGATCGGCAGCTACGGAGGCACGATGCGCTCCGTGACCATCGGCCCCGGCGATCGCACCTCGATCCTGCGCCTCATCGGCTACGAGCCCGGCCTGCGGCGGGACGCGATGCTCGAGTCCACGGTCCCGAACGTCTTCTCGGCGGTGGAGCAGGCGGACGAGGACGGCATGGTGTACACGATCTCGCTGAGGTCGGGGATGAAGTGGTCCGACGGCGAGCCCTTCACGGCGGACGACGTCGTCTTCGCCATCGAGGACGTCTACGGCGACGAGGAGCTGCACCCGTCGCCTCCCGGGTGGCTGAGCATCGGCGGGGAGAAGGCCATCGCCGAGAAGGTCGACGACGTCACCGTCACCCTCACCTTCGCGTCCCCCACGGGCCTGTTCATGCCCGGCCTCGACCGCAACATGGACTGGCCGCCCTACTTCCCCAAGCACTACTGCCAGGACTTCCTGCCCGCCTACAACGACGATCTCGACGCGAAGGTCGAGGAGGCGGGGATGGAGGTCTGGACGGACCTGTGGAACGACCAGATCGCCATCGAGGGCGTGTGGAAGAACGTCGAGCTGCCCACGCTGTTCGGCTGGGTCTGCACCACCCCCCTCGGCGAGACCGGGTCGGTGGTGCTCGAGCGCAACCCGTACTTCTGGAAGACGGATGCGCAGGGGCGGCAGCTTCCCTACGTGGACACGCTGTCCTTCGAGGTCGTCGCCGATCCCGAGGTGATCACGCTGAAGACCACCGACGGCGAGCTGGACATCATGTTCCGCCACGCCAACAGCTCGTCCAACAAGCCCGTGTTCGCCGATGCGGCCGAGAGCGGCGGCATCCGTCTGGTGGACACGACGGCCACGTCGATGAACTCCATGTGCATCGCGCTGAACCTCGCCCACAAGGACCAGGCGAAGGCGGAGCTGTACCGCAACAAGGACTTCCGGATCGGCCTCTCGCACGCCATCAACCGCGAGGAGATCATCACGGCGGTCTGGCAGCGCCAGGGCGAGCCCTGGCAGTGGGCGCCGCACGCGGACTCCCGCTTCTACGACGAGGAGTTCGCGAAGCAGTACACGGAGTTCGACGTCGACCTCGCCAACGAGCACCTCGACGCGGCCGGCCTCACCGAGCGGGACTCCGACGGGTTCCGCACCATGCCCGACGGCGACACCCTGACCATCACCCTGGACACCCCCAACGCGATCTTCCCCGAGTGGCCGCCGGCCGCCTCGATGATCTCGACCATGTGGGGCGAGGTGGGCATCCGCATGAGCGTCAACTCCCTGGACCGCACCCTGTTCTACGACCGCAAGACCGCCGGCGCCAACGAGATCGACGCCGGGATGTGGGGCGGGGACGGCGGCCTCGCCGTCGAGGACATCGACCCGCGCTGGTACATGCCCTTCTCCGACGAGTCCGTCTGGGCGACCCCGTGGGCCGCCTACTACAACTCCCGCGGCGAGGGCGGCGAGGAGCCGGTCCCCGCGGCGCTCGAGCAGATCGAGCTGATGTGGCAGCACGCCGAGACCCCGGACGAGGAGGAGCGCACGGCGATCTTCCAGCAGGTCCTCGACATCGCCAAGGAGGAGTTCTGGGGCATCGGGCTCAGCTCGTCCCCGAACCCGTACTGGGTCGTGAAGAACCGGGTCCGCAACATCATCGAGGGGGTCCCGGACACCTGGGTCTACATGACGCCGGGTCACGCGAATCCGGAGACCTGGTTCCTCGCCGAGGGCGCCTGATGGGGCGCTACCTCGCCCGGCGGATCCTGATCATGATCCCGACGCTGTTCGCGATCTCGATCGCCTCGTTCGTGATCATCCAGCTGCCGCCGGGGGACTACGTCTCCACCCTCGTCGCGCAGTACGCCGCGCAGGGCGATCAGATCGACTCCAGCCGCATCGCGGCGCTCCAGGAGCGGTACGGGGTCAACGACCCCATGATCGTGCAGTACTGGAAGTGGATCTCCAACATCCTCCTCCACCTCGACTTCGGGGAGTCCTTCTCCTGGAAGATGCCCGTCACCGAGCTGCTCGCGGACAGGCTGCCGCTGACGATCATGCTGTCGATCTGCACGATGCTGTTCATCTGGGCGGTCTCCTTCCCGATCGGGATCTACTCCGCGCTGCGTCAGTACAGCGTGGGCGACTACGCCTTCACGCTGATCGGCTTCATCGGCCTGGCCACCCCGAACTTCCTCATCGCGCTGGTGCTCATGTACTTCGGGATGACGTACTTCGGCACCGGTGCCGGCGGTCTGTTCTCCCCGGAGTACCGCGACGCCGCATGGAACCTCGGCAAGGTGCTCGACCTGCTGGGCCACATCTGGATACCCCTGGTGGTGTGGGGCACCGCCGGCACCGCGGGCATGATCAGGATCCTGCGCGCGAACCTGCTCGACGAGATCCGCAAGCCCTACGTCACCGCGGCACGTGCCCGCGGGGTCTCCGAGGCGAAGCTGACCGTGAAGTATCCGCTGCGCGTGGCGATGAACCCCTTCTTCTCCACGATCGGCTGGGTGCTCGCAGGCCTCATCAGTGCGGACGCGATCGTCTCGCAGGTGCTGAACCTCCCCACGATGGGCCCGCTCCTGCTGGACGCCCTGCGCTCGCAGGACATGTACCTGGCGGGATCGATCGTGCTGATCAGCGCGACGCTGACCGTGATCGGCACGCTCATCTCCGACCTCCTGCTCGGATGGCTGGACCCCCGGGTCCGCCTCGGTGCACGCTGAGAAAGGGCTCTCGACATGACCGAAGCCACCCAGACACAACGGCTGCCCGAGGCCGGAGCGGACGCCGCCGGACCGGAGGAGCCCGGACGCGGGGCGACGGACGCCGAGGTCGCCGTCGCCTCCCAGTGGAAGCTCACCTGGTGGTCCTTCCGCCGGCACAAGCTCGCCATGGCGGGCGCGATCGTGACGCTCGGGTTCTACCTGGTGGTGCTGTTCGCCGGCTTCCTCGCCCCCTACGCGAGCAGCCACTACAGCCCGGAGCACACCTACGCCCCGCCCCAGCGGCTGCACGTGCTCGACGACGGCGAGCTCGGCCTCTACGTCCATCCGCAGTCGGCGGAGATGGATCCCTCGACGCTCGCGCTGACGTGGACCACGGACACCACGCAGAAGACCGAGCTGGGACTGTTCGTCCGCGGCTCCGAGTACCGGATGCTCGGGGTCATCACCTGGGACCGCCACCTGCTCGGCCCCGTGGACCCCGACGGCGAGCCCGTGTACCTGCTCGGCGCGGACAAGAACGGCTACGACATCCTCTCGAGGATGATCCACGGCACCACGGTGTCGATGACCATCGGCCTCGTCGGCGTCGCGATCTCGCTCGTGATCGCGGTGATCCTGGGCGGCCTGTCCGGTCTGCTCGGCGGGATCACCGACACGATCATCCAGCGCATCATCGAGTTCCTCATGTCCCTGCCGGCGATCCCGCTGTGGATGGCGCTGGCCGCGGCGGTGCCCGCGACCTGGAACCCGCTCGAGCGGTACTTCGCGATCATCCTGATCCTCTCGCTCATCGGATGGACCGGCCTCGCCCGTGAGGTGCGCGGCAAGTTCATGTCGGTGCGCGAGGAGGAGTACATCACCGCCGCCCGGGTGGACGGCGCAGGGCATGGCCGCCTGGTCGTCCACCACATGCTCCCGCAGTTCACCAGCCACATCATCGCGGGGCTCTCGCTGTCGATCCCCGCCATGATCCTCGCCGAGACCTCGCTGTCCTGGCTCGGCCTCGGCCTGCAGGCCCCCGTCGTGAGCTGGGGCGTGCTGCTGCAGGAAGCCCAGAACGTCCGCGTGATCACCGACGCGCCGTGGATCATGATTCCCGGCCTCGCCGTGATCGCCGCGGTCCTCGCCCTCAACTTCTTCGGAGATGGACTTCGCGATGCCGCCGATCCCTACAAGAACTGACGCCGCCCGCGACGACAGGGTCGCCGCGAGGGATCCGCTGCTGCGGATCCGGGGCCTGAAGACGCACTTCGAGACCGCGGAGGGCCTGGTCAAGGCCGTCGACGGCGTGGATCTCGAGATCCCGCGCGGCAAGACCGTGTGCGTGGTCGGCGAGTCCGGCTGCGGGAAGTCGATGACCGCCCGCTCGATCCTGCAGCTCGTCGAGCGCCCCGGCCGGATCGTCGACGGCACCATCGAGTGGCGCCCGGACGCGGACTCCGACGAGGTCGTCGACGTCACCGGGCTGTCCCCGAAGGATCCCCGCCTCACCTCCCTGCGGGGCGGGGAGATCGGCATGATCTTCCAGGAGCCGCTGGCGTCCCTGTCCCCGATGTACACCATCGGCGCGCAGCTCTCCGAGGCCCTGCGCATCCATCGCGGGCTGTCGAAGGCCGAGGCCCGGGAGCGTGCCATCGACATGCTGCGCGTGGTGGGTATCCCCCGCCCCGAGCAGCGGATCGACGCCTACCCGTTCCAGCTCTCGGGCGGCATGTGCCAGCGCGTGATGATCGCGATCGCGCTCTCGTGCGATCCGAAGCTGCTGATCGCCGACGAGCCGACCACGGCCCTGGACGTGACCACCCAGGCGCGGATCCTGGACCTGCTGGGCGACCTCCAGCAGGCCAGCGGGATGTCGATGCTGTTCATCACGCACGACATGGGCGTGGTCGCCGAGATCGCGGACGAGGTGGTGGTGATGTACCTGGGACGCGTCGCCGAGCGTGGCACCGTCGAGCAGATCTTCAACGACCCCAAGCACCCCTACACCCGCGCACTGCTGCAGTCGATCCCCACCGGCGGGAAGACCGACGGGGTGCGTCGGCCGCTCACCGCGATCCGCGGGATGATCCCGCACCCGCAGAACCGACCCACGGGGTGCCCGTTCCACAACCGCTGCGACTTCGCGGTCCCCGGGGTGTGCGACGTGCAGCTGCCGCCCACGGCGCTGTTCGACGACCACCACCTCGCCAACTGCCATCTCTACGACGAGCAGGGGGACGGCGTCCATCCCGGCGCCGCGGTGGACGGCACCGTGCTCGGGGCGTCCTCGGCACCGACCCCCGGGGAGGAGCCCGCAGCGGCGGGCGACGACCGCACGACGCCCCGGGCCGAGGTCCGGGAGCGGGACGCGGCGCCTGCCGAGGACGGCGCGCACGCGGCGGAGGCCGGTGCACCGCTCATGCGGGTGCGTGACCTCACCAAGCACTTCCCCCTGAAGAAGGGACCGTTCTCCCGCTCCCACGGCGTGGTGCACGCCGTGGACGGGGTCAGCTTCGACGTGCGGCCGGGGGAGACCCTCGGCCTCGTGGGCGAGTCCGGCTGCGGGAAGTCGACGCTGGGACGCACGCTCGCCCGGATCCTCGATCCCACCTCGGGCACGATCGAGTACACCGGGCGGGACGGCCGCACCGTCGACATGGCCGGCATCTCCGGGCCTGAGCTCGCGCAGTACCGCCGCGACGTGCGCGTCATCTTCCAGGACCCCTTCTCCTCCCTGAACCCGCGGATGAACCTGGAGCAGCTGGTGGGAGAGCCGCTGCGCAATCACAAGATCGCCAAGGGCACCGAGCTGCGGGACCGGGTCGCCGAGATGCTGAAGACGGTGGGGCTGCGGCCCGAGTACCTCAAGCGGTACCCGCACGCCTTCTCGGGCGGTGAGCGCCAGCGCATCAACATCGCCCGCGCGCTCATCACGGAACCGCGCCTGGTCATCGCGGACGAGGCGGTCTCCGCCCTCGACGTGTCCGTGCGGGCGCAGATCCTGAACCTGCTCGACGAGCTGCAGCAGGAGTTCGACCTGACCTACCTGTTCATCAGCCACGACCTGTCGGTGGTCGAGCACATCTCCGATCGTGTGGCCGTGATGTACCTGGGGAAGATCGCCGAGCGCGCCGAGACCCGCGACCTCTACGACACGCCCCAGCATCCGTACACCGAGGCGCTGCTGCACGCGGTCCCGCTGCCGGATCCGGCCCTGCGCGGCTCGCACCACGGCTTCGCGATCCGGGACGAGCTGCCGGATCCGGCGAACCCGCCGGCCGGCTGCCCGTTCAGCACGCGATGCCCGTACGTGAAGGAGGAGCGCTGCCGCGACGAGGTGCCCGTGCTGCTCCCGGTCCGGAACGGCACACACCGCGTGGCCTGCCACTACAGCGACGAGCTCGAGCTCGTGGGCGTTCAGGAGTCGCGATGAGCGCGGGCGAGGCGACGGTGGGGGCCGGAGGGCCCGCGCGCGAGGCCGCCCCGGGGGCCGGCACGCCCGCGCACGGGGCCGCGGTGGGAGAGGCGTCGTCCGCGCCCGCCCCGCCTGCGCCGTCCCCGGGACTGGTCGACGCCGAAGCGGACTTCAACACCTGGACGTTCTGGGCGGAGGCGGGCCCGCAGGAGCAGGACCGCCAGCGGGAGCGGCAGCGCGGACTCGTCGAGGCCGGTGCCCGGCTGGGCGAGCGCTGCGTGGTCTCGGAGTGGGCGGCCTGCTACCCGGACCGTCTGGTGCTGGGTGCGGGCTCCTATCTGGCCGCCTTCACCTACGTCACCGGCGATGTCGAGATCGGCGAGCACAGCTCGCTCAACGCCTACTCCGTGGTGCGGGGCACCGTGCGGATCGGCGAGGGCGTGCGGATCGGCGCGCACAGCTCCGTGCTGGGCTTCGACCACACCTTCGCCCCCGAGCTGCCGGTGCGGAAGCAGCCGCTGACCAGCCGCGGGATCACGATCGAGGACGATGTGTACATCGGCTCGCACGTGGCGGTCGTGGACGGGGTCACCATCGGCGCGCACAGCGTGATCGGCGCCGGCGCGGTCGTGACCAAGGACGTCCCGCCCTGGTCGGTGATGGTCGGGAACCCGGCGCGCAGGATCCGCGACCGTCGCGGAGACGCCGCACCGACGGCGGGGGACGCGGCCGGGGAGGCGCTGCGGCGCCTCGCGGAGCGTGCCCGGCAGGACAGCGGCGCACTCCTCGCACGCTGCTGGGACGAGGCGGAGCAGGCCTTCGTCGACACCCCGGGGGCGCCCGCCACGGTGCGCGCGCTGTGCGACGCGGTCGAGATCGCGGACCTGGTCGGGGACGGCACCGTCCCGGGCCTCACCCGCGAGGAGATCGTCGAGGACCTCACCTCGCGGCAGGATCCGCTCACGGGGCTGATCCCGGAGCGGGGCGCCGCCGATGTGGCCGTCGACGCGCGGGAGCTGGGCGGAGGGCCCATGCGCTACCACGTGCTGAGCGCGGGGTACGCCCTGGACCTGCTCGGGGCGCGCTTCCCGCACCCGGTGCGGATCATCGACGAGCTCGACGCGGAGGCGATGCTCGAGGCGGTCGCCGCGCAGCCCTGGGATTCCAGGGCCTGGGGCGCCGGCGACTGGGTGGACGTGGTCGGCACGGCATTGACCTGGAACCGGGAGTGGTTCGGGCTCCACGGCGCCGCCGAGGCGCTGCTGGGCTGGCTGCATCTGCACGTCGACCGGCGCTCGGGCACCTGGGGTGCGCCGCAGGCGGCCGACGGGCTGCGGCAGCCCGTCAACGGCTGGTACCGGCTCACGCGCGGCACCTTCGCGCAGTGGGGCCTGCCCGTCCCGCACCCGGAACGCGCGATCGACACCGTCCTCGCCCATGCCCAGGATCAGCGGCGGTTCGGTCCAGGCCGTGCCACCGCCTGCGACGTCCTGGACATCGCGCACCCGTTGTGGCTGGCCGGCCAGCAGACCTCCCATCGCGCCGACGAGGTGCGGGAGTGGGCACGCGGCCAGGCTCTCGCCCTGGAACGGGCATGGGCGCCGGGGTGCGGGTTCGGCTTCGCGCAGCGCAGCGACGGCGTGGGCCCGGCGATGCCGGGCCTGCAGGGCACCGAGATGTGGCTCGCGATCGGCTGGTACCTGGCGGACCTGCTCGGGGTCGCCGGATCCCTCGGCTACGAGCCTCGTGGGGTGCATCGACCGGCCCCGAGGTGAGCCGCGCGGGCGCTCCGCCCTGCGCCGAGATCGACGGTCGGACCAGTGACTCGGGGTGATCCTGGTCCGAACGTCGTTCTCGGTGCCGGGTGCCGGGCGCCGGTCGCGCCCCTGCCGTCAGGTGCGGGCGGTGAGTGCGGTGGACTCGCGCAGGCGCACGTCGCCGCGCACGTGGACCTCCGTCGCGGCGTCCGAGCCCGCGCCGGACCCGTCGGACGATGTCCCGTCGGTCGACTGCGCCGCGGCCCCGGTCGCGGCACCATCTGCGGTCCCGACGGCTCCGCGTGCCCCGTCGACCGCCGGCGCCGCGGCCCCGCCGGTGCGGGCGGCGGCACTGCCCAGCACCCACTCCACGGCCTGGCGGGCCATGTCCGCCAGGGGCAGCGCCACCGTGGTGAGCGTCGGGTTCGCGTCCTCCGCGCCGGGGACCCCGCCGAACCCGGCCACGGCCACCTGGCCGGGAACGTCCAGGCCGCGACGGCGCAGCTCGCCGAGGGCGCCGAGCGCCATGACGTCGGCCGGCGCGAACAGGCACAGCGGCTGGTCTGCCGTGCCCGCGCCGGCGTCGGAGCCGGCACCCGCTCCGGAGCCGGCGTCCGTTCCGGCCCCCGCGGCGAGGTGCTCGGCGACGCGGGCGGCGAGCGCGTGGCCGCCGTCGCGGGTGAGGCTCGCCGAGATGCTGAACTCGGGCTCGATCCCCGCTTCGGTGAGCGCGGCCACGAACCCGCCGGTGCGGTCCCCGGCCGAGGGGATGCCGGCGATGCCCTCCACCACGGCGAAGCGGCGGTGTCCCTCGACGATCAATGAGGTGGCGAGCTCGTGCGCGGCCGCGGCGTTGTCGGTCACCACGGTGCGGCCCACACCCAGGGACTGGCCGAGCCCCACCACGGTGCCGCCGTTGCGCTCGAAGCCCTCCAGCAGCGTGCTGATCGCGGCGTCGGAGTCGTTGCCGTAGCGGTGCGTGCCCACCAGCACCAGCGCGTCGACCTGCTGGGCGATGAGCGAGCGCAGCGCGCGCACCTCGGTCTCGAGCTCGCGGTCGGTCTGCGTGAGCAGCACCTGGGACTGCGAGGCGAACACCTGCTGCTGCACCTCGCGCGCGATGGTCGCGAAGTAGGGATCGGCGATGTCGTGCACCACCAGGCCGATCAGGCCGGAGCGGGAACGGGCGAGGGCCTGGGCCTGTGCGTTGGGGACGTAGCCGAGCTTTGCCGCGGAGAGCTGCACCTTCTCGGCCACGGCCTTGCCGGGCACGCGGGAGGAACCGTTGAGCACGCGGGAGGCGGTGGCCAGGGAGACCCCGGCGTCCTTGGCGACGTCGCTGAGGCGCACTGCGGGCATCTGCTCTCCTTCGTCCGGGGCGGCCGGGCTGGCCGGGAAACGCTGTCCCGTGCGTGCCAGCATAACGACGCCGCCGCCCCGGGGTGCCGGGTTCGGGCGGAGACATCGCGCACGCTCCGCAGGAGGCGAGGTGCGCGCTCGCGCGAAGGCGACGTGCGCGGCCGTCGCGGTGCGGACGCGCGCCCGGTGCGCGGGAGACGCAGGCGACGTGCGCGGCGGGATCCCGGACCTCAGGCGGAGACGTCCCGGGCGCTGCCGTCCACCGGGTAGCGCGGCGGCTCGCCGTGCACCAGGCGGTGCACCTCCTCGAGCGCGGCCGCACCCATCCGGTGCAGCTCGTTGCCCTGGGAGCCGGCGATGTGCGGGGTGATGCTGGCCAGCGGCGCGTCCCACAGCGGGTCGTTCTCGGCGAGGTCGTCGTGCACGTCGAGCACGGCGGCCAGGCGCCCGGAGACCACCTCGTCCCGCAGCGCGTCCACGTCCACCAGGGCCGGGCGCGCGGTGTTGACGAAGGTGGCGCCGTCCTGCATCAGGGCGAGCAGCTCGCGGCTCACCATGCCCTGCGTGGAGGGGACGTCCGGGGCGTGCAGGCTCACCACGTCGCTGCGGGCGTACAGCTCCCGGGGCTCCACCTTCGTGGCGCCGAGCGCCGCGACCCGCTCCGCACTCGCGAACGGGTCGGTGATCAGCACCTCGAGGTCGAAGGGGCGCAGCAGCTCGGCGACCAGCGCGCCGATCCGTGAGGCGCCGATGAGGCCGACGACGCCGCCGTGGTTGCCCAGGCCCGCCTCGGGCAGCGCCGCCCGATGGCGGCGGGTGCGGCGGTAGCGGTGCTCCTGGGCGAGGGACCGCTTCCCGGCGAGCAGGATCTGGGCCAGGGTGAACTCCGCGACCGGAACCGCGTTCGCCTCCGTCGCGGAGGTGACCAGCACGTCCCCGCGCTCCCACACCGCGTCGGTGACCACGAAGCGCACGGTGCCGGCGGTGTGCACTATCGCGCGCAGGCGCGGCATCCGGGCCAGGGCGGCGGCGTCGACGGGACTCGATCCCCAGCCCGTGATCAGCACCTCCACCTCCGCGAGCTCCTGGTCCGGTGCGGCGGCGAGAGCGGGCACGGTGTGCTCGGGGTCGAGCCCGGTGAGCGTGTGCAGCCGGGCGAGCTGGTCGGCGTCGAACATGCGGCAGGGCAGTCCGGCCGGCATCGCCAGCAGCGCCCTCATCGGGCGGCCTCCTCGCCGGCGGCGATCAGGGCGCGCAGGGTGTCGGCTTCGCGCCGCAGCAGGGCCGGGTCGTCGCCCGGCACGAACTCCAGCAGGGCGTCGCGCTCCGAGCCCTCGCCGGCGAGCAGGGCGAACGCCCGCTCCCACAGGGCGGTGCGCTCGGCCAGCGGATGCCGCTCGGCGCGCGGCCACCACGAGAACACGTGGATCGTGGAGGCGCGGGGCAGCACCCGGCGCAGCGTCTCCAGCGCCTCGGCGTCCTCCATGCCCTGGTGCGGCTGCCAGTAGGAGAGCACGTTCTCGCGGCCGATCTCCTCCAGCAGGTGCAGGGTCGAGCCGATCTCGTCGGTGAGCGTGCCGCCGTGGAACTCGAGGCCCACGTCGATGCCGTGCGCGGCGGCCTCCTCGGCGAAGCGTCGGATGCGGTGGGCGATCCGGGCGCGCTCGGGCGCGGTGGCGTCGGCGGAGCCGGTGCGGCCCGCCCACACCCGGATCCGCGGGGCGCCGAGAGCCCGGGCGGCGGCGAGCACGGCCGCGCCCTCGGCACGGTCCGCGTCCTCGTCGACGCCGTCGAAGCGCAGGTAGGAGCCGTAGGAGGCGACCGCGAGGCCGGCCTGCTCGGTGAGCGCCCGTGCACGGGCGGCGGCGTCGGCATCGCCCGGCGGGACGTGCACGTCCCCGGCCCACTCGATGCACTCAAGTCCCGCGGCGGCGGCATGGTCCACGACGGCGGCGACGTCCAGATCGCGGAAGGTGACCGAGCACAGGCCTGGTCGGAGCATGGGCGGTTCTCCTGGGGTCGGGGCGACATCGGCCGACGGGAAGCGTTTCCCCAAGCCTACTGGACGGTGCGACCCGTGCGGAGCCGCGGGGGCGCCCGCGCGACCCGTGCGTGGCCGCGGGAGCGCCCGCGACCGGGCACCGCTGCGTCCCGACCCCCGGCCCCGGCATCCGGCCCTGGCATCTGGCCCTGGCATTCGACACCCAGACCCGGCATACGGCACCCGGCCCCGGCATTCGACACCCGGCCCCCGGCCCCGCCCCGGTGGACGAAACGATGCCATGCGTGCAAGGACGCGACCACGTGCTCCCCGGCGACTGTTCCGGCTAGGTTGTGCGGCGGGGCGACGACGACCACAGGAGGGCCCGATGAGGACGACGACGGCGAACGAGAACGCCTCCGCGACGACGGACGACGACCCCCGCCCCAACGTGCTCCTGCTGGTCACCGACGATCAGGGGGCGTGGGCGCTCGGCTCGCAGATGCCCGAGCTGCACACCCCCGCCCTGGACCGGCTGCAGCGCGAGGGCACTACCCTCGACCGCTTCTTCTGCGCCTCGCCGGTGTGCTCCCCGGCGCGGGCGAGCATCGCGACCGGCCGCATGCCCTCCGCGCACGGCGTGCACGACTGGCTGAGCCCGGAGGCGCTGGCCCGCGCCGAATCGCCGCGGCCGCCGTACTCGCCGGACTTCCTCGAACGCGCCGACGGGGCCGACTCCCTGGGCGCGATGTTCTCCCGCGCCGGCTACCGCTGCGGGATGGTGGGCAAGTGGCACATCGGCTCCTCGCACACCCCCGCGCCGGGGTTCGAGTACTGGTGGGCGCACCAGCTCGGCGGCGGCCCCTACTACGGCGCGCCGATCTGGGCGCATGACGCGCAGACCGGCCGGCCCGCGGTGCCCGCCACCCCCGCGCACGAGCCGGAGCACCTCACCGAGGCGATCACCCGCCAGAGCCTGGACGCCCTGCGCAGGTGGGACGAGAGCGGGGATCAGGCGCCCTTCTTCCTGCAGGTCAACTGGACCGCGCCGCACGATCCCTGGCTCGACGGCAACCATCCCGAGGAGCTGCTGGCCCTCTACGACGAGACCGACTTCCCCTCCGTGCCGCGCCCGTCGGCGCATCCGTGGTTCAGGTCCGAGGGGATGCCCCGGGCGGCGTCGGACCGGCACGGAGCGCTGGCCGGGTACTGCGCGGCGGTCACCGGCGTGGATCGCAGCATCGCCGCCCTGCTCGCCGCGCTCGAGGTCCGCGGCGAGCTGGAGAACACGATCGTGCTGTTCACCTCGGACAACGGCTTCGCCTGCGGGCACCACGGGTACTGGGGGAAGGGCAACGGCACCCGGCCGCTGAACGTGTGGGAGCCCTCGATCCGGGTCCCGTTCATCGCGCGCTGGCCGGGTCGGATCGCCGCGGGCGCCGTGGAGAGCCGTCCCGCCTCCGCCGTGGACCTCTACGACACGCTCGCCGAGCTCACCGGGGCCACGCCCCGCCCGGACCCGCTGCGCGCCGGGCGCTCCCTCGCGCCGCGCCTGCTGGGCACCGAGAGCGACGAGGAGGCGGCCGCGCCGATCGTGATCCACGACGAGTACGGGGCGCTGCGCATGCTGCGCACGGAGCGGTTCAAGCTGGTGCTGCGCCGCGAGGGCCCCACCGAGCTCTACGACTTGGCCGAGGATCCGGGCGAGGAGCGGAACCTCGCCGACGAGCCCCGGCACCACGGCACGCGGGAGGCGCTGCGCGCGCAGCTCGAGGCCTGGTTCGCCCGACGGGAGGACCCCGCCCTGAGCGGCTGGAGGGCGGAGGTGGACGGCCTGGGCCAGGGCGCGCCGCTGACGTGAACGACGTGCCGCCCACATGAAAGTCCTCTCATCCGCATCTGGCGGAGGTCTCATGCCGCTGCGGTGTTCTTGGCTCACTGGCACACACGGCGCGGCAGCGCCCGGAGAGAGGAACACCCCATGAGGAAGAGGACGATCTGGACCGTCGCGGCGGGCACCAGTGCGGCAGTGCTGATGCCCGGCGTCGCCTACGCGCTGGTGAGCGGTGGCTCGTCCGCCTCCGCCGACCGCCCGGGCGTGGTGGCCGACGAGGCCGGGAACCGCGCCGACGACAGCGCCTCGGCGCAGGGGGCGGCCACCGAGGGCGTCTCCCCGGCGCAGGTGCCGCCGGTGGAGACGATGACCTCGGCCGGTTCGGCCGACGTGCGCGGCGATCTCACCGCCGCCACGGCACCGACCGCAGCCAGTGCGCCGACCGCCGTGTCCGCGCCGACCGCCGTCTCCGCCCAGTCGGCCGTCACCGCGGTCTCGGCACCCAGCGCCGTCACCGCGGTCTCGGCGCAGTCCGCGCCGTCCGCCCAGAGCGCGCCGTCGGCCGTCACCGCGGTCTCCGCACCCAGCCCGGTGTCCGCCCAGTCCGCGCCCTCGGCGCAGACCGCCGCCTCGGCGCCCTCCGCGCCCTCCGCCCCGCCGGCCCAGAGCGCGGCGTCCGCCCCGTCGGCGCAGTCCGCGCCCTCGCCGGTGTCCCCGGTCTCCGCGCAGAGCGCGGACTCGCCGCAGTCCCCGGGCTCCGCGCGCTGAGCCTCCGGTGACCGGCGACGACATCGAGCGCCCGGTGCTCTCCTCGGGGAGCGCCGGGCGCTCTGCGTCGTGGCCCAGCACCCCTGACGCGGAGCCTCAGTCGCGGCCGAGCAGCTGCCCCATCGGCACGAAGTCCGAGAACTCCGCATCGAGCGTGCGGGCGGAGGCGGGCGCCGCCGCGCGTCCCTCCGCCGTGCCGGCGGACGCCGTGTGTCCGGCCGTCGCGCTCCCCGCCGCGTCGCCTCCCGCCGCGGCGTGCTCTGCCGCGTCGCGCTCCGCGGCGCCGTGGACCGTCGGCCCCTGTGCGGTGGAGCCGGCGCGCAGCATCACCGCGAGCTCGCGCGCCGCCCGGCGCACCCGGGCCGCGAGCGGCAGCTCGTCCGCCTGCCCGTCGGTGTCCGCGCCGAAGTCGGTCGAGGCCGCGAACACCGCCGTCGGCACCAGCTCCGCCTTCAGGTAGCCCAGCAGCGGACGCAGCGCGTAGTCGATCGCGAGCGAATGGCGGGCGCTGCCGGCGGTCGCGCCGAGCAGCACCGGCTTCCCCCGCCACAGCTCGATGTCGAGGGCGTCCACGAACAGCTTGAACAGCCCCGACGGGCCGACGTTGAAGATCGGCGTCACCGCGATCACGGCGTCGGCGGCGCGCAGCTGCTCGCTCACCATCGCCAGCCGCTCGCTGGGGAAGCGGGTGAGCAGTGCGTCGGTGAGGTCGTGCGCGTGCTCGCGCAGCTCGATCGTGGTGACCTCGACCTCGGCCCCTCCCGCCCTGAGCGCCGCGGCGGCCTCGCGGGTGAGCTGGTCGGCGAGCATGCGGGTGGAGCTGGGGGTGGAGAGCCCGGCGGAGAGGGCCAGGATCCGGAAGGTGGGCGTCGTCGGGGTGGTCACTTCGCCTCCTGCGCGTCCTCGGCCCGCAGGCCGGTCCAGTTGTCGCCGGTCTCGAAGCGGTAGGCGTCGTCGAAGGCACCGCGCTCCGCCTCGGCGGCGGCGACCCGGGCGGCGTGGGTGGGCGCCTTGGGGACGTCGGCGGGCGTGCGGGCCTCGAGCTCGCGGCGCAGCACGGGCACCACCTCGGTGCCCAGCAGCTCGATCTGCTCCAGCACCGTCTTCTGCGGCAGGCCCGCATGGTCCATGAGGAACATCTGGCGCTGGTAGTCGCCCACGTGGTCGGCCATGGCCAGGTACCGCTCGATGACCTGCTCGGGGGAGCCGACGGTGAGCGGGGTCTGTGCGGTGAAGTCCTCCATGGAGGGGCCGCCGCCGTAGACCGGGGCGTGGTCGAAGTAGGGCCGGAACTCGTTCCAGGCATCCTGGCTGTTCTTGCGCAGGAACGCCTGACCGCCCAGGCCCACGTAGGCCTGGTGAGCCTTCCCGTGGCCGTAGTGCTCGTACCGCTCGCGGTACAGCTGCACCATCTGCTTGGTGTGGCTCATGGGCCAGAAGATGTTGTTGTGCAAGAAGCCGTCGCCGTAGTACGCGGCCTGCTCGGCGATCTGCGGGGAGCGGATCGAGCCGTGCCACACGAAGGGCGCCACGCCGTCCAGCGGGCGCGGGGTGGCGGTGAACTGCTGCAGCGGAGTGCGGAACTGCCCCTGCCAGTCCACCACGTCCTCGCTCCACAGCCGGCGCAGCAGGTCGTAGTTCTCGATCGCGAGCTCGATGCCCTTGCGGATGTCCTGCCCGAACCAGGGGTAGACGGGGCCGGTGTTGCCGCGGCCCATCACCAGGTCCACGCGCCCGCCGGTGAGGTGCTGCAGCATCGCGTAGTCCTCCGCGATCTTCACCGGATCGTTGGTGGTGATCAGCGTGGTGGCGGTGGAGAGGATGATCCGCTCCGTCTGCGCGCCCAGGTAGGCCAGCGTGGTGGTGGGGGAGGAGGTGACGAAGGGCGGGTTGTGGTGCTCGCCGATCGCGAACACGTCCAGCCCCACCTGCTCGGCGAGCTTCCCCTGCGCGATCATGCTCTGCAGGCGCTCGTTCTCGGTGGGGATCCTCCCGGTGGTGGGGTCCGGGGTGATGTCGGCGATGGTGAAGATTCCGAACTGCATGGCGGCGGCTCCTGGGTGGTGCGTCGGGCCTGCGGGCGGGTGGAGGACGGCAGGGGCCGGCGCGGCGGCGGGGCCGACGTGCCGACCGGCACCGCCGCGACGGGCGGCCGTCGCGACGGGCGGCCGTCGCGATGTCCGGGCCGACGTGCCGACTCGGGTCGAGCCTCCGACTCTCCCGAAGGAATGCTACAACTTTAAACTACCGTGGGGGGAGGAGGCAAGGGGCGGCCCGCGCGGGGTGACCCCGGTCGCCCCGGCGTTCTGCGCGAAGCGGCACCGTGCGGCATCCTCCCGGTGGCAGGATGGTGTCCCATGACACGAGAGAGCATCGAGACCCTGCTGGACGCGACCCGATTGGCCGGACTGGAGACCACCGAGGGCGGCAGGATCCTCGCGAAGGTCTCGCGGCCGGATGCGAAGGGCACCGCCTACCGCAGCGCCCTGGTGGAGATCGACGGCGAGGCGCTGCTCCCGCTCACCCGTGGCAGCGCCTCCGTGGGCGCGGTCGCCGCCGCCGAGGACGGCACCACCTACTTCACCGCCAAGCGCGTGGGCGAGGACGGCGAGGAGGCCGAGGACGCCCAGCTGTGGGCGCTGCCCGTGCGCGGCGAGGCCCGCGAGCTCGCCGCCCGCCCCGGCGGCTTCGGCGGCCTCACCGTCGCCGGGCGCCACCTGATCGCGGAGCTGGAGGTGCACTCCCAGGCGGCCGACGAGACCGAGCACGCCGAGCTCACCGCGACCCGGACGAAGGACAAGGTCACCGCCGCCCTGCACAGCGGCTTCCCCACCCGGTACTGGGACCACGACCTGGGCCCCACCCGCCCCGTGCTCGCCATCGCCGCCCTGCCGGAGGATCTCGCCGCCGCCGAGCGCACCCCGGCCCCCGCCCGCGTCGAGGACGCCACGGCCGCGGACGGCTCGACCGACGCCGCGGCCGACGAGGACGCCCTCACCCAGGTGCTCCACTTCCGCCACCTGCCGATGCCTCCCGGGCGTCTGGTGGGGTGGAGCGTGGACCGCGCCGGCGAGCGCGCCCTGGTGGCGATGTCCGATTCCCGCGACGACCTGCTCGCCGTCTCCCACCTGTACCTGCTGGACCTGGTGGGCGGCCAGGGCCCGCGGCTGCTGCGCGAGGGCGGCGCCGAGGTCGAGTACGGCCCCGGCGCGTTCAGCCCCGCCGGGGACCGCGCCGTGATCGGCCGCCACCGCACCTGGACCGAGACGGCGACCATGAGCGCCGCGGTGGAGCTGCTCGACCTCGCCTCCGGCGAGTCCACCCCGCTCTGGCCGGAGTTCGACCACTGGGCGGACCCGGTGTGGCTGGACGAGACCACCCTGGTCGCCACCAGCGACGACACCGGGCGCGGCAGCGTGTGGATCGGTGACGTCGCCGCTCCGGCCCCGCGCCGCCTCGCCGGCGGCCCCGGCCGGGACCTCGCCTTCTCCGGCGCCTCGGTCGCGGGCGGGGCGATCATCGCCTCCGCCTCCGGCATCGCCGTGGCCCCGCACCCGGTGCGGATCGACCCCGCCACCGGCGAGATCGCACAGCTGCCGAACCCGGCCGATCCCGTGGACCTGCCCGGCACCCTCACCGAGGTCACCGCCACCGCCGAGGACGGCACCGCCCTGCGCGCCTGGCTGCGCCTGCCCGAGGGGGAGGGCCCGCACCCGCTGGTCGTCTTCGCCCACGGCGGCCCCTGGGGCTCGTGGAACGCCTGGACCTACCGCTGGAACCCGGGGCCGTTCGTCGCCGCGGGCTACGCGGTGCTGCTGCCGGACCCGGCGATCTCCACCGGCTACGGCCAGGCCATGATCGACCGCGGCCAGCACGAGCTCGGCGGCGCGCCGTACACCGACATCATGGCGCTCACCGACGCCACGATCGCCCGCCAGGACGTGGACGCCGAGCGCACCGCCTTCGCCGGCGGCTCCTACGGCGGCTACATGGCCAACTGGGTGGCCGGGCACACCGGAGACCGCTTCCGCTGCATCGTCACCCACGCCTCGCTGTGGGACACCGAGACGATGGGCCACACCACCGACAACGCCGGCTGGGAGCGGCCCATGCGCGGCCAGAACCCGCAGTACAACCCCAAGGAGTACGTGGGCGAGATCGTGGTGCCGATGCTGGTGATCCACGGCGACAAGGACTACCGGGTGCCGATCGCGCAGGGCCACGCCCTCTGGTACGACCTGCACGAGTTCTCGGCCACGCCGCGGGACGCGCACGGCCGCACCCGCCACCGCTACCTGTACTTCCCCGACGAGGGCCACTGGATCCAGGGCCGCGGCAACGCGCAGGTCTGGTACGAGACCTTCCTCGGCTTCCTCGATACGCACGTGCGCGGCGAGGCGTGGGAGCGGCCGGCCACGCTCGGCTGAGGTGCCCGCCGCGGTGCGCGGGCCGGGTGCGCCGGCCGCCTCCGCCGCGCAGGGCAGAAATGTCAGAGAACGGTCGATGTGCCGGCCGGGATCGATCGTTGACTGACATAACTCGCGCCCGCTCGGGGCTCGCCCGCTCGGCGCCGGCCGCGGCGCCCGCTCGGTCCGCGTCCGGCACTCGCCGCGGCGCCCGGCGCCGCGCCGCTCAGGTGACGGCGTCGGCGGGCGCGGTCCAGGTGCCGCAGGCGTCCAGCTCCCCGCCGCTGTCCCGGCCCGCGCGCACCCACTGCGCGCGGGCGGCGGGGGAGGGCTCGCCGGGCGTGGCCGGCGCGGCCTGCGCCTCCGGCGAGGTCACGAAGTCGGCCACCCGCCCGTCGGGCCGCACCCCGTCGGGCATCCGGAAGGTCGCCGCGGAGGAGAGGCAGGACAGCTGCAGGGCCCAGCGCCGCTGCACCTCGTCGGCGCGGTCGGGCTGCTGCGCCAGCGCCAGCTGGAGCGCGCCGTAGTAGCCGTCGAGCGAGGCGGCGGAGAGCGCGAACGCGGTGTACGTGTACGAGAGGTGCCACATGTACAGCTGCGGCGTCTCCTCGGCGCTGGTGTGGGAGAAGCCGGGGTCCCACGGCGCGGGCCAGTACAGCGTGTTGTCGCCGTGGCACACCACGGGCGCGAAGTCGGAGAAGCGCCCGGGATCGCAGCCCGCCTCCTCGGGGAGGTCCTCCGTGGTGAACACGACGATCTCGGGCGGGTCGAAGTCGATGCCCTCGGGGGCGAGGGCGTCTGTCCAGGCGCCGGCCAGGCAGTCGGCCCCGGCCCGCAGGTAGCCGGTGAGCTCCTCGGCGGGCACGGCACCGCCCTCGGTGGCGGGCAGGGCGCACTCCTCGGGCTCGGCCAGCTGCGCCCCCAGCAGCGGGTTCTCGGCCAGCACCTGGTCCAGCTGCTCGGCGGAGCCGGCGGGGGAGTGACCCGGCTCCAGCGGATGCCAGGTGCCGGCGTCCTCGGTGGGCTCGTCGGCGGTGGAGGTGGTGGTCTGGTCGGTGGCGGTGCCGCTGTCCGGCGCGGTGAGCCACAGCGCGGTCACCCCGCCGCCGAGCCCCAGCAGCAGGAGCATCGCGCAGCCGAAGGCGAGGGCGGGCAGCAGCAGGCGGCGCCGACGGGGCGCGTCGGGCGCGCCGGTCCCCGGCGGGACGGCGGGCGGGGCCCCGGGGGCCGAGGGGTCCGACGGGGGAGTCCCTGCCGACGGCGCCGCTCCCGTCGCTCCCTCCGCGCTGGAGGGAGAGGTCACGAGACCTGCTCGGCGTCGGCCGTCCACGTGTTGCACACGGAGAGATCGCCGCCGGACTCGAAGCCGCGCTCGATCCACAGCGCCCGGTTCTCGGGCTCGATGTCGTTCGGCGGCTCGCCGGGCTCCCAGCCGGCGGGATCGGTGAGGGCCTCGCGCACGGCGTCGGTGGGCTCGGCACTGCCGGGCACCTGCATCGAGACCGCGGAGCCGAGACATTCGCGCTGCAGCACGAAGCGGCGCCAGGCCTCCTCGTAGCGGTCCGGGTCCGAGCTCTCGAGCTGGTCCTGCATGGTCACGTAGTACACGGTGAGCGAGCTGTTCCAGGAGGCGGTGTTGGTGTACTGCAGCGAGAGGTCCCACAGATAGGTGCCGGGGATGTTCGCCGGGTCCTCGAACTCGGTGGCGGTCCCGTAGCCCACGGGCCAGTAGATGGTGGAGTCGAGGTTGCACACGCGGGGGCTGTCCGCGGAGAAGCCGGAGTCGCAGACGGCCTCCGCCGGGACGTCCGGGTGCTCGTAGACGACGATCTGCGGGCTCACCCAGGGCAGGCCGCGATCCGAGCTGGCGGTCGCCCACACCTGGTTCAGGCAGGTCGCCGAGGCGTCGAGCACCGCCTGCAGCTCCTCGGCCGAGGGGTTCGGCGGCGTCTCGGGCAGCTCGCAGCTGGCCGGGGTGGGCAGCGAACCCTCCGTGAGCGGGTTGTCCGCCAGCACGTCCCACAGCTCGTCGGGCGTGCCGGTGGGCGGATCGTAGGGGACCACCACCTCGAAGGCCGACTCCTCGGACCTCTCGGGCGTGGTGGACTCCTCCTCCTCGCTCGGGGTGGTCTCCTCGGAGGGAGAGGTGGTGGTGGCTGTCTCCGAGGGGGTGTCGGTGGCGACCGGGGGCTCGTCATCGGGCCGGAGCACGAGGAACGCCACCCCGCCGCCCACCACGAGGAGCAGCGCGAACACACAGGTGAAGGCCACGCCGAGCAGCACCCAGGGGCGCTTGCGCGGAGGCGTGGGGCCGCCGCCCGGGCCCTGCGGGCCGTAGCCGCCCGGTCCCTGCGGGCCGGCGGGGCCCTGCGGACCGCCCGGGCCCTGGGGTGCGCCGGGGCCGAACCCGCCCGGTCCCTGCGGGGCGCCGTATCCCTGCGGGCCGACGGGGCCCTGAGGGCTGCCCGGCCCGGAGGGGCCCTGGCCGTGCGGAGCAGGAGGCCGCTGGCCGGGCGCGCCCGGGTAGGGGCCCTGCGCCTGGCCGTGCGGGGGCGGGGGTGCGGCGTCCGGTCGCTGCCACGGCTCTCCCTGGCCTCCGGCTCCGCCCCATCCTGAGCTGGACATCGGCTCCCCCTTGGTCGTCACACCGGTGCTCCGGGAAGGATATCCGTGCGCGCCGCGCCGCCGGGGCGGAACCTCGCGACAGGAGGCGTCGCGCACGGGCGCAGACCGGTCCCGGGACGGGTGCGGGCTGCGCTGACGTGCACCGATGCGGTGCGTCGCCGCGAGGTCCCGATGCGGTCACGAGTTTCCGGCGACCGCGGGATAGGTCCCCGGTCGCCTCGAGGTCCCCGGCCGATACGAGGTCGCCGACCGCCACGAAGCCGTCGGCCGTGCGGGGTCATCGGGCCGTGCGGGGTCGGCAGGCGGTGCGGACCGGTCGGGCCGGGAATGCCGAACGGCCCCCGGTCTGCGAATGGTCTCGCAGGCCAGGGGCCGTTCCGTCGGCGGAGGATGGGGGATTTGAACCCCCGAGGGCGTGAACCCAACACGCGTTCCAGGCGTGCGCCATAGGCCGCTAGGCGAATCCTCCAGCGCTCGTAAGAGCAGGCATCAGCGTACCCGACGCCCCGGGCGCGTGCGAACTCACCGGGCACAGGTCACACTCGCGCCCGCCGCGCCGGCCCGGGGCCGGTGGAGTCGCGGAGGGTGAGCACGGGCTCCACGGTGCTCACCGCGTCGTGGGCGCGGCCGGCGAAGCGCTCGCCGAGCATCCGTGCCGCGAGGCGGCCCATCTCCTGCCGCGGCTGGTTCACGCTGGTCAGGTGCGGCCGCACCGTGAGCGCCACGGCGGAGGAGTCGTAGCCGATCACGCTCAGCCGCTCCGGCACCGCGACGCCGAGGTCCGCGGCGCGGTGCAGCACGGTCACCGCGGCGATGTCGTTCGCGGCGAACACGGCCGTGGGGGCCGCGGGATCGCCGCGCCGCACGGCCCGCAGCAGCATCTCGATGCCCTCGGTCGCGGAGGCCTCGTCGGGGCCGATCACCTGGGCGCCGTCGCGCAGCCCGAGCCGCGCCGCCTCGGCGAGGAAGCCCGCGCGGCGCAGCGCGGGGCCGGGCCGGCCGGAGAGGGTGACGTGCGCGAGGCGGCGGTGCCCGTGCTCCACCAGGTGGCGCACCGCGAGCGCGGCGCCGTCGTGATCGTGGTTGCGCACCGTGTCGGTGCCGGGGACCACGTCCTGCATCCGCCCGATCACCACCACCGGCACCAGGTGCGCGGCCGCCTCCAGCACGGCGGGGCGCAGCCAGGTGGTCACCGCGACGATCCCGTCCACGCCCAGGTCCAGCAGGCGCTGCAGCTGCCGCTCCAGGTGGGCGCCGTCCCGCCGGCCGTGGGCGATCACCACGCCCAGCCCGAGCCCCTCCGCCGCCTGCTCGATCCCGGAGATCACGTCCGTGTGGTACGGGTTCCCGAGGTCGGTGGGGAGCACCCCGAGCAGCCCGGTGCCGCGGCTGCGACGCCGGTAGCCGAGCCGGCGCGCCTCGGCGAGCACCCGGTCCCGGGTGCTGCGCGAGATGCCCTCGCGATCGTTGAGCGCCATCGACGCCGCGGCCGAGGAGACCCCGGCCGCGCGGGCCACGTGCGCCAGCGTGGGACGCGGTGCCCGCGCCCTCCCGTGCTCTGCCATGCCCCCGGTCTACCGCACGGAACCGGGCACCTCACCTGCGGATCTGAAGAGTTTCAGTGGATGCGGCCAAGGTGTGCCGAGGGGTTCACCCCCTGTTCACGGGGCCTGCGGAGGCTCTGCTTAGCGTGGTCGGTGCGAGGTGGGAACCAGACCTCGCCCCGCACCGCTTCCTGATCGGAGAGACGTGACCACTGCGCCTCGCAGCCCGCAGCCGGGCCCTGCCGCCCGTCCGCACCTCGTGCCGGCCCCCGCCCTCACGGGCGACGCCCGCCGGCTCCCCGCCCCGCGCGCCCTGCTGCTCGACTTCGGCGGGGTGGTCATCACCACCGCGGCCCGCCTCGGCTGGGCTCGCGAGCTCGCCGAGATCGTGGTGGACCGCGCCCGGGCCCAGGGCGCGAGCCTCGCGCCCGAGGCGGTGGAGGAGTCGCTGCGCGCCGGGCGGGCGGCGCTGTCGATGTGGAAGAACGCGGCCAGCCGCCGCCTCGCCCCGCGCGAGCTCGCCCCGCGCGAGATCGTGGAGGACTTCCTGCTGGCGGACCTGCCGGAGGCCGTGCGCCGCGGCCTGGGCCTCGAGGCGCAGGAGCTGCTCGCCGCGATGGCGCCGCTGGTGGCCGATCACCACTTGCGCCCCGGCGTCGCCGAGCTGCTCACCGAGGCCACCACGCGCGGGATCCGGCTGGGCATCGTCTCCAACGCCCACTCCGGGCGCGCCCACCGCCGGATCCTCGAGGACCTGGGCCTGGCCGGTGCCTTCGGCGTGCAGATCTACTCCGACGAGGTGGGGATCCGCAAACCGCATCCGGGCATGATCCACCTGGCCGCCGAGGCGCTCGGCGTGCCGGCGGCGGAGTGCTGGTACGTGGGCGACACCCTCGACCGCGACGTGGTGGCCGGGCGCCGCGCCGGTGCAGGCGCCGTGGTGATCACCCGCGACCGCCGCACCGACAGCCCGCCCTTCCGCGTGCTGGAGGCGCCCGACCTGGTGCTCGAGAGCCCCGAAGGTCTGCTCGCCCCGCTGCGCGAGGCGCTCGACGCCGCCCCCGAGCACCCGGCCGGGACCACCGCCGACGCGTCGGCCCCGGGAGCGGCGACCGCCACGGTCCCCGGCCCGGCGACCACCGGGGCCCCCGGCCCGTCGGCCCCCGACGAGGCGGCGCCGCGCGGGGGTGCCGACGTCGCCCCGCCCGCCGCCGCCCGTCGGCCCGCCCTGCTGCTGGACCACGGCGGGGTCATCACCCGCTCCACCCCGAACCCGCAGCGGTTCGTCGAGGTGGGGGCGATGATCGTGGCGCTGTCGGAGCGTGTCGGGGTCCCCGTCGACCAGGCCGCCGCCGAGGCGGCCGTCGCCGCCGGCTGGGACCGCCACCGCGCCCGCAAGCGGGAGCGGGACGCCGCCGGCCGGGAGCACCGCGAGATCGACGCGGCCGTGCTGTGGGGCGAGCTGGTGGGCGATGACCTGCCGGCGGCGCTGCGCCCCGTGCTGCGGCTGGAGGCGACCCAGCTCTCCCTCGCCCTGCACCGCCACAAGAACCTTCCTGCTCCGCGGCCCGGCGCGCTCGAGCTGATCCGCTGGTGCCACGAGCACGACATCGTGATCGGCATCGTCTCGAACACGATCTCCGGCCGCGGCGTGCGGGAGATCCTCGCCCGCTACGGCGTCGCCCACCTCATCGGCCCCTCCGCCTACTCCGACGAGATCGGGGTGCGCAAGCCCGGCGGCGAGATCTTCGAGGCCGCGCTCGCCGGCCTCGAGGCCGACCGCGCCGACGTCGTCTACGTGGGCGACAAGGCGCTGAACGACGGCCACGGCGGCCGCGCGGCAGGCCTCGGCACCGTGTGCCTGCTGCGCGGCGGCAAGGACTCCGATGCGGAGCTCGAGACCGCGCGCTCCGCCGGCGATGCGGACCACGTGCTCGATTCCCCCGAGCAGGTCATCGACGTGCTCGCGGCGCTGCTGCCCACCCCCTGACCCGTCGGGGCCCCGCCCCGACCGCCCGCCCGCGGCCTCCGACCCGTCCTGCCCGCACCCCCGCCCGCCGACGACCGCCCCCGTCCCTCCGAGCCGACCCGCCCTGTCACCCCTGAGGAGCCCCACCATGTCCACCCAGACCCCCGAGAGCCCCGCTCCCACCACCGATCAGCGTCGCGGCACCCTGCGCGGCGTCGTCGACGGCGTGCGCAGCGCGCAGCTGTCCACCTCGCAGAAGCTGATGATCTTCGTGCTGTCGATGTCCCTGTTCGGGCTGTCGAACATCATCCTCGAGATCATCCCCGATCTCTCCCTCGGCCCCGTCGACGTCTCCGTCTCCTACATGGTGTTCGTGCCGCTCACCATCGCGGCGCTGTTCTCCCCGTTCTGGGCCGCGCTCGGCGCCCCGCTGGGCGAGATCGTGTTCACCGATCTGCTGATGGGCGACTTCTCCGGCCTCGCCGAGGTGGAGGGCTTCCTGCAGATGTTCCTCGCCGTGTTCATCGCCGGCTCCCTGCTGCGCAACCCCCGCTCCCGCGTGCAGATCGTGCTGGGCGCGATCACGCTGGTGCTGGTGGACAAGGTCCTCTCCGCGATCGTGGACCTGTCCAAGGTGTGGATCGGCGTGGAGGACGCCGAGTTCGTGGAGGGCCTGCCCGAGTCGATGCTGGCGCTGGAGATCATCGGCCTGGGCGTGGACGTGCTGATGAGCGGCATCCTGCTGGGCGCGATCCCGGCGCTGTGGCTGATCCCCGCCCTGCACGGCAAGATCGAGCCGCTGATGGGCATGCGCCCCCGCGTGCCGGGGGAGCCGATCCCCGGCCAGGCGCCGGCCAGCGGCGTCTTCGTGGGCTTCGCGCTGCTGTTGTCGGTGGCGAGCTTCGGCTTCGCCTTCCTGGAGGCCTTCGACGTCTCCGCCGGGGCCTTCGAGCCGGACTACCTCGACCGCTTCGGCGACGGGTTCCTCCTCGTCTCCGTGCTCGCGATCGCGGTGGTGCTGGCCGGGGCGATCGTGCTGTTCCGCCTCTCACAGAGGTCGAAGGAGACCGCGGACCGCTCCTGACCCGCCCGTCCCACTGCCTGCCAGGAGACCCTGATGCACACCGTTCCCCCGACCACCGCGCCCTCGGGCCATGCCGCCGGCGCGCCCGCGCGACCCGCGACCGCCCCGGCCGCGGCGCCCACGGCGCACCGCGAGCCCGCGATCGTGGTGAAGGACCTGTCCTTCCGCTACCCGGGCACCGAGCGCGACACCCTGCGCAACGTCGATCTCACGATCGCGCGCGGGGACTTCGTGGCGGTGGTCGGGGGCAACGGCTCCGCCAAGACCACCCTGTGCAAGACCTTCAACGGCCTGGTCCCGCACTACTGGAACGGCGACTTCGCCGGCTCCGTGCACGTGGGCGGGGTCGACACCTGGGACTCGAGCGTCGCGGAGCTGTCCAGCCGCGTGGGCTACGTCTACCAGGACTTCCAGAACCAGCTGGTGCGGCCCACCGTGCGCGACGAGGTCGCCTTCGGCCCGCTGAACTTCGGCCACGCCGACTACCGGGAGCGCACCGACGAGGCGCTCGCGCAGCTGGGCATCGCCCACCTGCGCGACCACTTCGTGTGGCAGCTCTCCGGCGGGCAGGCGCACCTGGTGGCCCTGGCCGCGGCGCTCGCCCTGCGCCCCGAGGTGATCGTGGTCGACGAGCCCGTCGCCGAGCTCGACCCGGCCCGCGCCCGCGAGATCTACCAGCGCCTGCGCGACCTCAACCGGCGCGAGGGCATCACCGTGGTGACCATCGAGCACCACGCCGAGTTTATCGCCGAGTTCGCCCGCTCCGTGGTGCTGATGGCCGACGGCGCCCCCGTGTGGCACCTGCCCGTCCAGGAGGCGATGGACCGCCACGCCGATCTCGCCGCCCACGGCGTCCCCGCCCCGGACGCGGTCGCCCTCAGCGCCGCCGCCGGCGCCCGACCCGTGGCGCTGGACGTCGCCTCCGCCGCCGAGGCGCTGCGCCCGGTCGTCGCCGTGCGGGCGACGGAGCATCCGCGCCCGGCAGGCGAGCCCGGGCCGACGGACGAGCCGGGGCCGACGGGCGCGTCCCGGCCGGCATGCGAGGGCACCGACCCCGCCCCCGTCGTCGCCTCGCTGCGCGGGGTGCGCCACGGCTACCGCTCCGTCGCCGGCGGGCTCTCCACCGTGCTCGACGACCTCGACCTCGACCTCCGGGCCGGGGAGAGGGTGGCCCTGGTGGGCACCAACGGCGCCGGCAAGACCACCCTGATGAAGCTGCTCACCGGCCTGATCGTGCCCCGCGCCGGGACGGTCACGGTGGACGGCATCGACACCCGCTCCCGCTCCGCCGCGCGGATGGCGGACCACGTCTCCTACCTCTACCAGCACCCGCAGCAGATGTTCCTCAAGGACACCGTGCGCGAGGACATCGCCCTGTTCCCCCGCGGCCGGAAGGTGCCGGACGCCGAGGAGATCGTAGAGGGGATCATCCAGGAGGTGGGACTGGCCGCCCTCGCCGACAGGGACGGCCGCTCGCTCTCCGGCGGGCAGCAGCGCCGCGCCACACTGGGCATCGGCCTGGCGATGCGGCCCAGTCTGCTGCTGCTGGACGAGCCGACCTCCAGCCTGGACATCCGCTCCCGCGACGACGTCACCGCCATGCTCGCCGCCCTCGCGGACACCGTGCGCTGCGCCGTCGTGGCCACGCACGACATGGAGCTGGTGGCCACCTGGGCCAGCCGCGTGCTGGTGCTGGACCAGGGCCAGGTGCTCGCCGACGTCACCCCGCGCGAGCTGTTCTCCCGCCCCGAGCTCACCGCCCGCACCCGGCTGATCCCCCCGCAGGCCGCCCGGATCGCGCTCGAGCTGGGCCTGTACCCGCTGCCGCTCACCGCCGCCGAGCTGCGGGCGCATCTGCCCGCCGCTGGCGGGCGGCCCGCCCCCTCCGCCCCCGCCGTTCCCGGCCGGTCCGCCCCCTCTGCGCCCGCCACCGCTCCGACCGACGCCCCCGCGCACCTCGCCCCGTCGGCACCCGCTCTCGACCCGCAGGAGGTGCGTTGATGGCGCGCAGGACCCATGACGTGCTCAGCGTGGACTGGATCCGGCTGGAGCTGCTGCGCACCGCCTACTCCACGCGCGGCGGACTCTTCGCCCGCATGGACCCGCGGATCGTGCTGGCCTGGTACCTGGTGATGGCGATCGCGCCCTGGCTCACCCACGACACCGGCGTGCTGCTGCTCCTGTTCGCCATCGGGGTGGCGGCGGTGGCGCTGGCGCGGGTGGGGCCGCTGGTGCTGGGCCTGTTCCTCATCGGCCTGCTCGGGAACGTGGTGGGCCTGTTCGTCGCCGCGCTCCTGTTCGGCGGGAACCTCGACACCCTGCTCGCGCTCGCCGAGCTCAACCTCAAGCTGGGGGCCGTCTCGATGGCCTCGATGGCGGCGTTCGTCTCGCTGGACCCGGAGAAGCTCTCCGACGCGCTGCTGTGGTTCCGGGCCCCGGAGCTGCTCGCCTTCGGCGTCAGCTACGGCTACCGGATGCTGCCGATCCTGGTGGACGAGTACGTGACCGTGTTCGAGGGGCAGCGCCTGCGCCACGCGCCCGTGCAGCGGCGAGGCCTGCTGGGCTGGCGGGTGGTGTGGCAGTGGAGCGTCCTCGCCGTCACCGCGTTCTACCCGATCATGCTCAACACCGCCAAGAACGTGCGCACCACCGTGGAGGCGCTGGAGACCCGCGGCTTCACCTACGGCGCCTCGAACCCCGCCGGGCGCACGCTGCGGCTCGCCTACCTGCGCGTCTCCGCCCTGGACGCGGCGGTGCTGGCCGCCACGGCCGCGATCGTGGTGCTCGCCTTCGCCCTCGGCGGGAGGATCCCCGGGCTCGGATGAGTCCGCTCGTGCCCGTGCCCGTGCCCGTGCCCGTGCTCGTGCCCGTGCCCGTGCCCGAGTGCCGGCGTCCGGCCCCGGCCCCGAGCACCGCCGACGTCACGCGCCGGCGGGCAGCAGCTCCTCGAGGAGCGTCTCGATGCGGGCACGGATCTGGTCGCGGATGGGGCGCACCGCCTCGACGCCCTTCCCGGCCGGGTCCTCGAGCACCCAGTCCTCGTACCGCTTGCCGGGGTAGAAGGGGCAGGCGTCCCCGCAGCCCATCGTGATCACCACGTCGGAGGCGATCACCGCGTCCGCGGTGAGGACCGTGGGGCGCTGGGCGCTGATGTCGATGCCCTCCTCGGCCATCGCCTCGACCGCGGCGGGGTTGACGGCGGGACCGGGGGCGGAGCCGGCCGAGCGCACCTCGATCCGGCCGCGGGAGAGGTGCTCGAGGTACCCGGCCGCCATCTGGGAGCGGCCCGCGTTGTGCACGCACACGAACAGTACGGAGGGGCGGTCCTCCTCGTCGGCCGTGGGCGCGGCCGGGACTGCGGGCGCGGTGGCCGGGGCGGCGGGCGCGGGGGACGGCGCGGCGGGAGAGGCCGTGGCCGGTGCGAGGCCGTGGGCGTCGGCGGCCTCGGCAGATGTCGGGGCGGCGGCGCCGGTGAGCTCGGCGTGCAGGACGGCGACCCGGCGGTCGATGTCGTCGCGCACCAGGCGCATCCGCTCCTCGCCCTCGATGCCGCGGGCGGAGGGCTCGTCGGTCTCCCAGGTCTCCACGGCGCCGCGCATCCCCGGCACCGGCTCCACCACGGCCTCGGAGCCCAGCACCACCACGCGATCCACCCGCGCCAGCAGCGCCGGGTCGATCGCGGTGGGGGTGCCGGCGGACATGTCCGCCCCCACCTCGGCGATCACCTGCGCGGACAGCGCATTGATCGCGCTGCCGGGACGGGTGCCGGCGGAGTGCACCTCCACGGCGTCACCGGCGCGATGCGCCATCAGGGCCGCGGCCATCTGGGACTTGCCGCCGTTCTTCACGCAGACGAACAGCACGGAGGGGCGGGCGGGGGAGGCGGTCATGAGGGTCCTCTCGGGGGCGGGGCGGCCGACGGGCGGGCGGCGGTGGAGGTCGGGGCTGGTCGGGTGCCGGTGAGTGCGGGGAGGCTCCGCCGGTCAGCGGCTCCGCGGTGCGCCGGCCGGGACCGGGGCGGCGGGGGCGGGCAGGCTCGGATCCCCGGGGAACAGGCGCGGACCGGCCCAGCGGGCCACGTACACCAGCGCCACCAGCACCGGCACCTCGATGAGGGGGCCCACGGTGCCGGCGAGGGCCTGCCCGGAGGTGACGCCGAAGGTGCCGATCGCCACCGCGATCGCGAGCTCGAAGTTGTTGCCGGAGGCGGTGAACGCCACCGTGGTGGAGCGGGCGTAGTCCAGGCCCGCCCCGCGCGAGACCAGCAGGCCGATCGCGAACATGAGCACGAAGTAGGCCAGCAGCGGCAGCGCCATCCGGGCCACCTGGCCGGGTGCGGAGAGGATCGCGTCCCCCTGCAGGGCGAACAGCAGCACGATCGTGAACAGCAGCCCGTACAGCGCCCACGGGCCGATCCGCGGCAGGAAGCGCTCCTCGTACCAGGCGCGGCCCCTCGCGCGCTCGCCGAGCACGCGGGTGAGGAACCCGGCCAGCAGCGGGATTCCCAGGAACACCAGCACGCTGAGCACGATCGCGCCCACGGAGAACTCCGCCGCCGTGGTGGGCAGGCCCAGCCAGCCCGGCAGCACCTGCAGGTAGAACCAGCCCAGCGCGCCGAAGGCGAGCACCTGGAACACCGAGTTCAGCGCCACCAGCACCGCCGCCGCCTCCCGGTCGCCGCAGGCGAGATCGTTCCAGATCAGCACCATCGCGATGCAGCGGGCCAGGCCCACGATGATCAGACCGGTGCGGAACTCGGGCAGGTCCGGCAGCAGCGCCCAGGCCAGCGCGAACATCAGCGCCGGGCCCACCAGCCAGTTCAGCACCAGGGAGGTGACCAGCAGGCGGCGGTCGCCGGTGATCCGGGCCGTCTCGTCATGGCGCACCTTGGCCAGCACCGGGTACATCATCACCAGCAGGCCCAGCGCGATCGGGACGGACATCCCGCCGATCTCCAGCGCGCCGAGGGCCTCGCCGAGGGAGGGCACGAAGCGGCCCAGCAGCAGCCCTGCGGCCATCGCGGCGAGGATCCAGGCCGGCAGCCAGCGGTCCAGGAACGACATGTCCTGCATGACGGCGGGGGAGCGCGGGGCGGCGGGGGCCGGGGCGTCGGCCGGCGCGGAGGGGGCGGGCATGCCACATCCCTTCATATCGATGAGTGTCGATATGCATCGTAGGGGTGTCTATCGATGAGTGTCAATGTATCGTGGGTGGCTATGACCACGCCTCCCTCCACGATCCGGCCGCTGGGCGGCGTCGAGCCGGCCTGCTGCGCCCTGGGGGAGGGGCCGATCGGTCCGCGCGATGCCCAGCGGCTCGCCGCCATGCTCAAGGCGCTCGCCGATCCGATGCGCCTGCAGGTGCTCTCCCACGTGGCCGCGCAGGGCTGCACCTCCGTGGGCGCCTCGGACCTCGCCGAGGCGCTCGGCATCGGCCAGCCCACCGTGAGCCACCACCTGAAGAAGCTGGTGGAGTCCGGGCTGCTCACCCGCGAGCAGCAGGGCCGCTACGCCCGCTTCACCGTGATCGCGGAGGCCTTCGCGGAGATCCGCCGCGTTCTGGACCTCGGCTGAGCACCGGGAGGCCTCGGGGTGCGGCCTGCTCGCGGCGCCAGAGGCTCAGTCGTCGTCGGGCTCGGGGTGACGGACGGCGTTGACGATGGCGGCGACGAGGCCGCCCCAGACGGTCGCGATGGCGACGCACATCATGATGATCGCGGAGACGGACATGATCACTCCTGAGGAGAGGAACGGGGTCGAGCGGACGCGGGGAGCACGGGCCGGGGGCGGGCGGCGAGCCTCGCCCCCGGCCCGTGCTCACCGTGAGGAGCGCAGCGCGTGCGGGGTGGTGGCCGACGGGTCCGGGGTCAGGCCCTGGCCGCTGACCACCTCGGGGGCGATCTCGTCCCCGTCGGAATCGTTCTTGTGGAGGTTCGAGGTGGCGGGCCACGGCAACAGCGACAGCACCACGCCGACGACCACCAGCGCGATCGCCATCAGCCAGCCGAACACCAGCACGAACCAGCCGGGGTAGCCCTCATAGGTGGCCCCCGCGGTGAAGCGCTCGTAGGTGCTGAGGATCAGCGAGACGCCGAGCACCACCGGGGCGACCACCGCGACCGAGAGCAGCCAGATCCGGCCCACCGGGAAGGTGCCGCGGAAGTTGAGGTGATCGCGCAGGGTGGGCATGCCGCGCACCAGGTAGACCACCACGATGCAGGAGACCAGCGCGGCGGCGACGATGCCGTACTCGTTGACCCACTTGTCCAGCACGTCCAGCAGCGGCAGCCCGGAGGTGGTGGAGAACAGCACCACCGAGACGATCGCCAGCGGCAGGCACACGCCGAGCGTCGCCGGCAGGCGCGAGAGGCCGAACTTGTCCTGGAATGCCGCGATGATCACCTCGACGATCGAGACCAGCGAGGTGAAGCCCGCCAGCACCAGCGAGCCGAAGAACAGCACGCCGATCAGCGCGCCGGCCGGGGCCTCGTTGATGATCGCGGGGAAGGCGATGAAGGCCAGCCCCACACCGGCGGCGACCACCTCGTCCACCGCGACGCCCTGCGCCTGCGCCATGAAGCCCAGCGCCGAGAACACGCCGATGCCGCACAGGATCTCGAAGCTCGAGTTCGCGAAGCCCACCACCAGGCCGGAGCCGGTGAGGTCCGTCTTCTTCTTCAGGTAGGAGGAGTAGGTGAGCATGATGCCGAACGCCACCGAGAGGGAGAAGAAGATCTGCCCGTACGCGGCGACCCACACCCCCGGATGCGTCAGCGCCTCCCAGTTGGGCCGGAAGAACGCGTCCAGGCCCACGGTCGCGCCGGGCAGCGTGAGCGCGGTGATCACCAGGATCACGAACATGAGGATCAGCAGCGGGATGAACACCACGGCGCTGCGGGCGATGCCCTTGTGCACGCCGAGGGCCATCACCACCACCACCGCGAGCCACACCAGCACCATCGACAGCATCACCGTGGGCACGATGTCCATGGTGAGGGTGGCATCCGCCCCGCCGATCGCCTGGGTGTACTCGCCGAAGAAGGCGCCCGGATCCTCGCCCCAGCTCTTGGTGAAGGAGAAGATCGTGTAGTTCGTGGCCCAGGCGAGGATGAGGGCGTAGTAGATCGCGATGATCACGCAGATCAGCACCTGCCACCAGCCGATGAACTCGGTCCAGCGGCGGAAGCGGCGCCAGGCGGCGGGCGCGGAGCCGCGCCAGCGGTGCCCGATCGCGTAGTCCAGGAACAGCAGCGGGATGCCGGCGGTCAGCAGCGCCACCAGGTACGGCAGGATGAACGCGCCGCCGCCGTTCTCGTAGGCGACCGCGGGGAAGCGCCAGATGTTGCCCAGGCCCACGGCGGAGCCGATGGCCGCGAAGATGAACGCGGTGCGCCCCGCGAAGGCGCCGCGATCCGCTCTCGGGGCGGAGGTGGTGGGGGAGGGGGATGGTGCGCTCATGGGAGCCTCCGGGGGACAGCGCCGCAGGGGCGGCGCGGGGAAGGGCCGACGGCGACCCGGGGGACGGGGCGCCAGCTGCGGGCGGCGACGGAGCTTGGGAGTCGCCGCGGCGTGGTGGGGGGCATCGTATCGCCCCTGCCCCTGACGTGGGGCGGCGTAGCGCCATGTGGTCTCGCGGAGGCGGCGGCAGGGGTGGAGGAGTGCTGGCGGAGGCGGGGGACGGTGCAGGTCGCGGGCGGCGTCGCGTGCACTGCGTCATGCCTCGGGAAAACCTCGGCAACGTCGTCGTGATGCCGGGAGGCGGTGCCCTACCGTGTCGTGCATGCCCCAGCACTCGATGGCGCGCGACGGCGCCGAGCATTCCGAGGTGTCTACCGCCTACCTGCGCCAGCTCGACGAGGAGCGGGAGGCGGCGATGCGCACCGCCGCCCATCCCGGCTCGGACTTCACCGGTGCCGCGGCCGCCCTCCACGACCGGCTCGAGCAGGCGGTCGCCGCCGATGCGGGAGAGATGGTGGAGCTGATGCTCGACCTCGCCGCGCACCCCGAGGTGGCCTTCGAGGAGCATCGCTCCGCGCGCGCCATCGTGGACGTGCTGGCCGCGCACGGCATCGAGGCGACGCTCGGGGTGCACGGCCTCGACACCGCGATCCGTGCCGAGATCCGCGGGGCGGGCGGCCACCGGGCCGACGCGCCCACCTGCGCGATCCTCGCCGAGTACGACGCCCTGCCCGGGGTGGGGCACGGCTGCGGCCACAACGTCATCGCCGTGATGGGGCTGGGCGCGTTCCTGTCCCTGGCCGCGCTCGCCGCGGAGGATCCGTCGGCCGTGCCCGGACGGGTGGTGCTCCTGGGCACCCCCGCCGAGGAGGGCCACACCGGCAAGGAGTACATGGCCCGCGAGGGCGCGTTCGAGGGCCTGGACCTCGCGGTGATGGCGCACCCCTACGGCTACGACCTCGCCGACCAGACCTGGCTGGGGCGCCGCACCCTCACCGTGGAGTACCACGGCCACACCGCCCACGCCTCCGCCCAGCCCTACATGGGCCGCAACGCCCTGGACGCGGCGAGCCTGCTCTACCAGGGCATCGGGCTGATGCGCCAGCAGACCCCGCCCACGGACAGGATCCACGCGGTGATCCGCGAGGGCGGCGAGCGCGCCAGCGTGATCCCCGACCACGCGCGGCTGGACCTCTACGTGCGCTCCCAGCGGCCCGAGACCCTGCGGGACCTCTCGGAGCGGGTGGAGGACGCCGCCCGCGGCGCCGCGCTGATGGCCGGCGTGGGCGTCACCGTGCGCTGGGACGAGCACCCGCCGTCCCTGCCGGTGCGCACCAACGAGGCGCTCACCGGGCGCTGGGTGCAGGCGCAGCGGCGCCGCGGTCGCGACCCGCTGCCCCACGGCGTGGTCTCGCCCTCCCTCGCCGCCTCCACCGACTTCGGCAACGTCAGCTACCGCCTGCCCGGCATCCACCCGGTGATCCGCATCGCGCCCTCCGAGGTCGCGCTGCACACGCGCGAGTTCGCGACCTGGGCCGTCTCCGAGGACGCCCGCGCCGCCGCGGCCGACGGGGCCTACGGCCTCGCCGCGACCGTGCTCGACACCCTCCACGACCCGGCGCTCGCCGCCGCCGTCACCGCGGAGTTCGAGGCCGCCGGCGGCGCGATCGACGTGCCCGGCTTCTTCGACTGATCCCTCCCCCCGATCCCCGTCCCCACGGCGACACCGTCGTCGACGAGACCCCCTCTGGAGTCCCCATGCCCTCGGCAGAGACCGCGCCGGCCCCGACCGGCCTCACGGACCGCGCCCTGAACTGGGTGGAACGGGCGGGCAACAAGCTGCCCGAGCCGTTCATGCTGTTCCTCATCCTGTTCGCCCTCACCGGCGTGGTCTCCACGGGCATGGCCTGGGCGGGCATCACCGTCTCCGTGCCCGGTGCGGAGGAGCCCACCGTCATCAAGGGCCTGTTCACCGGGGAGGGCCTCACCTGGCTCACCACCAACCTCGGTGCGAACTACATCGGCTTCCCGCCCCTGGTCACGGTGATGCCGATCCTGCTCGCGATCGGCATCGCCCAGCACTCCGGCCTGCTGGGCGCCGCGATCCGCAAGCTGTTCGGCTCCTCGCCGGCGTGGGCGCTGCCCTACGTGGTGGGCTTCGTGGGCGTGATCTCCTCGATCATGGCCGACAGCGCCTTCGTGGTGGTGCCGCCGTTGGCGGCGCTGGTGTTCAAGGCCGCCGGCCGTCACCCCATGGCCGGCCTGCTGGGCGGCTTCGCGGCCGCCGGCGCCGGGTACTCCACGAACATCTTCCCCACCTCGCTCGACGCCCTGTTCGCCGGCATCACCACCTCGGTGATGGGGGCGCTGCCCGGCTACGAGTTCACCGCCGTGAACCCGGTCTCGAACTGGTTCTTCAACATCGTGGCCTCGCTGATCCTGGGCTTCGTGGCCGGCTTCATCATCGACAGGCTGGTCGAGCCGCGCATGGTGCGCATGGGCGTGAGCCGTGACGAGATCGCCGCCGAGGGCGAGGACGAGGCGACGGCGGACGACGCCGAGCAGATGCGCGCCGAGCTCACCCCCGCGGAGAACAAGGGCCTGCTGGTCGCCGTGCTCGGTGCCGTGCTGCTCACCGCCGTGTTCCTGGTGGCGTTCCTGATGCCCGAATCGCCCTGGCGCAACGAGGAGGGCGGCTTCCTGCCCCGCTCGCCGCTGCTGAGCTCGATCGTGTTCATCGTGGTGGCGTACTTCGCCGTGGTGGGCATCGCCTACGGCGCCGTGGTGGGCACGATCCGCAGCTCCCGCGACGCGGTGCGCATGATGTCCGACGCGATCAAGGAGATGCTGCCCTTCGTGGTGCTCGCCTTCATCCTGGGCAACTTCATCGCCCTGTTCAACTGGTCCGGCATCGGCACCTGGATCGCCGTCACCGGCGCCTCCGCGCTCGAGGCCTCGGGGCTCGACGGCTTCGCGGCCGTGCTCGGATTCATCCTGCTGGCCAGCTGCCTGAACCTGTTCATCATCTCCGGCTCCGGCATGTGGGCGATCATGGGCGCCGTGTTCGTGCCGATGTTCGCGCTGATCGGCTACGAGCCCGCCTTCACGCAGGCCGCCTTCCGCGTGGGCGACTCCGCCACCCAGGTGATCACCCCGATGAACCCGTACATGATCGTGCTGCTGGGCATGGTGCGGAAGTACGAGCCGGGCGCCGGCTTCGGCACCCTGATGGCCCGCATGCTGCCCTTCGTGGTGCCGTTCTGGCTGGTGTGGACGCTGATCCTGGCCGTGTTCTTCTTCGCGGACCTGCCGCTGGGCCCGGGCAACGGGATCTTCCTGGGCTGAGCCCCGGGCACTCCCCGGGCTGCCCGGAAGTGTTGGATTCTGAGCCATCTCGGGCGCCGATCTGGCTCGAAACTCGGCAATTCTCCGAAGCCTCTCCGACCGCCTGCGGGCACTCCCCGGGCCGCCCTGTCGCCGGCACCCCCGTGTCGACGGCGGGGCCCGGGACGCGTCAGGATGGGGGCATGAGCGATCTCGCCTCCCGTCTCCGCGCCCTGCCGTCGTTCCCCGAGGACATGCCTGATCTCGACCCGGACACCGCGCCGCAGGATCCGGCCGCGCTGCTGCTGGCCTGGCTCGAGGAGGCGATCGCGGCCGGTGCCCGCCAGCCGCACGCCATGACCTTCCAGACCCTGGGGGAGGACGGTGGGCCCGTCGGCCGCACCCTCATCCTCAAGGACCTCGACGAGCGCGGGCTGCACGTCTCCACCCACCGCAGCTCCCGCAAGGGGCAGCAGCTCGCCGCCGATCCCCGCGCGTCGATGACGTTCTTCTGGCGCGAGAGCGGGCGACAGGTGCAGGTGGGCGGCGCGGTCGTCGCCCTGGACGAGGAGACCTCTCAGGCGGACTGGGCCACCCGCCCCACCTTCGACGGGTCCCCGAACCCGGACTGGCAGGTCTACGCCCTGCAGCCCTCCTGGTACGAGTTCACGCAGTCGCGAATGGATCGCCGGCACGTGCGCCTCGGGTACCGGCGCGCGGCGGACGGCACCTGGGACCGCGGACGGGTCACCACCCCGGCGGGCTGAACGTCCCGGCACACCGTCCGCGCCTCGACGGGCCCCGCGTCCTGACGGACACGGGCCGGCCGGCGACTGCTGCCCCCGTCTCAGCGCGCCCGGGTGAAGTGCCGGTGCGGGCGTCCGTAGGCCTCGACCACGTCGTCGGCGACGAAGCCGAGGTGCGCGAGGACGCGCGCCGACGCCGGATTCGCGAGGTCGGCGAGGGCGACCAGGTGCGGCAGGGAGAGCGGGCCGTCGGCCGCCTCGACGCACAGCCGCCCCGCCTCGGTCGCCAGGCCCCGACCCCAGCGGGAGCGTGCCAGGGTGTACCCGAGCTCGACGCCGTGCTCGGTCCGCTCGAGGCCCGCATCGCCGATCAGCTCCCCGGTGCCGCGCTCGATCACGGCCCAGAACGCGTACCCGTGCTCGTGCTGATGGGCGCGGTAGGCGGCGATCATCGCCGCCGCCCCGGCTCGGTCCACGGGGCGGCCCTCGCCGACGTGCCGCATCACCTCGGGATCCCCGTAGACCTGCAGCAGGGCGTCCAGGTCCGCCTCCTCGACGGGGCGCAGGTCGAGGCGCGCGCTGCGCAGCGGGAACTCCAGGGGCATGGGGCCAGTATGGCGAGCGCGGGCCCACCCGTGCACGGCGCGCCCCAGCCGGCCCGCCCGCGCACGGCGCGGCCCACAGGTCACCTGGTCCCAGGGGCGCTGCCCTCAACTGCCGGATTCGGAACCATCTCGGGCGCCGATCTGGTTCGGAATCCGGCAGTTCGCCGAGGCGGCCCGGCCGCACGACCGGCCGCACGACCGGCCGCACGACCGGCCGCAGGCCCGGACCGCACCCCGGCGCCGATCGTTCCGGTGGCACCATGTGAGCATGTCCCGTGCCGCGCTCCTGCCCCCGGTGCTGCTCGGGCTCGTGATCCTCCTGCTCGCCCAGATGGTCGGGCTCGCTCTCTCGGAGCTGCTGGGACTGCCGGTGCCCGGGGTGGTGCTGGGGCTGCTGCTGATCGTGCTGCTCGGGGTGCTGCGGCCCACCCGCGCCGTGGTGCGGGCGGCCGAGCCCGCGGCGACCCCGCTGCTGGCGCACCTGCAGCTGCTGTTCGTCCCGCCCGGAGTGGGGATCGTGCTCGAGCTGCGCACCCTCGCCGAGAACGCGCTGCCGCTCGCGCTCGCCGTGGGCGGTTCCTTCGTGCTCGCCCTGCTGGTCTCCGGGACGCTGCTGCAGGCGCTGCTGCGCAGGCAGGATCGGCGGGGCACGGCGGGCCCGGCACGCGGGACGGGCCCGGCACGCGGGTCGGGCCCGGCCGACGGGGCAGGGCCTCCGGATGGTGGCGCGCCGGGCGACCGGCGGGGCCCGGCGGGCGAGGGGGCGCCCGCATGAGCGTGCTGTACGAGCTGCCGGCGTTCGGCCTCGCGCTCACCCTGAGCGTGTACCTGGCGTCCTACGGGCTGTACCACCGGCTGGGCCGGCCGGGTCTGCTCTCCCCGGTGCTGGTCTCGGTGGTGGTGATCGCGGCGGTCCTGCAGCTCACCGGGATGCCCTACGCCCTCTACCTCGAGCAGGTCACGCTGCTCACGCTGCTGCTGGGCCCCGCGACGGTCGCCCTCGCCCTGCCGCTGCTGCGCAACGGGAAGGCGCTGCTCGCCACGGCCCCGGCCGTGATCGCGGCGCTGGCGGCCGGTGGGGTGGTGAGCATCGGCGTGACCGTCGGCGCGATGGTCGCCCTCGGGGCCGACGAGGCGACGCTGCGCGCCGCCCTGCCCCGCTCGGTCACCTCGCCCGTCGGCCTCACGATCGCGGAGACGCTGCAGGCCTCGGTGCCGCTCGCGGTGGTGCTCACGCTCGTCTCCGGCACCCTCGGCGCCGTGATCGGGCCCGCGCTGCTCACCCTCGCCCGGGTGCGGGACGAGCGGGCGCGCGGCTTCGCGATCGGCCTCACCTCGCACGGGATCGGCACCTCCCGCGTGCTGGGGGAGTCCACGGTCGCCGGCGGCTGGTCGAGCGCGGCGATGGTGCTGAACGCCCTGGTGATGACGGTGACGCTGCCGGTGGTCGCGCACCTGGTCACCGGCTGAGCGGACGCTCCCGGAGCATCGCGTCGTAGCCCGCCCGGAAATCGGGCACCTCCAGCGTCCCCAGCAGGCGGTGCAGGGCCGTGGCGTCGAGCACCGTGCCCGCGGCGGGGTCCGGCGCGGCACGGGGCGGCACCGGCACGTCGAGCCGAGCGGCGAGATGCGCGACGATCTCCCCGAGCCGGGCCGGCGCGCCGTCGGAGGCATGCAGCAGCGCGGGCGGGTCGGGCATCGACAGCAGGGCGACGATCGCCCGGGCGAGATCGGCCTCGTGGATCCGGTTGGTGTGACGCTCGTGCTCCACGGGCCGTCCCTCGAGCACCGTCCTGAGCAGACGGTCACGGCCCGGGCCGTAGATCCCGGCGGGGCGCAGCACCACCGCCCCGAACAGCTCGCGCGCCCGCTCCTCGCCCTCCAGCAGCACCCGGGCGCGGTCGGAGCGGGGCCGCGCGGGATCCGCCTCGGTGAGCGGGCGCGAGGCGTCGTACCCCTCGAGCACCCGGGTGGAGGAGACGAACACGGTGCACGAGGGGATGCCGGGCAGCGCGGCCGCGAGGTGCGCGAGGGGCTCCCGATAGCTCGCGGCGACCGACGGAGCCAGCGTGATCACCATCGCGTCGACGGCGGGCAGCGGGGAGGGCAGGGGCGCGCTGAGGTCCGCCGCGATCGGCACGAATCCCTCGGGCAGGGAGGACGGGTCGCGGCGCAGCCCGAGCACCTCAGCCGGGGGCGCCCCGCCGTCGGCCCGCAGCAGCTCGCCCACCCGCAGGCCCACGCGCCCGCATCCCACCAGCAGAGTCCTCGTCGTCATGGCCTTCCTCCCCGTCGTGAGGGCCCCAGTGTCCCCGCTCGGCGCCCTGCGGATCCACCCGGCGGCGCGCACACCGGTGCGCGCACCCCCGGCCAGGCGTACGATGCCGCGCGTGCCACCTCAGGGCCTGCTCCCTCCGCGCGCCGTCGACCGGCGCCCCCGTCCCGCCCGGACGGTCTTCCTCGCATTCGCCGGCAGCGCCGTGCTCGGAACCCTCCTGCTGCTGCTCCCGGAGGCGTCCGCGGGCGAGCGGGGGCCGACGGTGGTGGAGGCGCTGTTCACGGCGGTCTCCTCGCTCAGCGTGACGGGCCTGATCGTGGTGGACACCCCGGTGTTCTGGTCCGCCTTCGGGCAGGCCGTGATCCTGGCGCTGATCCAGCTGGGCGGGCTGGGGGTGATGACCTTCGCCTCCGTGGTGGGCATCGCCGTGGTCCGTCGGCTCTCCCTGCGCTCCAAGCTCACCGCGGCCGTGGAGACGAAGGCCGTGGGGCTCCAGGACCTGCGCTCGGTGGTGCTCGGCGTGCTCCGGATCTCCCTGATGATCGAGGCGATCGCGGCGGTGGTGCTCACGCTCCGGTTCGCGCTCGCCCACCAGGAGACGTGGGGTCGTGCGCTCTGGCTGGGGGTCTTCCACGCCGTCTCCTCCTTCAACAACGCCGGCTTCGCGCTGTTCAGCGACAGCCTCATGTCCTTCTGGGACGACCCGGTGGTGCTGCTGACCACGAGCGGCGCGACCGTTCTGGGAGGGCTCGGGTTCCCAGTGCTGATGGAGCTGCGGAAGCACCTGCGGGTGGTGCGCCTGTGGTCGATGAACACCCGCATCGTGGTCGCCGCGACCCCGCTCCTGCTGGTGCTCGGCACTCTGTGCATCACGGCGCTGGAGTGGAACAATCCCGGCACCCTCGGCCCCATGCCCGTCCCGGCGCGGATCCTCAACGGCTTCGCGATGAGCGCCCAGACCCGCACCGCGGGCTTCAACACCGTGGACACCGGGGCGATGGATCCCGCGACCTGGGTGATCATCGACATGCTGATGGTGATCGGCGGCGGGCCCGCGGGGACCGCCGGCGGCATCAAGGTCACCACCGTCGCCGTGCTGTTCTTCCTGATGCTGGGCGAGCTGCGGGGAGCCGGCGCCGTGACCGTCTTCGGCAAGCGGCTCTCCCGGGCCGTGCACCGCCAGGCGATCACCGTCATCGTGATGTCGGTGGGGCTGATCGTGGCGTCCACCATCGCGCTGATGCTGCTGGCCGGCTTCTCGCTCGACGCGACGCTGTTCGAGGTGATCTCGGCCTTCGCCACGGTGGGACTGTCCACCGGGATCACGGCCGCGCTGCCCGCCTCCGCACAGCTGATCCTGGTGGCGCTGATGGCCATCGGCCGCCTGGGCCCGATCACGGTCGCCACCGGGCTCGCCCTGCGACGACGCACCGTCCTGTACGACCTCCCCAAGGAAAGGCCGATCATTGGCTGAGCGCAGATTCCTCCGGCACGGACTGTTCCGTCGCCGCCACGCCGCACCGGCCGACGAGGCGGTGGCGGTGATCGGCCTGGGCCGCTTCGGCCAGTCCCTCGCCCTCGAGCTGATGGACGACGGCGTCGAGGTGCTCGGGATCGACGCCCGCGAGGACGTGGTCCAGTCCCTCGACGGGCGGCTCACCCACGTCGTCCGCGCCGACGCGACCGACGAGCAGGTGCTGCGACAGCTGGCCGTCCCCGAGTTCGGGCGGGTGGTGATCGCGATCGGCAGCGACATCGAGTCCAGCATCCTGGTCGCCTCGCTGCTGCGGCGCTTCGCGGTCCCGACGATCTGGGCGAAGGCCGTCAGCGACGCGCACGGGCTGATCCTCGAGCAGCTCGGCGTCTCCCGGGTGGTCTCCCCGGAGAAGGACATGGGCCGACGTGTCGCCCACCTCGTGAGGGGCACGATGCAGGACTTCATCGAGATCGACGCGGACTTCGCGATGGTCAAGACGGCGCTGAGCCCCGAGCTCGCGGGAACCCGGCTCGGGGACAGCGGGATCCGTCGCCGCTACGGGGTCACCGTCACCTCCGTGAAGCACCGCAGCGGTGCCTGGCAGCCCGCCACCCAGGACACGGTGCTGCGGGAGGGCGATGTCCTCCTGGTCACCGGGCCGGTGCGGCAGGCGGAGCGTTTCAGCCGCTCCGCGTCCTGAGACGGGGCGGGCTCCCCGGGCACCTCCGGGACCCCCGCCGCCCTCTCCTCTCCCCTCGACGGGCCGGGGATCCCGCCGACGGTGACCGAAAGTCGGGTGCGCCGCGGCGGGTCCCCGCGCCACCATGGCCTTCGGACGCGTCCGGCCGCGCCCGCAGAGCGTCGCTCGCGGGTCTGTTCGAGGACAAGTTCTGCCCTGGGGCCGCCCTACGCTCCGACCAGACCCCCGGCCGCCGGTCCCCGTCGGCCGGGCCGCTCCAGTCCGTCCCGGGAGAACCCATGCTCTGGACCCTCGTCCGGCGCCATCTGCGGCCCTACCTGCCGCACGTGGTCGCCGTGGCCGTCCTCCAGCTCGCGACCGTGCTCGCGACCCTCTACCTGCCCAGCCTCAACGCCGACATCATCGACAACGGCGTCGCCACGGGCGACACCGACTACATCTGGCGCGTGGGCGGGCTCATGCTGGTCGTGGCGATGGTGCAGGTCATCACCGCGATCGCCGCGGTGTGGTGCGGTGCGCGGGTCGCGATGGGGGTGGGGCGCGACATCCGCCGCTCCGTCTACACGCGCGTGGACCGCTTCTCCACCGAGGAGATGGGCCGCTACGGCGCCCCCACCCTCATCACCCGCGGCACCAACGACGTCCAGCAGGTGCAGATGCTGGTGCTGATGACGCTGAACTTCATGGTCATGGTGCCGATCATGTCCATCGGCGGGATCATCATGGCGGTGCAGGAGGATCCGGGGCTGTCCTGGCTGGTGTGGGTGTCCGTGCCCGTGCTGCTGGTGATCGTCGGATTCCTGGTGGCGCGGCTGATGCCGCTGTTCCAGCGGATGCAGGACAACATCGATGCGATCAACGGCGTGATGCGCGAGCAGATCATGGGCATCCGGGTGGTGCGCGCCTTCGTCCGGGAGGAGCACGAGACCGCCCGGTTCCGGGACGCCAACGCCACCCTCACCGACACCTCGGTGCGGATCGGGCGCCTGTTCGTGCTGATGGGGCCCGCCATCACCATCGTCCTGCACCTCGCCACCGCCGCCGTGCTCTGGTTCGGCGGCCACCGCGTGGACGACGGACTGGTCCAGGTGGGCGCCCTGACCGCCTTCATGCAGTACCTGCTGCAGATCCTGATGGCCGTCATGATGGGCACCTTCATGGTCATGATGCTCCCGCGCGCGGTCATCTCCGCCCGCCGCATCGGCGAGGTGCTCGAGACCGCCCCGACCCTCCACGAGCCCGCACAGCCGGTCCCGCTGCCGGCGGCCGACGGCGGCGCGTCGGTCGAGTTCCGCGACGTCACCTTCGCCTACCCGGGCGCGGAGGCCCCGGTGCTCGACGGCCTCTCCTTCACCGCGGAGGCCGGCCGCACCACCGCGATCATCGGCGCGACCGGCTCCGGCAAGACCACCCTGGTCAGCCTGATCCCGCGCCTGCACGACGCGACGAGCGGCCAGGTGCTGCTGGACGGCGTGCCGGTCACGGACCTGGCCCGCGCGGACATCGCGGCGACCGTCGGCCTGGTGCCGCAGAAGCCCTACCTCTTCTCCGGCACCATCGCGCACAACCTCCGCTTCGGCGACCCCTCGGCCGACGAGACGCGGCTGTGGGAGGCGCTCGAGGTCGCCCGGGGCGACGGCTTCGTGCGCGAGCGCACCACCGGCGAGGGCGAGACCCTCGCGACGGGCCTGGACTCCACCGTGTCCCAGGGCGGCACGACCGTCTCCGGCGGCCAGCGTCAGCGGCTGTGCATCGCCCGCACCCTGGTCGCCGCGCCGCGCGTGTACGTCTTCGACGACTCCTTCTCCGCGCTGGACGTCACCACCGACGCGGAGGTGAGCGAGGGCCTGGCCCGCCGCACCCGCGGCGCCACCACGATCATCGTCGCCCAGCGGATCTCCACCATCACCTCCGCGGATCAGATCCTGGTGCTCGAGGAGGGCCGGATCGTCGGCCACGGCACCCACCAGGAGCTGCTGGCGAGCTCCGAGACCTACCGGGAGATCGTCGACTCCCAGATCACCGTGGAGGAGAGGGCATGAGCGCCAGGAAGACCTCCCGCACGGACGCCGCCGGAGCCCGGCGAACGGCCTCCTCCGCGCGGTCCGACGACGCCACCGCGGAGCTCACCGAGACCGAGATCCTCGAGATGCAGGACTCCATGAGCAACGAGTGGGGCGAGGCCGCGCCGCGGAAGGCGAAGGCGTTCTGGCCCTCCGCCCTCCGGCTCGCGGGCACCTTCCGCGGTCACGAGCTCGGACTGGCGGTGGTGCTCGCCTTCGGCATCGTCTCGACCGTGCTCACCGTGTGGGCGCCCACGATCCTCGGCGACGCCATGGACGTCATCTTCGACGGCTTCCTCGGCGACGGCGTGGACTTCGCCGCACTGGGTCGCCTGCTGCTGATCGTGCTGGGGATGTACGTGGTCGCCTCCCTGTTCGACTGGCTGCAGGGCCGCCTGCTGAACGACGTCGTGATGACCATCGTCTACGCCCTGCGCGAGCGGATCGAGGCGAAGGTCAACCGCCTGCCGCTGAGCTACTTCGACACCCGCCAGCGCGGCGACCTGCTCTCCCGCACCACCAACGACGTCGACAACGTCCAGACCGCGCTGCAGCAGGCCTTCGCCTCGCTGGTCTACGCGGTGCTGACCATCGTGGGCATCACGATCATGATGTTCTGGCTGTCCTGGCAGCTGGCACTGATCGCGCTGGTGGCACTGCCCGTCTCCGGCGTGGTCATCGGCATCATCGGCGCGAGGTCCCAGAAGCTGTTCACCGCCCAGTGGCGGCACACGGGGCGGCTCAACGGCCACGTCGAGGAATCCTTCACCGGCCACGACCTGGTGACGGTCTTCGACCGCCAGGACGCGATGCGCGAGCAGTTCGACGAGCGCAACGAGGAGCTGTGGGAGGCCTCGTTCAAGGCCCAGTTCTACTCCGGCATGATCATGCCGATCATGCAGTGGGTGACCTACCTCGGCTACGTCGGCATCGCCGTCGTGGGCGGTCTGCGGATCGCGGCCGGGCAGATGACGCTGGGCCAGGTCACCGCGTTCATCCAGTACTCCCGTGAGTTCAACGCGCCGCTCGGGGAGGTGGCGGGGATGGCGAACATGCTCATCTCCGGCGTCGCCTCGGCCGAGCGGATCTTCGAGCTGCTGGACGCCGAGGAGCAGCAGGCCGACGGCGAGATCACCGCCGGTGCCGCACTCGACGGGGCCGGGCATGGGGAGCGCATCGCGCGTCGGGAGCTGACCGGCCCCACCCGCGGCCGGATCGAGTTCGACCACGTCGCCTTCTCCTACACCCCCGAGAAGCCCCTGATCCGCGACCTGTCGCTGATCGCGGAGCCCGGTCAGACCATCGCGATCGTCGGCCCCACCGGTGCCGGAAAGACCACCCTGGTCAACCTGATCATGCGGTTCTACGAGATCGACGCCGGGCAGATCCGGCTCGACGGCGTGGACATCCGCGCGCTGGACCGCGGCGCGGTCCGCTCGCGCGTGGGCATGGTGCTGCAGGACGCGGTGCTGTTCGGCGGCACGATCCGGGAGAACATCCGCTACGGCCGGCTGGACGCGACCGACGAGGAGGTGGTCGCCGCCGCGACCGCGACCTTCGTGGACCGCTTCGTGCACACCCTCCCCGACGGCTACGACACCGTCATCGAGGACGAGGGCGCGAACGTCTCCACCGGTGAGCGGCAGCTGATCACGATCGCCCGCGCCTTCCTCGCGGACCCGGCGCTGCTGATCCTCGACGAGGCCACCTCCTCCGTGGACACCCGCACCGAGGTGCTGGTGCAGGAGGCGATGGCGGCGCTGCGCAGCGACCGCACCTCCTTCGTGATCGCGCACCGGCTCTCCACCATCCGCGACGCCGACGTCATCCTCGTGATGGAGCACGGCGACATCGTCGAGCAGGGCTCGCACGAGCAGCTGCTCGAGGCGGGCGGCGCCTACCACCGGCTGTACTGGTCCCAGTTCGCGGCAGGGGTGGATCCCGACGAGGACGAGGCGGTGCTGGCGGGCTCGCTGAGCGTCACCGGCGAGATCGCGGTCGTGACCGGGGAGATCGCCGCCGTCGCCGAGGACCCCGCCCCGTGAACGGGGTGGCCCGCCGCGCGGTGCGGGCGTAGCGTCGAGGACATGGAGGTCACCATCATCGGCGGCGGCATCGCCGGTCTCGCTCTCGCCCACGAACTCGCCCCCGATCACGACGTCACCGTGCTCGAGGCCTCCCCGGGCCCGCGCGGCGGCGGGTACATGATCGACTTCTTCGGTCCCGGCTTCCTCGCCGCCGAGCGGATGGGGGTGATCGAGGAGCTGCGCTCGCGCGGGCATGTCTTCGAGGGAGTGCGCTACGGGACGCCCGACGGGGCGGAGTCCGGGCGGATCGACGTCGGCCCCCTCGTCGCCGCCGCGGGCGGACGCTACTTCTCCATCCTGCGCCCCGAGGTGGAGCTCGGCCTCCTGTCCGTGCTGCCGGGCTCCGTGGACCTGCGCTACGGCGCCCGTGCGGTCGCCGTGCGCGATGCCGGGCTCGAGGGCGCGGGCGGCCCGCGCCGCGCTCTGGTCGAGCTCGCCGACGGGACGCGGGTCGAGTCCGACCTCGTCGTGGCCTGCGACGGCGTGCGCTCGCTCGTGCGGGAGCGGGTCTCGCCCGGGCACGGAGGGATCGTGCCGATGGGCTACCGGGTGGCGAGCTACCTCTACCAGGACCCGGAGCTGGCCGCGGAGCTCGGGGAGCGGATGCTCATGACCGATACCGTCGGCCGGGTGGGCTGGGCGTATGCGGCCGGAGACGGACGCGTCGGGGCGATGTTCGCCGAGCGCGTGGACCCCGCGGACACTCAGCGCCCGGTGCCGGACCGCCAGCGCCTGCAGCGGGACTTCGCCGGGCTGCATCCCCAGGTGGACCGCGCGCTCGCCCTGGCCCCGGAGAGCTTCTACGACGATCTCGTCGCGCAGGCGATCGCGCCGCGCTGGAGCCGCGGCCGGGTGGTGCTGGCCGGGGACGCCGCCCACGCCCCGTCCCTGCTGGCGGGCCAGGGCACCTCCATGGCCTTCGCCGGGGCGGAGGCGCTGGCCCGCAGCCTGCGCGCCACGGGACCGCACGTCGAGGCGGGCCTGGCCGAGTACGAGCGCCGTTTCCGGCCGACGGCGGAGAAGGTGCAGCGCTCCGGCCGGCGCAGCGCGTCGTTCTTCACCCCCTCCAGCCGTGCCCAGCTGGCGGTGCAGCAGATCCTCCGCCGTGCGATCGCGCTGCCCGGCGTGAGCCGACTGGCCACGCGGAGCCTCGTCGCCCCCTGAGCGGCGCCCCAGCGGGTGTCGAGCGCCCCTGAGCGGACCTCAGTGCGTGCCGAGCACCCTGAGGAGCGCCTCAGCGCGTGCCGAGGCGCTCCCGTGCGGTGCGGCCGCGGGCGGTGAGCGGCTGCGAGCCGACGGCCTTGGCCAGCCCCAGCTCCGCGCCGTTGCCGTAGATCGTCTCGATGTTCTCGGCAGGGACGGCGTAGGTCTCGTGCCAGATGCCCACGGCGCCGGGGTGCTTCCGGGCCGCGACGTTGAACGCCCGCCAGGCGGGCAGGTGCTCGCCGGAGGTCATCCGGGCGTACGTGTAGAGGTGCGCGGTGCTCTTCCAGTACTGCACCACCCAGGGCCCGGTGCCGCCCATGAGCGTGTGCGCGCTGAGGAAGCCCAGGTCGTCGGCCTGGCCGCGCGCGTGGGCGGCCTTGGAGCGGTACAGCTCACGGAGCATCCGCGGCATCGCGGCCGCGACCGGCATCCACAGATCGGGCCGCCAGGGCTGGTGCACGGTCATGCCGATGTGGAACACCACGAGCTCGTCGACGGGGGCGTGGGTGAGGTAGGCGGCGCGGTGCATGGGATCCTCGACTCAACTGGAAAGTGGTACTTTCTAATAGTGGGGCGCGGAGGTGCGGAGGTCAAGGGCTATCGTGCTCGGGCAGGCGACCGTGCGGTCGCCGATGGACGATCGGAACAGGGCCGGGGTCGGGACCTGGAACGGGAACGGGAGCGGGCGGCATGAAGATCTCGAAGCTCTCCGCGCGGACCGGCCTGCCCGTCGGGACCCTGAAGTACTACCTGCGCGAGGGCCTCATGCCGTCGGGCCGTCGCACCTCGCGCACCGCCGCCGAGTACGACGACTCCCACGTCGAGCGGGCCCTGCTGGTGCGGGCGCTCACCGATGTGGGCGGGCTGGGCATCGCGGCGGTGCAGCGCGTCGTCGCGGTGATCGACGCGCCGGAGCCAGCGCGTCTCGACGTCCTCGCCACGGCCCAGGACGCCCTGCTGGGTGGGCACTCACGAGACCTCGAACGAGACCAGGAGCGCGCGGACGGGGGGCGCGCCGACCAGGAGTGCGCCGACGGGGAGGGGTCCCGCGCCCGCGAGTGGGCCGAGGGGCACGGCTGGCGCACCTTCCCCGAGGACCTCCTGGTGGGCCGGCTCGACCGTGCGTGGGAGGCCTGCGAGCAGGCTGGGGTCGCGCTCGACGAGGCGGACCTGCACCGCTATGCCCGGGCGATGGAGGAGGTGGCCGAGGTCGATGTGGAGGCGGTCCCTGTTGGGGCGGCCGAGGCGGTGCGTCGCGTGGTCGTGGGCACCGTGATGGTCGAGCCCGTGCTCTCCGCACTGCGGCTGATGGCGCAGCGCGAGGTGTCCATGGGTCGGGCCGGGCAGCGCCCGGCCGAGGGGGCGTGAGGGCGCGTCCGCGGTCGGCGATGGCGGCGTGCGCGGCAGGAGGCGTTGTGGGCGGCTTCCATCACCGCAGGTCAGGTAGGGGTGCGAGAGACTTGCACGGATGGTCGGAAAACGTTCCATGCGGAGGTGAGGGTCGACGTGCGTCGTCGCGAAGCGCACCGTGCCGGGGTGTGGACGAAAAGGTGCCACGCGTGCAAGGGCGCCCGCAGGAAGCCCTCACCTGGGAGAACGCGCCTGCGTAGAGTGTGGGGGAGAGGGCGCCCGCAGGAAGCCCTCACCTGGGAGAACGCGCCTGTGCAGAGTGCTGGGGAGGGGGAGTGGGGGCGTGGTGTCCACCGCCGGCGGCCCGGGCGACTCAGAGCCCCTCGGTGCCGCGTAGCGTCGCCGCCATGTCTCCACCGCCTCCATCGCGATCGCCGCGGTCCGCATCACGACCGCCGCAGTTCTCGCCGCCGCCGGGCTCCGTGTTGCACCGCTCCGCCCTGATCGCGCAGGGCGTCCATCCGCGACGGCTGGCCTCCGACGAGTTCACGGCCGTGCTGCCGGGATGGCACACGCCCACCGCGCACCCCGCCACGCTGCGGGAGATCTGCCGGGTGGCGCTCGCCGAGCAGTGGCCCACCGCGGTGATCAGCCATGACACCGCGGCGATCCTGTGGGGCTTCCCGCTGCCGTCGCGCATGCGGTGGCGACGGGGACGGCAGATCCATCTGCGGTTCGTCAACGGCCGACGGCGCCGCGCGGCGGCGCACACCGTGATGCATCAGGGGTGGTCGCGCGGCAGCGTCGAGCTCGAGGGGCTGCCCGTCTCCCACGCCTTCGGCACCCTGTGGGAGATCGCCCCGGACCTCACCGACACCGAGATGCTCGCGCTGCTGTGGCGGCTCGAGCAGGAGGACGTCGGCCCCGCGCTGCAGCAGATGCGACCCGCACGGTGGGTCTCGAGGGATCTGCGCACGCTGCGCCTCCCTCCCGAGAGCCGGGTGCGGGGCCTGTGCGAGACGATGCACTCGATGCGGTTCCTCCACCGGCAGCGCGGGCGATACGCCGGGCGGGACCCGCTGGAGCTCCTCTACGGCGACGTGGACCTGGCCCTGTCGAACCCCGCGGCAGTGGGGCAGGCGCCGGAAGCGGCGGCGTGAGCGCTCAGTCCTCCAGCATGCGCGAGCGGGTGAGGAACCTCTTCCCGTCGGGCGATTCGAGGCTGAAGCCGCCGCCGCGGCCGTCGACCAGGTCGATGGTCAGGTGCGTGTGGCGCCAGTAGGCGAACTGCTCGCGACTCATCCAGAAGTCGAGCGGGCTGGTGGAGCCGTCGGGCAGCGGCACCTCGACGTGTCCCATGCGCACGTCGGCATCGCCCGTGAGGAAGTCGCCCGCAGGGAAGCACATGGGGGAGGAGCCGTCGCAGCAGCCGCCGGACTGGTGGAACATCAGCGGGCCGTTGCGGTCGATCAGCCGCTGGATCTGCGTCAGGGCCGCCCGGGTGAAGGCGACGCGGGAGAAGTCCTCGCCCTCGACGGTCGGCTCCATCTCCAGGACGTCGTCCGCACTGGTGGGCTCCGGGAGCGGCGGCGCGGGCGGCTGGCCGGGCTGCGGTGCCGGTGCAGATGGCTGCCCGGGCTGCGCCGCCGGCGGCTGCCCTGGCTGCGGGGCGGGCGTGGCGGATCGCCCGGGCCGAGGGGCAGGGGCGGTGGAGGTGTCGGTCATGATCGTCTCCTCCCGTGCGCTCCCGGCGGCGACGGTCCCGCCGGGCCGCGGCGACGGATGTGTGACATGGGCCACCAGGATAGTCCTCGCGCGCCAGGCATCGGGTGGAGAGCATGGAACATCGCCACCTCGGCCGCTCCGGCCTCAAGATCAGCGAGATCATCTACGGCAACTGGCTCACCCACGCCTCCCAGGTCGAGGACGACCGCGCCCGCGCCTGCGTGCGTGCCGCCCTCGACTCCGGCATCTCCACCTTCGACACCGCCGACACCTACGCCAACACCGCCGCCGAGGTGGTGCTCGGCGAGGCGCTGAAGGGCGAGCGTCGCGAATCGCTCGAGATCCTCACCAAGGTGTACTTCCCCACCGGCCCCAAGGGGCACAACGACACCGGCCTGTCCCGCAAGCACATCCGCGAGTCGATCGACGCCTCGCTGCGCCGCCTGCAGACGGACTACGTGGACCTCTACCAGGCGCACCGCTACGACGACGCCACCCCGCTCGAGGAGACCATGCAGGCGTTCGCCGACGTGGTCCACTCCGGCAAGGCCCTGTACATCGGCGTCTCCGAGTGGAACGCGGACCAGCTGCGCGCCGGGCATCAGCTCGCCCGCGAGCTCGGCATCCAGCTGATCTCCAACCAGCCCCAGTACTCGATGCTCTGGCGCGTGATCGAGGAGCGCGTGGTGCCCACCTCCCGCGAGCTGGGAATCTCCCAGATAGTGTGGTCCCCGGTCGCCCAGGGCATCCTCACCGGCAAGTACACGCCCGGGGCCGAGGCGCCCGAGGGCTCCCGCGCCCGGGACGAGAAGGGCGGCGCGGACATGATCAAGCGCTTCCTGAACGACGAGGTGCTCACCGCCGTGCAGGGCCTGCTCCCGATCGCCGAGGAGCTGGGCCTCACCCCGGCGCAGCTGGCCGTCGCCTGGGTGCTCAGCAACGACAACGTGGCCGGCGCGATCATCGGCGCCTCCCGCCCCGAGCAGGTCACCGAGAACGTCAAGGCCGCCGGGGTCACCCTCGACGCCGACGTGAAGGCCCGCATCGACGAGGTGCTCGGCGATCTGCCCGAGACCGACCCGACGAAGACCCAGTCCCCGGCGCACCGCCTGGCCTGAGGGTCCGGCCACGAGGCCCGGCCCGACCGCCTGGCTCGGGAGTCCGGCCACACGGCCTGGCCTGACGGCCCGCCGTGCACAGCGGAATGCCCCGCCCCCGAGGATCTCGGGGGCGGGGCATTCCGCTGTGGTCCTGCTGTGGCCCTGCTGTCGCTGTCGCGACGCGGACTGTCAGGAGCGCGGCGGGGGAGTGATCGGGTTCTCGCCGGTCTCGGCGGCGAGCTCCTCGCCGGTCTGGCCCTGGCGGACCTTCCCGTCGGCCCGCAGCTCCCAGAACTCGGCGTTCGCGATCCCGAGGGGTCGCGGATCGAACTGCGGATCCTTGCCGGCCTTCTTCTGCGCCCGGTAGTCCTTCAGTGCCTTCAGCGCGGGGACCTGGAGCAGGAGGATGCCGACGATGTTCAGCCAGGCCATCGAGCCCACGCCGATGTCGCCCAGGCCCCAGGCGGAGCCCGCGGTGTTGATCGCGCCGTACGCCACCGAGACCAGCAGCAGGCCCTGCAGCAGGCGCAGCAGGCCGCGGCGCACCACGCCGTTCTTGATCTTGCGGGTGAGGTAGGAGAGGTTCACCTCGGCCATGTAGTAGTAGGCCACGATCGTGGTGAAGGCGAAGAACGTCAGCGCGATCGCCACGAAGCTGGAGCCCAGGCCGATGCCGGGGGCGAGGGTGTCGAAGCCGTTCTGCACGAAGCCGGGGCCGGGCTCCACGTCGGTGCCGATGGTGCCGGTGTAGAGGGTCGGGCCGGGGAACGTCTCGTTCTCGAACACCGAGTACATGTCCGTCGAGATGATGATGAACGCGGTGGCGGTGCACACGAACAGGGTGTCGATGTACACCGAGAACGCCTGCACGAGGCCCTGCTTGGCCGGGTGGGACACCTCGGCGGCGGCGGCGTGGTGGGGGCCGGTGCCCTGGCCGGCCTCGTTGGAGTAGATGCCGCGCTGCACGCCCCACTTGATGGCGAGGCCGATGATCGCGCCGTACACCGCGTTGGCGCCGAAGGCGCTGGAGAAGATCTGGCCGAACACGTGGGGGATCTGGTCGAAGTTCACGAAGAACACGGCCAGCGCCGCGATGATGTACAGGATCGCCATCGGCGGCACCACGAACGCGGCGAAGGCGGCGATGCGCTTCACGCCGCCGATCACGATGAAGGCCAGCGCGATCACCAGCAGGATCGCGACGCCCCAGGTGGGGAAGCCCCAGGCGAGGTTGATCGCGGAGGCCATGCCGTTGGCCTGCACGCCGGGGAGGAAGAAGCTCATCGCCATCACGGTGACGGCGGCGAACAGGATGCCGTACACGAGGGAGAGGGCCTTGGCCTTGTGGCTGTAGGCCTTCTCGAAGTAGTAGGCCGGGCCGCCGCGGTACTCGCCGGTGTCCGGATCCTTCTCCTTGTAGATCTGGCCGAGGGTGGACTCGATGAAGGAGGTGGCGGCACCGAGGAAGGCGACCGTCCACATCCAGAACACGGCGCCGGGGCCGCCGAAGGCGATGGCGGTGGCGACACCGCCGATGTTGCCCATGCCCACGCGGTTGGCGAGCGACATCATCAGCGACTGGAACGACGACGTGCCGTCGGTGGACTTCTCGCCGCCGAACAGCTGCTTGACCATGTCCGGCAGGCCGGAGACCTGGACGAACTTCGTGCGGATCGAGAAGTAGAGGCCGGCGAGCAGGCACAGCCCGACCAGCGGGAGCGCCCAGACGACGCCGTTGACGGCGTCGATCATGTCGGCGAAGGTCATGAATGCCTCCTGAGGGGAATGGGGACGCGACGGCGACAGCGGCGTCGCAGTCCGGTGACGTGGGTCACCGAGGGTGTGGGGAGAACTTACCCGACGACGTCTCACTGTTCGGACTGTTCTGGAGCGTGTTGCGTTCTCGTGACCTAGCGGCTCGCAGAGGGGACGCTCGTCGCGTCGACCGTCGGCGCCGCATGTGGGCTGTCTCGCCCCTGCCCCGTGCAGGCTCCGCCGCGCAGACCCGTTACACTCGTGGTGACCCCTCGTGCGGTGTCATCTTGCTGAACTCCCCCAGGGCCTGACGGCAGCAAGGGCAGGTGAGCTCTGGCAGGTGCACGAGGGGTCGTCTCATGCCCGGACGGCGGACGCCTGGAGCGCGGACGCCTGGGGTGCGGGCGCCCGCAGGGTCCGACCGAGGGATCGCCGCACCTCGATCCGGCGCCAGCACCGACGAGGTGCCGACGCTCGCCGGCGGGGCGCCGCGGCGCCCGGGAGAACGCTCGCGTCCCTGACCGCCCGGCACTTCCCTCCCGCTCGCCGGGTGCGTAGCGTGGCCGTGCACAGCACCCGAGGGCAGGAGCCACGATGAGGATCGAGACCACGCACCGGGTGGGGCACCCGCAGCCCGAGGTGCAGGCCTGGTACGGCCGTCCCGGTGCCCTGGTGCGCCTCACCCCGCCGGGGCTGGCCTCGATGGACGCCCCGGGCGAGGGCGGGATGCGCGCCGGCCGCCTCGTCGGCACCCGGGTGGGGCCGCCCGCGCTCCCGGATCTGCTGCGCCCGCACTGGATCCTCCGTCACGCCGAGCACGACCCGCAGGCCGGGCGCTTCGTGGACCAGCAGGTGCGCGGCCCGTGGCGCACCTGGCAGCACGAGCACCTGCTGGAGGCCGACGGCTCCGGCACGCTGGTGCACGACCGCATCGAGATCGAGATGCCGCGCCGCCTGGAGCGGCTGGAGCCGGCCGCGGCCTCGCGGATGCGCCGCCTGCTGGCCTTCCGCAGCCGGCAGCTGCACGACGATCTCGCCTTCCATGACGCGTTCGCCCACCTCCCGCGTCGCACCGTCGCGATCACCGGCTCCTCCGGGCTGATCGGCACCCAGCTCGCCGCGCTGCTGGAGACGGGCGGGCACACCGTGCGGCGGATGGTGAGGGAGAGCAGCGTGGGCGAGGGGGAGATCTCCTGGGACCCGCGCAGCGGCGAGCTGGATCCCGCCGACCTCGAGGGCGTGGACGTGGTGGTCAACCTCGCCGGTCGCTCGATCGGCACCCGCTGGACCCGCTCCGCGCGGCGCGAGATCCGCGACTCCCGCGTGAACGGCACCTCGCTGCTCTCCCGCACCCTCGCGGGGATGCGCGACGGCCCCACGGCGCTGGTGCAGGCCTCCGCGATCGGGCTGTACGGCCCGCGGCGCCCCGGTGAGCTGCTCACCGAGGAGGATCCCGGCGGCGAGGGCTTCCTCGCGGACCTGGTGCGGGACTGGGAGGGCTCCACCCGTGCCGCGCGCGGCGCCGGGGTGCGGGTGGCGCACGTGCGCACCGGACTGGCGCTCAGCGATGGGGGCGGCTCCCTGCTGCCGCAGCTGCCGCTGTTCCTGGCCGGGATGGGCGGGCGTCTCACCGACGCGGAGGCGATGCTCTCCTGGATCTCCCTGGACGACGTGGTGCGCGTGTTCGCCCACGCCGCGCTCACCGCCGACCTCGACGGTCCGGTCAACGCCGTCGCCCCGCGGCCGGTGACCGCGCTCGAGTTCGCCCGCGCCCTCGGCGCGGTGCTGCACCGGCCCGCCCTGCTGCCGGTGCCGCCGTTCGGGCCGCGGGCCGTGCTGGGCGGCGCCGCCGCCGACGAGCTGATCCGCACCGACCAGCGCGTCTCCTCCGCCCGTCTCGAGGCGAGCGGATTCGCGCCCGCCCATGCCGAGCTCACCCCGGCGCTGCAGCACCTGCTGTGGCGGTGAGGGTCCGCGCCCGCCCCACGCCTGCGCTGTGGCGGTGAGGGTCCGGGCCCGCGTCCCGGCCGCGCTCGCAGGCGCGCTCAGAGGTGCTCGGTGGGCAGTTCCCGGAGCCGGCGCGCGTCGCGCTCCACGTCCTGCGCGGCGCGGCGCAGGGCGCGCTGTCGGCCCAGGGCGTTGACCACCGCCGCCAGCAGCACCAGGGCGGCGGCGCCGACGGGCAGCCACATCGCCACCTGCGAGCCGGCACGCTCGGCGACCGCGCCGGTGAGGGCCGAGGCCGCGGACTGGCCGACGATCGTCGCCGAGCCCAGCATGGTCATCACGGTGGCGGAGCGGCCCTGCGGGGAGCGCTCCGCGGCGAGGCTGTAGAGCGTCACGATCGTGGGCCCGATCCCGATGCCCGCGATCGCCATCGCCCAGACGACGCCGGTGAGCCCGCCCGCGAACCCGAAGCCGATCATCGCCGCGAGCATCAGCGAGGAGAACACCAGCCACCGCGCCGCGAGCGTGAACCGCTGCGGGAACAGCCCGATCGACAGCGCCAGGATCGTGGACCCCACCCCCATCACCCCGTACACCAGACCGGCGGAGTCGCCGTGGCCGGTGTCGGCGAGGAAGGAGGTGAGCGAGGTGAGCACGGTGCCGAAGAAGAGCCCCACGCCGAGCGCGCCGGCCACCACCACCAGCACCCGCAGGCTGCGCAGCTCCCGCGCGGGAGCCTGCCGCACGGGCTCCTCGGAGGTCGGGGCGGAGGCGCGGGCGGTGGGATGCAGGGCGAAGGCGGTGACGAACACGAGGGTGAGGACGGCCGCACCGATCATCGGCGCGGCCGGCGTCATCGTCGTGGCCAGCAGCCCCACCACCACCGGGCCGAACACGAAGGCGGTCTCGTCGGCCGCGGATTCGTAGCCCATGGTCGCGTTGAGGCTGTGGGCGCGCCGCGGGGCGGGCAGGCGCGTGAGGATCAGGTGCACCAGGCGGCTGCGGGAGAACGGGCCGATCTGCGGCGAGGTCGCGCCGATCACGAACCCGACGGCGAGCACGGCGAGGTCGGGCAGCGGGCTGAACGCCACCCAGGCCAGCGCCAGCAGGGCCAGCGAGTTCAGGATCCCGGAGGCCAGGATCACGGGGCGCTGGCCGATCCTGTCGGCCGCGGCGCCGAGCAGCGGGCCCACCAGCGCGGAGCCGAGCCCCAGCACGGCGGAGTTCAGGCCGCCCAGGGCGATCGACTCGCGGGCCGAGACCACCAGGGTGAGCGTGCCCACCACCATCATCGCGAAGGGGAACCGGGCGATGAAGGCGATGGGGAAGTACCCGGTCCCGGCGGCGGCGCGCAGGCTGGGGGCCGGCGCCTCGGTCGACGGGGTGCTCGGCGGCTGGTGCGCGGCGGGGCGGTGCGGGCTCGGATGCGATGAGGTCATGGATCCTCCGGACGGGTGGTGCCGCCTTGGACGATCCCCCTGGGGGACCCGAGGTAGATGCACTGCGGGGTCGACCCGGCGCCGGGTCGAGAGGACGCTCCCACGGTAGCGGTCGGCCCGGGCGTCGCCAAGGGCTCGGCGCTGAGGGGCCGGTGACCTCACAGCGGGGCCACGACGGGGAACGCCGGGTGGCGGCCGATGCCCGTCGTCGCACCGGCTTCCGCGCGGCGCGGCCCCGCGCCGGTGGAGGCGGACGAGGCCCGCCCCCGGGCAGGGGGCGGGCCTCGTCGGCGTGCGGCGTGCGGGGGTCAGGCGGGGGCGCCGGCCTTCTCGCGCCCTCCGGCGGAGTCGCCGTCGGTCGCGGGCGCTGCGTCGTCGGTCGCCGCGGCGGCGTCCTGCACGGCGGCCGCGTCGGCCTCCGCGCGCTCCTCGGCCTGGATGACCTGGAAGGAGGTGCGGCGCACCGCGTCGTAGGCGGCCTTGTCCAGGATCTTCTCGCGCTTGGCGACGATCACGGGCACCAGCGACTGGCCGGTGACGTTCAGGGCGGTGCGGCCCATGTCCAGGATCGGGTCGATCGCGAGCAGCAGGCCCACGCCCTCGAGCGGGAGGCCCAGGGTGGACAGGGTCAGGGTGAGCATCACGGTGGCCCCGGTCATGCCGGCGGTCGCGGCGGAGCCGAGCACGGAGACCAGCACGATCAGCAGGTAGTCGGTGACGCCCAGCGGCACCCCGTAGAAGTTCGCGACGAAGATCGCGGCGAGCGCGGGGTAGATCGCGGCGCAGCCATCCATCTTGGTGGTCGCGCCCAGCGGCACCGAGAAGGAGGCGTAGTGGCGCGGCACGCCCATCCGCTCGGTGACCGTCTGGGTCATCGGCATGGTGCCCAGCGAGGAGCGGGAGACGAAGCCCAGCGAGGTCGCCGGCCAGACGCCGCGGAAGAACGAGGCGATGGAGAGGCCGTTGGCGCGCAGCAGCACGGGGTAGACCACCAGCAGCACGATCAGCATGCCGATGTAGACGTCGGCCACGAACACGCCGAGCTGGCCGATGGCCTCCCAGCCGTAGGAGGCGACGGCGTTGCCGAGCAGGCCGACGGTGCCGATCGGGGCCAGGCGGATCACCCACCACAGCAGCTTCTGCACGATCTCCAGGGCGGAGCCGGTGAAGCGCAGGAACGGCTCGGCCTTCTCGCCCACCTTCAGCACCGCGATGCCCACGGCGATGGAGATGACGAGGATCTGCAGGGCGTTGAAGCTCAGGGAGACGGAGCCGTCATCGCTCGCGCTGCCGGTGATGCCCAGGAAGTTCGAGGGGACGAGGCCCGTGAGGAAGTCGAGCCAGCCGCCCTGGGTGGAGGAGGCCTCGGCGGCGTCCGCGCTCACGCCGGAGTTCTCGCCGGGGCTCGTGAGGGCGCCCAGCGCGATGCCGATGGAGACCGCGATGAGGGCGGTGATGCCGAACCAGAGCAGGGTCTTCCAGGCCAGGCGCGCGGCGTTGGTGACGTTGCGCAGGTTCGCGATCGAGGTGACGATCGCGAGGAAGATCAGCGGCGGCACCAGCGCCTTCAGCAGCGTCACGAAGATGCCGCCGATCGTGCTGAGGGTGGTGGTCAGCCAGTTGTCGCCGTCGGGGTTCGCGTCGGTGGGGGAGACCGGGCCCATCTGGGCGGCGACGAGGCCGAGGATCACGCCGAGGGCGAGGCCGATGAGGACCTGCCACCCGAAGGGGATGCGGAAGATCGCCGTCAGCGGGCTGGGCCGACGGGTCTCGGAGGAGGTGGGGGATGTCGAAGTGCTCACGATGCGAGACGTTACGCGCCTCTCGTCCCGCTTTCAACTAGAGCGCTATGGGGTCACATTAGGTGAACTTTGAGGGCGGGGCGGGGTGCGGGGACGAGCTTTGGGGTGGCGTGCACCTTCGGTCCGTCCCCGACGAGAGTCGGTCGTCCCCGGGGCCCGGCCGCCGGGCGACGCCGTCCGTCCGGAGGATGTGCACCGCTCGCCGTCCGGGCACGATGGAGGCATGCAGGAGAGCGTCGAGGAGCGGGATGGGGAGCCGGACCCCGACGCCTTCGGCGTGCGTGAGCCCGGCCGGTTCGCGGCGGACGTCGAGTACCACGGCGTCGCGGGGGATCACGACTACCTGGTCCGGGTGCGCCATCGCCTCCTCGACACCTCCTTCACGGTGGTCGTCGACGGGGTGGAGCACGCTCCGAAGGCCGAGCAGAAGGCGCTCGAGGCACGAGAGCGCGAGGCGCCGGGGGACGACGGGCAAAACGGGGCGCCGGGGCCGACGGGGGCGCCCGCGCCCGGCGAGGACGACCTGCGCTTCCGGGTGGCCGAGCACTTCACCGGCGCGGACTGCACGGTGCGCCGCCCCCGGCCGGACGCCGAGCACGTCGACTCCGAGAGGATCACGATCCGCACCACCGGATTCGGCGGCGCCGGGGAGGTGGAGATCCGCCACGGCTTCCGCACCACGCACCTGGTCCCGTCGGAGGGCTCGCCGTCGGCCGTGCGCGATGCGACCCGCGCGGCGCATCCCGTCCGCTTCGCGCTGCTGGCCGCGGCGGCGAAGGGGGCGAAGTTCCTGATCCCGCTGCTGGGGTTCGGAGCCCTGTTCAGCGGACTGCTGGACCCGGTGGAGGCGTGGATCGAGGCGCGGATCCGGCCTGTCGTCGAGGAGATCTCGCGGGCCACCGCACCGGCGCGGGAGTGGATCGCCGAGGTGACGCGGCCGGTGCGCGAGGTGATCGACACGCTGCTGTCACCGCTCAGGGACGCGGTCCGGTGGCTGCTCGGCCTGCTGCCGGAGATCACCCTGCCCGTCGACGTGCCGGGTTGGGTGATCGACGTGCTGGTGCCGGTGCTCGTGGTGGTGGCCGTGTTCGCGGCGACCTACTCGGGGATCGCCCATCGCCGTCGGGAGCTCGCCGCGAGTGCCCGCGCCGAACGGCCCGCGAGTGCCCGGGCCGAACGCCCCGCGGGCGTGCGGACGGAGGGCGCGCGGACGGAGGGGGCGCAGTCCCGCGGGGCCGCCGATGCGCAGGAGGAGGCCGGCGGCGCCGCCGTGCCCGAGGAGGCGGTTCAGCCGGTGGCGGCGGACGGATCCGGCGAGGAGGGCGAGGCCGCGGAGGCGTCCCCGTGCGCGGCGAGGAACTCGGCCCGCTCGGCCGGGGAGAGCAGCACGCAGAACTGAGTGCCCTCCGGGTCGGCGAGGGTGGCCCAGCCGCTGCCCGGACCGTAGATGCCGCGCCGGTCCGCGTCCTGCGGGGCACCGCGCCCGAGCAGCCAGGCGAACTCCCCGGCCTGCGTGCGCTCAGCGGTGGTCACTGGGCCCGTCGTCGTCTCCTCCTGGACGGAGGCGCGGGGGTCGTGGGTCGGCGGGATTCCCCACCCGTGCCGAGGTCCCGGAGCGCGCTCGCGCCTCGTGATCCACCCTCTGCAGGAAGAACACCGCGACGACCAGCCCTGCCAGCACGAGAAGCGACAGCAGGGCCGCCCAGCCCGGCGCCTGGCCGTTCTGATACAGGGCCATCAGGGTCGAGAACACGAAGATCATCACGATCGTCGCGGCCATCGCCCGCACCGCGGCGACGTTGCGTCGGCGATGGACGATGTCCATGCTCATCTCGTTCTCGGCCACCATCTGCAGCGGACGCAGGAGCGCGACGACGGGGATCACCACGGCCACGCTCACCGCCAGACCGCCCCCCACGCCGGCGGCCAGCGCGATCGCAGCGCCGGCGCCCAGAAAGCTGAACACGGAGGCGTCGGCGGCGACCAGGCCCCCATCACCGATAGTGGCCATGTGCTGCGCGGAGAATCCCTGACGCACCGGCGGCAGCGCACCCACGAGCAACATCGGGGCCACGAGGAGCGGGGCGATCACGAAGGGACCGGTCATCGTGCGCCACAGCGCCGCCATGATCGTCCCGAGGCTCTCGTCCAGTCGCCACAGCGACTCCAGCACCGCCCACACCATCGGCAGTGCGGGGAGGAGCGTGACACCGATGGTGAGCAGCTCGGCGGTGCGCGGATCCTGCGCGGTCAGCGAGAACACCACCAGGCAGCCCAGGGACGTGAGCCCAGCCAGGACTATCAGCACCCGTGTGAGAGGGGAGAGGAGCCGCGCGAGTATGCCGTCTCTCTCGGAGGTCGCATAGCGCACGGGTGCCGGCGCGAGATCGGAATCGTGGTCCGGGCTCCGTGCCTCGGTGCCTGCCGCGCTACGCGCGTCACCCTCGGATGCCGCGGCCTCCTGCCCGGACCTCCAGCGGGCCAGGCACCTCCGCAGGAGGACCAGGACTTCGCGCATCGGTGGAACGACAGCGGACAGAGCCGCGCCCAGGAGCACCGCGCACGCGAGTCCGACGGCGGCCACGAAGGGAAAGTCCGCCGGCTCCGGGATGCCGTTTCGCAGGCGAGGCACCGCAGTGCCCTGAATGCCAATCGCTCGGGCGAGCGCGGAGGTCAGGAACAGAGAAGCGCCAGCACCGATCGCGAGACTCATCGGCCCGGCCAGATCGACGGGGCGCCACCTCTCCGTCTCACGCAGCGCCCGCACCGTGAGCCAGGCCGCGGCCGTGAGCATCAGCAGATGCAGCACCGCGATAGCGACGAAGGGGGCGGCGCTCCGGGAGGAGGTGGAGACCCCCACTGCGAAGGTGCCCAGCGGCACGAGGACCATCAGTGCCGGGCCGATCAGCACGACGCCGAGCGGCCGACGAGCACGGTGCGCGGTGGAGGGCATGCGCACAGCATGGCATGGCAGACGTTGCCAGATGCCGCCACTGCGCGATCGTTGCCCGGGCCCTCCCTCCCCACCGCTCGCCCGTCCCCCGACGGGTGAGGAGCGTGGGCGGCCTCGACTAGCCTGTCGGGGTGGCCACCGCTCTGTACCGTCGTTACCGCCCTGAGTCCTTCGCCGAGGTGATCGGCCAGGACCACGTCACCACGCCGCTGCGGCGTGCCCTGCGCGCCGGCCGGGTGGGGCACGCGTACCTCTTCTCGGGCCCGCGCGGCTGCGGCAAGACCACCTCGGCCCGCATCCTCGCCCGTTGCCTGAACTGCGCCGAGGGTCCCACCGACACCCCCTGCGGCACCTGCGACTCCTGCCGCGACCTGGCCCGCGGCGGCTCCGGCAGCCTCGACGTGGTCGAGATCGACGCCGCCAGCCATGGCGGTGTGGACGATGCCCGCGAGCTGCGCGAGCGCGCCTCCTTCGCCCCGGTGCGGGACCGCTACAAGGTTTTCATCATCGACGAGGCCCACATGGTCACCTCCGCGGGCTTCAACGCCCTGCTGAAGCTGGTGGAGGAGCCGCCGGAGCACGTGAAGTTCGTCTTCGCCACCACCGAGCCGGACAAGGTGATCGGCACCATCCGCTCCCGCACCCACCACTACCCCTTCCGGCTGATCCCGCCGCAGGTGCTGGGCCCGTACCTCGACGAGGTCTGCGACGCGGAGGGCGTGCAGGTGGGCGAGGGCGTGATGCCGCTGGTGGTGCGGGCCGGCGGCGGCTCCGCCCGCGACTCCATGTCGGTGCTGGACCAGCTGATGGCCGGCGCCGGGGAGGACGGCCTCGACTTCCCCACCGCGATCGCGCTGCTGGGCTTCACCGACACGTCCCTGCTGGACAGCGCGATCACCGCGATCGCACAGCGGGACGCGGCCGCGCTGTATGCGGCGGTGGAGCATGTCCTGGCCACCGGGCACGAGCCGCGCCGCTTCGTCGAGGACCTCCTGGAGCGGCTGCGTGACCTGATCGTCCTCGCCGCCGTGCCGGACAAGGGCGCTGACCTGCTGCCCCAGGTCCCGGCCGACGAGCTCGAGAGCATGCGCGGCCAGGCCGCGATGCTCGCCCCCGCCGACCTCTCCCAGTGCGGGGACCTGGTCCACGAGACCCTCTCGACGATGAGCGGCGCCACCTCGCCGCGCCTGCACCTCGAGCTGCTCGCCGCCCGCCTGGTGCTGCGCCACGAGCGGGCCGCGCTCGCCGCCGGGGAGGCGGGCGCCCCGGGCGGCGCGGCGCCCGGCGGCGGCTCCGCCGGCGCGGAGAGCCCCGGTGCGCAGACGGGGCGGGGCGGGCGCGCCGAGACCGCGCCGGGCGCCGCGCAGGCGCCGTCCGGAGGCCGGGAGGAGGCGCGACGCATCGCGCAGGAGAAGGTGGAGGCCGCCCGGCAGGCCCGCGGCGGCCGCGCTCCCGGCGGCGCCGCCCCCGCACAGGGTGCCCCGGCGCCGAGCAAGCCCGCCCCGGCCGCTCCCGAGGCGCCGCGCCAGGCGGCGGCCGAGGCCGCGGCCCCTCCGGCGCAGCAGACGCGCGAATCGGCACCGTGGGGGAGCGCCGCGCCGTCCGGCCCGGCGCAGGAGTCCGCGTCATCGGCCCCGTCGCAGGAGGCCGCCCCGTCGGTCCCGGCGCCGCAGGCACCGCCCGAGGCCGCGCCGCAGGCGCAGGCCGGTCCGGGGGCGCCGCAGGAGTCCGCGCCGCCTGCGCAGCCCGATCCGGCGGGCGGCCTCGACGCCGACGCCGTGCGCGGCCACTGGTCCGCGATCCTCGACGAGCTGCAGCAGATCCGCCGGCCCAGCTGGGCGCTGATCTCGCAGAACGGCCACGTGCACGCCACCCGCGGCAGCACCCTGGTGCTCGGCTTCCGCACCGACGGACTGGTCAGCGCCTTCCACCGCGGCACCGCCGCGGAGAACCTCGCCGACGCCGTGCGGCGCATCATGCACACCGAGATCACGGTCGAGGCCGTGGTGGGGGAGGACCCCGGCCCCGGCGGCGGAGGCGGCCACGCCGGCGGACCGGGCGGTGCTCCCTCCGGCGGGCCCAGCGGCGCGGGAGGAGCCCCCATCGGTGGGCCCGGCGGCGGTCCGTCCGGTGGCCCGGGTGACGCTCCCACCGGTGGGTCCGGCGGTGCTCCGCCCCGCCACACCGGTGGCGCTGGCGACGGCCCGGCGCCGCGCGGGTCCGGAGCGCCGGCGGGTGCCCCGTCCGGGGGCGGGAACGCGCCCTGGGGCGCGGCGGCGGGAGCGATGACTCCGCGGGACGGCGCACCGACCGCTGCGGCGCCGGCCGCCGCTGCGCCGTCCGCCCCCGCGCCGACGGCATGGTCCGCGGCCGCCCCCGCCTCGTCCGCCGCGGGTGCGTCTGCCGCCGGCGCCGCCTTGGCGCCGCCCGCCCCGGCCGATGCGGCGGCGCCGGAGCCCGTCTCGGCCGGTCAGCGTGCCTCGGAGCGCGCCCTGCGCGCCGCCGCCCGGGCCGCGCAGTCCGGGCCCTCCGCCGCGGTGCCGGACAGGGTGGAGGACTTCGCTCCCGAGCCCGACGACCCCTACCCGCCGGACCCCCGCGACGAGGACTACTCCGCTCCGCCGCCCTCCGCGCCCGGCGGAGGATGGGCGCCCGCGCCACAGGAGCAGCCGCAGGCCCAGCCCCAACCCCAGGGGCAGCCGCAGGCCCAGGGGCAGCCGCAGGCCCAGGGGCAGCAACCCGGCAGGCCGGAGCCGCAGCCGCAGGGACAGCCGGAGCCGCGCCCCCAGCCGCACTCGGCGTCGCAGGCCCCTGGCGGCGAGGTGCCGGAGGTCGAGGACGAGGGCCGGGACTCGCTCCCGCCGGAGGAGCCGCGCACCTTCGGCCAGGCGGCGCTCCGGCGCGCCCTCGCCGAGGGCCGCGTGATCCGCTCCCGCCCCGCACCGAGCAGCCCCGCGGCCGAGGACGCGCCCGATGCGGCCGCGTCGGGAGCCGCACCGTCCGCGGCGTGGGAGACCTCCGCGGCCCCCGCCGTCGCGCCGAGCACGAGCTGGAGCTCCGGCGCCGCCGCCCCGGGCCCGGACCGCGCCCCCGCCCCCACCGGGCAGGCCTCCCCCCAGGCGCCTGCCGCGGCCCCCGCCCCGTCCGCGCCCCGCAGCGGGGCCGCACTGGCGCGGGAGGCGGCGCAGGCCTCGCTCTCCGCGTCCCAGCGCGCCCGTGCCGGGCGCGGTGCCGCCTCCGCGTCTCCGGAGGTCGAGGTGGACCCCACCGGCGGCGCCACGCGGGACGACGAGGACGCGGTGGTCTCCACCCGCAACGGCCGCGAGGTGGTCGAGAAGCTCCTGGGCGGGAAGGTCCTCGAGATCATCGACGAGAACGCGGTGCGCTGACGCGCGCCCCGCGAGCGCCGACGCGGCCTCAGCTCTCGCGCAGCTCGTTCAGCCCTCGCGCGGCTCGAGCAGGCTGAACAGGTCCGTGCGCAGGGTGGCCGGGTCCGTCTCCGGCGTCGGCGCGGTCACGTAGAACTCCCAGAACGGGTGCGCCATCTGCTCCCCGGCCTCCCCGAGCGCGGCGGTGAACGCGCCCCATGCCTCCGCCAGGCCGCCGTACCCGCCGAGGTGGGAGGTCCAGCCCACGCGCCCCGCCGGGATCCGCGACCCCGTCACCTCGTAGCCGCTGGGCAATGTGAGGGTCTGCGTGAGCGGGGCGTCCACGGGGAAGCCCACCTCGAGATCGGCGGTGGAGACCGGCGCCCGATGGTGGAGGGCGAAGGCCGGGCCGATCGGGTGCACGCCCACCTCCGCGAGCGCCGCGGCCAGGTGCGAGAAAGTGCCGTCCATCAGCGCGGGCATCGCATGCATCGGGTAGTCCTGCTGGGAGACCACCGCGGTGAGGACCTCCGGGGCCTCGGTCACCCGACATCCGGAGAGCGGCTCGGCGGTGTCGTAGGGCGGGGGCATCGTCGACATCGGTGCAGGTCCTGTCCGTGAGCGGGGACGGGCCGCGGGACACATCGACGACCCGCCCCGAACCTACCCCGCGAGCGCGCCGCCCGCCAGGAGATGCGGGCGCTCAGGCGCGCAGGTCCCCGTCGGCCTCGCTCTCCCCGGCCGCGTCGGCCCCTGCTCCGGTTCCGTCGGCGTCCCCGCGGGCCTCGGACGGCGCGTCGCGGTCCACGCCCGCGAGGTCCAGCGCGAGCTCGCAGAACATCGAGTTCGACCAGGAGAACCACTCCCGGGTGAAGATCGTCGGGTCGTCCACGTGCACGCCCTCGTGCATCATCCCGGTGCCGCCGTCGGTGCGGATCATCTGCTGCAGCAGGCGGAGCTTCTCCGCCCTGTCCGCCGTGGTGAGCCCCTCGACGGCCTTCGCGATCGGCCACACGTGGTCCTTCGGGGTGTGCGGGGAGCCCACGCCCTCCAGGAACAGGCCCGCGTAGTAGTACGGGTTCGCGCGCGAGAGCACCGCGGCACGGGTGGCGAGGTAGGTGGGGTTCGACTCGTCCATGCAGCCCAGGTAGGGCAGCGCCAGCAGGCTCGGCACGTTCGCGTCGTCGAGGAACCGGTGCGCGCCGCGGCCGTCGATCTCGTACGCCCAGACCCGCTCGCCCTGCGGCCCCTCGATCGTGCCGTGCTCCGCGAGGGCGGCACGGATCTCGCCGGCCCGCTGCCGCGCCTCGGCCGCCTCCTCCGGGGCCTGGGCGACCTCCTCGAGCAGCTGCCCGAGCCGCTCCAGGGCGAGGGCGAGGAAGTGGTTGCCGGGGATGTTGTACCCCAGCTCGCAGGCATCGTCGGAGGGGCGGAATCCCGCCCACACCAGGCCGTTCGGCGCGGTCAGCGCGCCGCGGCCCTCCCGGGCCAGGGTGTCCTGGGCGGGCACGCCGGCGCGCTGGAAGCGGTAGGCGGAGCGCTGCTCGTGGTCCTGCTCGGCCGCGACGGTGGCGAGGATCGCGCGGGCCGCGGGCAGGAAGCGCTCATCCGCCCAGGAGGTGTCCCCGGTGGCGCGCCACAGCCGCCAGGCGAGGTCCGGGCCGTAGGAGAGGGAGTCCAGCTCGAACTTCCGCTCCCACGCCCAGGGGTTGTCGAACTCGGTGACGTCCTCGTCCCAGTGGGAGGAGTCCGGCAGGCGGTTGAACGCGTTGGCGTAGGGGTCGATCTCGAGGTACGTCCACTGGCGGCGCAGCAGCCCCGCCAGCAGCGAGACCAGCACGGCGCGGTCCTCCTCGGCGCCGATCCCGCCGGCCACCAGGCGCAGCAGCGGCGTGAGCTGGGCGGCGGAGTCCCGCAGCCACATCGCCGGGATGTCCCCGGTGATCACGAAGGTGGTGCCGTCCTCCTCCACGCTCACCGTGGTCTCGGCGGTGTTGCGCAGGTAGGCGACCACCCGGGAGGCGATCTCCTCTCCGAGCGCCCGGTCGGTGCCGAGCAGGTCGTCGAGGCCGGTGAGCACACGGTCGTGCACGGTGTCGAGCAGGGCGGGAGGCAGGGAGGCCACGGGTCTCCTCGTCGAGGCGGGTCGGCCGCGCCGGACGGCGGCGGCAGGTCCGCGTCACTGTAGCGGGGCATGGGGGCCCGGGGTGGAGGCGACCGCGGGCCGTCGGCCGCCCCGGCGCCGGGCGCCGTCGGCCGCATCGCTCACAGCGGAGCGCGCCGACGCGGTGCCGGTCAGCCCGGACACATACAGTGGGAGCGTGTACGAAGGCATCGTCCAGGACCTCATCGACGAGCTCGGCAGGCTGCCGGGCATCGGCCCCAAATCGGCGCAGCGGATCGCATTCCATCTGCTGGACGCCGAGGAGGAGTCCGTGCGTCGTCTCGCCGAGGTGCTCATCCAGGTCAAGGACACGGTGCGCTTTTGCGAGATCTGCGGGAACGTCTCCGCCGAGGAGAAGTGCCGCATCTGCACCGACACCCGCCGCACCGACGAGGTGATCTGCGTGGTCGAGGAGTCCAAGGACATCGTCGCGATCGAGAAGATCCGCGAGTTCAAGGGTCGCTACCACGTTCTCGGCGGCGCGATCGACCCGATCGGCGGGGTGGGCCCGAACGATCTGCGCATCACCCAGCTGATGAGCCGGCTCGGCTCCGGGGAGACGCAGGAGGTGATCCTGGCGCTGGATCCGAACATCGAGGGCGAGGCCACCGCCGCCTACCTCACCCGCCTGCTGGGCTCGATGGAGCTCACCGTCACGCGCCTCGCCTCCGGCCTGCCGGTGGGCGGCGACCTCGACTACGCCGACGAGATGACCCTGGGGCGCGCCTTCCTGGGCCGGCGCTCCGTGTGACCGGGCGGGACCGCCGATGACCTCCCCGCACAGCCGCGCGCTGCCGCCGCTGACGGACCTGCCGCCCCCGCCGCGCCTCGCCGAGGAGCCCGCGAACCTGGTCCCGCCGGAGGAGATCCTCGCCGAGTCCACCGCCGCGCTGCGCAGGCGGCTGCTGCGCCGCTCCTGGGCGCCGGGCCTGGTGCTGCTGGGCCTGTGGTACGTGCTGCTGCTCCTGTACGTCACCGGCGCCTCGCCCACGTTCTGGTTCCTGTCCCTGCTGGCCTCCCTCGCCGAGCCCTCGCTCCTGCGGGCGGCGATGCTGGGGCTGGGCTTCACCTCGGGCGGGCTGGGCGCCGCCTTCGCACTGCTCCCGCTCGGCGCGACGGTGGTGAGCCTGGCGCTGGGGCTGCTCGCCCCCGCCCTGCTGATCCGGCTGCGGCCCCGCCGCCACCTCAGCGAGGAGGGGTTCCAGCGCGCGGTCTCGACGGTGTCCACCGCGACGCTGATGGCCCTGCCGGCGGTGGTGGTGCTGGTGACGCCGCTGAGCGTGCTGCTGCCGCTCTCGCAGCCCTGGTCCGGCCTGGGCCCCGGGCCGCTGTCCTCCTGGTGCCTGGCGCTGCTGGTCCTGCAGGGGGCCTGGCTGCTGGTGCGCCGCACCGTCCCGGCCGCACCGCTGCTGGGCCTCACCGACGCGCAGACGCTGCACACCACCGCCCGGATCGGCACCGACCCGGACCAGCGCCGCGCCGCCGCGAAGCAGGTGCTCGCCCAGGACCGCCGCCACCTCCCGCCGAACCCCGGCACCGCCGCGGAGGGCGGGGCGCTGAGCCCGCGCGGCGCCGCCACCGCGCTCGCCCTGCTGGCCCGGGCGAGCCTCCGCTGGGTGGTGCCGGCGCTGGCGGGGCTGGGCTGGCTGGTGTTCGGGATCGCCGACCTGGTCACCGTCATCACCCGCTTCGGCATGAACGAGCTCACCGGGGTGGAGTCCCCGCTTCACGCCGGGCAGCTGCTGCTGGCCGCCCCGGTGGCGGGCTGCGTGCTGCTCGCCCTCGCGCTGACCCCTGCCCTCGCGGTGCGCCTGGCCGCCTCGCAGCGCGGCGAGGTGCTCGACCAGCGCACTTACCGCGAGTGGAGCCACCGCGCCCGCGTGAACCCGTGGGAGGCGCGGGTGGTGGGCCTGACCGGCTGGCTCAGCGCCGTGTGGGTGCTGCTGGGATGCGTGCTGCTGGCGGTGCTGGTGCCGCTGCTGCAGGTGGGGACGCCGCTGGCGTGGGTGTGGCTCGTGCTCGGCATACTGGTGCTCGCCCCGCTGGTGGGCGCGGCCGCCGCCTCCGCCATGCGCACCGGGCTGCGGGACGTGCTCTACGGCCCCGCCGGCGACTACATGCGACGCGAGGTGCCCTACGCCCTGATCGCGCCGGACATCGGCACCCGCACCGACCGGGGCCGCGACCCCGCCGTGCGCGCCGCGCAGCGCGCCCGGCTGCTGGCGGCCGGAGGTGAGCACGGCCCGGCGCTCGCCGGCCTCGACGCCTCCGGGGAGCGTCTGTGGGTGGACGAGAACGCCCCCGGGGCGTCCGACACCGCCGTCCGGGAGGCGGACCTCGCCCGCGGCCTGCTGCCCGACTTCGGCGGGGAGGGCTCCCCCTTCACCGGCGGAGGGCGGGACGCGGCCGCGCCCGACGGGGCCGGGCAGGGCTCCGGGCACGAGATCCCCGGCTCCGTCACCGGTCTGCGCGAGCCGTAGCGCCCCGGCGCCGACGGGTCTGTCGGCCGCGCCCGGTCACCCCTCAGGCGATGCGGGTGCCCTTCCCGAGGCGTCGCACGGGGATCCGCAGCCGCTGCAGCGCGACCGCCGTCGCCCCGGTCCCGCCGAGCAGCCACAGCGCCAGCCCCATCGGCCAGATCGGACGGTTCGGCGGATCGCCCAGCTGCTGCGGGTACCCCGCGAGCCCGGGCTCGCAGTAGTTGGAGGTCGCGGGATGGGCGATCGCCGCGGCGCTGCGCATCCCCGCCTTGATCATCCGCAGCGCGTCCGGGTTCTCGCCGTCATCGCGCCAGTAGTCCTGGGGCAGCGCGGGCGCGGCCTCCGCCAGCAGCACCACCGGGTTGCCCCACATCAGCGGCAGGGTGAGGTCCACCCGCGGCACCCTCTGCGTGCCCATGTGCTGCTCGCAGGTCTCCGGGGCGCCGTCCGTGCTGTAGGTGGCGTGGTACGAGACCACCTCCCGCTCCTGCTGCAGGAACACCGCGGAGACGCCCCAGGTCACCGGCAGCACCGCCGTGAGCCCGAACACGAGCACGTAGGCGAGCACCACCGAGCCCAGCTGCCGCTGCGTGAGGGCGGAGAGGCCCAGGCCCACCGCGGTGACGCACAGCGTGAGCAGCACGATCACCAGCACCACCCGCAGGAAGTAGAGCGGGCCCACCCCGCCCAGCACCGCGATCGGCACCACCGACGGCAGCGCCAGCACCAGGAACGCGAGGCCGGTGAGGAAGCCGGCCAGCAGCTTGCCGAGCACGATCTCCGCCGGGCTCAGCAGGCTGGCCTGCAGCGTGGCCAGCGTCCCCGCGGTGCGGTCGCCGTTGATCGACCCGGCCGAGAGCGCCGGCACCACCAGCAGCATCGCGAACAGCACCAGGATGATCTGCAGGCTGAACACCACCGCGGCGACCGGTTCGAGCTGGTCCCACTGCGAGGAGTACAGCGTGGGCGCCAGCCCCAGCGCGCCGATGAACAGCAGCGCGAGCGTCCACACCCCGAGCGCCACGTACCAGCGCGCCGAGCGGAGCCGCTGGCGCAGCTCGAGCGAGGTGACCAGCCACAGCCCGCGCGGGCGGAGGGCGAGGGCGCCGTTCAGCGGCCGGCGGCGGCCGACGGGGTCGTGCGTCGGGGGTGCGGTGGTCGGCGAGCTCATCACAGCGCTCCTTCACGATGGGCGGCGTCCGAGGCGAGATAGGCGGCCTCGAGCCGCCCCGTCGCCGGGCCGAAGGCGATCACCCGGGCATGGGCGGCGGTGAGATCGGCCAGCAGGCGCGAGGCCGTGACCTCGTCCGGCAGGTGCACGATCGCCTCGGCATGCCCGGAGGCGGTGCGCTCCGCGCCGCGCACCTCCTCGTGCCGCACCCCGAGCGCGGCGAGCGCCTCGCGCAGCGCCTGCTCGTGCAGCGAGGAGATCCGCCACGGCCGCGGCCGGGCGGCGAGCTCGCGGACGCCGGCGGAGTCCACCACCCGCCCGGCGTCCATGAACACCACGTGATCGGCCATCTCCTCGAGCTCGGTGAGGATGTGGCTGGAGACCAGCACCGTCGCCCCGTCCGCGGCGTACCTGCGCACCACCCGCAGCAGACGCCGCCGGGACGCCGGGTCCAGGCCGGAGGCCGGTTCGTCGAGGATCAGCACCTGCGGCTCGTGGATCAGCGCCCGGGCCAGGCCCAGACGCTGCTTCTGCCCGCGGGAGAGCACGTGCGCGGGCTGCTGGGCGAGGGGCACCAGGTCCATCGTCTCCAGCAGCTCGGCCACCCGGGTGCGCAGCGGCGCGGCGGGCCGGAAGTAGGCCCGCCCCATCACCTCCAGCACCTCCGCGACCCGCAGCGAGTCCCAGGCCCCGAACTGGTCCGGCATCCAGCCCACCCGCTCCCGCACCGCCGAGGAGTCGGCGGCGGGATCGATGCCGTCGATCAGCACCCGCCCGTCGTCCGGCGCCAGCAGCGAGGCGAGCATCAGCATCAGCGTGGACTTGCCGCAGCCGTTGGGGCCCACCAGCGCCGTCACCGCGCCGCGCGGGGCGGTGAAGGAGAGGTCGTGCACCGCCTGCACCGTGCCGAAGGACCGGCTGACGTGCTCGGCGACGACGCCGGGGCCGGGGTCGGGTGCCGCGGCGGAGCCGGTTCCCGGCATCGGGACCGCGCCGGGACCCGCCGTCGTTCCCGCGCCGGGACCAGCCGCCGACGTCGTGTCCCAGGCCGGCGACTGCGCCGTGTTCGGAGAGGGAGGGGGCGCGTACGGTGACCGGCCCGGACCCCCGTCGGGCGGTGTGGTGTGCGTCATGGGCCCAGACTGGCACGGCCCGCGCCGCCGTGGACAGCGGTGCGGCGCGGGATGCGGGGAGGAGTCGTGGGGGAGTGGTGGAGGCGGGCGCTCACTCCGCCATGGCGGCGTTGCCCTCCTCCTGCGCCTGCGGGATGCCCTCCTCGGCGGGGAGGCGACCGATGAAGACCTCCTGGAAGAGCGGCATCACGGCGGTGAGCCCGGCGTTCGCACGGGCGCCGGTGTCCGCCTCGGCGGCGTTCTTCGCCGCGTCCACGAACACGCTCACGTCCACGCCCTTGTCCTCCCAGAAGGAAAGGAAGGCGTCCTGCGCGTCCACGTGCGCGGGGAAGGCGACGCCCTGCGAGGCCAGCGGCCGCTGGCCCTCCTCGCCGCCCAGCCAGGTCAGCAGCGCGGCGATGCCCTCCTGGCGGTCCTCGGCGGCCTGGGCGTTGCCCACCGCGACCACGCCGTGCACCAGCGACTTCGGCCCCTCCGGTCCGGAGACCGGCGCGGCCAGACCCCACTCGAACGAGTCCGCCACGCCGTCGGAGACCGCCAGCAGGTTGTACGGCCCGGACTGGAACAGGCCCAGCTTGCCCTGCGTGAACAGGTCGCGGGTGAAGTCGCCGTTCTCGTTGGTGTCCGCCGCGGAGGGGGCGATCTGCGCGTCGTTGACGAGCCCGGCCATGTAGTCGAACGCCTCGATCCCCTCGGGGGAGGCGAAGACGTACTGATCGTCCTCCTGCCACTGCGCGCCGTTCGCGGCCAGCATCGGCCCGATGATCGCCTGCCTGTCCGCCTGGGAGTTGAACCCGAACTGCTCGCGGGAATCGGCGTCGAAGCCGTCCTCGCCCGGGTGCAGCCCCGCACCGTCCACGGTGAGCGCCGCGCCGGCCTCGCGCAGCGAGTCGCTCTCGGCGGCGGGGTCGAAGGCGAGATCCTGCGGATCCACGCCCGCCTCCTCGAGCAGGGACTTGTTGTAGAACAGGGCGATCGAGTCCCAGATCTGGGGCACGCCCCACAGCCCGCCGTCGCGGGTGTAGAGCTCCACCACGGACTGCTCCCACTGGGAGGCGCCGTCCGGGATCACCTCATTGATGTCCAGCAGTGCGTCCGAGTCCTTGAGCTGGACGTAGTTGGCGGAGTTCATCCAGTACACGTCCGCCGCGTCGCCGCTGGCGATGTCCAGCGGCAGCTGCGTCCAGTAGTCGCCCCACGGCACCAGGTCGATGGTCACGTTCCAGCCGCTCTGGGCGGTGAACGCCTGGAAGGACTCCTCGTACGCGGCCACGGCGTTCTGGTCCCACAAGCGGAAGGTGAGGGTGCCCTGGTCGCCGCCGGTGCTGCCCCCGGCATCGGAGCCGCCGCTGCCGCTGCCGCCGTCACCGCCGCCCGAGGGGGAGCAGGCGGCCGCACCGCCGAGCAGGCCGGCGGCGGCGACGGAGGAGAGGAGGGTGCGACGGTTCAGCATGGCGGGTCCTTCCGGTGCGAGGGGATCCCTCCAGTATGGTCCCGCGGCGGGCCCGGCGGGCGGAGGATGAACGACGGTGTCGACGGGGTGCGGGGGCGGGGCGAGGCCCCGTCGGCCGCGCGGTGTCAGCGCAGGGACGCGTCGCCGACGGACCGGGTGATCTGCTTCTGGAACACGATCATCAGCAGCGCCAGCGGCAGCATCGCCAGCGTGGTCCCCGCCATCACCAGGGTCCAGTTGTTGTTGTACTGGGACTGCAGCGCGGAGGTCGCCACCGTGATCACCTGCCACTGCGGGCCCGAGGTGATCACCATCGGCCACATGAAGTTGTTCCAGTGCGTCACCACGGTGATCAGCACCAGGGTGACGATGATCGGCCGGTTCAGCGGCACCACCAGGTGCCACAGCAGGCGCAGCGTGCCCGCGCCGTCGATCCGCATCGCGTCCATCAGCTCGGTGGGGATGCCGCGGAAGTTCTCGCGCAGCAGGAAGATCGCGTACGGGGAGCCGAGCACGAACGGCAGCACCAGCGCCCAGAAGGTGTTGCGCAGCCCCACCTCGGAGAGCATCAGGTACAGCGGCACCACGACCACCACCTGCGGCACCATCAACGTCGCCACGTACACCCAGAACAGCAGGTCGCGGCCGGGGAAGCGCAGCTGGGCGAAGGCGTAGGCGGCCAGCACCGAGAACACCATCTGCCCCGCCAGGATCACCGCCACCATCTGCACCGTCACCACCACCGGGGTGAGGAAGCCGTCCGAGGTGGTGGTGGGGGTGAACAGGGCGATGAAGCCGTCCAGCACCGGCGGGGCGGGGAGCGAGAGCGGGCCCTGCTGGGCGAACTGGCGCGTGGAGGTCAGCGCCGTCATCACCGAGACCAGGAACGGCCCCAGCGTGAGCGCGGCGGCGCACAGCAGCACCAGGTAGGTGGCGGCGTGGCCGAGCACGCGGCGCGCCAGCAGCGACCCGGTCAGGGGCCGGCGGCGCGCGGGTGCGGACGGCGCGGGCGTCGGTGCGGTCATCGTCCCTCCTCCTGTCAGCTCATGTCGTAGGTGATGCGGCGGGAGAACCAGCGCTGCTGGACCAGCGTGATCACCACCAGGAGCAGGAACAGGATCACCGCGACCGCGCTGGCGCGGCCCAGCCGGCTGGCGACGAAGGCCTCCTGGTAGATCAGCGAGGCGATCACCTCGGTGCGATGCTGCGGGCCGCCGCCGGTGAGCGCGAACACCATGTCGAACACCTGGAAGCTCGCCACCACCTGGGTGACTGCGAGGAAGAACGTGGTGGGGCGCAGCAGCGGGATGGTCATGTGCCACAGCTGCTGGGCGGGGCCGGCGCCGTCCAGCCGCGCAGCCTCGTAGATCGAGCCGGGGATGCGGGTGAGCCCGGCCTGGAAGAACAGCGAGATGTAGCCGACGTTCTGCCAGATCGCCACGAACGCCACCGCCGGCAGGGCCAGCGACGGATCGGTGAGCCACTCGATCCGCACCCCGAGGATCTGGTTCAGCGCCCCCACCGACGGCTGGAAGATCCACTTCCACACCACGCCCAGCGCCAGCGGCGCGCACACCCAGGGGATCACCACGATCACCCGCACCACCGCCGAGCCCGGCAGGGCCCGCACCAGCTGCGTGGCCAGCACCAGCCCGATACCGAGCGAGACCGGCACCGAGATCAGCGTGAACAGGGCCGTGACCAGCAAGGAGTTCGCCAGCGCGCCGTCGCTGAGCAGCGAGGCGTAGTTGCCCGCCCCCAGGAACTCCCGCGTGCCCAGCAGATCCCAGCGGAACAGCGAGACGGCGAAGGCCAGCACCACCGGCAGGATCAGGAAGCAGATGACGCCGATCAGGCTGGGGGCGATCAGCAGCCAGCCGAGCAGGGGGCGGCGGGAGCTCATCGTGCCCGCCCCCGGTCCGTGCCGCGCTGAAGATCCACCAGGGCACGCTATCGCAGCGGGGCCCGGGCCGGTGGGGCGGCCCAGCGGGTGCCCCGGCAGTGCCGGTGGTGGGCCGTGGGATCGGGCTGGAGCGGTGGCTGTGGCGGCCTCCGCCTCTACTACTCTCGACTCATGAGCACTGCGACCACGCCCGCCGGCATCGAGGCCCCCGCCGGGCACCCCCACGCCTCGATCTACGACCACGGCTTCGTGCGGGTGGCCGCGGTGACGCTGCCGGTCGCGCTCGCGGACCCGGCCACGAACGCGCAGCGTCACCTCGAGGTGCTGCGCGACCTGCACGACCAGCAGGTGGGCGTGGCGGTCTTCCCCGAGCTCTCCCTGACCGGCTACTCGCTGGACGACCTGGTGATGCAGGAGCCGCTGCTGGACGCGGCCGAGCAGGCGGTGCTCACCATGCTCGCCGCGAGCGAGGAGCTGATGCCGATCATCGTGCTCGGCGCCCCGCTGCGCGCGACGGACCGCTCCCGGATCTTCAACTGCGCCGTGGTGATCCACCGCGGCCGGATCCTCGGCATCACCCCCAAGCAGAACCTCCCCACCTACCGCGAGTTCTACGAGCGGCGCTGGTTCGCGCCCGGCGACGACGCCGACGGGGTCCCCGTGCGCCTCGGCGCCCTGGACGCGGAGCTCACCCCGCACGGCCTCATCACCGTGGAGGACGTACCGGGCCTGTCGCTGTACGTGGAGATCTGCGAGGACATGTGGGTGCCGATCCCGCCCTCGGCCGAGGCCGCGCTCGCCGGCGCCACCGTGATCGCGAACCTCTCCGGCTCCCCGATCACCATCGGCCGTGCCGAGGACCGCAAGCTCATGGCCCGCTCCGCCTCCGCCCGCACACAGGCCGCCTACCTCTACGCCGCCGCCGGCGAGGGGGAGTCCACCACCGACCTGGCCTGGGACGGGCAGACCTTCGTGTACGAGTGCGGGGACCTGCTGGGGGAGTCGGAGCGCTTCCCCACCGGCGTGCGCTCCACCATCGTGGACGTGGACCTGGACCGGCTCGTCGCCGAGCGCCGCCGCCAGAACACGGTCGACGACAACCGCCGCACCCACGCCGCGTCGCTGGAGAAGTTCCACACCTCGAGCACCACGGCGCTGTTCGCCCCGTCGGCCCGGCCCGCCTCGTCGGCCCGGCCCGCAACCGGCCCCCTGCGCCGCCACCTCGACCGCTTCCCCTTCGTGCCCGACGATCCGGCGCGCCTGGCCCAGGACTGCTACGAGGCGTACAACATCCAGGTGGCGGGCCTGGTGCGGCGCCTCACGCAGATCGGGGGCGACAAGCCCGGGGGCGCCCGTCCCGTGATCGGCGTCTCCGGCGGGCTGGACTCCACGCACGCCCTGATCGTGTGCGCGCGGGCGATGGACCTGCTGGGCCGCGACCGTTCCGAGATCCTCGCCTACACGATGCCGGGCTACGCCACCACGGAGCACACTCGCTCCAACGCCCAGCTGCTGGTCGAGGCGATCGGCGCGAGCTTCGAGACGATCGACATCCGCCCCGCCTCCAGCCAGATGCTGAAGGACATGGGCCACCCCTTCGGCGACGGCGAGCCGGTGTACGACGTCACCTTCGAGAACGTCCAGGCCGGGATGCGCTACGACTACCTGTTCCGCCTCGCGAACCATCACGGCGGCATCGTGGTGGGCACCGGCGACCTCTCCGAGCTGGCGCTGGGCTGGTGCACCTACGGGGTGGGCGACCACATGTCCCACTACGGCGTGAACGCCGGCGTGCCCAAGACCCTCATCCAGCACCTGATCCGCTGGGTGATCGCGGAGGAGCTGTTCGACGGGCCGACGGGGCAGATCCTCCAGGCCGTGCTGGACACCGAGATCTCGCCCGAGCTGATCCCCACCGCGCCCGGGCAGAAGGCGCAGTCCACCGAGGACTCCATCGGCCCCTACGCGCTGCACGACTTCACGCTGTACCACGTGCTGCGCCGCGGCGCCGGCCCCGGCAGGATCGCCTACCTCGCCCACCAGGCCTGGGGGGACAGGGAGGCCGGACTGTGGCCGGCCGGGTATGCCGACGAGGACAAGCGCGCCTACGACCGGGCGGAGATCAAGCACTGGCTGACCGTGTTCACGCGGCGCTTCTTCGCCAACCAGTTCAAGCGCTCCGCCCTGCCGAACGCCCCGAAGGTGCTGGCCGGCGGGTCGCTGTCCCCGCGCGGGGACTGGCGGATGCCCTCGGACGCGGCGTCGGCCGCGTGGCTCGCCGAGATCGCACGGGACGTGCCGGGGAGCTGACCGGACTGTCTGCGAGGAGCGGGACCGACAGGACACAGCATGTCCGCACGTCGGCCCCGCCCCGTCGGCCCCTCCTACTTCACCGCGCCCATCGACAGGCCGCGCACCAGCTGCTTCTGCGCCACCCAGCCGGCGATCACCACGGGCAGGGAGGCGAGCACCGAGGCGGCGGAGAGCCTCGCCAGGAACAGCCCCTCCGAGGTCATGGTCGACATCAGGAAGATCGGCACCGTGGCGGCGTTCGCGGCGGTGAGGTTCAGGGCGAAGAAGAACTCGTTCCAGGCGAAGATCACGCAGATCAGCGCCGTGGCCGCGACGCCGGGCGCCACCATCGGCAGCAGCACCGTGCGCATCGTGCGCAGCAGCGAGGCGCCGTCGATCGAGGCGGCCTCGAGCACCTCCCCGGGCACCTCCAGGAAGAACGAGCGCATCATCCACACCGCGATCGGCAGGTTCATCGCGGTGTACAGCACGATGAGGGTGAGGATGTTGTCGAGCATCCGGATCTGCCCGGCGATCACGTAGATCGGCATGATCACCGCGACGATCGGCAGCATCTTCGTGGAGATGAAGAAGAACAGCACGTCCTGGGTGCGCTTGACGGGCCGGATGCTCACCGCGTACGCGGCGGGCACCGCCAGCACCAGCACCAGCGCCGTGGAGGCGACGGTCGCGATCACCGAGTTCAGCAGGTAGGAGCCCGCCCCGGAGGAGCCGATGATCGAGGTGTACTGCTCGAGGGTGGGGGTGAAGAAGAAGGTGGGCGGGCTGGAAGCGGCCTGCGACTCCTGCTTGAAGCTGGTCAGCACCATCCACGCCACGGGGGCGAAGAACAGCAGGCCGGCGGCCCAGGCGAGAACGGTGAGCAGGCGCCCGGTGGCCTGGCCCTTCGGTCGACGGGGCCGGGGCGGGGCGCTCGCGGGCATGCGGGCGGGAGCGGCGACGGCGGCTGTGCTCATGAGGAGATCTCCTCCCGAACGGTGCGGGCGGTTCGTCGACGGAGTGTGCTCATGACTGCTCCTTGGCGTTGATGCTGGTGAAGATCAGGCGCAGCGCGAAGGTCGCGATCACGATGGTGGCGATCACGGTGACCACGCCCATCGCGGCGGACTGCCCGATGTCGAAGCCCAGGAAGGCGCGCTGGTAGATGTAGAACGGCAGGTTGGCGCTGGCGGTGCCGGGCCCGCCGGCCGTCATCAGGTAGATCTGGTCGAAGGTGTTGACCACGTAGATCGCGCCCAGCAGTACCGCCAGCTCCAGGTAGAACCGCAGGTGGGGCAGGGTGATGTGCACGAAGGTGGTCCAGGGGCCGGCGCCGTCCATGCTGGCGGCCTCGAGCACGTCCCCTGTCTGGGACTGCAGCCCGGCCAGGAGCAGCAGCATCATGAACGGCGTCCACTGCCACACCAGCGCCACGATGATCGAGAGCATCGGGTACTGGCTGGTCCAGTCCACCGGGGAGATCCCCACGGTGCCGATCAGCCAGTTCACCAGGCCGTAGGTGGGGTCGAACATGGAGATCGACCACAGCATCGCCCCGGCCACCGGCATGATGAGGAACGGCGTGATCAGCAGGGTGCGGATGACGCCGCGGCCCACGAACTCGCGGTCCAGCAGCAGCGCCAGGCCCAGGCCCAGCACCAGCGAGACCAGCACGCAGCCCAGGGTGAGCAGGATCGAGTTCAGCGCCGCGGTGCGGAAGGTGGAGTCGATCGCGAGGTCGAGGTAGTTGCGCAGCCCCACGAACTGCTCGCCCTCGGGGCGCAGCAGGTTCCGGGACCGCAGCGAGTACCAGATGGTGAGCAGGAACGGGATCTGCGTGCAGATCACCACGAACAGGAACGCGGGCATCAGGGGGAGCCGGCGGCGCCAGCCCTCCGCCCGGGAGATCGGGTGGGGGTCGGGGGTGGTGCTCGTGTCGGTGGCGGTGTCAGCGGTGGCGGCCATGGCTCAGCCCTCCCAGCCGTAGGTGCGGGCGACGGATTCGGCGAAGCGCTGCGCCTGGGCGAGCGCGTCGTCGACGCTCTGCTGGCCGGCGATCGCGGCGGAGAACTGCTGGCCCACGCGGGTGCCGAGGTCCTGGAACTCGGGGATGCCCACGAACTGCAGCCCGGGGTAGGGGACGGGCTGCGCCATGGTCTCCTCCTGGGTGGCGTGGTCCATGGAGGTCAGCGTCGGCTCGGCGTAGTTCTCGGCGATCTCCGCGTACTCGGGGATCTCGTAGGTGGAGCGGCGCGAGCCCGGGGGCAGCGCCTCCCAGCTCACCTCGCTGCCCACCAGCTGGAAGTAGTCCGGATGGGTCATCCAGGCGATGAAGTCCCAGGCCGCCTGCTTGCGCGGGGAGGTCTCGGGGATCGCCAGCGCCCAGGAATACAGCCACCCGGAGTACTCGGTCTCCATGGTGGGGGCGAGGGCGTAGGCGGTGTCGCCCATTACGGTGGAGGAGCGGGGGTCCTCGATGCCGGAGACCATGGAGCTGGCGTCATACCACATGGCCGCCGTGCCCTGCGCGACCTGGGTGAGGCAGTCGCCGAAGCCGGAGGTCGCGGCGCCGGGCTGGCCCCAGGTGCGCACGGTGTCCACGTACATGCTCACCGCCTCGCGCACGGCGTCGGAGTCCAGGCGCGGCGTCCAGTCCTCGTCGAACCACTGCCCGCCGAAGGTGTTGATCACCGTGTTCATCGGGGCGAGGTTCTCGCCCCAGCCGGCCAGGCCGCGCAGCGCGATGCCGGTCAGGCCGGCTGCGGGGTCGTGCAGGGTCTCGGCGAAGCCGCGGATCTCGTCCCAGGTGGGACGCTCGGGCATCGTGAGCCCGGCCTGTTCGAAGAGGTCCCGCCGGTACACCAGGAACGAGCTCTCGCCGTAGAACGGCACCGAGTGCATCGCCCCGTCCACGCTGAGGGCGTCGCGGATCGTGGGCAGGAAGTCGTCTCGCTGGTAACCGGGGGTCTCGGCGATGTAGGGCTCGAGGTCGGTGAGCCAGCCGTTGGCCGCCCACAGCGGGGTCTCGTAGTTGGAGATCATCACGACGTCGAACTCGCCGCCGCCGGAGGCGACCGAGGCGGTGATCTTGGCGCGCGCCTCGTTCTCCGGCAGGGACACGAAGCGCACGTCGATCTCCGGGTGCGCCTCGGTGAAGTGGCCGACCAGCGAGATCGCGTCCTGCATCTGCGGGTTCGAGACGATCGCGACCACGAGGGTCTCGCGGGAGCCGCCGGCGCCGCAGCCGGCGAGGCCCGCGGCGCCGAGGCCCGCGGCCAGGCCGGCGCCGAGCACGGTGCGGCGTCGGGGGTGGGGCGGGTGTGGTCGAGGGGTTCCCATGCGCTGTTCTCCTGTGAACATCTCGGCGACGGACGGGCCGACGCGGCGGTCATGGCGGGTGCGGCGGGCGCGCGCAGGGCGCGTCGTCGCGGTGGGGAGGGTGCGGCGGCCGGAGCCGCGCTGAGACAGGTCGTGCTCATGTGAGAGTGTTCGGCTCTCATCTGTGAGTGAGCGTAGTCATATATCCTCAGTTGAGCAACCGCCGGCCCGCAGATGAGATCCGAGTGCAGTGTGCGGAGGGTCCGTCGGCGGGTGGGCACGGGACGACGGGCGGCCGCGCGCCGCGGGAGGGAGCCTCGATGGGCAGCGAGCAGTCACCGCCGCGTCAGGCGGCGCCGACGGCGGGCGCCGACGGGCAGGACGAGGTGGCCCTCAAGGTCGCCCTCGCCGGCGAGCACTACCTCGACGGCGCCTCCAAGGTGGAGCTCTCACGCCGTCACGGCCTCTCCCGCTTCCAGGTGGCGCGCCTGCTCGAGGAGGCCCGCGCCGAGGGGATCGTGCGGATCGAGATCGTGGATCCCACCGCCGGCGGCCGCGACCTCGCCCCGCTCGCCCAGCAGCTCGGCATCTCCTCGGTCACCGTCGCCCCGCCGCGCCCGGGGGAGACGCCCCGCGTGGCGATCGCCCGCCAGATGGCCCGCCTGCTGCGCACCCACCTGCGCGAGGGCGGCCGCCTCGGCGTGGCCTGGTCGCGCACCCTCGTGCACCTGCCGGACGCGCTGGAGACCCTCCCCACGGCCGACATCATCCAGCTGGTGGGCCCGGTGAGCACCGCCGGGCACTCCACCGCGCAGTCCTCCGCGCTGGTTCACGAGCTGGGCGCCCGCGCCGGCGGTCAGGTGTGGGCGCTGCCCACCCCGCTGATCGTCGACTCGCCACAGGTCGCGGCCTCGCTGCGGGCGATGGAGGAGGTGCGCACGGCGCTCGATGCGGCCGACGAGCTCGACACCGCCACGGTCTCCATCGGTGCCTGGGCGGCCGGGACCTCGACCCTCTGGGCCCGCCTGCGGCCCGACGAGCAGCAGCGGGCCCGCGAGGCCGGGGTGGTCGCGGAGATCTGCGGGATCCTGCTGAACGCGGAGGGCGCCGTGTGGCACTCGGCGATGGAGGACCGCGTGATCGGGGTGCGCCCGGACCAGCTGCGCCGCGCCCGCGTGATCGCTGCCGCCCCCGCGGCCGGGCACCCCGAGGCCGTGCTGGCCGCGGCGCGCTCCGGTCTGGTGGACGACATCGTGCTGGGGCCCGAGCTCGCCGACCAGGTCGCCGCGCTGCTGAGCTGACGCGGGTGGGTGCCGGTCGGCGCGGCGGGGCGGCCCGGGTGGGCGCCGACGCGGCGGGGCGTCCCGGGTGGGCGCGGCCGCCCGTCGGCCCCGACGCACCGCGCCGAACAGATGAGCGAGACCCCCTGCTCATCTGACGCCGAAGTGTGTATCGTCTCTGTCACCCTCACTCGCCGTCGAAGGATGAGCCATGACCGCGCCGACGCCCCGCACCGCCCTGACCGCTTCCGCCCTGCCCGAGATCGCCGCTCGGGGCGAGGTCGCCACCCCGCGGCAGCCGCTGGATCAGCGCCGCATCGGCATCGTCCACTTCGGGGTGGGCGGCTTCCATCGCGCTCACCAGGCGATGTACCTGGACCGCCTCATGAACGGCGGGAAGGATCTCGACTGGGCGCTGTGCGGGGTGGGCCTGCTGCCCGGCGATTCCCGCATGCGGGACGCCCTCACCGCGCAGGACGGGCTGTACACCCTGGTCACCAAGGCGCCGGACGGCACCCGCGACCCGCGCGTGATCGGCTCCATCGCCCGCTACCTCTTCGCGCCCGACGATCCCGAGGCCGTGCTCGCCCAGATGACCGACCCGGCCGTGCGGATCGTCTCCCTCACCGTCACCGAGGGCGGCTACAACTACAACCCCTCCACCGGCGAGTTCCAGTTCGGCACCGAGGCCGTCGCCGCCGATCTCGAGGCGGACTTCTCCGCCGCCGGCCCCCGCACCATGTTCGGCTACGTGGTGGAGGCGCTGCGCCGCCGCCGCGAGGCCGGCACCGCCCCGTTCACCGTCATGTCCTGCGACAACGTGCGCGGCAACGGTGATCTCGCGAAGCGCATGATCCTTGCCTACGCCCGCCGCCGCGACGAGAACGGCCTGCACGGGGACGCGCCCGTCGGCGACTGGATCGAGGCGGAGGTCGCCTTCCCCAACTGCATGGTGGACCGCATCACCCCGGTCACCGCGCCGGAGGACATCGCGATGATCGCCGAGGACTACGCCATCGAGGACGCCTGGCCCGTGGTGAGCGAGGACTTCGTGCAGTGGGTGCTCGAGGACTCCTTCCCCGCCGGTCGCCCCGCCTGGGGGGAGGTGGGCGTGCAGATGGTCGAGGACGTGGAGCCGTACGAGCTGATGAAGCTGCGCCTGCTGAACTGCTCCCACCAGGCCATCGCCTACTTCGGCCTGCTGCTGGGCCAGACCTACGCCGACGAGGCCGCCGTGGACGAGCACCTCGCCCCGTTCACCCGCACCCTGTACATGGACGGGGAGGGCACGCCCGCCGTGCCCGAGGTGCCGGGCATCGACCTCACCGCCTACAAGGACGAGCTGATGGCCCGGTTCGCGAATCGGGAGGTGAAGGACACCCTGGCCCGCCTCGCCGCCGAGTCCTCCGATCGCATCCCCACCTGGCTGGTGCCCGTGATCCGCGAGAACCTCGCCGCCGGCCGCGACGTGAGCGCCTCCGCCGCGATCGTCGCCTCCTGGGCCCGCTACGCCGAGGGCACCGGCGAGAACGGCGAGGAGTGGCCGGTGGTGGATCGCCTCCACGACCGGGTGATGGCCGCCGCCGCGAAGCACGACGAGGACCTGCTCGCCTTCCTCCGTGACGAGGAGCTGTTCGGCGACCTGGTGGAGCACGAGGCGTTCACCGCCCCCTACCTCCACGCCCTCGAGGTGCTGCGCACCGCCGGCGCCCGCGCCCTGCTCACCGAACTCACCGCCGACCTGGGCTGACGCCTCCGGCCCCGGCCGCGTCGGCCGGCCCCGCCCGCCAGGCCCCGCCCGGGCCCGCCGTCGGCGTGCCCCGCCCGCCGGTCCCGGCCGCACGCCACTACCCCGCCCCGTCCCACCGCCCGTCGCCCACCGCCCGTCGCCCGTCGCCCGTCGCCCGTCGCCGAGTTTTGTCAGGCAACGATCGATGCTGGCCGCATCATCGATCGTTGCCTGACAAAACTGCGAAAGGCAGGGGCAGGTGCGTCCGGGGCGTGGCGAGGTGAGGTGCTGCCCGCCGAGTCGGCGTGATGCGGAGACGGTGTGACGGCGCGTCAGCGAGGGGCCGGGTCGGCCTGTTGCCGCGTCACCGAGAAGTCGGGGCGCGTATCGGGCGTGCGAGCGCTCGGGCTGCCCGGCCTGACCAGTTGCTCGTCGGCGGTGCCGCGGCGCCCGCTCGGAGGAAGGTGCGCTGCAGGGCGGTGAGGAATCGCTGAGGCTGCGCGATGTCCTCCGCGTTGAGGAACCGCAGAGTCCATCCCTGGGACTCGAGAGTGTCCTTTCGTGCCTGGTCCTGCCGCCGCTGCACGGTGGTGCGGCGATGGTAGTCGCCGTCGTACTCCACCCCGATCCTCAGATCGGGGTAGGCGAGGTCGAGATACCGCCGCCGACCGGTGCCCTCGATGTGCACAGGATGGTTGAGCACGGGCTCGGGGAACCCGGCCCGCTGCAGGAGGAGTCGGGTCCGGGTCTCGCCCGGGGAGCCGGAGTTCGGCCGAGCGTCCTCGAGCGCCTTCCGCAGCGCGGGAGCGCCCCACGAGGCGGTGCAGTGCTTGACCGTGCACCAGATCCCTTCGAGGGTCACGGTGCGCAGGGGCGGGTCACGGGAGATGAGGGAGTCCACGGCGACCACGAGGTCGTCATGAGGGAGATACGTCGCCAGCTCGAGCAGCACCACATGCGGGTGCGACAGCTCGATCCCGGAGTGAGTCCAGCTGGGGCGCGGGGGTGTGCGGTGCACGGACACGTAGGGGCCGGCGCTCGTATGGAGGCCGGGCTCCACGCGGCAGTGGAGGAGGGGCGGTGTGCGGAGAGGATGTCGCGGAACCGGGGGCCCCTCCGACTGGGTGCTGTCCGCGGGGATCTGCACGGGCGACCGCCCCTCGGTCGCGGAGGCGCGTGCGGAGGTCTGCGTCTCGTCCATGGTCGAGAGCGTGCTCGGGATGATCCGCCTGCCCTGATGCATGTGCGCGCCGCCGGCCAGGCGTCCGAGATTCTGGTCGAGCCACCACGGGAGGGGAATGCCCATGAGGGCTGCCGCCGTCCCGTGACTGATCACAGCACCCGGGATCACGTCCCGCTGCAGGACCTCGCACATGGTGTTCACCGTGGCAGGTGCGGCTGTCGGGGTGGAGAAGCCGCGGAACAGGGCGAACAGCTCCGGGCCATGGAGGCGGGCGGTGGAGACGCCGAGGTCGAGCCACTGCTCCCGGTGCAGCAGCGTGCCGGGCGGGAGTGAGGTGGCGCGCATGCGGATCGACGCTAGACGCGAGGGTGCAGAGGCGCGACGGGCCGGCGCAGGCTGTGGACGGCGGCGCACTGTGGAGGATCGGTCCCGATGCGCTCGTCCTGTTCTGCGTGCTCGTCCTGGCCTGCGCCGGGGCGGCGTCGACCCCGTGCCCACCGATGTCGTCCCCGGTTCTGTCAGAGAACGGTCGATCCCGGCGCCCACATCGATCGTTCTCTGCCAGAACTGCGCTGGCGCTGGCGCTGGCGCTGCGCCGCCGCCGCGCCGTTGCCGCGCCAGCGCCGCCGCGTGCGCGCCGCCCGGGATCGGCGGCCGGAGGGTACGCCTCGCGCCGCCGCCGGGAGAGTGCGGCGCGCCCGGGGGGATGTTGTGCTGGTCACGCCGCAGAACCGCGCTGACCAGGGGCCCTGTCTCGAATGCCGAGGTTTCTGGGGCTGGGACCAGGCATTTCGTAGACTCGTCCTCGTGTCGCCGTGCCGGTGCCGGGTACTTCCGGGGCTCGGCGTGTGCGGCGCGAGGACGCATGACGGCTGGTCCGGCAGGCCCCCACGGCTGCCGCCGTCGCGCGGGTTCCGACGTGTCGGCGTCGGCGGCTCCCGGCGGTCCGGCACGCGTCGCGTCGACGGCGCCGGCCCGCACGAGCAGGCCCCGCCGAGGGACCTGCACCCGCAGGCCCCGTTAGAGGGGCTGGCACCCGCAGGCCTCGCCCGACGGGCCAGCACGAGCAGGCCCGACACGAGGGGCCCGCATCCGCAGGCCGCGCCCGAACCGCTCGACTCGACCGCCTGACCGCCTGACCGCCTGACCGCCTGACCGCCCGACGGCGCCGGCCCACCCGCCGGCCCGGCATGCACCACCTCGCACCACCCAGCACGAACTGCACGATCCCGCACCGTCCTCGACAGTCAAAGGAAAACGCCCCATGAGCCTGGTCGTCCAGAAATTCGGAGGATCCTCCGTCGCTGACGCCGACTCCATCAAGCGCGTCGCCAAGCGCATCTCCCTGTACGAGAAGGCCGGCCACAAGGTGGTCGTGGTCGTCTCCGCGATGGGGGACACCACCGATGATCTGATCGATCTCGCCGAGCAGGTGAGCGACGACCCTCCGGCCCGTGAGCTGGACATGCTGGTCACCGCCGGCGAGCGGATCTCGATGGCGGTGCTGTCGATGGCGCTGAACGACGCCGGCGTCCAGGCCCGCGCCTACACCGGCTCGCAGGCCGGCCTGATCACGGACGAGGTGCACGGCAAGGCGCACATCCTGCGCGTCACCCCGGGCCGGATCGAGGAGGCGCTGGAGGAGGGGTCGGTGGCGATCGTCGCCGGCTTCCAGGGCGTTTCGGAGGCCACCAAGGACATCACCACCCTGGGCCGCGGCGGCTCGGACACCACCGCTGTCGCGCTCGCCGCGGCGCTGAAGGCGGACGTCTGCGAGATCTACTCCGACGTGGACGGCGTGTTCACCGCCGATCCGCGGATCGCGCCGGCCGCGCGCCGGGTGCCGCTGATCTCCAGCGAGGAGATGCTGGAGATGGCCGCGAACGGTTCGAAGATCCTCATGGCGCGCAGCGTTGAGTACGCGCGCCGCTACGACGTGCCGCTGCACGTGCGCTCCTCGTACTCGGGCCGGCTGGGCACGATCGTCTCCGACGACTTCGAGCGCGAGATCCCCATCGACCCCGACGTCACCCTCCGCACCGCGGACGTCGTGCGACGCGACGCCGCCGACCCCACCAAGGAGCTCCCCATGCACGACATCGCCGCCCCCGGTCTCGAGGCGCCGCTCATCTCGGGCGTCGCGCACGACAGCAGCGAAGGCAAGATCACCGTGGTCGAGGTGCCGGACCTGCCGGGACGCGCCGCGCTGCTGTTCGACGTGGTCGCCTCGACCGGCGCGAACATCGACATGATCGTGCAGAACTCCTCCACCGTGGACGACACGGTGGCGATCTCCCTGACCCTCCCGGAGGCGGACGCCCCGGCGGCGCTGAAGGCGATCGAGGACGCGCACGCGCAGATCGGCTACACCGAGGTGCGCTACAACGACCAGATCGGCAAGGTGAGCATCGTCGGCGCCGGGATGCGTTCGCACCCGGGCGTCTCGGCGACGCTGTTCCGCGCGCTCGGCGAGGCGGGCATCAACATCGACATGATCTCCACCTCGGAGATCCGCATCTCGGTGGTCACCGAGCAGTCGCGTCTGGGCGATGCGGTGCAGGCGATCCACACGGCGTTCGGCCTCGACGCCGAGCAGACCGAGGCCGTGGTCTACGGAGGGACCGGACGATGAGCACCACCCAGCAGCAGACCCAGGACCAGGCGGTCCCCGCCGCCGACGGCGTCGCCGCGCGGGCCTTCCCCGCCGTGGCGGTGGACATGTCCCGCACCCCCGGCTACGCGGCCGACGGCCCCGTGATCGGCGTGGTGGGCGCGACCGGCCAGGTGGGCCGTGTGATGCTCGCCCTGCTCGCCGACCGAGCGGTCAGGCACTCCGCGATCCGCGTGTTCGCCTCGGCGCGCAGCGCCGGCTCCACCGTGCAGTACGCGGGCCTGCCGCTCACCGTGGAGGACGCCGAGACGGCGGACATCGCCTCCGAGGGCAAGCGCGTGGACATCGCGATCTTCTCCGCCGGCGGCTCCACCTCGAAGGCGCTCGCGCCCCGCTTCGCCGAGGCCGGCGCCACCGTGGTGGACAACTCCTCCGCATGGCGCCGCGACGGCGAGGTGCCGCTGGTGGTCTCCGAGGTGAACCCGGAGGCGCTGGCGAATCCGCCGCGCGGGATCATCGCGAACCCGAACTGCACCACGATGGCGGCGATGCCGTCGCTGAAGGCCCTCCACGACGAGGCGGGGCTGGCGCGGCTGAAGGTCGCCACCTACCAGGCCGTCTCCGGCTCCGGCGTGGCCGGGGTGGAGGAACTGGCTGGTCAGGTGCGCAAGGGCGCCGAGGACGTGGAGAAGCTCGCCCTCGACGGCTCCTCTGTGGAGCTGGGTGCGCCGGGGGTGTACGCCAAGCCGATCGCGTTCAACGTGGTGGCGCTGGCGGGGAACCTGGTGGACGACGGCTCCGGCGAGACCGACGAGGAGCAGAAGCTCCGCCACGAGTCGCGGAAGATCCTGGGCCTGCCGGACCTGCCGGTGGCGGGCACCTGCGTGCGGGTGCCGGTGATGAGCGGGCACGCGCTGGCGATCCACGCGGAGTTCGACCGGCCGATCACCCCGGAGCGCGCCCGCGAGCTGCTCGAGGCCGCGCCGGGCGTCGAGGTGGTGGACGTGCCCAACCCGCTCGAGGCCGCCGGACGCGACGGAACATTCGTGGGCCGGATCCGCAAGGACGCCTCGGTGCCGGAGGGCAAGGGGCTGGTGCTGTTCGTCGTGGCGGATAATCTGCGCAAGGGTGCTGCCCTGAACGCGATCCAGATCGCGGAGCTGATCGCGGAGCACTGACTGTGAAGGAGAACCGCCGATGACGTTCGCTGCCACCAACGGCCTGCCCGGGAACGGGACCGGGCCGGCGCCGCTGTCGGCGCTGTTCTCCGATCGAGCGGGCGAGGAGGCCTCGGCCGGTGCCGCCTCGGGCGCGGATCCGCTGGCCCAGGTGCTGCGCACGCTGGATTCGATCTCCGCGGCGGAGCTGGAGGTCGGGGACGATCTGCGCACGGTCGCCCCGGCCTCGCCCGCCGGGGTGGCCGATGACGTGCAGGACCCTGCCACGGTGGAGCGTCCGGCGGTCTCCTCCCGCCGGGAGGAGATCCTCGACGCGGCCTCCTCGCTGTTCGCCGAGCGCGGCTACCACGGCGCGAGCCTGCGCGACATCTCCCGCCGGGTGGGGATCTCGCACCCGGGGATGCTGCACCACTTCAGCTCGAAGGATGCCCTGCTCAGCGCCGTGATCGATCGGCTCGAGGCGCATGCGCAGGGCCTGCTGGACTCGGTCTCCGCGTTGCAGACCTCGCCGCAGTCGCTGCTCGCGGCGCTCGCGGGCCCGTGGGATCCGCGCCAGCACTCGATGGCGCTGCTGTCCACCCTCTCCGCGGAGGTGGTGAACCCCGATCACCCCGGCCGGTTCCGCATCGCCCGGCTGCGCCTGGTGCACGAGCACGTGCTGGAGAAGGCGCTGACGGGACTGAAGGAGCACGGCGACCTGGTGGAGGACGCGGATCCGAAGTTCTTCGCCCGGCTGCTGTTCTCCCTGCTGATGAGCCTCACGGTGCGCGAGCACACGGTGCGCGAGCTGCAGAAGACGGCGGACGCGGACCCCATCGAGGACGTGCGCGAGCTGATGCGCCGCCTGATCGCCGCCTGACACCGGCGCCGACGCCCCGGCCGACGGGTCCTCGCGGTGCGCGGTGCTGCGGCCCGGCGCCGGCGACGCCCGGTCGGCGGGATCGACGCCCGGCCGACGAGCGGGCTGCCCGGCCGACGGGCTGGCTGCATCGCCGGCCGAGGCAGGGCGCTCGGTAGACTTCCCGGCGTGAGGATCTGCGGAGGCGAGAGATGAGCGCCGGCACGGGACCCGATGCCGCCGCCTCGGCCGACGGGGCCGCGGAGGCGCCGTCGCGTGCGGCGCGCCTGGTCCGCCTGCAGGCTCTGGCGGGCCGGACGGTGCACGGCAGCGACGGGAAGACGGTGGGCCGGGTGCGGGACATCTACCCGCTGGACGCCCGCGGCGACCTCGCCGCGCTCACCGTGATGCCGCGCCAGCTCAGCGCTCGCAGCGTGCTGATCCCGGCGGCCGCGCTCGCGGAGCCTCCCGAGGTGGTCGAGGCGCGCGGCGCGGAGGAGCCCCTCACCCTGGTGGTGGACGCCGCGACGGCCAAGGCCGGGGCGCGCCCGCCGCTCACCCTGCACGCCACCCCGGACGACCTCGCACGGGCCGCCGACGCGCTCGGCCTGGACGCGCCTGGCCTGGACGCACCCGGCCTGGACGCACCGGCCCCGGAGGATTCCGGCCCGCAGCGCTGAGCGCACGGCCGAGCGGCCTGCGGCTCACTCCTTCGCGACCACCACGTCGCCCGGGGCGACCGACGGGGCGGGGTGCAGGCGCCAGTGCGCGAGCACCAGCGGCGAGAACACGGCGGGTGCCTACCGGGACTCGGCGCTCGATCCCTGCAGCGCCCGGAACGCGGGGAGCACCACCTCGTCGCGCAGGGCCTGGCGCTGCGCGGCGGGCGCGAACCCGGCCTCCAGCCCGGCGAGCACCACCTGCTCGAGGTCCGCGAGTGTCCAGCCGAACGCCTGCGCGCACAGCAGCATCTCCCGCGAGGTGCGGGTGCGGCTCATCAGGCGGTTGTCGCTGCTGAGGGCCACGGTGGCGCCGAGCCGGTGCAGCGGTCCCACCGGGTGGTCCGCGACCGCCTCGGCGACGCCGGTCTGCAGGTTCGAGCTGGGGCACACCTCGAGGCAGATGCCCTCCGCGAGCACGCGCTGCGCCACCGGGCCCAGGCGGGCGGGGGTGTGGGCGGCGCCGGTCCCCTCCCCGTCGTGCTGCGCCGCGGGGGCGTCGGAGGTCGCGGCCTGCCACCCCTCGATGTCCTCGAGCAGGCGCACCCCGTGCCCGATCCGCTCGGCGCCGCAGTCCAGGGCGTCGGCGATGGAGGAGGGGGCGTCGGCCTCCCCGGCGTGGATCGTCACCCGCAGCCCGGCCTCGCGGGCCCGCGTGAACTGGTCACGGAAGCGGGAGGCGGGGAAGCCGGCCTCGGGGCCGGCGAGGTCGAGCCCCACCACCCCGGCGTCCCGGCGCGCCCGGGCGATCTCCACCAGGTCGTCGCTGGGGTCGAGATGGCGCAGGTAGCACAGCAGCTGCCCCACCATGATCCGTGCTCCGGCCGCCTCCGCGGCGGCCACGCCCTCGTCGAGCCCGTCCTGCACCGCCTGCACGGCCTCGTCGAGGGTGAGACCGCCGTCGGTGTGCTGGTGCGGGGCCCAGCGGGTCTCGGCGTAGACCACGCCGTCGGCCACCATGTCCTCCACGAACTCCCGCGCGATGCGGCGCAGGTGGGGCGCCGTCTGCATCAGCGCGACCGTGTGCTCGAAGGTGGAGAGGTAGGCGGGCAGGGAGCCGGAGTCGGCGGCGGTCTGGAACCAGTCCGCGACCGCCTGCACCTCCTCGGGGGTCGCGCCCGGCTCCGTGTCGGGAGCGCCGACGGGTTCCTGCGCGGGCCTCTCCTCGCCGGCGCCCCCCAGCTCCTCGGCGGCCTCGGCAGGGGTCTGGGTGGTGGGGTCGGTGGGCGATGCGGCGTCGCTCGCCGCCGTGGCGTCGTCGAGCCCGGGCACCGCGAGGCCCAGCGCGCGGCTCAGCTCGAGCACGGTCGCGGCGCGCAGTCCGCCGTCGAGGTGGTCGTGCAGGGCGACCTTCGGCAGGGCGCCCAGGAGGACAGCGGAGAGTTCCATCGCGCCAGGATACGGGCCGAGGGAGGTGCGGCGGGGTGCCCGGCCCTCAGTCCCTGCGGTAGCCGAGGGAGAGCAGCAGGGCGGCCAGGGCGTCGGGGTCGGAGGGGTCGATGGCGGCGGTGCGCAGCTCCTCGGCCAGGTCCCGCGCCTCGCGAAGGGCGGGGGCGGCGAGGGCGGCGTCGGCCGCACCGGCCACGGCCTCGCGCAGCGGCGCCGTCTCGGCCAGGCGCTGGAACTCCGCCCAGGCACGCTCGCCGGGGGAGGCCGGGGCGTCGGCCTCGACGTCGGGCGCACCGGTGGCGTCGGCCCGCCCCTGCGCCTCGGTCGCCTGCCCGGCGAGTGCCTCGGTGGCGGGGGTGGGGGAGGGGTGAGAGATCAGAGTGGTGGAGGCGCTGCCGCCGTCGCCTGCGGGGCGCAGCAGCGCGGTGCGCAGCAGACGCGACGGGAAGGGTCCCACGGTCACCTCGTCGGTGCCGCTGGTGCACGTGATCCACGTGCGGTGGTCCCGGCTGATCAGGGTCAGCGCGTCACCGTCGACGTCCGTCATCTCGATGTCGTTCATGGCTCTCCTCGTGGGCCGCGGGGGTGCGCCGCGGCGGCGTCCTCCACCCTGTTCCACGCACGGCGGGCCGTTCTATGACGCGGAAACCCTGAACATGGACGAAAGTCGTAAAACTCGGTGACCGGGGACACACAAGCGCGGGACCCGTGTCCCCCTGTGCCGTGCGGAACCCGCGTACCCTGCGAAGGACGGCTCCGGTGCGGGGCTGAGCACGGGGTGGCCGCGCCCATGGGGGAGTGAAGCAGAGGGGGCCGACAGATGTCGACGAACCGTTCTGCCGTCGTGCCCTCGAGCCGCGAGGACCGCAGCGACGAGGAGCTCCTCGCCGCGGTGCGGGGCGGGGACCTGGCCGGCTACTCGGTGCTGTACCGGCGGCATCGGGACACGGCGCTGGTGCACGCCCGCCGGTTCAGCGCGTTGGAGGACCCGCAGGACGTGGTCCAGGAGGCGTTCCTCAAGGTGCTCAAGGCGCTGCGGCAGGGCGAGGGGCCGCAGCGGGGCTTCGCCGGCTACCTGGTGCGCACCGTGCGCAACGAGGCGGTCGACCGCGGTCGGCGTGCTCGCGAGATCGCCGTGGAGGACGTCGAGGAGGCCGGCGGTGCAGGGACTGCCCGCTCCGACGGGGTGGACGAGCGGCTGGACCGCGATCTGGTGCGGCGTGCCTTCACCTCCCTGCCCGAGGCGTGGCAGCAGATCCTGTGGCTCACCGAGGTGGAGGGCCTCGCGCCCCGCACGGTCGCGCCGCGCCTGCAGCAGAGCCCCGGCGCCGTCGCACAGCTCTCCCGCCGGGCCCGTGAGGGGCTGCGCACCGCCTGGTTGCAGGCGCACATCGACGCCGCCGGCTCCGACGAGCGGTGCCGGCGCACGATCGAGTCGCTCGGAGCGTACGAGCGCGGCCAGCTCACCGCGGCGCGCGCGGCGAAGGTGGAGGCGCACCTCGAGGAGTGCGACCGCTGCGCCGCCGTGCTCGCCGAGCTCGCGCCGGTCTCCACCCGCCTGCGCGGACTGCTGCTGCCGCTGGTGCTGGGCTCGCCGGTGCTGCTGGTGTCGATGCAGGCCGTGTTCGCTGCGCCGGGAGCGCCTCTGGGGCTCTCGTTCACCCTGGGAGCGGCCGGCGCGCACGGCGCGGCGGCGAGCTCTGCCGCGGCGACGGGCGCGGCGGGGCCGACGGGAGGCGTCGGTGCGGGCGTGGGCGGAGCGCTGGGACGCGGCGGTCTGCGCATGATGTTCGCCGGGGCCTCCGGCAGTGCCGCGGTGGCGGTCGGCTCTGCCGCGGCGGCGCTGGTGGTGGGTGCGGTGCTGGTGACGCAGCTGCCCGGCGGCGGCACGGAGGATCGTGCGCTCGGCGCCTCCGCCACGGCGGAAGCGCAGGACCCGGCCGCGGACTCTAACGGGGCGAGTGCCGGGTCGTCACCGACGACCGCTGCGACGCCGGCGGCGACCCCGAGCCCGGCCGCTGTGCCGCCCAGCGCCCCGTCGGCCGCGCAGACCCAGGAGGCCGGCCTGTCACCGGTGTCGCTCGCGACGGTCACGGAGGAGCAGGCGGAGCCGCCGGCGCCGGTCGTGGTGGCCACGGGGCGCGGGAACTCGGTGCCCGCCGTGGTGGCGCAGCCGGACGACAGCGCGGAGCGGGACGCGGCGCCGGAGGGGGAGGAGGGCCCGGCGGAGGAGCAGGTGCTCGGGCCCACGGTCCCGCCGGTGCTGCTGCCGCCCCACGTGGAGCTGCCGGAGGAGCCGGTCGCGCCGGTCGACCCGGTGGAGCCGACGGAGCCGGTGGAACCCACCGAACCCGAGGAGCCCGTGGAGCCGGCGGAGCCGGCGGAGCCGGTGGAGCCCACCGAGCCGACGGAGCCGGCGGAGCCGGCGGAGCCGGTGGAGCCCACCGAGCCGACGGAGCCGGCGGAGCCGACGGAGCCGACGGAGCCCACCGAGCCCACCGAGCCCGAGGAGCCCACCGACCCGGAGGAGCCCGTGGACCCGGAGCCGGTCGCTCCTGCACTCACCGCGCCCGAGGCCGGCACCTACGCCCTGCCCGTCACCCTGGGCGGCGAAGGGACTCCCGGCGCGGTGGTGCGCCTCCTGGACCAGGACGGGCAGGAGGCGGCGGTCGCCGTCGTCGGCGAGGACGGCACCTGGAGCGCCGTGCCGGCGCCCGGCCCGGTCGACGCCGTCACGCAGTACACCGCCGTGGAGGTGGTGGACGGCATCGCCTCGGAGCCCAGCGCGCCCACGCCCGAGTACGTGTTCGTCGCCCCGGTGCTGGAGGATCCCGCCGACGGCGCCACGATCCCGGTGAACATCTCCCTGGGCAAGGACCCGCAGGCACGGGTGTTCCTCGAGATCGCGCTGCCCGAGGGCGAGGAGTACTCGCTGTTCGTGGACGGCGAGGAGACGCAGCTCAGCCCGCCGCCCTCGGGCAAGTCCGCTCGCCACCGCATCGTGCTCGCCCCCGGCGAGCACACCTTCGCGCTCGCCTACCGCGAGGCGGGGACGGGGCGGCTGGGCGCGCTGCGCACGGTGCACGTCACCGTCGAGTGAGGCCCGGCGGCGCGCCCGCGAGTCGTCAGCAGCTCAGCGACCCGCCCGGGTGTCGTCGGCCCTTCGGCGGCGCGCAGGGCAGCCGTCAGCAGGCCGTCGCGGCGCGGTGCCGGGCGGCGAGGTCCACGTAGGTGCGGGCGTTGCGGCGCAGCGCCTCGCGCGCGTCCTCGTCGAGCTCCTTGCGCACCTTCGCCGGCACCCCCGCCACCAGGGAGCCGGGCGGGATCTGCATCCCCTCGGTGACTACCGCGCCGGCCGCGACCAGGCTGCCCGCGCCCACCACGGCGCCGTTGAGCACCACCGCCCCCATCCCGATCAGCGCATCGTCCTCCACGGTGCAGCCGTGCAGCACCGCCCGGTGCCCCACCGACACCCCGGCGCCCACCACCACCGGGTGGCCGGGATCGGTGTGCGCCACGCAGCCGTCCTGGACGTTGCTGCGCTCGCCGATGCTGATGGAGTCCACGTCCCCGCGCAGCACCGCGCCGTAGAACACGCTCGCGCCGTCCGCGAGGGAGACCTTCCCCAGCACGGTGGCGCTCGGCGCCACCCAGGCGGTCTCCGCGAGGCGGGGCGCCTCGCCCTCGAAGTCGATCGTGGTCACAGGGCGTGCTCCTCGGGTGTGGTCACTACCGGGCGGGTCGGGGCGGGGCGGGGGCGTGCGGAGGCCGTGCTCAGGCGGCCAGGCGCACGGTGAAGTCCGGCTCGGTGAGCTCGCGGACCTCGTCCTCGGTGACGCCGGGGGCGAGCTGGGTGAGCACGAGCCCGTCGTCGGTGATGTCGAAGACGGCCAGCTCGGTGATGATCCTGTCCACCACGCCCACGCCGGTCAGCGGCAGCGAGCACTCGTGGACGATCTTCGCCGTGCCGTCCTTGGCGGCGTGCTGCATCATCACGATCACGCGCCGCGCCCCGGCCACCAGGTCCATCGCCCCGCCCATGCCCTTGACGAGCTTGCCGGGGATCTGCCAGTTGGCGAGGTCGCCGGCGGCGGTGACCTGCATGGCGCCCAGGATCGCGGTGGCCATCTTCCCGCCGCGGATCATGCCGAAGCTGGTGGCGGAGTCGAAGATCGCCGCGCCGGGCCGCAGGGTGATGGTCTGCTTGCCGGCGTTGATGAGGTCCGGATCCTCCTCGCCATCCACCGGCCACGGCCCCATCCCGGTGATCCCGTTCTCGGACTGCAGGGTCACCTCCACGCCCTCGGGGAGGTTGTTCGCCACCAGGGTGGGCATGCCGATGCCCAGGTTCACGTAGGCGCCGTCGTGCAGCTCCGCCGCGGCGATCGCGGCCATCTCGTCACGGGTCCAGGCCATCTCAGGCCACCTCCTGCGTCGCGGCCTCGGCGCCCGGGCGGGGGCGCACGGTGCGCTGTTCGATGTGCTTCTCGGCGGTGGCCTGCATCAGGTGGTGCACGAACACGCCGGGGGTGTGGATGTCGTCGGGGCCGATCCCGCCGGGCTCCACGATGTGCTCCGCCTCCGCGAACGTGACCCGGCCGCACATCGCGGCCAGCGGGTTGAAGTTCCGCGCGGTGAGGCGGTAGCGGAGGTTGTGCTGGGTGTCCGCGGTGTGGGCGTGGACCAGGGCGACGTCCGCCACGATCGCCCGCTCCAGCACGCAGCGGCGGCCGTCGAACTCCGCGGTGGGCTTGCCCTCGGCGATCGGGGTGCCGTAGCCGGTGGGGGTGTAGAAGGCGGGGATGCCGGAGCCGCCGGCGCGCATCCGCTCCGCGAGGGTGCCCTGGGGCACGAACTCCACGTCCAGCTCGCCGTCGATGTACTGCTGCATGAAGTACTTGTTCTCCCCCACGTAGCTGGAGAGCACCTTGGTGATCTGGCCGTTCTCCAGCAGGATCCCGAGGCCCCTGCCGTCCACGCCCAGGTTGTTCGAAGCGATGGTCAGATCCTTCACCCCGCTGTCGCGCACGATCGCGATGAGGTCCGTGGGGATCCCGCACAGCCCGAACCCGCCCACGGCGAGGGTCATGCCGTCGCGCAGGGTCTCGGTGAGCCGGGCCGCGGTGCGGTCCGAGAGTGTGGACATCGCTGTCCTTCCTGTCGAGTGGAGCGTCCCCCGCGGGCGGCGACGGTGCCGGTCCGGGCGAGGATGAGTCGACATCCAGCGTAGGCCGTCGGGCGCGGTGCATGGCGCGGAACGGCCCGATGCCGCCCGACGGGGCGGACGGGGTGCGGCCGGCGGGCGACGGGGCGCCGACGGGGCGGAGCGGGGCGCCGCAGCCGGGCGGGCCGCCCGCCTCGACGATCCCGCCGACGGACGCGCCCGACGATGTGGGCACTTGTCGATACACTCGATCACCGTGACTGAGCACGGATCCGGCCGATGAGCGGCGAGACGCCCCGCGCGCCCCGTGCCGTCGGCCGCTGGGCGCTCCGTGCCGTCGGCCGCTGGGGGTCGATGCCGGGATGAGGATCCTGCTGCTCACCCACTACTACGCGCCGGAGTTCGGCGCCCCGCAGCGGCGCTGGTCGGCGCTGGTCTCCGGCTTCGTCGCCGCCGGTCACCGCGTCACCGTGGCCGCGCCCGTCCCGCACTACCCGGCCGGCCGCCCGGATCGTCGCCAGCGCCGCCGCCACCCGATCGGCGCCGTGGAGCGGGGTCTGCACGGCGAGACCGTGCTGCGCACCGCCTACCTGCCCCATCTAGGCGACATCGGCACCCGCACCGCGGACCACCTGGTGGCCGCGCTGGACTCCCTGCAGCGCCTGCGGTGCCGCTTCCGCCGCCCCGAGCACCGGCCCGACGTCATCATCGCCACCGCCCCCGCGATCCCCACCCTGCTCGCCGGCCGGGCGCTGTCGGCGCTGTGGGACGTGCCGCTGGTGGTGGAGATGCGGGACGCCTGGCCGGACCTGGTCAGCCGCATCGACGGCCTCGGCCCGCAGGAGGAGGCCGCCGCGGCGCCCCCCGCCGGGGAGGCGACCCCCGCGGCCGCGGCACGCACCGTCGGAGCGGCGACCGGAGCGGCGACCGGGGAGGCGACGCCCGACGAGCCCGCCCCGGGACTGCGCCGCCGATTGCTCGCGCCGATGGTCGCGCACGTGAAGCGCTCCGTGCACCGCCACGTCACCCACTGGCAGACGGACGCCCGCGCCGTGGTCACCACCACCGGACGGTTCGCCGAGGTGCTGCGCGAGCGCGGCGTGGACCCGGTGTGGGTGGTGCGCAACGGCACCGACCTGCGCTCCGTGGTGCCTCAGCACGACCACCCGGACGCCGCTCAGCGCGAGCTGCGCTGCCTGTACCTGGGGAACATGGGCCGCTCCCAGGGGCTGGAGACGGTGGTACGGGCCGCAGCGTTGCTCGCCGCCGAGGGCGTGGCGCTGCAGGTGCGGATGGTGGGCCACGGCGTGGAGGCGACGGAGCTGGCGGCGCTGGCCGAGGAGCTGGGCGCCCCCGTGGAGGTGTTGCCGCGGATCCCGCACCGCGAGGTCACCTCCCAGTACGCCTGGGCCGATACCGTGATCGTCTCGCTGCGCTCCTGGGTGCCGTTCACCTGGACCGTCCCCTCGAAGCTCTACGAGGTGCTCGCCACCGGCCGGCACGTCACCGCCCTGCTCGCCGGGGAGGCGGCCGACGTGGTCCGCGAGGCCGGCGCCGGGGACGTGCTCCCGCCGGAGGATCTCGAGGCGCTGACCGCGCTGTGGCGGGAGCTCGCCGCGGAGCCCTCCCGCACCGCCGTGCGACCGGGCGGGCGCGACTGGGCCGCCGCACACGCCGACGACGACGAGCTGACCCGCCGCTACCTGGAGATCCTCGCCCGGGTGGTTCCGGACTGACCCGCGCGCCCCGGCGGGCCGTCGGCCCTACGATGGGCGGATGAGCATGCAGGGCAGCGCCTCGACCGCCGCCGGGAGCGGGCGCAGGGGCGCCGCACCGGTGGGCCATGCGGCGATGCGCTCGGCCAACCTCAGCGTGCTGCTGCGCCACCTGCATCGCCACGGCGGCCGCTCCCGCGCCACCCTCGCCCAGGAGACCGGGCTCTCGAAGGCCTCGGTGACCTCCCTGGTGGGCGATCTCGCCGAACGCGGCCTGGTGCAGGAGGGGCAGGTGGAGCGGCGCGGCACCGTGGGCCGGCCCGGCACCGAGGTGCGGATCGATCCGCGGCACGTGGCGGGGATCGGGCTGGAGCTCAACGTGGACTACCTGGCGGTGGGGGTGCGCGACCTTGCAGGCGTGGCACGATTCCGTTCCACCGTGCCCACGCCCGTGCAGGACACCCCCGCCGGCCGCTCCTTCCCGCTGGGCCCGGTGCTGGACCTCGCCGCGCAGCAGCTGCGCGAGGCGCTCGCCGAGGCGGAGGCGCAGGGCCTGTGGGTCGCGGGCCTCACCGTGGCCCCGCCCGGTCCGGTGGACTACGCCACCGGCAGCGTGCGCGTCGCCTCGAACCTGGGCTGGGCGGAGGTGCCGCTGGCCGCGGAGTTGAGCCGGCGCCTGGGTGCGGAGCATCCGCCGCTGGAGCTCGAGAACGATGCGAAGCTCTCCGCCCTCGCCGAGGCGCCCCGGCTGGCCCGGCAATGCATCACCGACCTCGTCTACCTCACCGGCGACCTGGGCGTGGGCGCCGGGATCATCGCGGAGGGCCGCCTGATCCGCGGCTGGTCCGGGTTCTCCGGCGAGGTGGGGCACATCGAGCTGGACCCGGCCGGGCCGGCGTGCCGCTGCGGGCGCCGCGGCTGCTGGGAGACTCTGGTGGGCTTCGACAGCGTGCTCGCCGTGCTCGACGAGCACGATCCCGCCCGCTCCGGGCAGCTGCCGATGACGCAGCGTCTGCGGCGCCTGCGGGAGCTGCTGGAGGCGGGGGACGCCCGGCTGGAGGAGCGCTTCGCAGCCCTGCCGGCGGATCTGGTGCGCGGCGCGGGAGTGCTGGTGGACGTGCTGAACCCGCAGGCCATCGTGCTGGGCGGCTACTTCGGCGCCTTCGCCGATCTGCTGCTGCGGCCGGTGCAGGAGGCCCTGGATGCCCGGCTGCTGGCCGACGGCGGCCGGGTGGAGGTGAGCGCCTCCGCGCTGGGCCTGGACGCCGCGGCCGCGGGCGGCGCCGCCGTGGCCCTGGAGCGCGTGCTCGAGGACCCGCTGCGCGCCCCGGTGCTCAGCGCCTGACGTCCGCGCTCTCGCCCCCGCCCGCCCCGCCCCGTCGGCCGGCGCCCTGCTCCCTCGCGCGCCCCACGCTCCCGCGTCGTGCCGGCCGGCGCCCTGCTCCCTCCGGGCCCCGCCCCCCTTGACACCCGCGCTCGCCCGACCTTAGTTTGTTCTCAACGTGAACGTATTGGGGGCGAGCCCGTGCCGCGCAGTCGCGTCGGCCCGCCGCGCCGCACCCGCGAGGAGGCAGGAGCGAGCATGATCAGGTTCGGCACCGGTGGCTGGAGAGCCGTCATCGGCGACGAGTTCACCCGCGAGAACGTGCGCCTGCTGGCGCAGGCCCTCGCGGACCGCATGCACGCCGAGGGCGTGGTCGAGCGGGGCCTGGTGATCAGCTACGACCGCCGCTTCCTCTCCGACGTCGCCGCCTGGTGGGCGATCGAGGTGCTCGCCGGCAACGGGGTGCCGGTGCGGGTGATCACCCGGCCCGTGCCCACCCCGATGTGCATGTGGACGGTGGGGCAGACGGGCGCCGCCTACGGCATCGCCGTCACCGCCAGCCACAACCCCGCGCTGTACAACGGGCTGAAGATATTCACCGAGGGCGGGCGGGACGCGGAGCTTGCAGTCACCGACGAGCTCGCCGCGCACACCGCCACCCTCGCCGCGGAGGACGTCCGCTCCCTCGCCCCGCACGAGGTGCGCGAGAGCCCCCTGGTCACCGAGCAGACCTCGATCAACTGGTACCTCGATGCGATCATCGACCAGCTCGACCTCGAGGCGATCCGCCACGCGCACCTGACGATCGTGCTGGACCCGATGTTCGGCGTGGCCCAGACCTCCCTGCAGACGGTGCTGGTGAGCGCCCGCTGCGACGTGGAGGTGATCAACGCCCGGCACGATCCGCTGTTCGGCGGGCGCATGCCCTCCCCGGCCGAGGGCAGCATGACCCCGCTGCGCCAGGCCGTGCTGGAGCGCGGCGCGGATTTGGGCATCGCCACCGACGGCGACGCGGACCGCCTGGGCATCATCGATGACACCGGCGCCTACCTCAGCCCCAACCAGGTGCTGGTGCTGCTGTACGAGTACCTGCTCACCGGCAAGGGCTGGCGCGGCCCGGTGGTGCGCAACATGTCCACCACCCACCTGCTGGACCGGGTGGCCCAGGCGCACGGCGAGGAGTGCTACGAGGTGCCCGTGGGCTTCAAGTGGATCAGCGCGACGATGGCCGAGACCGACGCGGTGATCGGCGGAGAGTCCTCCGGCGGCCTCACCGTGCGCGGGCACATCCCCGGCAAGGACGGCATCCAGGCGGCCGGGCTGCTGGTGGAGATGGTGGCGCGGGCCGGCAAGCCCCTCTCCGCGATCTACGCCGAGATCGAGCAGCGCTACGGCGCGCTGGTGATGGAGGAGGCCGCCTACGGGTACACCCCGCAGCGGCGCGAGGAGCTGCAGCGGCGGATCTTCGAGGAGCACGAGCTGCCCGCCTTCGACCGCGAGATCGAACGCATCTCCTGGATCGACGGCGGCAAGGTGTACTTCACCGACGGCTCCTGGCTCACCGTGCGCTTCTCCGGCACCGAGCCCGTGATCCGCGTGTTCTCCGAGGCGCCCACCGCCCAGGAGGCGCAGCAGCTCTCCCGCGCCGTCGCCGAGCACTTCACCCTGGAGGCATGATGATCGAGACCGCCGTCGTCCTCGCCCGCGGCCTGGGCTCCCGGATGCGCACCGAAGGCGGCGCGGGGCTCACCGCCGCGCAGTCCGCCGCCGCCGCCTCCGGCCACAAGGCCCTGATGCCGATCGGGGAGCACCGCCTGATCGACTACTCCCTCAGCGCCCTCGCCGATGCCGGCATCCGCCGCGCCGTGCTGGTGGTGGCGCCCCAGCACGAGGAGTTCTCCCAGCACCTCGCCGCGCTCGCCCCCTCGCGGCTGCGCGTGGAGCTCGCCGTGCAGGCCGAGCCGCGCGGCACCGCCGATGCGGTCGCCTCCGCCCGCGAGGTGGTGGGGGAGGAGTCGTTCGTGATGGTCAACGGGGACAACCTCTACCCCCGCGAGGGCATCGCCCGCCTGCGGCAGGCCGAGCGCAGCGCCCTGCTGGGCTTCGAGCGGGCGGCGCTGGTGGAGCACTCCAACATCGCCGCGGAGCGGATCGCGGCCTTCGCCCTGATCGAGCACCGGGACGGCCTGCTGGAGCGGATCGTGGAGAAGCCGGACGCCGCCGTGCTGGACGCGGCCGGCCCCGACGCCCTGGTCTCGATGAACGCCTTCGCCTTCACCCCGGAGATCTTCGCGGCCTGCGAGCGGATCGAGCCCTCCCCGCGCGGCGAGCTCGAGATCGTGGACGCCGTGCGGGAGCTGGACGAGGTGGCGGTGCTGCCCTTCGCCGGCGGCGTGCTGGACCTCTCCCGGCGGGACGACGTCGAGGGCGTGCAGCGCCGCCTCGCCGAGGTCGAGGTGGTGCTGTGACCGGCGCCGCCCGCTGGCGGATGCCCGGACGGATCGAGATCCTCGGCAAGCACACCGACTACGGCGGCGGCCGCGTGCTGGTGTGCGCGGTGGACCGCGGGGTGAGCGTGCACGCCGAGGAGATCCCCGGTCCGCCCGGCACCCTCGAGGCCACCACCGACGCCTACCCGGGCCTGCTGCACCTGGACGCCTCCCGCGCCCCGGAGCTGCCGGCCGGGCACTGGGGCCGGTACGTGCACACCGTGCTGGCCCGGCTCACGGAGAACTTCGGCCCGCTGCGCGCGGCCCGGGTGGCGATCACGTCGGATCTCCCGCCGGCCTCGGGGATGTCCAGCTCCTCCGCGCTGCTCACCGGCACCGCTCTGGCGCTCGCGGACCTCAACGGCCTGCCGCAGAGCGCGGCGTGGACCTCGCAGATCCCGGACAGGGTGGCGCTGGCCGGCTACGCCGCCTCGATCGAGAACGGGAAGAGCTTCGGGACCCTCGCGGGACGGCCCGGCGTGGGCACCAGCGGCGGATCGTTGGACCACACCGGCATGCTCGCCGGCCGCGACGGCATGATCTCCTACGCCGAGTTCGATCCGATGCGGATCCTCGACGAGGTCTCGCTGCCGGCCCGATGGCGCCTGGTGGTGGGCGTGAGCGGGGTGCTGGCGGAGAAGACCGGCGCCGCCCAGGGCGCCTACAACCGCGGGCCCGCCCTGCTGGGCGAGCTGGTGGCGCGCTGGAACCGGGCCCGCGGCCGGGACGACGCCACCGTGCAGGCCGCCCTGCGCTCCCTGGTGGGGGAGTGCCTGGACGGCCCGCTGGTGACGGACCCGGCCGCGCCGCCCGTGACGCTCACGGCCGACGAGCGGCTCGCGCCGCTGCGGCAGCTGGCCGAGCCCGGCGCGGAGCGCGACCGGCTGGACCAGTTCCTCGTCGAATCCGCGGTGCTGGTGCCGCGCGCGCATGCGGCGCTGCGCGAGGGGGACCTCGACGCCTTCGCCGCGGCGGTCGCCGTCTCCCAGCGCCTGGCCGAGACGAACCTGCGCAACCAGGTGCCGCAGACGACCGCTCTGGTCGAGCAGGCGCGCCTGCTCGGGGCCCGGGCCGCCTCCGCCTTCGGTGCCGGGTTCGGCGGCAGCGTGTGGGCCCTGGTCCCGGAGGCCGACGCCGACGCCTTCGCCGCGGACTGGATGGAGCGCTACCGCCGCGTGGGCGGTGCCCCCGAGGCCGCGACCGCACTGGTCACGGCGCCCGGCGCGCCGGGGCGGCGGGTCGAGGCGGGGTGAGGGGGGCGGTCCCGGGGCGTGCTCGTGCCGCACCGTGGGCGTGGTGGCAGCACGGTCGACGGGCTGCTGTCCCCGCCGCGCCCCGGCTGACGCCCACCCCCTGGACACAAGCGTTTGCCGGGAGATATCGCACATATCGGACACGGTGAGCGGTTCCGCCCTGCGGAGCGCATGTGCTGAACTTGTCAGCACGAGAAGAGCATCCGTGCGCAGCACCCGGTCCCCCGGGGAGCCGCCCTCGTGCGCGTGGGGTGCGTGACGAGGGGAGATGGGTTGCGTCATCAGCGGGTGCTGGATGCGTTGGATACCTCCGCGCCGCTTCTGTTCATGGAGGCGATCTACGGCAGCGGGAAGCGCACCGTGCTGCGCCAGTGGGAGGACCGCGGCGGCAGCCGCTACGGCGAGATCCGACTGCGGTTCAGCGCCCGCCGCCTTCCCCGGGACGAGCTGGCCCTGGCCCGGATGCTCTGGGAGGCGCTGCGGCACCGGCTGGATCGGCCGCTGGCGGATCTCCCGGAGGAGGACGGCCTGGTCGAGGCGGCGGCGCTGGGGGAGCTGCGCCGGCTGCGGCGCCCGGTGACGCTGGCGATCCACGCCGCGGAGGTGCTGGACGAGTCGGTCTTCGGCCTGTTGCTCGACCTGCTGGGCGTGGGGGTGCGCCTGATCATCGCCGGCAACGACCTCTCGGAGTTCATGCGCAGCGCCCAGCGGCGCGAGGTCTATTACTGGACCCTCGGCGACCGGGAGCTGTGGCTGTCGCGGGAGGAGGCCAGGCACCTTGTCGAGGAGCAGGGCGTCGCCCTCACCGAGGAGGCGCTCACGGAGCTGTACGGCGCCACCCTCGGGCACCCCGGAATGATCCTCTCGAGCCTCGCGACCCTGCCCGTGGAGACCTCCCGCGGCCTGGTGACCCGGGACCGCGCCATCTCGGCGTTCCTCGCCGAGGAGCCGCTGGGGCGCTGGGGCACGGAGTTCGCCGACTTCCTCGCCGCGACGGTGCTCCTGCCGCGCTTCACCCTCGCCGAGGCGACGGCGCTGGCCCGCCAGGACTTCGCCTCCCGGTACATGAGCCGAATGCTCGAGCTGGGGCTGGGCCGGATGGTGTGGCATCCCCGCCTGCACGAACGGGTGTTCCGCTGGGACGAGCACATCCGCCTGGTGATCCGGCGGTCGATGCCCCACTCCGCGGAGGGGACGGCCGAGGCCGTGGAGCGGATCCGCCTCGCGGCGCGCGACTGCGGGGACGAGGAGCTGCTGATGAGCAGCCTGGTGAGCACCGGCGACCTGGACGGGGCGGAGGAGCTGCTGCGGGAGAGCATCTGGGATCTGCTGCCCAATGCGAGCGCGCCGATGTGGGAGGCGCTGGAGCGACTCAGCCCGCTCGCGCTGACCGAGCGCCCCGCCCTGCTCAGTGCGCGCCTGCGGCTCAGCCCGCACCGCAGGCTCTCCCCGGTCTCCGCACGGGCGGCGCATCGTGCGGGCAGGCTGGCGGCCGACGCCGCGGAGACCGCGGATCCCTGGGCGCGCCTGGGCGGCCTCGTCCACGCCATCACGTTCGCGCTGTACGCCGGGGAGCGTGAGCGGCTGATCGACCTGTTTGCCCGGGCCAGGACCCTGGCCGGTGACCTGGTGGGCTCCGAGGCGCTCGATGCCGTCGGCGGCCGGCAGGTCTCCGAGCTGCTGCTGCTCGCCGAGACCACGTTCCGCAGCGGCAATGCGATCCCCGCGGCGGAGATCGCCCGCCTCGCGATCCAGCTCCTCGAGGGCGATCCGGTGGGACTGGACCCCCGCGGCGAGCGGCTCGCCTTCGCGCGCCTGCTGGTGCTGCACGATCATCGGGCGCGCGGTCTCGAGGATCCCTACGACCCGGCGCCGCTGCTCACCGGTCTGCGGTTCCTGTGGCGGGACGGGGACATCGCCGTGGCGGCTATGACGCTGATGTGGGGCGACTTCGACGACGGTGACTTCGAGGCGGCAGATGCGCACCTGCTGGCCGCCTCCCGTCGGCTCGCGGACCCGGAGGCATGGCCGCTGCTGGCGCTCATGCGGGCGCACATGGCCGTGTACCGGAAGTCCTCGGGCGAGCTGGAGGAGTTCGTTAGCGCCTTCGAGCGCGGCACCCTCTCCGAGCCGGGCGAGTTCGCCCAGCAGTCCCTGAGCCAGATGCGGCGGATCACGGACTACCTCGGCCACAAGGTGGGGCGCCCCCTGCCCAGCCCGGGGTACCTCCCCGCGACGCCGGAGGGCGGGCGCACCTTCTACCCGCGCACGGAGTTCACGGTCCACCTGATGGAGGCGCTGTACGCGCTGCGCGCGGAGCGGCCGGAGGCCGCTCGCCTGGCGCTGTCGAAGGCGGTGGGGCTCACCCCGCACCGTGCGATCGGCCTGTACACGCTCGCCAACGCGAGCGCGCAGGAGGTGCGGGGGCTGTGCGCCCTGGCCGAGGAGGTGCCGGGGGGCAGCCGGCTTCGGCTGGAGAAGGCGCTGAGGTTCGCCGGCGACGTCCAGGCCACCCCCATCGACCTCTCCGAGCGGGAGCGGGAGGTGCTGGGGCATCTTCGCGAGGGCGCGACGAACCGGGAGATGGCGCAGGCGCTGTTCATCTCCGTCAACACGGTGAAGTTCCATCGCGCGAACCTGATGCGCAAGCTGGAGGCGACCAGCCGGGAGAAGCTCCTGCAGCGAGCGGACACGCTGGGCGTGTAGCGCACGGCGGGCGTCCCGCGCCGACCCGAGCCGCGGTGACCTGGCCCACGGCGGGGCGGCGCGGGGCGCCGCAGAACGCCTACCCACCCGGGTGGGTGGGCTGCGGAACGGGCGGGCCGACGGTGCAGTCTTCTCGCCCCTGACCGGAGGTGCGGTGCTGTGACCTGCACAGTACTGGGCGGACCCTGCTGTCCGGCCGGACGGCCGGGCAGTCCGCGGTCGCCGTCCCGACCTGCTGCTCGCTGCACTCACCGATGGGAGAACCATGACATCCCCACGTCCTGGAGGAGGGCCCGCCCCCGGCGGCCTCGCCACCGCGAGGGACCGCCTGTCCCTGCGCCGCGGTCTCGCCGCCGTCCTCACGATGACCCTGGCCCTGGGCACGATGCTCGGCCTCGGCGCGGTGGCACATGCCCTCCCCGCCGGGATCTCCGTCACCGTGACCGCCAGCGGCGAGGAGTACCAGGGCGTCGAGGTCGCCGACGTGGGCGACGTCTACACCCTCCGCCTCCAGTACAGCGAGGCGGTCGAGCCCGGCTCGACCGTCGAGCTCGAGCTGAGCGAGAACCTCACGCTGCCGTCCGTCCCCGCCGGCAACGAGGCCATCACCTCCCTCGAGAGGGACGCGGACAACCCCCACCTGGTGCGCCTGACCTTCGCCGATCCGTGGCCGGCCGGCGTGAACCAGGGCGTGATCGGCTTCGACCTCACGGTCGACGAGGTCGAGCACAGCGCGCTGCAGGAGATCTCCTGGAGCATCGACGGCGAGACCAGCAGCCGGCAGATCATCGTGCGCACCCCCGGTGACGAGTTCGAGAACGTCACCCCGTGGACCGGCAAGGGCCATGCCGCCGGCGGGCTGAACGGGTACGTGAGCGTCGATGCCGAGAGCGGCCAGGTGGTGCTGGACGACGGCATCATCGGGGTGCCCGTCGACTACTGGCTGCAGGTGGACGTGGACGCCCCGCACAGCGGCTACACGATCACCGATCAGCTGCCCGAGGGGTTCTCCTACGTGGAGGACTCCTTCACCGCCGAGCGCACCACCTGGGACGAGTCCGGCCTGAACCGGACCACCGAGACGGGCCTGGCGGTGACCCCGAGCATCGAGGACCGCTCCTTCACCACCACGATGGACCTGCCCGGCCCGTCGAAGACGGTGCTGCGCTACGCGGCGACCATCGCCGACGAGACCGCGCGCGCCACGGTCGAGGCGCTCCTCCAGGAGGCCTACGAGACCGCGGTCGCGCAGGAGCGCGAGAGCTTCTCCATCGGCCTGGTGAACACGGCGGCCTTCGGCCCGGACGGGGACGAGTCCTCCTCCACCGTGTGGCTCTCCGGCCAGATCAGCGGGATGACCGGGCCGGACCACGGCGCGACGCTCGCCAAGCAGGCCGACTGGACCGACACCCAGATCGCCACCGCCGAGGACGGCACCCTGACCCCGGCGCAGCCGATCACCTACAGCCTGGACATCTCTTTGTCCGAGTTCGACGGCAGCAACAGCAAGCGCACCCTCACCCAGGACGTGGTGCTGCGCGACCGGCTCCCCGCCCAGATCTCCTGGCTGGCGGAGGAGGCGGACTTCCTCACCGCGGAGGGGCTCACCCTGCAGCGGCTCGAGGAGCTGCCCGGGGACGGCGAGGACCTGAGCTGGCAGGAGCGCGCCGATCTGCTGGCGCAGCAGGAGCCGGGCACGTACTTCGTCTCCGGCAAGGAGCTGTACCTCAACGTGGGCCAGGACCCCGAGCTGTCCACGAGCGTGCAGGCGAAGGCTCAGATCGAGACCGTCGAGGGTCTGTGGGCGAACCAGAACAACCCCGCGGAGACCTCGTACTGGCTGAGCAACCGCGCCGAGGCCTACACCGGAGGGACCACCATCACCGCGGATCGCGGGGTGACCCTGCGCGAGCCGAACGACAGCGAGGGCGGCTTCGAGGACCCGAACGCCTTCGACAAGACCACCGGGGCGGCCCCGGTGGAGGTGGATCGCGGTGAGCCCGCGGAGATCACCTACACCTTCACCGTGGGCGCGGACCGCGGGATCGACATGCGCACCAGCAGCATCGTCGACCACCTCGACCCGACCGTCTACGAGGTCACCGAGGAGGATCTGGCGGGGATCCGCGAGAACCTGGTGGGGCAGTACGCCTGGTGGGTGCCGATGGACGGCGAGCACTTCGAGCTCGCGCTGGACGACGAGGGCGATCTGGTGATCACCCTGTCCGAGGCCGGTATCGCCCTGGTGGACCAGTACGGCGCGGACAACCGGCTCACCCTGGACATCACGCTGACCACGGTGCCGTTGGTGGGCAAGCAGACCATCGACGTCGAGAACCGCGCCACCCTGTTCGGCGCGGACCAGGAGGCCCTGTACTGGGCCGAGACCACCCGCGACGCCACCTCCTTCGGTGACGAGGCGGAGGTGCGCAAGACGGTGCGCGACACCCCGAACGGGCAGTGGACCAACAACCTGCGCGCCGAGATTGGCGAGGACGGCGAACTGGTCCAGGACCTGTACGTCTACAACATCGCCCTGATCCCGCACGGCGACTACACCGGCGTGCCGATCATCCCCGTGCTGGACGTGCTGCCGGCCGGCGTGGAGTTCCGCGGCTTCGTCGCCGACGACGCGGTGGACGCGCCGGAGAACCCCTCCACCGAGGTGCAGGCGCTGCGCGGCAACGTGCAGGCGGTCTACCAGGAGCCGACCGACGAGGCGCCCCAGGGCACCGTGGTGCTCGAGCAGCAGCCCGGCACCGTGCTCGACGCCTCCCAGGGCGCGCCTTCCGTGAACGTGCTGGTCGAGATCGTCGACTTCGAGGTGGACGTCGCGATCGCGAACGTTATCGGCTCGACCTCCGCCGTCATCACCCCGACCGACGGCTTCCCGCTGGCGATCAACAAGGTCGACGCGACGGACCCCGAGGCCGTGATCGACGATCCCGACTCGGTGTTCCAGGTGCTCGATGCCGCCGGTGACGTGGTGATCGACGGGGCCTTCGTGCAGGACGGCGCGCTGCGCGTGCTCGACGAGAGCGGCGAGGTGAAGAACCTCAAGGTGAGCGAGGCCGGCACCTACACCGTGCGCGAGGTCACCGCCCCGCAAGGTTACGAGTGGACCGCGAGCACCGTCTCGGTCACCGTGGCGGAGGACGGCACCTCCCAGGCCGTCACCTTCTACAACACCCCCGGCGAGACCACGCCTCCCGCGCCGGGTCGTGTCTCCGTGGGCGACTACGTGTGGGTCGACGAGGACAACGACGGCCGTCAGGACGAGGGTGAGCCGGGGATCGCCGGTGTGGTGCTCGAGCTGACCGGTCCGGATGGCGAGCCCGTCACGGATGTGAACGGTGAGCCGGTCGGGCCGACCACCACGGACGAGAACGGTGCCTACACCTTCGAGAATCTTCCGGTTCTGGAGGAGGGGCAGTCCTACACGGTGACGATCGATCGTGAGGCCTCGGCGGAGCCGCTGGCGCCGTACGTGCCGACGCTGGAGGGTGAGGGTGATCGCGAGGGCGATTCCTCGACCTGGTCCGCTTCCTCGGAGGGTCTGACGGAGGATGGCGATCGTGATCCGACGCTGGACTTCGGGTTCGTCACCAAGACCTATGCCGTGGGTGACTACGTGTGGGTCGATGCGGACAACGACGGTGTACAGGGCGATGCCGAGGTGCTGCCCGGTGTGATGGTGACGCTGTTCGATGGTGAGGGCAACGAGCTCGACTCGACCACCACCGACGAGAACGGCCGCTACCTGTTCGATGAGCTGCCGGCGGGTGACTACCAGGTGGGCTTCACCCTCACCGAGGAGCAGGCCGCGCTGTACGAGTTCACCGCGCAGGATGCGGGCGAGGACGACGCGGTCGATTCGGATGCGGATCCGTCCACCGGTCTGACCGCCGTGTTCACCCTGGACGGTGACAACGCGAACCTGACCACGGAGTACACCGACCAGGAGTTCTCCGCCACGCAGGGCATCGATCCGACGTGGGATGCCGGTGTGGTGCTCCTTCCGGAGCCCGAGCCGGGTCGTGTCTCCGTGGGCGACTACGTGTGGGTCGACGAGGACAACGACGGCCGTCAGGACGAGGGTGAGCCGGGGATCGCCGGTGTGGTGCTCGAGCTGACCGGTCCGGATGGCGAGCCCGTCACGGATGTGAACGGTGAGCCGGTCGGGCCGACCACCACGGACGAGAACGGTGCCTACACCTTCGAGAATCTTCCGGTTCTGGAGGAGGGGCAGTCCTACACGGTGACGATCGATCGTGAGGCCTCGGCGGAGCCGCTGGCGCCGTACGTGCCGACGCTGGAGGGTGAGGGTGATCGCGAGGGCGATTCCTCGACCTGGTCCGCTTCCTCGGAGGGTCTGACGGAGGATGGCGATCGTGATCCGACGCTGGACTTCGGGTTCGTCACCAAGACCTATGCCGTGGGTGACTACGTGTGGGTCGATGCGGACAACGACGGTGTACAGGGCGATGCCGAGGTGCTGCCCGGTGTGATGGTGACGCTGTTCGATGGTGAGGGCAACGAGCTCGACTCGACCACCACCGACGAGAACGGCCGCTACCTGTTCGATGAGCTGCCGGCGGGTGACTACCAGGTGGGCTTCACCCTCACCGAGGAGCAGGCCGCGCTGTACGAGTTCACCGCGCAGGATGCGGGCGAGGACGACGCGGTCGATTCGGATGCGGATCCGTCCACCGGTCTGACCGCCGTGTTCACCCTGGACGGTGACAACGCGAACCTGACCACGGAGTACACCGACCAGGAGTTCTCCGCCACGCAGGGCATCGATCCGACGTGGGATGCCGGTGTGGTGCTCCTTCCGGAGCCCGAGCCGGGTCGTGTCTCCGTGGGCGACTACGTGTGGGTCGACGAGGACAACGACGGCCGTCAGGACGAGGGTGAGCCGGGGATCGCCGGTGTGGTGCTCGAGCTGACCGGTCCGGATGGCGAGCCCGTCACGGATGTGAACGGTGAGCCGGTCGGGCCGACCACCACGGACGAGAACGGTGCCTACACCTTCGAGAATCTTCCGGTTCTGGAGGAGGGGCAGTCCTACACGGTGACGATCGATCGTGAGGCCTCGGCGGAGCCGCTGGCGCCGTACGTGCCGACGCTGGAGGGTGAGGGTGATCGCGAGGGCGATTCCTCGACCTGGTCCGCTTCCTCGGAGGGTCTGACGGAGGATGGCGATCGTGATCCGACGCTGGACTTCGGCTTCGTCCTCGACGAGCAGCCGACCGAGCCCGAGGAGTCGGGTCGTGTCTCCGTGGGCGACTACGTGTGGGTCGACGAGAACAACGACGGCCTCCAGACCGAGGGCGAGCCGGGGATCCCCGGCGTGGTGCTCGGGCTGACCGGTCCCGACGGCGAGCCCGTCATCGATGTCCACGGATCCCCCGTGGGACCGGTGACCACCGATGAGAACGGCTTCTACACCTTCGAGGACCTCCCGGTGCTGGAGGAGGGGCAGTCCTACACGGTGACGATCGATCGTGAGCCCTCGGCGGAGCAGCTGTCTCCGTACGTGCCGACGATCGAGACGGAGGGTGATCGTGAGAACGATTCCTCGACCTGGTCCGCCTCCTCGGAGGGTCTGACAGAGGACGGCGATCGTGATCCGACGCTGGACTTCGGCTTCGTCCTCGACGAGCAGCCGACCGAGCCCGAGGAGCCGACCGAGCCCGAGGAGCCGACGGATCCGGTCGAGCCGACCGAGCCGACGGAGCCCACGGAGCCGACGGATCCGGTCGAGCCGACCGAGCCGACGGAGCCCACGGAGCCGACGGATCCGGTCGAGCCGACCGAGCCGACGGAACCGGTCGAGCCGACGAAGCCGGCCGAGCCGGGGGAGCCGACCCCGGCCCCTGAGTCCGGTGAGGAACCCGCCGGGACCGACAGCCCCGCCAGCCTCGCACGCACCGGTGTCGAGGTGGCTGGCCTGCTGGGAGTCGCACTGATGCTGGTCATCGCCGGCGCAGCTCTCCTCCGGCACCGTCACGCGGGCCAGAAGGACTGACCTGCCGCTCCACGACTGAGGCTCCGGATCCCGCGTACTGCGGGATCCGGAGCCTCAGTTCTTCGTCTGCGCCCGGCCTGATCGAGGCCGGCGGGCGGGAGAGCGCGGCGCCGAGGGACGGCGCGGGCTCAGCGCCCCAGCAGGCGGGCGAAGAAGCCCTTCTCCGGGGCTACCTCGGCGTGGCCGGGGCAGCGATCGGCGGGGCGGACGTCCTTCATGACCTGGTCGACGTGCTGGCCGCAACCGGCCCAGGTGGTCTTGCCGCAGGTGTTGCAGGTGGTGGCTCGGCACATGGCGTGCTCCTTGAGTGTGTGGTGAGAGGGGTGCAGGAAAGAGGTGGCCTCAGCGCGCCGCGACGGCGTCGGGCACGAGCGCGGTCTCCACGGTGGGCTCGGCGGAGACGCGGTTCCACGGCATCTTGGCGAGCAGCGCGGCCATGGCGCAGGTGTCGCTGAGCGCCGAGTAGGTGAGCCCGGCGCCGATCGCGCCGGCGAACAGTCCCAGCCGGGGGTGGATCAGCTGCCCGGCCACAGTGCCCGCGAGCACCAGGGTGCCGGCGGTCATCCGCACCTGGCGGTCCATCGCCCAGCGCCCGCCGCTGCGGTTCACGCCGCCCACGGCGTCCTGGTAGGCGGCGATGCCGCCGTCGAGCACGTCGATGCCCTCCAGGCCGGACTGCTGCAGCGCCTCGCAGGCCTTCCCGGCGCGGGCGCCGGAGCGGCACACCAGCACCACGTGCTCGCCCATGCGCCCGGCGAGGGTGTCGGTGTGGGCGGTGAGCAGGTCCAGCGGCACGTTGTACGAGCCGGGGATGTGCACCGTCTCGAACTCGCCCGGGGTGCGCACGTCGATCACCATCAGCTCGGGGTCCGCGCTGAGGCGGTGGGCGAGCTCGGCAGGGGTGACGGTGCGGGTGGTGGGGGTGGCGGTCATCGGGCGTCCTCTCCGGTGGTCTGCAGGTCGTGCTGGGCGGCGGCCCACTGGGACCAGTCGTTGTAGCTGCCCTCCAGCTCCACCACGTCGTAGCCGGCGCGGCGCAGCGCGGCCGCGGCCACGGAGTTGCGCAGCCCGGACTGGCAGAAGGTGATCAGGCGGCCGGCGTCCTTCGCGGGCAGGTCGCCGGGGTGGAACAGCACCTTGCCGGCGGAGAGCTGGTCGGCGTCGTCCACCGTTCCGGCGGCGTGCTCGTTGCGGGTGCGCACGTCCAGCAGGTGCGCGGTCGGCTCCTCCTCGCGCAGCGCGGCGAGGTCCGCCGGGGCGACGGTGGCAGGGGCGGTCAGGTCCAGCCCGTCCAGGGTGGGGGTGTAGCCGGTGAGCGCGTCCACGCCCACCCGCACGAAGTGGTCGCCGTAGGCGGCGGCGGTCGAGGCGTCGGGCGCGAGCACCACCAGCTGGGCGTCGTCGGCCTCGGGGTCGAAGGCCCAGCCGATGTGGGTGGCGGCCTTGCCGAGGGACGGGATGGACAGCGCACCGGGCACGGTGCCGGCGTGCACCTCCGCCACGGGCCGGGTGTCCACCAGGGCGAGGGAGCCGTCGGCGAGGGCGGCGGAGAGCTCCTGGGTGGAGACCTCGCGCGGGGCGGGACGCTCGCCCAGCAGGGCGGGGCCGTCGGTGTTCTGCCGCTTCATGCGGGCGAAGTAGGCGTGGGCGTCGGGCTGGCCGTCCAGCAGCTCGTCGATGAAGCCCTGCTCGTCGTCGTTCTCCAGGAACGGGCCCCACCAGGCGAACTTCCGCTCGTAGCCCACCGTGGTGGAGGGCAGCGCGCCCAGCGCCTTGCCGCAGGCGGAGCCGGCGCCGTGGCCGGGGAACACCTGCACGTGATCGGGGAGGGTGAGGAAGGCGCTCTTCAGGGAGGCGAACAGCTGCTTCGCGCCGGCGAAGCGGGTGTCCTGCATGCCCACGGCCTCGTCGAGGAGGTCCGGGCGGCCCAGGTCCCCGGAGAAGACGAAGTCGCCGGTGAGGAAGTAGCCGGGCTCGTCCGCGAAGGCGCCGTCGGTGACGAGGTAGCTGAGGTGCTCGGGGGTGTGGCCCGGGGTGTGGCGGGCGGTGACGGTGATGTTGCCCAGCTGGATCGACTGGCCGTCGTGCAGGCGCTCCGCCTCGAAGCCGTACTGCCAGTCCTCGCCGCCCTCGCCGGAGACGTACGCCGTGGCGCCGGTGGCGGCGGCGAGCTCGCGGGTGCCGGAGAGGAAGTCGGCGTGGATGTGGGTCTCGACCACGGCGGTGATCGTCATGCCGTGATGGGCGGCGAGGTCGAGGTAGACCTGGATGTCGCGCCGCGGGTCGACCACCAGCGCCGTCTTCTGCGCCTGACAGCCGAGGAAGTATCCGGCCTGGGACAGGTCCTCGTCGTAGATCCGTTCGAGAAGCATGGTTCCTCCTTGGGGAGCTGCGGTGCCGTGGTCATATCGTCACAGACCCGGGCTGAACCCGCGCGGGATCCGCATGGCGCCGAGGTGAACGGCGCGGCTCCGCACGGGGCCGCCGGGTGCGGGACGCCGGGGACCGGCGGCACTCGGGGTGTACGAGACCGAGCATCGCACATACCCCCGGGGGTACGCAACACACCCCCGGGGGTATACACTCGGGGTGTTGCCGACCATCCTCAGGAGGACTCCGTGGAACTCGATCCCGCCGACATGACCCCGGTGATCAACCGCCTCAAGCGCGCCCAGGGCCAGCTGAGCGCCGTGACCCGCATGCTCGAGGAGGGCCGGGACTGCAAGGACGTGGTCACCCAGCTCTCCGCCGTGTCCAAGGCGCTGGACCGCGCCGGCTTCGCGATCATCGCCAGCGGCATGGAGCAGTGCATGACCAGCCCGGAGAAGGATCTGGACCGCAAGGAGCTGGAAAAGCTGTTCCTCACGCTCGCGTGAGCGGCGGGGCGGCGGGCCCGGCGGCGGGGCCGATGTTCCGTCGGCGCGGCGGCGCCTGACGCCCGCGGCACCTCACCGCAGCAGGATCAGCTGGCGCAGCCAGGGCACGTGCCCGCTGGCAAGGGCGACGGCGCCGTCCCCGAGCACGGCGAGGCCGCCGAGGGCGAGGGCGACGGCGAGCGCCGTCTGCAGCCGCCGACGGTGCGGGCCGATCACCTCCATCACCCGGATCGCCAGCTGCTCGTGCTTCCCGAACGCGGCGGCGACCAGCACGGACACCAGCGGCAGCTGGTATATCACATTCCAGCCCACCAGCAGCGCGATCCGCAGCGGCAGGTGTTGCTCCTGGGCGGCCATGCCCACCGCGAGCGGGAACGCCGGATCGGCCAGCGCCGTGCCCGCGAAGGCGATCCCGGCCAGGGCGAGCGGCGCGGTCGCCAGGCGCTTCGGCGTGGCCCGCTCCTCGAGCCGGCCGTGGGGGCGCGGGGGCCGGGCCGCGGCGCGGAACTGGTGCACGCTGAAGCCCACCAGCGCCGCCCCCACCACGATCTCCACGACGCCCAGGGTGTTCTTCGACTCCAGCACCGGGCCCAGGTGCCGCCCCAGCCAGGCCAGCAGCGGATGTAGCAGCAGCGTCGCCGCCGTCACCACCAGCGCGTAGCCGCCGGCGAAGGCGAGCAGGTGCCGCAGCCTGCCACCGCGCAGCAGCATGCCGATCGCGAGCACGCCGCCCAGCACGTCCATGGTCACCACCGCGAGCCCGGTGAAGGCGAGGAGACCGGTGGACGTCATACCAGCAGGGTAGAAGGTGCAGGCGGGAGCGGTGAGGGGGCGAGCCGCCCGGCGGTGTGGGGGATGTCCCGATGGGCGGGGCGGGGGAGCGGCGCGCTGAGCAGAGGCCGACGGGGCGGGTCACGGGGTGCGGGTGGCGGGCGACATGGGCGATTGCGCATCGATCGTCGCCGCGCCGTGCGGCTGATGTGACCGCCGGTTCACGTGCGCGCCATCCTGGCCGGGCACGGTGGCACGCTCCTGCACCCCGATCCGGAGGTCCCATGCCGTCCCCAGACAGTCCCGCACTGGTCAGCCGTCGCCGACTCCTCCAGCTCAGCGGCGCCTCCGCCGCCGCGCTGGCCCTCGGGATCGATGCCCGCGCCGCGCAGGCGGCGCCGCTGCCGCACCAGGAGGGGCTGTTCTCCCTCGGCGTGGCCAGCGGGGCGCCGCGCCCGGACGGGGCGGTGCTGTGGACGCGCCTGGCCCCCGAACCGCTGGCCGAGGACGGCCACGGCGGCATGCCCTCCCGGCCCGTGATGGTGCACTGGGAGGTCGCGACCGACGAGGAGTTCACCGCCGTGGTGGCCCACGGCCGGGCGCTCGCCCAGCCGGAGCTCGCCCACGCGGTGCATCCGCGGGTGGAGGGGCTCGAGCCCGCCACCGAGCACTTCTACCGCTTCCGGTCCAGTCGGGCGCACAGTCCCGTCGGCCGATTCCGCACGCTCCCCGCCCCCGGCGCGGAGGCGGAGTCGTTCTCCGCGGCGCTGGTGTCCTGCCAGGCCTGGTACCACGGCCACTTCACCGCCCACCGGCATCTCGCCGCGGAGGAGGATCTGGACCTCGTGGTGTTCGCCGGGGACTACATCTACGAGTACGGCATCACCGAGGCGAACCTGCGCCGCGAGGGCGCCTCGGTGGGCGAGGTGCATCGCGTGGAGACGGAGACGCTCGAGCAGTACCGGTTGCGGTACGCGCTGTTCAAGGCGGATCCGCATCTGCAGGCCGTGCACGCCCGGGCGGCGGCGGTGGCGGTGTGGGACGACCACGAGGTGCAGAACAACTACGCCGCCCACGTCTCGAGCACGGGGATCGATGCGGAGGACTTCGTCCACCGCATCGCCGTCGCCTATCGCGCGTTCTACGAGAACATGCCGCTGGATCTCGCCGCCCTGCCCGAGGGTCCGGACAGCGACATCACCACGGGCTTCGACGTGGGCTCCCTGGCCCGCTTCTCGCTGCTGGACTCGCGCCAGTTCCGCGACCCGGCCCCGGCCGATGCCGCCGAGCAGCAGCGCGAGGACCGCACCATCCTGGGCGCCGCCCAGGAGGACTGGGTGGCGGAGCGGCTGCGCAGCTCCGAGGCGCAGTGGAATGTGCTGGCCAACGGCGTGGTGCTGGTGCCGATCACCGAGGACCGGGTGGACATGTGGGACGGCTATCCGGCCGCTCGCCGCCGCCTGCTCGCGGCGATGGACGAGGCCCGCAACCCGGTGATGCTCACCGGGGACATCCACCGGCACGTGGCCGCCGAGATCCCCGCCGACCCCGAGGATCCGGCGGCGGGGGCGCTGGGGGTGGAGCTGGTGTGCACCTCGATCGCCTCCGACGGGGACGGTGCGCGCACCGACGGCTACACCGAGGACTGGCTCCAGCACGACTACGTGAAGCTCTACGACGGCCGGCGCGGGTACGTGCACCTGCGCCTCACGCCGCAGGAGATGGTCTCCAGCTTCTACGTGGTGGACTGGATCGAGGCAGACGACACCGCCGAGAAGCAGCTCACCGCCCGTTTCACCACCCCCGCGGGCGAGCCCCGCCTGATCCCCGCCTGAGCGGGCACGGAGGAACCCATGAGCCCCCGCCCCCGAACCGTCACCGGCCTGCGCACCGAGCCCGGCCTCGCCACGATCACCCTCACCTGGGACTCCCTCGGCTTCGATCCGCTGATCGACCACTACCGCGTGTACGCGGTGCCGGGCCAGGAGGCGCCCTCGGCCCCCGAGGAGTCCTCGCTGCTGGCGAAGACGGTGTACCCCCGCCTGGTGCACCACGGCCTCGACCCGGCCGGGGAGACCTGGACGTACACCGTGGTGGCCGTCTCCGATGCGGGCCGGCGCGGCGCGGCGAGCCGGCCCGTCACCGCCGCCTCCCAGGCGTCGGTGACCGCCACGGGCACGCCCGTGGCCGTCATCGGCGCGTTCGACGGCCGCACCCTCGAGCACCGCTTCGCCCCGAGCTCCTACGCCCGCATCCCCGAGGAGCACCCGGAGGCGCTGATCGAGTACCGCGAGGGCGTGGACTCCCCGGAGACGGCCTGGCCGTACCTGCTGCCGGGGCCGGGTGACGCCTGGGCCGGCCGCGCCGCCTACCGCGCCCGCTGGACATTCCCCCTCGAGAGCGCCCCGACCGAGGATCATGACCTGGCCGTGTGGCTGGTGGACACCACGCGCCTGGGAGGGATCCTGCGGGTGCGCGCCAACGGAGAGCACGCCACGGATCTGACGCTGCCGCAGGGCGCCACCCGGGGCTCCCGCGAGGGGGATGCCACCGTGCCCGGCTCCACCCTGCGCCGCGCCTTCTTCGAGCCCGCGGTGCCGGCCGCGCTGCTGCAGGAGGGCGAGAACGTGATCGAGTTCGAGCTGGCCGAGGGCGGCTGGGCGGCCTGGGACGCGGTGGGGCTGTTCGCCCGGGCGTGAGCGGCGGCCGCGCTGGTGCGCAGGGCGCTGCATAACCGGATCACGCCGCCTCTGGGGCGCCCAGCTGGCCCGCGGGGAGGGTGAGCCCCGCGTGTGCGTGGTGGAGCCGACGGGGCCGCTCGAGGACGATCCGAACGTCACCGACCAGCGCTTCCCCGGCAACCCCACCCGCTCCTACCGCAGCCTCGACCCGGTGCGCGTGGTGCGCGAGCTCGAGGACTGGCCCCGCCACAGCGACCAGAGCGTGCGCGCGATGCGGGCCGGGCTCGAGGAGAAACGGCAGGCGGGGACGGGGGAGATCATCGACTGAGCGGCGGGGCCGGCCCCGCGGTCTACCTCCGCGCTCGGCACGATGATCACCACGGAGAGCGGCCGCCGATCCGGGTGGGGCGTGAACTACCCGGGTGGGTAGGTCGCGGCCTGCTCGGGTGGCCGACACGCGCGGAGTCCGGTCAGTGGTGGAGAAAAGCCGCCGCAGCACCCCCAGAGTGGGCACGATCCCTTGCGCTGTGCACGTCGCGGCCCCGGCGGACGGCGATGCGGCGGCGGCCGTGCGTGCGCCCGTCGCACTGCGGGAGGTGGAAGGAGAGGCTGATGAGTCGAGCACAGGGGGCGGAGCGCCGCGGTGCCGTATGGGGCGCCGAGGCGAGTGCCGGCGCGCCCCGCAGCGTCGGCCTCTTCGTGATACCGGAACCCGGGCCGTCGGTCGAGGCCGTAGAGCGCACTGATCCCGAGGGCGACGCCCTCACCCTCACGAGGGACGCGCAGGGCGTGTGGATCACCTGCACCACGGACGGGGACGAGATCACCGTGGGCCCGTTCCCCGAGGAGGCGCTCGCGCAGATGCTCGCGGAGCTCGGGACCGCCGCTGTCCCGCCGTCGCGGCGCTGAGGCGTCCGGCCGGCCTGCGGGCAGGGCATGCCCTGCGTGGACGCGGTGGAGACGGCGGGGCCGCTCGAGGACCGGCCACGCCGCAGTGACCAGAGCGTGCGCTCGATGTTGGCAGGGCTCGGGGAGAAGCGGCCGGCGGGGGAGATTCTCGTCTGAGGGCTGGTGAGGCCGAGTCGTCGACTTCGTGGGCGAAGTGTGCGCCCGTTCGCCACCCGGGGTAACGTCCTCCGAGCGAACCGGCGAGACGAGAGGGAGCTGACGCGGCTCATGGATGACGGCGCGAGATCGACCGATGCCACCAGCTCCCCTCCTCGATCCCCGGCGCCGACTACCGAGAGCGAGACGTCGGCGCGGGTGGCGAAGGCCGCACGCAGCGGCCGGTCGCGGCGAATCCGACGCAATCGGATGCTGCAAGGCGGCGTTCTGCTCGGGATCCTTGCAGTCTGGTGGCTGATCACCGCGATCGAGCTCATCGATCCGCTCTACCTGCCGAGCCCCCAGTCCGTGTTCGGAGCGTTCCTCGATGCGAACCGGTGCCTGGTGGTGGACGAGAGCACCGGGCGCACCGTATGCGGCGTGCAGAACTACTATCTGTGGGAGCACCTGATCGCCTCGCTGCAGCGCATCGGGGTGGGCGTGGCCCTCGCTGCCGTGCTCGGCGTCGCCCTCGGAGCGGTGATGAGCATGTGGGAGCTGGCGAACACGGCCTTCGCCCCCATCCTGAACTTCCTGCGCGCGCTGCCGCCGCTGGGCTACATCGGCCTGATCATCGTGTGGGTGGGGATCGGGGACACCTCGAAGTTCCTCCTGCTCTTCCTCGCCGCTTTCCCACCCATCGTGATCGCCACGATCGACGGCGTTCGCGGCGTGCGCGAGGACTACCTCTCCGCCGCACGGAGCATGGGCGCCAGCTCCTCGCAAATGGCACGGTTCGTGGTGCTCCCCGCCGCCACGGCCTCGATCTTCTCCGGTGTGCGGCTCGCCGTGGGCTTCGCCTGGACCACCGTCGTGGCCGCGGAGCTGAACAACGGCATCCCCGGCATCGGAGGGCTCGCATACATCTCCGGCACCCAGCTGAACACCGCACTCACCATCGCCTGCATCATCGTGATCGGTCTGGTCGCCCTCGCGCTCGACGGCGCGATCCGGTGGGTGGGCGACCGCCTGGTGCCCTGGCACGGAAAGGTCTGATCGCCGTGAACACCTCGACCTCGACGCGCCGCCCCGGCACAGCCCTGCGCATGGCCGCCGCCACGCTCGGCGTGGTGCTCGCGCTCAGCGGCTGCGTGCAGTCCGGCCGCACCAGTCACCCCGACAACTTCGCCGGCGAGACCACATGCCCGGTGGAGCCGGACCCTTCGATCACCACCTCGGCCCGGATCGCCTGGCAGGCGATCCCCAACGGCGACCTCGTGGTGAAGGATCTCCAGCTCCTGGAGGCGTGCATGCCGGAGGCGCAGATCTCCTGGCTCAAGATGAACTCCGGCGGCGACGTGATCCAGGCCTTCGGCTCCGATTCGCTGGACATCTCCCAGGTGGGCTCCAGCCCCGCCGTGAAGGCGGCGTCCCCGCCGCTGTCCAAGGAGATCAAGGTGATCTGGATCAGCGACGTGATCGGCGAGGCCGAGTCCCTCGTCGTCAAGGATCCCGCCATCGAGTCGCTGGACGACATGTCCGGGAAGACCATCGGCGTCCCCTTCGGCTCCACGGCGCACTACTCCCTCCTCACCGCGCTCGGGGAAGAGGGGCTGAGCGGCGACGTGCGCGTCATCAACCTCGCCCCGGACGCCATCCTCGCAGCCTGGCAGCGCGACGAGATCGACGCGGCCTGGATCTGGGAGCCCACGCTGAGCGAGTTGCTGGGCGAGGAGGGGCACACCATCCTCTCCAGCGAGGACAGCGCCGGCCTCGGCGCCCCCACCTTCGATCTCGTGGCCGGCACCGAGGACTTCATCAGCGGGAACCCGGACTTCATGCGCATGTGGACCCTCGTGCAGGCCGAGGGCACCAGGATCCTGAACGAGGAGCCCGAGCTCGCCGCGACCTCCATCTCCGTGCAGCTCGGCGTGGAGAAGGAGGACGCGCAGGACCTGCTCGACGGCTACCTCTACCCCACCCTTGAGGAGCAGGCCGGTGAGGAGTACTTCGGCGGCGACGGGCTCGCGGACGCGCTGACCAGCACCGCGGAGTTCCTCGAGTCCCAGGACGGGATCGACGCGCTGGCCGACGGGGACGTGTACGAGCAGATGCCGTACGGCGACGCGATCGAGGAGGTCGCGAAGTGACCGAGACCGCCCCCGACACCTCCGCCGTGGTGCACCTCGACGGCGTCTCGCAGCGCTTCGTCACCGACACCGGCGACGTGGTCCATGCCCTGGCCGAGACCGATCTCAGCATCCCCCAGGGACAGTTCGTGTGCGTGGTCGGCCCGTCGGGATGCGGCAAGACGACCCTGCTGAAGATCATCGCCGGCTTCCTCCGCCCCACCGGCGGCAGCGCCCACTACCGGGGCGGCGAGATCACGAGCCCGGGCGCCGAACGCGGCGTGGTGTTCCAGCAGCCGAACCTGTTCCCCTGGTTCTCCGTGCGCGAGAACGTGGCGCTCGGCATGCGGATGCGCAAGGTGGGGAAGAAGGAACGCTCGACGAAGGCCCAGGAGTACCTCGATCTGGTGGGCCTCGGCGACTTCGGCGACGCGAAGCCGTACGAGCTCTCCGGTGGCATGCAGCAGCGTGCGCAGATCGCGCGCGTGCTCGCCAACGAGACCGACGTGATCCTCATGGACGAGCCGTTCGGCGCGCTGGACGCGATCACCCGCGCCCGCCTGCAGGCAGATCTGCTCACCATCCAGCGCGCCCAGCAACGGACCGTCTTCTTCATCACCCACGACGTGGACGAGGCCGTGTTCCTCGGAGACCGGGTGCTGGTCATGAGCGCACGGCCCGGGCGCGTGGTGCTGGATCAGGAGGTGACACTCTCGGCGCAGGCGGGCAAGCAGCTCGGCGAGGAGATGCGGAAGCTGCCGGAATTCATCGCGCTGCGGGAACAGGTGGCGGGGGCGATCGAGCACTGAACGCCACCCGATCGGCCCCTATCTGCGGTGAACGTGCGGCACCTCGATGCGGGGCCGACATGCCGCTCGTGGAGTGGTCAAACTCTCGGCTCGGCGTCGCGCCACCCCAGTGACGCAGTGAACGATGGGTATGCTCCGTGGGGCCCGTGAGTGCAGAGAGTCGACCCTGGAACGGAGGATCGTGCCCTTGACACGACACCTCCGCCGGAACATGCGCCTGCTGTCGCATGCTGTGGGGCAGCACCTGTTGGACGACCCTGCCCTCCTCGCGATCCAGGTCAGCCGAAGGCTGCCGATGGGGGCTCGCCGCTTCATCGGCCGGGCCATTCGCACTGCCGCCGCGCGTTTCCCGCGAGGCGACGGGGTAGCAGCGCTGGGAGCCTTCATGGCAGGGCACGAGTCCACGGCGCTCGGCCACGTCGTGGCCGCCCGCAAGGAAACGTCGCGGACCGCGGCCGAGGTCGCCGTCCTGCTGGATCGTCCTGATCTGCTCGACGCAAGCACCCCGGCCGGCACGCGCGCTCGCGCGCTGTGGGCGCGGGGCGACCTGTCCGGTGCCGTGGAAGCGCTCGAGTCAGAGGGTCGTGGAAGCACGGCACAGGCGAGGCGCCTCCGCAGCGAGCTGGAACTCCTCGAGGACGGCCACCGCCTGCGTCCTCCTGCGTCGGGCGCGGCGCACAGTGCGCCGTCACCGGAGCGCGAACGGCTGCGTGTGCTCCATCTGATCACGAACTCCCTTCCGCACACCCAGTCCGGTTACGCACTGCGCACCCACAACGTCCTCACCGCCCTCGACGCCTGCGGCATCGAGTCCGTGGCGCTCACGCGCACCGGGTACCCCGTCATGGTGGGGAAGCCGCTGTGCGACGACGAGGACGTGATCGACGAGATCCGGTACCGCCGAACCCTTCCGAGCCCCCTCGGTGCCACGGCAGAAGACCGATTGGCCCAGCAGGTCGATGAGGCGCTGCGGATCGTCGCCGAATTCCGCCCACACGTCCTCCACGCGACGACCGACTACCGCAATGCGCTCGTCGCACAGGCCGTCAGCGCCGCCACCGGGATCCCGTGGATTCTCGAGGTCCGCGGCCTGATGGAGAAGACCTGGATCGCGTCGCACCGCAGTGAGGCCTCTCGCGCCGTCGCGGCCCGTTCGGAGAAGGTACGCCGAACCATCGATGCGGAAGCGTCGCTGGCCCGAGAGGCTGATGCAGTGGTGACTCTCAGTCGCACGATGGCGGAGGTGCTCGTGGAGCGCGGCGTCTCCCGGGACCGCATCACTCTGGTTCCCAACGGGGTCGATACACGCTTGCTGACCGAGCAGCGGACGCCTCAGGAGGCGCGCGCACGATTGCATCCGTCACTCCCGGCCGACGCACTGGCCGTGGGCGCCGTCAGCGCTCTCGTGGACTACGAGGGGTTCGACGTGCTGCTCCGCGCGGTGGCCGCTCTGCTCGCCGACGGTGACGTCGCGACCGAGGTGCGCGACCGCCTGGTGGTCGTGCTCGTGGGCGACGGGGTCTCGGCACCGGGCCTGCGCGCCCTGGCCGAGGAGCTGGGGATCGAGGACCGTCTGCACATGCCAGGTCGGGTCCCGGCCTCGCGGGGCCGCACCTGGGTGCAGGCCCTGGACGTGGTCATCGTGCCTCGCAAGGATCTGGAGGTCTCGCGCACGGTCACGCCGCAGAAGCCGGTCGAGGCGCTCGCGCTCGGTCGGCCGGTCGTGGTGAGCGATCTGCCGGCGCTCAGGGAGTCCGTCCAGGATGCCCACGGCCACCTCGCCGGAGTGCTCGCCGCACCGGACGACCACGAGTCGCTCGCCGCCGCGATCCTCGCCGTGCTCGAGGACGAGAGTCGTCGCCGGGCACTTTCCCTCGAGGGCCGGACGGTCGCGGCAGAGCGCACCTGGCCCGCGCTGATGCGGCGGTACGAGAGCGCGTACAGGGCAGTGATACGCGGAGACAATGAGGAGACGACCAGTGACGAGTGAGGTGAGGAGCACCTCCGAGGTGAAGCGTGCGCTCGAGGCGAAGGGGCTCGACCCGAGCGCGCTCACCAGGATCGGGGTGCGCCCGGAGCTGACGGAGTACATCCGCCAGCTGTGGGATCGTCGGTTCTTCATCTGGTACGACGCACGGCACCGCGCCTCGACGCAGCACAGCCGCATGCGTCTGGGAAACGTGTGGCTCCTCCTGCGCCCGCTCGTCGACGCCAGCGTCTACTTCGTGATCTTTGGCCTGATCCTCCAGGCCGGGCGTGGTATAGAGAACTTCCCCGCGTTCCTCGTGATCGGTATCCTTCTGTACCGTTCGACCGCGACGTCGATCAGTTCTGGCGCAACCCTCCTCCACGCGAACCGGTCGATGATCAAGGCGTTCACGTTTCCCCGCGCCTCGATACCGATCGCGGCAGTGGTCCAGTCGACGATGACCGCAGTGTTCACGCTCGCGATGATGTGCCTCGTGATCATCGTGCTCCCACCGCACGCTCCCCCGCAGTTCACCTGGCCGTTACTCGTACCTATCTTCATGATCCAGACGGTGCTTAACCTGGGGATCATGCTTTTCACTGCGCGCATCGGGTTTCACATCCCTGACATGGCGAATCTGTTGGGGCTCGTGAGTCGGTTCCTCATGTACGGATCCGGTGTCATGTTCCCCATCACTCGATTCGTCGATGACTCCACCGCCGTCGCGATCCTCGAGCTCAACCCGCTGTATCAGATCATCGACATGATGCGGAGCGTGCTGCTGGACGGCCAGGTGCCGGATCTGCGATCGTGGACGATTGCGATCAGCTGGGCCGTCGGGACCGTGGTTTTCGGGTTCCTCTTCTTCTGGAGAGCGGAGGAGAGCTATGGCCGAGAGCTCGCCTGACATCGACGCCGTCGAGACGGAAGATCAAGAGCCGCAAAGCACCCTGTGGGTTCCGCCTGCGACATCGCCGCTCACGGTCGTGGCGCATCGCGTGAGGATGCGATACAAGGCGCCCCGCACCGATCGCTCTCCGCGCAAGGGCCTGTGGGGGAGGATCTCTCCGCGCAAGTCGATGGTCTCGGTCTCCGCGGTGCGTGGTATCGACCTCACCGTGCGTGAAGGAGAGTTCGTAGGGATCATCGGTCGCAATGGCTCCGGGAAATCGACGCTCCTGCGCATGCTGGCTGGAGTGGAGCCGCCCACGTCCGGGTCGATTTTCACCAGTTCCCGGCCGCAGCTGCTGGGAGTGAGCGCTGCGCTGATGAGCGACCTCACCGGCGCCGAGAATATCAAGCTCGGATTCCTAGCGCTCGGCATGACGCCGGCTCAGGCGGAGGAACTGCTCCCTGGGGCAGCCGAACTATCCGCTCTCGGCGACGCCGTGGACCTGCCGATGCGCACGTACTCGTCCGGGATGGCGTCCCGGCTCAAGTTCGCGATCTCCGTGATGGCGCAACCGAAGATCCTGATGGTCGACGAGGCGCTCTCCACCGGTGATGCCACATTCTCGAAGCGCTCGAAGGCAAAGATGGATGAACTCCTAGAGAACGCTGGCACAGTCTTCATGGTCAACCACGCCCCCCGTGCGATCGAGACCGTGTGCTCAAGGGTGATCTGGATGGAGAAGGGGCGGGTCGTGATGGACGGCGACACCACGCAGGTGTGTTCGACTTATCGCTCCTTCACCTATCGAATGGCGCGAGACAGGGAGGTGGAGGCGATGGAGATCCTCCGCGAGGCGGTACTCGCAGGGGAGCCGCAGCGCGCCTCTGCCGCGCTGACTCTTCCCCAGGATGAGGAGCCCACCCCCTCGGACCGCACGCCCGAGCTCGAGCCCGATCCGTTCGCCTCGATCTTCACCCGACGGATGGAAGCGCAACGCTTCCCCGGCACCAGACGACTTGACGACTGACCTCACATACGCTTCCGACGAGAGGACCCCTATGGGACTGCGCATCATGACCATCTACGGCACCCGACCTGAGGCGATTAAGGTCGCCCCTATCATCAAGGCGATCGAGAGCGCCGACGACCTTGAGAGCGTCACGGTCGTTACGGGCCAGCACCGCGAGATGCTCGACCAGGTGAACACGATGTTCGGGATCACCCCTGACCATGATCTGAACATCATGAGCAACGGCCAGTCCCTGAACGGGATCGTCGCCAAGGTGATCTCGGGCGTCGACGAGGTGCTCCGCGCCGAGGAGCCCGATGCCGTGATCGTCCAGGGTGACACCTCCACCGTCATGGGGGCGGCGGTCTCGGCCTTCAACCGGCAGGTCCCCGTCCTCCACCTGGAAGCGGGGTTGAGGTCCGGCGACATCAACTCCCCTTTCCCGGAGGAGGCGAACCGTAAGCTGACCAGCCAGATCGCAGCACTCCATCTCGCGCCCACCTCGACGTCGAAGGCGAACCTCACCCGGGAGGCCGTCAGCGAGACTGACATCGTCGTCACGGGGAACTCGGTGATCGACACCCTGATGTATGCCACCGAGAATCTCGAGGTGCACTTCGAGGACGAGAGGCTGGAGGCGCTGCAGGCGGGGAAGACCGCAGGGACCGCCGGACGGGTGCTGCTGGTGACGGCGCACCGTCGCGAGAACCTCGGATCGGCTATGGAGGACATCGGCGCCGGCGTCGCCGAGATCGCGCGGAAGTACCCGGACCTCACGGTGGTGTTCCCGATCCACAGGAACCCCGAGGTCCGCGCCGCGATCCGACCTGCCGTCGAAGGTCTCGAGAACGTGGTGCTCACCGAGCCGCTCCCGTACGCCGCCTTCACCCGCATCCTCAGTCTCGCCGACATCGTCCTCACGGACTCCGGCGGGGTGCAGGAGGAGGCGCCGAGCCTCGGCAAGCCGGTGCTCGTCATGCGAGAGAATACCGAACGTCCGGAAGCCGTGGTCGCCGGCACGGTGAAGCTGATCGGCACCCATTCGCAGAGGCTGATCGACGAGGTCTCGCTGCTGCTGGACTCCGAGGAGGCGTACGCGGGGATGGCGAATGCGGTAAACCCCTACGGGGACGGCGCCGCGGCGGGGCGGACCGTGGGTGCGATCCGCTGGAAGTTCATGGGCGGTTCCCGCCCGGCGGACTTCGGAGCCTGAGAACCACGGATCCAGAGAGGCTTCTGACATGTCACGGAATCGTGTGTACTCCCTTGCGGCTGGCGTGCTCGCTACGGCCGCCTTTGTCGTGTCCCTGATCGCGGCGGTCGAGGGCGAGCTGACCGGTGCCGCGACCCTCCTCCTGTTGGCCGCAGGGGCAGCGGCCGCTCTGCGAGTCCGGTCGCGGATCCGCGCGGAGAGCCGCCACCGGTGGGCGCTGCAGGCCAGGGTCCGTGCTCTGGAGACCGCCGGTCGCGAGCGCGAGGAGCAGACTCGGCAGGAGCTGCAGGACCTCGAGGATCTGCTGGCCGAGCTCGAGCACGAGGGGCGATCCGGCGTGCAGGAGGCCGGCCGGGATGCGACCTATCCGCAGCTGGCGCTCCTGCACGACCGCGTCCTGGCGCTGGAATCCGCCCGGCGCTTCCAGCGCTGACGACCACCCACCGCGACGAGAACCGAAAGAGCACCACGATGACCTCCCTGCGAGAATTCCCCCTGGTCGGCTTCCGGACCGGCCTCCCGGTCGAGAACGCGTGGAACGTGACCCGCGCCGATTCGGTCGACGTCACGCTCAGCCGCTCCGGACTGACCGTGGTCACCTCCTCGACCACGAAGTCCGTCTACCTCGTGCTCGCCGGTGATGAGCGGAGCTTCCGCCACATCGACGACGAGCACGGGATCGGCATCGACCAGGGGTCGGCCTATGCGATCCATCTGGACACGCTGGCGAACGAGGAGGTGCGGGCCGAGGTCCATCTCCTCGAGTACGACGCCTCCGGCACCAGGACGGGGGTCACGACGATCGACGCGCGGCATCGAGCGCTGTACCTCCCTCCCGCGGGCGTCGACAGGGTTCTCGTCACCGTGCGGGTGCGCGGAACCTCCCCCCTCGAGCTGGGCGGGCTCGACCTCGATGCCGTGGAGCGCCCCGCGGGGGCCCGAACTGGCGTGAAGGTCGTGGATTTCGGGGTCGCCGACACCGAGCACCAGCAGCAGGCCGAGCAGGATCTCGAGAACTTCGCCAGGAGCCTGGAGGACGTCGTCGCGGCGGGCCAGCGTGCGGGAGCGGTGCTGCACCAGGTGCAGGACCACCTGGTCGCCGCGAGCGAGCCGCGGAGGTCGGGTGGCGGCGGGTCGCTCGAGGCGCGCCGTCTCACCCGGGAGCTCCTCGTCGAGCTCGCCTCAACCTTGCCGCAGAGCAACGGCTCGGAGTACTTCTCCACCAAGCTTCCCCTCCACGCGGCCGTCGTGACCGACGAGTACATGCTGAACTTCTACAAGGACGCCTTCTCCGAGGTCACGTATGTGCGGCCCTGGGCGGTAGACCAGGTCATCGCCGAGGGATTCGATCTACTCATCTACGTGACCTGTTGGAGGGGGCTCCACCATGAGGAGTGGAGAGGCGTCAAGTTCAGGGAAGGGCCTCGGGAGGCTCTGGATAAGCTGTTGGCGTTCGCTCGCGAGAACGGGCGGCCTACGCTATTCCAGTCGATCGAGGACCCGAGCAACTTCGACTACTTCCTCCCCATCGCACGGAAGTTCGATCATGTCTTCACCTCCGACACCGACTGCCTCGAGGCGTACCGCCGCGAGCTCGGGCATGACAGCGTCCACTACGGCGAGTACGGGGCGAACCCTCAGCTCAACAACCCCATCGGCAGCCATCGCCACACGGTGAACAAGGCATTCTTCGCCGGGTCCTACCCCAAGCGGTATCAGGAGAGGGTCGATGACATGCATGTCATGTTCGACTCGATCCTGTCGACTGGCGAGAACCTCACCCTGGTGGACAGGAACTTCGGCAACGAGGACTACGCCTTCCCGGAGCCGTACGGAGAACTCTCCCTTGAACCCATGCCGCACGACGTGCTCCAACGGGTGCACAAGCTGTTCCGGTGGAGCCTGAACTTCAACTCCATCAAGTCGAGCCCCACGATGTGCGCCATGCGCATCTACGAGCTCCAGGCGCAGGGTCGTGGACTGCTCTCCAATTATGCGAGGTCCGTGTTCAACCGGTTCCCCGAGATCCGCATCATCGCCGACCACGAGAACCTCGAGTCCTACTTCACTGCGGAGATCCCGCTCAGCGAACACCGCACCAACGAGGCCCAGGTGCGCAGCGTCCTCACCTCGCGCACCGCGCAGGACATCGCCCTGAGAATGCTTGACGCCGCCGGAGTGGATCCCGGCGTACCGCGAGGCACTCCCCGGGTCGCTCTGGTGGCGAACCGGGTGGACGAGCAGCTGCGACGGGAGGTCGCCGCCCAGTCTTACCCGGAGGTCGAGCTCGTCGGAGACGACGCCGATGCCGAGGAGCTCCTCTCCCGCGAGATCCGCTACATCGGTCGTGTCGACACAGAGCACAGCTACGGCGAGAACTATGTGATGGACAGGATCAACGCGTTCAAGTACACGAACTCCGACTTCGTCACCCAGTCCTCCACCCTCCGGGAGGAACGGATCGACGGGCCTGCGCACGAGTTCGTGCAGCACGCCGAGCCCGGAGTCACGCTGCACTCCGTGCGCCGGGTCGGCGGCGACGGCGTCCGCGACGTGCTTCGCGGCGAGATCCCCGCCGGTGCACAGGGCTACTCGCTGCCTCCCTTCGAAGCGGGGCCGCGGCTGTCGCCTGGTGCGGCGGACCGTGTCCCGAGCGGAGTCGAGACGCCGGTGCTCTCGATCATCGTTCCGATCTACAACGCCGGTACGTTCCTGCTGACCAAGTGTCTGCCCAGCATCGAGCGGAATGCACGCGCCGCCGAGTTCGAGATCCTGCTGGTGGACGACGGCTCAACTGACGGGACGACCGCGCAGACGTGTCGCGACCTCGCCGCACAGGACCCGCGTATTCGCGCGCACTGCTTCGAGACCGGTGGCAGCGGCAGCGCATCCCGCCCGAGGAACAAGGGCATCGAGATGGCCCGCGCCCCGCGGCTGACGTTCCTCGACCCCGACAATGAGATCTCCGACGGCGGGTACGACGTGCTCCTAGAGCTCCTCGACGAGGCTCAGGCCGTCGACCCCGAGGTGGGCTTTGTCTCGGGCTACCAGGCCAAGGTCACCCAATCGACGGGCACGACGGGCCGGCACACCCAGGAGCGGCTGACGATCCGACCGAATCTGCGGGAGCACTATTTCAAACGCGGTAAGTTTCCTGTCGTCTCCACCCAGTGCGCGGTGATGGAGAAGCGTCTCTTCGACGACGGGAGCCTTCGATTCGTCGAGCGGGCAGCAGGTCAGGACACGCTGTTCGGTTGGGAGCTGATGCTTGCAGCGCAGCGGGGGGCCTTCACCGCGGCGGCGCATCTGATCTATTACGCCGAGCGGGACGGGTCGGTGACCAACACCGTCGACGCCGACTACTTCCGCAAGAAGCTCATCATGGAGAAAGCTCAGGTCGAGGTGCTCACGAAGTACGGACTTCTCGAGTCCTACCGGGACCATCATTTCCAGAACTTCTTTACCAACTGGTACCTGCCGAAGCTCGAGTCCATGCCCGTCGAGGGGCAGGACGAGGCCCGGGGTCTGCTGCGGCAGATCGCCGAACTCTATGGCGCCGACGCCACTGTCTGACGATCACAGAAAAGAAGGGAATCACTGATGAAGAAGATTGCGCTCGTAGGGTATTTCGGGTGGGGCAATTTTGGGGACGAGCTTTTCCTCACCGTCCACCGCCAGGAGCTGGGCAAGAAGTACGACCTTTTCGTCGCCAACGACCTCCTCGAGGCGCCGTACTTCTCGCGGCCGGTCTCTGAGATCACCGATGAGGCTGATGCTGTGCTGATCGGCGGCGGCGACCTCCTCAACCCGCTCAGGGTCAGCGATCTCTACTGGCAGACCGACTTTCTGCGCAAGCCCACCTACGTGTACGGCCTGGGTGTTCCCAATCAGCCGTTCGTGAGGGAGAGGGTGCTGGACCACTACCGACAGTTCTTCGCCCACGAGAACTGCAAGCTCGTCGTGGCCCGTGACGAGGAGAGCTACAACTGGATCAAGAAGAACCTCAACCCGGGGGAGAAGCTGACCTGGTACCCGGATCCTGTCTGCGCGATGGCGCGACCGGAGGCGAAGCGGACCGAGAAGGGAGTGCTCGGAGTCGTAATGCGCGAGCATCGCTCGCGCAGTCAGGATCTCGGCCATCTTCACGAAGCGATCGAGACGGCGCGAGGTATGGGATATAGGATCCGTCATATCGCACTGGCTACGGGTGCCCTCGGAGAGGGGGACTTGGCGCTGGCCAAGGAGCTGTCGGGGCCCGATGACGAAGTTGTACATTCCGAGTCCCTCGAAGAGCTCTGCCAGGAGATATCCAAGGTGGAGCTCCTCGCGACCATCAAGTTCCACGGACTCGTGGTCGCCACCATGTACGGAGTCCCGGCGATCGCGATGTCCGTCACTCCGAAGAACCGGAACTTCCTTCGAATGATTGAGCGCCCCGAGATGCTGGTCAGCTACACAAACGAGGGGCTGAAGGACCGCATCCACAAGCACCCGGCGCGTATCCATCAGAAGGTGCGGGCGCAGCTCCACCGCAGTTCGCGGGATGGGTACGCGCTGCTCAGGGAGAAGTTGGAGGAGTCGATTGGCGAGTGAGGGCGATCGCTGTGCGCGGCCCGGGGCGCACCCGAGGGGTGGGCCCCGGGCCGCGCAGCGATGCGCTCACAGGAAGAGGAGGTCCATGAGGGCCTTGCCGGCTGCCACGCCGGCGTGCGTCGAGGCTCCAACCGTGGTGGCGCCATCCGGGTCGAGTTCAGTGAGCCAAGCACGCAGCTCATCATCGAGCAGCATCCTGGCGCTGCCGAGCGGGCGCTCCTGGAGGACGCGGGTGAGCGTCTTCCCGTTCGTGGGGCCGGAGAGGCCGACGTCGCGGGCGAGATCGAGGAAGGAGCGAGTGAGGCCCGGATTCGGTTCCGGGGAGCCCGCGACGGAGAGATCCGGGATCGACTGGGGCGCCAGCGGCCCGCCGTTTCTTATGCTCCGTGCGCTCACGTGTGCGAAGCGCAGATTCTTCCTCGGCTTGTCGAAGTCCGCCATGGCCAGGTCGGGGCTCAGCGCTATCAGGACGTCCTGGACGACGTTCGGTGCAGTGCCGAGGGGGCGCACGAAGTCGCACAGGGGAGAACGGCTCAGGCCGATCGCTGGCTTCTGGACCGCAGGGCGTGCCGCGTACTCGCTGTTCCCGGCACCGCGGCTGCTGTGGATCGCATTGCGGAACATCAGGAAGTGCCATTCCGAGGCCTCGGGTCCGGTGGCGTCCACACCCACCAGCGACAGCGCGCGGGTCGCCTCCTCTTTCGCGGACTCCGGCATGCCAATCGCCGAGATCGGCCGCCATCCGTAGTTGCCCTTCGCCGCCTCGGCACCGTGACCTCCGACCTGGAATACGGGATGTTCGACACGGCGCAGCTTCCGCGGGGCGTAGAGGGCATCGTAGAAGCCCATGCTGTTGACGGCCCAATAGGCGAGCTGATCGTTGTTCTGGAGCCGTCCCTGTAACGCGCGCTGGCCCCTGTTTAGCGGGAAGCGGAAACGGTCGGCGAGTCGGGTCGCGATCTCCAGGTCGGGCGAGCCGTTGTCCTGACAGCCGATGGCGAGGCGTTCGCCGATGTCGGCGGTCAGGGCAGCCGCCAGGACCACCCGGGAATCCATCCCTCCGGAGATCGCGGCGTTGATCGTCACGCCGGCTGTCGCGAGCGCGCGGAACAGCTGCACCATCCGCCGCGCTGATTCGGTCACGGCCTCCTCGTGGGACCCGATGCCATCGAGGAGAGTCTGTGGGAGTCGTGCGTGCTCGATCGTCGTCCGCCCGGTGCGCAGATCCCGTGTGACCACTGTGCCGGGGAACGCATAGTCGATTCCCGCGACGACCGTACCCGGGCCGAACTGCTGTTGGCCCATGGAGTTCGTCCAGCGTCGGCTCTCGAGCGCCGCCGGATGAGGGTCGGTCGGATGGCCGAGGGCCCTCCGCACTATCGTGAGCACGAACAGCGAGTCGGAGGCCGCGAACAGGCCGCGTGCGGAAGTGTGCAGCAGGGGGCTCACGGCGAACTCGTCGGCGCACACGCGGACTCCCTCCCCGGAGCGCTCCGCGCGGAAGAAGCTGCCTTCGGCGTGATCGGGGGCGGTCGGCCACTCGGTCGGGTCGGCGCTCGGGAAGATGACCCTGCGGGACGGGTAGTCGACCGCCCACCCCTTGAATGCCCCACCATCGGCCGACATCCGGCCTCCGGCCGAGACGTATAGGGCGCTCCAGGTCGAAGTTATATCGACCCGGGACGACTCCTCGGCGCGGAACAGCGGAACGAGTTTGTCGATGTCTCGACGATCAGCGACGACGTAGAGGTAGTTGGCCATGACGGGGCATCAGCCGTTCAGCGCCACAGGCCCTTGGTATCGATGACGACCTTCTCCCGCAGCGCCTCGCGGTCGACGTCCTTGAAAGGAGCGTGGTCCACCAGTAGCAGTACGATGTCTGCCCGCTGGATGGCGTCTTCGAGGTCGGTGAGCTCCACATTGTCCTTGTCCGCGAACTCCCCGGGGAGCGCGTCGATGTTCGGCTCGGTCACGAGCACGGTGCCGTGCTCGAGGCGGTCCGATAGCGCTACAGCGATGTCTTTGGACGGCGACTCGCGGAGATCGTCGATGTCGGCCTTGAACGCGATGCCGAGCGCGGCGACGACCGGGTTCTTGAGCTTGTCGGCCTTCGCCAGCACTTTCTGGAGCACGGCCTCGGGCTTGGCGTCGTTGACCTCGCGGGCGGTGCGGATCAGGTGCGACTGCTCGCGATCCGCGGAGACGATGAACCAGGGGTCCACTGCGATGCAGTGGCCGCCCACGCCGGGCCCTGGCTGGAGGATGTTCACTCGCGGGTGGTGGTTGGCGAGCTCGATGAGCTCCCACACGTCGATGCCCTGGCGGTCCGCGATGAGCGAGAGCTCGTTGGCGAACGCGATGTTCACGTCGCGGAACGCGTTCTCGGTAAGTTTGGCCATCTCGGCGGTGCGGGCGTTGGTGAGCAGAAGCTCGCCCTTGCAGAAGCTCGCGTAGAGGTCGCGGTTCAGCTGGGATGCCTCGGGTGTGAGCCCGCCGATGATGCGGTCGTTGTCGACCATCTCGATCATGATCCGGCCTGGCAGCACGCGCTCAGGAGCGTGCGAGAAGTACAGCGAGTTCGGGAGGTTCGCCTCCTTGGTGAACTCGGGCCGAGCCTCCAGGATCACATCTGCCATGCGTTCGGTCGCGCCTGGAGGGGCAGTGGATTCCAGCACCACCAACTCGCCACCCGTGAGCTTCGGGGCGATGCCCTTCGCCGCAGCCTCGATGTACGAGAGGTCTGCGTCGTGGTCGCCCTTAAAGGGGGTCGGTACGGAGACGATGTAGACGTCGGCCTCCGGGGTCTCGGTTTGGGCGGAGAGCTTTCCCTGCGCGACGGCGCCGGCGACGACGGTCTCGAGCCCCTCCTCGACGAACGGCACGGTGCCAGCGTTGATCGCCTCGACGGTGGACTGTTTGATGTCCACGCCGATCACCGTTCTGCCGGCCTGGGCGAGCACAGCCGCCGTGGGAAGGCCGATGTAGCCGAGGCCGATCACGGCCACCGTGTCGAGCGGGACGTTCGGGCTCATGTGGGGAACTCCTAGGCGGGGGCAGGGGGGCCGAGCGGCCAACCTTCGTTACCGTATCGGCTGGGCGCGACTCCGGGGCCGTCGTTCCAACTCCGGAAGTCCCAGCTGAATGAAGTTCTGGTCACAGTGACGAGGAGGGAGGCTTCGCGCTGGCGTCTATTCGCCTTGCGTGCACCGGCTCTCCCGGCGGGCCGCGAATGCAAGGTGCGCCCGAGGTCACGGCAGCAGCGGGTCGGCGTAGATCGACACTTGGTCGGGGGTCAAACGGACACGCTCCCGCCCTGACTCCAGGTCGACTGTGAGCTCCAGTGCGGACGCGCTTTCCCCGACGAGCGTCGCCACAGGGCGATTCCGGGCCGCCGCGCCGAGGACAGTGAGGAAGCGGAACGACGTCCCCGTTCGCGAGAACATGATCGCCGTCGCTGGCTCGGTAGACTTCCAGGCCCTCGAGACCCACCCGTCGAAAGGGTCTTCCCGGCCCCGGACCGTCGTGACCTCCGCGTCTGGTCCCAGAGACTGCAGTGATGCCACGCCATTCTCGGAGCCCAACTCCGCGGTCGACCCGTTGAGTGACGACGTAATCTCTGGTCCGAGCTGCCAGCGCTGAAAGGCGGTGACCTTGCGCGCGGAGTCGACGCTGTCGAGCACGATCAAGTACTCCCCAGTCGTGGAGTAGATAACGCGTCGGCCGAGCAAGATCCCTCGGAAGCTGTCGTCCGCCAGTTCGACGTCGTGATGTGTGGGCTCGAACGCCGAACGTACAAGTGAGACCGTCGAGTCCTTTCGTGGCGCTTTTCCGTCGAGGGACACGAGCGTGTGCGCGGCGCGTGAGGCGACGTGGTTGCGTGCTGTGGTGGCACCGTACTGGAACTTCCCCAGGTCCACGACCCAGTTCGTGCGCTGCGCGGAGTAGGTGAGCGAGCCTCCATCCGGGTGGCCGTGCACTCGTCGCGATGGGCCGAACCGCACGGAGTAATAGGTCTGGTCCATGTAGGGCCGCTCCGCCGATCCCCAGCCGCTGCGCGCGAGAACGAGGCCCGCGTCATAGACCGCTGTCGTCTCGGACGGTGCGGTGCCGCGAGCCCCGTTCGAGGTCACGTAGTCGATGGCGGGGTGGGTGATCGCTCTGGGATCCACCGTGTCCGTATCTCCGATCGGCACCAACGTCCCATCAGGCCTCGTGGCGTGGGCGATCTCCACCGGCGCATGCAGGTGACGGTCCGCGCCGTCAGGGCGGGGGAGGCCTTCGATGTCGAAGCGTTCGAGGGCCCGTTCCCACCACAGGAAATTATTGTAGTGATATGCGGTGGCGCCCTCGGCGTTCACGCCCTGGGCGTCGTATTGCTCGTGGAGCAGGGTGCACATCCTTGCTTCGGCGAGCTGCCAGAGTTGCTTTTCACCCAACACGCGCCCGCAGACGAACAGCGACTCTTGTTGGTGCAGCGCGTGATTGGCATTGCCCATCTTGTGGGGGTCGGCGAGGTGCTCGGCATGGACTCGAATAGTGTGCTCGAGCCAGGGCATGAGGTCCGGGCGTCGCACTGCCATCATCGGCGCGGCCTGGCAGAGATGTTGGGCACGGATTCCATCTGACATGTCCGTCCAGGCCCACGAACTCCGCGGCGCTTCCGGTGGATTCGCCTCCACCCAGTCGGTGAGCCATCGCAGCCACATGTCAAAGGCCGCGTCATCCCCCTTGGCGGCGGCGCGGCGCAGTGGCTCGAGCCAGCGGAGCATGTGGAACTGGAAGCACCAGTTGCGGTCTGAGAACGGGTCCTCGCGCCACGTTGGCTCCTCGGGGAGTTCCCACTCGGGGTGTGGCGCCATCTTCAGACGTCCGGCGAGAAGCCTGTCGACGTCCTTCTGCAGATAGGACGTGGCGACTGTCTGGCGGAGCGCGGCCTTCAGGTCGAGGCTCACGCCACGATCTCCGCGTACATGCCCGCCACGGTCTGGGCGAGCTGGCGCCAGTCGCGCTCAGCGACCACCCACTCCCGGGCCTGGGACCCGAGGCACGTGGCCAGCTCGGGGTCGTCGAGCAGCGACTCGATCTGCTCGGTCAGCGATTCGGCGCTGCCCTTGGTGTGCAGCAGGCCGTTCATCCTCGGCGTGACGATCTCGGCGAGCGCGGCGACGTCGGAGGCGATCACGGCCTTGCCCATCGCCATCGCCTCGAAGGGCTTGAGCGGGGAGACCATCTCGCACACGGGCAGGGGGAGGCGCGGGAACGGGGTGACGTCGATGAGCGAGTAGTACCGCTCCACCTCCTCGTGGGGGACCCGCCCGGTGAAGGTGACGACGTCCTCGAGCTGCTGCTCCGCGGCGATCTGCTGGAGGTCCTCGAGCTTCGCGCCGTCCCCGATGATCAGGACGTGGAAGTCCTCGCGGCGACCGCGAAGGGTCGCGGCGGCCTCGATCAGCAGGTCCAGGCCCTCGTAGTCCACGACGGTGCCCACGTACCCGATCACGGTCTTGCCCTGCACGCCGAGCTGTTCCGCGAGCTCCTCGTCACGGGGGAGCGGGGTGAAACGCTCGGTGTCCACGCCGTTGGGGACCAGCACGATCTTGGACTCGTCCACGCCGCGAGAGATCAGCTCGTCTTTCAAGGCCTGGGTGATGGCGATGACCTTCGTCGCACCGCGGGCTGCATCTGCTTCCATCCGGGCGATGTACCGGTATTGGTCACTGCGCCCCCATTCGGGGTCGCGGGAGCCACGGGTCACCTCCCACAGTCCTCGGACCTCGTACACCGAAGGGATGCCGAGGATTCGCCCGGCCTTCACCGCGGCGAGCCCGTTCCAGTGGTTCGAGGCGCCGTGCAGGATCGCGGGCCGCTCCTCGTGGGCGAGCGGCAGCAGGGCGTCGACGTACCGGGCTACGTAGCCGAACATCGGGTTCTTCTTCTCGATCTGCCGCCCGGTGAGCAGGTGGTGGTAGTCCACCTCGCCCACGAGTTCCCGGGCAGGAAGGTCCGGGACGTCGGCCATCTTCGGCATGTCATAGGGATAGCCGAGCCGGGTCACCCCGTCCACGTCCCAGCCGGAGCGGCCCAGTTCGGTGAGCAGGCCGTGGGTGCGCGTCGCGTAGCCACCGGAGTGGTGGGGGAGTGCGTTGTGCAGCAGGTAGAGCACGTGATCGGGGCGTGGTGCATACTCGGGTTCCTTGCGTAGCGCAGGCAGGGGGAACCCGTCCCGTGCCAGATCAGAGTTGCGCACTACGGTGGGCTTCGCCGTTCCCGAGTTCGTGGGCGTGTTCGCCAGCAGCGAGGGCTTCGCGCGGCGCGATTCCTGTCGACTCCACCAAAGACGGAACTCCCCGATGCCACCGTGCCGCAGATGCCACAGCCCCTTCCGCGCAGCGTCGAGGCGGGAAGACAGCGGATCGGGCACGAGGGACCTCCAGGGATGGGCGATGACGCGGCAAGTCTAGAGGGCCTGCGGCGATATACGGTGGTGCGGGCAGAGTTGCCGAGACCACCACACCGGAACCTGCGAAGGGCGGCGATGAGCGACCTCGACACCCGAACGGCTCCTCGCCGTCGCTTCTGGCTGATCGTCGGATCGGCCCTGATTCTCGCCTTCGCCGTGCTGAGCGTGGTGGCGGTGGTGCGCGGCAGCTGGACGGGCGAGCACGTCGATGGGTCTGGAACCTCGACTGCCACGCCTGCCGCGACAGCTCCACTCCCCGAGGCCCAAGCTCCGTACTCCCGCATCGATGACGTGACGCTCACCGTCCCCGAAGAAGCTCGCTTCGCGACCGGCTCGTTCTGGGGCCAGCCCGGAGAGATCTACCTGGTCACGATGGACCTGCAGAGCATGAAGCCCGAGGGCAGCGGAGGCCGCTCGATGTACCTGGGCGTCACGCTGAGCTGCTCGCCACAGGCGGGCGGTCCAGGGATCTCCGTGGGCGGCACACAGAACATGCTCACCGGCGAGACCACTGGCTATGCCAACCAGGGTCTCGTGACGGTCCCTGAGGGCGGTGCGATCGACTGCAGCATCAAGGTCTCCGCGCCGTATGGCGACGTCGCGTCGAACGGCACCACCTTCGCGATCGACGCTACCTGGCGCGCGGAGTCCGTGGACGGCGAGGCTGTCGCCGCGGACGAGGAGCAGCTCCCACGCACGCTTGCCGCTGAGGATGACGGGGCAGTGGTGCTCACCGCACAACTGCCGCTCGCGCCGGGCGATCGCACGGTGCGCGGCCTGGCCTCCCTGCACCTCACAACCTGCACCGGTGTCAACGGATCGCGCGAGGACGGTCGCGCCTGGTGCACCGAACGTTCCCTGGACGAATCCGGCAGCACCGTGCAAGTGGAGCTGCGCACCGACGTGCTCGACGCCGACGGAGAGGTCTGCGAAACGCTCGGCACCGAGACCACCCAGCCTGACAGCATCGACATCTACCGTCACCACCGCCTGCTCTCGCTCGACGTCGCGGAGGAGGTGCCAGCCCAGCGGTGCGGGCCGACCGTGCGCGTCACGGCACGCGTGTTCAACGACGGGCCGGCGCCGCTGGTGGTGCACCGGTCGAACTCCTCGCTGGTGGTGGTGGGGTTGTAGCAGGGCCCCACCGGCGCTGCTGCGCGTGGCGCCGGGACATCTGCAGGATCACCTGCGCGACACTGTCGCAGTCACGTCGTCGCGGAACGCTCCGCAGTGGCGTCCTCGCCCTGCTCAGCGATGAACGAGGCCATGATCTCTGTACGCAGCGCATCGATCCGCTTCTTCAGCGCCTTGCGCTCCTTCGACGGAGCGCCCGGGGCCGTGAGCAGCTTCGCGGCCTGTTCGCAGTGGTCGAGCTGCTCCGCCCAGTCCCGTGCCTGTCGAGCCTCGGCCTCGTCGTCGGCGGAGCCCGCGAGGTAGTCCACACTCTCCCGGAGCACGGTGATCGTCTCGAGCATGCCGTCGATCGTGGACGTGCGCGCGGAGAGCAGGCGAGAGATCTGCAGCTTCACCTTCTCGAGGAGCTCCGGATTCTCCGAGAGCCACCGGGCGCCGGCGATCAGGAGCGGGAGCGCCCACTTGGCGGTGGACAGCGCGCCCTTGCCCCTCGGCCCGAGGGTGGGCAGTGCTTTCGGAGCCATCGTCGACCTCGTTTCGGACTGTTCGTGCCGTGTCTGCGGCGAGCATATCCACCCGGGCCGTCGCATGATGTCGGTATGCCTCGTGCCGCTGCGGCACCGTGCGCCCCGCGGCGACCTCGGCCCGCCGCGCAGTGGGCCGCGCAACGGGCCCCGTCGGCCGCCCGCCCACGCCACCCCGCCCCCAGCGTGAGCACATGTCCGAGAGATATCCTTCCTCCGGTTCACGCACACCGTTCTGAGGGGGACTGGATGGGCACTGCGCTCGTGATCGAGGACGACGACGACATCCGCCGACTGCTCGAGGTGGTGCTCGGGCAGGCCGGTTACACCGTAACCGCGGCGGCCACCGGCGGCGAGGGGCTCGACGCCCTGGCGCCGGACTCGCCGGACCTGCTGCTGGTGGACGTGGGCCTGCCGGACATCGAGGGCTTCGAGGTGGTGCGCCGCGCCCGGCCCCGCATCGACGGGCACATCGTGATGCTCAGCGCCCGCTCCCAGGAGGCCGACGCCCGCCAGGGGCTCGAGGCCGGGGCCGACGCGTACCTCACCAAGCCGTTCCGGCCCCGCCAGCTGCGCGAGCGGCTGGGAGAGATCGTCGCCCGGCCGGTCAGCTCCGCGGAACGGTGACCATCCGGGCCGCGGTGGGAGCCGCCTCGGCGCGGGGCGGGCTGTGCAGCAGCTCCCGCCGCACCGACACCTCCCGCCGCAGCAGGTCCACCGTCTCCCGCCCGATCGCGTCGACCACCGGCAGCTGAGCCCGGCACGCCTCCATCTCGCCGCGCTCCAGCGCCTGCTCGAGGTCGGTGGCGGCCCGCTCCAGCCGGTCCGCGCCCACCATCGCCGAGGAGACCCGCACGCTCCCGATCGCGTCCCGGATCGCGAGGGGATCCTCGGCGGCGATCGCCCGCTCCAGGCGTGCGGTGCGGGTGGGCCACATGACCGCCCAGCCCGCCACGAAGTCGATCCCCAGATCCGAGCGTCCCTCCAGCTCCGCCGCCAGCTCCTCCAGCGCCTCCAGCCGCATCAGCGGCAGCGCCTCGAGCGCCGCGGAGAGCTGCACGGCCACCGGCGCGCGCCCGTCGGCGTTGCGGCGCGTCTTCGCCCAGCCGGTGCGGCCCGTCACCGCCCGCCACGTGGCCCGCACGTAGTAGACGTAGGTGAGGTAGACGTACACCAGGTTGCACAGCCCCAGCCCCACCGCCAGCGGCCAGGAGACCTCCCCGCCGGTCACCCTCCGGTACACCAGCCCCCACACCGCATAGGGCAGCACCAGGAAGAACAGCCCGGCCAGCACCAGCGTGAGCAGCGTCGAGGCCCGCCAGAACCCGGCCGGGTCCTCGGCCACCCCCAGCACCAGCAGCAGCGGGATCAGCACCAGGTTCAGCATCATCACCAGCGGCTGCAGCATGAAGTAGTGGATCTCCGCCAGGCCCGAGGGGCGCAGGTGCCCGCCGCGACGCAGCCCCGGCAGCGCGGAGGCGCACTCCATGTTGCCCTGCGCCCAGCGGGTGCGCTGGGTGATCAGGCGCCGCGTGAACGGCAGCGCCTCCTGGGACACGTGCGCCTGGCGCACGTAGTGGGTGCGCATGCCCTGCGCGAGGATGTTCAGCCCCAGCTCGTAGTCCTCGCACAGCTTCTTCCCCCAGGGCTTGCCGTGCTCGGCCGTGAGGGCGTCCAGCACGGACAGCCGCGTGAACTGGCCGTTGCCGCCCATGCCCACCGTGCCGGTGCGCACCCGCAGCACCTGCATCGCCGAGTTCGTGGTGCGGAACTCGAGATCCTGCATCCGCACCAGCACGCGGCCGATCGCATTGCGCAGCCGCCCGTCGGCCGGCCGGGGCCTGCGGTCCCCGCGGTTCTTCATCCACACCTCGAGCTGCACCGCGCCCGTCGACGCCTCTCCGAAGGACTCCGGGCCCGCCAGCATCGCCAGCGCGTTGTCGGAGAGGAACCCATCGGCATCCAGCACCCCGATCACGGTGCGGTGGCGCTCCTCCTCGTCGCCGCCCACGTGCGCGGAGACGATCCGGTAGGCGGCGTTGAGGGCGTCGCCCTTGCCGGTGCGGGCCTCCGGCGCCACCCGCGAGATCAGGTGCACCCTGTCGTCGAAGACCATCAGGTCGCGCACCACCTGGGCGGTGGCGTCCTCGCTCGCGTCGTCGATCACCCACACGTGCAGGGACGGGAACGAGGTGCGGGCGGCGGAGACGGTCTCCGCGATCACGCTCTCCTCGTCACGGCAGGGGACCAGCACATGCCACTGCAGCGCCTCGGGATCGCCGGCGGAGCCGTGCGGGGAGCGCACCTCCTGCCAGAAGGTCATCAGCAGCAGCGACACATAGGTGAGGGCGCAGGCGGCCACCACGGTGAGCAGCAGCACCGCGACATCGCGCCACAGCTGCTCCCCGAACTCGCCGAACACCCCCGTGAGGCCGAAGACCACCACCGCGAGCAGCGCGTAGAGCACGGCCAGCACGGCCGTCAGTGCAGTTCTCATCGACGTTCTCGCTTCCCCCGGTGCCGACGCCGTGATCGTAGCGCCGAAACCCGCGTCCGGGGGCGGTGCACAGAAGACGGCCGGTGCGCCGTGCGACACAGTCGGCGCTGGTCGCGGCGTTCACCCGGCCGCCGCGCCCACCCACCCGTCTGCCCGCGCCCGGGCCGCCGTGCTCACCCGGCCTGCGACGGCCTCCCCGCCGCGGTCTCGACGGTCTCGGCGCCGTCCAGCGCGAATCGGAGCGTGAACGTGGAGCCCCGCCCGGGACGCGACCGCACCGAGATCTGCCCGCCGTGCGCCACCACGATCCGCCGCGTCAGCGCCAGCCCGATCCCATGCCCGGCGATGGCGCTGTCCCGTGCCGCACGGGTGCGGTAGTACTCGGTGAACAGCTTCGCCTGCTCCTGCATCGACATCCCGATCCCGGTGTCCACCACGCTGAGCTCCAGCTGGTTGCCCCGCACGCTGGTGCGCACATGCACCCTGCCGCCCTGCGGGGTGTACTTCAGGGCATTGCTCAGCAGATTCCCCAGCGCCTGCTGAACCCGCTTCTCGTCCAGCGGCAGTTCCGGGGTGTCCTCGAGATCGGCCTCGAGCACGATGCCCGCCTCCCGCGCCTGCGGCGCCGCCGACTCCACCGCCCGCCGCGCGATCTCGGAGAGCCGGCGCGGCCGCAGCGTCAGCTCCTCGGTGCCGGCGCGGGAGACCTGATCGGCCAGGAGATCCTGCACGATCAGCAGCAGCTGGTCCGCATTTCGGTGGGCGACGTCGAGGAATCCGGAGGTCTGCTCATCGAGCGTCTCGTCCTCCCGCGCCAGCTCGAGGTACCCGATCACGGAGGTGAGCGGGGTACGCAGCTCATGGGAGACCGCGGCGACGAATCGCTCCTGCGAGCGGACGGTCTCCAGGTACGAGGTGACGTCCGAGAACACCACCACGGCACCGGCGCGATGGCCATGACCGTCCAGGATCTGACGCCCCGAGCTGGAGAAGCTGATGCCCTCCCCGAGCGGCCCCACCTCTACCAGATAGTTGTCGAAGCTCTCCTGCAGCACGGCGCGCCGCACGGGCCGCTGGGCGGCCGGGATCGGCGTGGTGGTGCCGGGGTGGCGCAGCAGCAGCTGGGACTCGTCCGGATCGTCGATGTGCGCCGGGGTGGCGAGAGCGTGGATCCGTCGCTGTGCCCGATTCATCAGCAGATCGTCTCCCTCCTCGTCCACCACGACGATGCCCACGTCGACGCTGTCGATGATGTTCTGCAGCAGCCGCTGGGAGGACGCCGCCCCCTCCAGCAGCGCCTGCTTCTCCGTCAGCGCCTCCGCGAGCCGGCGGTTCTGCCCGTCCAGCAGCGCGAGCGCGCCCACGGTCAGCAGGCCGATCTGCAGCACGGTGAAGGGGAGCAGCAGAGCATGAGCGATGGTCAGCGAGTCGATGTGCGAGGCGCGGACCAGGGAGGGCGCCGTGATCAGCGCCGTCACGGCCACCACCGAGATCGCCACGCCCCACAGCCGCAGCCGGGCCGCCATCCACAGCGCGGGGATCAGCACCAGCAGCGACGTCGCCGTGGAGCTCTCCCGCATCAGGTCCCGCACCAGCCCCACCGAGACCATGTCGAGCACGGGCACCAGTGCGCCCCAGCCCAGGGGGAGGCTCTCCCAGCGGACCGTCAGCGCCAGCACCGTCGCCACCGCCAGCACCCCCAGCGCCGCGAGGTACGGGCCGGTGAGCACGAGGCCGCCGTGGGAGAGGGAGATCAGCACCGTGAAGCCCAGCAGGAAGCTCGCGAAGTACAGCTGCTTGGTGGCGGTGCCGCCGGTGGGGGAGACGATGCTGCGGGCGTGGACGGCCCACGGCGCGAAGGCGGTCATCGCTGCCCCGCCCCGGGAGCGGGCGACGCCCCGGAGGCGGGCTCCGGGCGCGTGGAGCCCGACGGCGGGGTCGGCCCCGCCCCACCCCGGAACCGTGCCGTGTACGCCGCGAAGTCCCACGGCTGCTGCTCGTGGTCGCCGTCGAGGAACGCCAGCGCGGCCTTGCGGCCCTTGCGGTACAGCAGCTCCCCCTCCTCGGCGGTGAGGTCGAACTGGGTGGGCCGCACCGCGGCGGTGTCGATGAAGATCGTGCGCGCCACCGCATGGGAGGCGTCGATGTGCATCCTGTCGTAGAACCCGGTGACGGTGTCCAGCACCGCCTTGCCGAAGCTCAGCGGGCCGCGGATCCGGTTGCGCACCCCGAAATCGGCCTCCGGCTTGGCGGAGAGCTTGATCCCGAAGGTGGGCCATCGCGGCACCTCCCCGCCTGGCCGGTCGAACACGGAGACGGGGAAGTTCGAGAGCAGCCCGCCGTCCACCAGCACCGTCGACCGGCCGCCTGCACCCCGCCACCGCACCGGGCGGAAGAACAGCGGGATCGAGGTGGAGGCCCGCACCGCGTCCACGACGGGCAGCGCCTCCGGGGAGGTGCCCAGCGCGGCGGCGTCCAGCGGCAGGTAGCGCAGCCGGCCCGCGGTGAGATCGCTGGCGGTCACCACCAGGCGGTACCCGTGCGCGCCCGCGGGCACGGTCCCCGTGGCCGGATCCTGGCAGCGCAGATCCGCGAAGGTGCCGGTGGCGCCCTCCGCCCCGTGCGCACGGAGCTGCTCCGCCAGCCACTGCCGCAGGTAGGTGCCGCGGTGCACGCCGTTGTGCAGCAGCACCGCCAGCGCCTTGCCGGCCAGGGGGCGGGTCCACCAGGGGCCGTCCTCGAAGCGCCGGTAGTCCGTCTCCCGCAGGATCTGCACGATCTGCCGCGCGGGGATCCCGGCGGTCACCAGCGCCCCCGCGATCGCGCCGGCGGAGGAGCCCGCCACCCGGTGCACCCGGTAGCCGCGCTCCTCGAGCACCTCCAGCGCCCCGGCCAGCGCGATGCCCTTGACCCCGCCGCCCTCGAGCACCAGGTCCACCCGCTGGGCGACGCCGTCGGCCGAGGGTGTCGAGGGGCCGGGAGCGGGGCTGCGCGGTGCCGTCATGCCGCCAGGGTAGGCGAGGGCACCCACGGGGCCGGGTGCCCTGCCGCGGCCCGGCCCCGGCTGGCCCTCGACCGTCCCCGGCAGGCGCCTGGCACAGAAATGTCACCCAGCGATCGATGCGGGCTCGCGCATCGATCGCTGGGTGACAGAACTGGCTGGGGCGTCCGGAGCGGCCGGGGCGCCCGGAGCGGCCGGGGCGCCTGGGGCTTCCGGGGCGCCCGGGGCGGCGGGTCAGCGCCGCCAGGCGTGGCGACTCAGAGCGTGCGGGCCAGCGGGTCGAAGTCCGCGGGCACCGCTGGCACCTCGGCCACGGAGGAGTCCACGGTGACGAACTCGCCGCTCGCGGCGGACTCCTCGGCGCTGAGCATGATGTCCAGGACGTGGTAGCCCACCTCGCCGCTGGCCACGTGCGGGCGGCCCTCCTGGATCGCGCGCACCATGTCCAGCAGGCCCAGGCCGCGGCCGTTCGCCGGGCCGGCGGCCGGCACCTCCACCCACTCCTGCTCGGGCGGCGCCTCGCCGAAGGAGGCGAAGGGGCGCACGTACGCGACCCGGCCCTCGAACATGTTCGGATCCGGCACCACCAGCGAGCCCTCGGTGCCGTGGATCTCCACGATGCCCTGGCGCGCCAGCGGCGAGTCGAAGCTGACCAGCGAGGTGCCCGTCTGGCCGCCCTCGAACTGGGTGAGCACGGAGATGGTCGACGGCGGCTCCACGGGGAACTTCTCGCCCTTCTTCGGGCCCACCAGGATCTCGCGCTCCTCCTGCGCCTTCAGGCCCATCGCCGCGACCTTCTCCACGGTGCCGAACAGGCTCACCAGGGTGGTGAAGTAGTACGGGCCGATGTCCAGCAGCGGGCCGGCGCCCTTGGCGAACAGGAAGGCGGGGTTCGGGTGGAACACCTCCGGGCCCTGCCACTGCATGGAGGTCTGCGCGAACAGCGGGCGGCCGATGAGGCCGTCGAGGATCGCACGCTTGGCGGTCTGCACGCCGGCACCGAGCACGGTGTCGGGGGCGCAGCCGATGCGCAGCCCGGCCTCGTCGGCCTGCGTCAGCAGCGCGGAGGTGGACTCGCGGTCCAGGCCCAGCGGCTTCTCGGTCCACACGTGCTTGCCCGCGGCGACCGCGGCGGCGGAGATCTCCGCGTGCACGGCCGGGATGGTCAGGTTCACCACGACCTGCACGCCCGGGTGGTCCAGGACGTCCTGGGCGGTGCCGGAGGCGGGGATGCCGTACTTCTCGGCCTGGGCCGCGGCGACCTCGGTGTTGAGGTCGCCGAGGATCAGCACCTCGAGATCCGGGAAGGTGGTGAGGTTGGTGAGGTACTGGTCGGAGATGACTCCGGTGCCGATGAAGCCGACCCCCACGGGGCCGGAGAAGGGAGCGGGAGTGGTCATGCTGCGAGTCCTCCGTCGATCAGGAAGCGGTAGCTGTTCTCGATGTCCTCGAACACGGCGCCGGGGGCGTTGTCGTACTCGATGACGGCGTACTTGACGTTCGTCGCGGCGTTCATCGCCTCGACGGTGGGCACCTCGCCCTGGCCGGCGTGACGCTGGTCCAGGCTCGAGGAGTTGAACTTCGGGGCGTCCGGCGCGAAGGGGTTGGTGGGCGGCTTGATGCCGTCCTTGACGTGGATGGCCACCAGGCGGTCGCCCAGCTCCTTCACCAGGCCCACCACGTCCTGGCCGCCCACGAGCGCCCAGTACAGGTCCAGCTCGATCTCCACCGCGGGATCCACGAGGGAGAGGAAGCGCTGGTAGGCGGTCTTGCCGTCGAACTCCGCGAGGAACTCCTGGGCGTGGTTGTGGTAGCCGACCTTCAGGCCGAACTCCTTGGCCTTCTCGGAGGCGGCGTTGAGGCGGTCGGCGATGTCCTTGACGCCGTCCTCGGTGAGCCAGCGCTCGGTGGGGACCATCGGGTCGATCACGGTCTTCATCCCGATCTCGGCCGCGGCCTCGAACACCACCTCGTTGGCGGGGGTGGGGATGGAGCCGTCCGGCGTCCACAGCTCGTCGGAGAGCAGCGGGGCGTGGCCGGTGGGGGAGGCGAGGCCGGAGGCGTCCAGCGCCGCACGGATCTCCTTCGGGCGGCGCACGAAGTCGAACGCCTCGACGTTCTTCAGGCCGATCTGCGCGAGCTTGTCGAGGGAGCCGTTCATATCGGCGGAGAACTCCGAGGCCAGCGTGTACAGCTGGACGGAGGCGAGGGGCAGAGCCACGTCGAACCTGCTTTCGTACGTCGTTGTCTGAGGTCTGGGCGCATCGCGGAGGTGCTGGTGCGCGGGTGCGCCGGGCGCCGAGGCGGTGCGTGGCGACAGCGTAGCACCGGAATCCACCAGGTGGAGGTTTCTCCGCGATTCCGGGCCGACCGGTGGGTACTGTGGCCGCATGACCCCCGCTGAACCGCGGCCCGACGCCGCCGAGAACGCCCCGTCGGCCGCCCCTGCGAGCATCGGCCGCGCCGGCTCCTACTCCAAGGGCATCGCCCGCCGGCGCGAGATCCTGGACCGCGCCATCGAGGTGTTCCGCGACCGCGGCGCCGACGGCACCTCCCTGCGCCGCATCGCCCAGGCCATCGGGGTCTCCCACGGCGCGCTGCTGCACTACTTCTCCTCCCGCGAGGAGCTGCTGGTGGCCGTGTACGAGCACGCCGAGCACCGCCGCGACCTGGACCGCGCCGAGATCGGTCTGCCCGACCCGGCCCAGGAGATCGCGGTGGAGGTGATGGCCAACGCGGCGCTGGCCAACCTCGAGGTGCCCGGGCTGGTGCAGCTGTACTCCACGCTGGTGGCCACCTCGCTGGAATCCGAGAAGGGCCCGGCGAAGCAGTTCTTCACCGCCCGCTTCGAGCACGTGCGCGCGGACCTCGCTCGCCGCCTGCGCGAGGACCAGGCCGCCGGCCGGGTGCGCACCGACGTGGACCCCGAGCAGACCGCCGCCCTGATCGTCGCCGCCTCCGACGGCCTCCAGATTCAGTGGCTGCTGGAGCCGTCGATCCAGCTGCAGGAGACCCTCGAGCTGTTCTCGGTGCTGCTGGCGCCGTAGGGCGGGACGCAGGGTCAGTGGGGCTGCCGGGGCGGCGGAGCTGGCGGGCCGTCGGGCGTCGGCGGGCCGATGGCGAGATCACGTGGCGATATCGCCACGTCGTGTCACCATCGGCCCGTGCAGGCCACGAGCAGTGCCGTGTCCGGTGTTACCGGGCCGCAGCTGCCGTGCGCGGGCTCAGGCGGCAGGGTCGCCCAGTGCCTCGTCCCGCTCCCGCTCGCGCTCGGCGCGTGCCGCGGCGACGTCCTGGGGGTAGGTGACGTGCAGCAGGCCCAGCACCAGGGCGTTGACCACCATCAGCACCACCAGCACCCACAGGAACACGGCCTGGATGCTGTGCGTGGTGGCGAAGTGCCCGGCGCCCAGGGAGAACACGGCCCAGCCGATCGTCTCGAACACGGTGATGAACACGGCCATGGCCTGGCCTCGGCGGCGGGGAGGGATCACCGAGGCGACGATCGGGCGGTTCACCGGCGGGTTCAGGCCCTGGGCCGCGCCCATCAACGCCCACAGCACGGCATAGAGCCCGATGCCGCCCAGGTCGAACTGGGAGGCGATCAGCGCGGCACCGGCGAAGAGCAGCTGCGCCGCCTGGATGTACCAGACCCGGCCGCGATCGGGCATCACCCGGTCCAGCCAGCCCACCAGGACGCCTCCGCCCAGCGTGCCCACGATGTAGCCGATGCCGAAGGGTGCCAGCACGATCGCGGCGGTGACATTGGAGAAATCGCGCTCCTGCACCAGGAAGGTCACGCCGAACACCGAGATCAGCAGGTGACCGGAGAGCAGGCGTGAGAGCATCATGATCGAGTAGGAGCGCACCCGGAACAGCGACAGGATCGTGGCGGGCGAGGCCTTCTCCGCGGGGCGCCTGTTCGCGGCGAGATCGGCGAACTCCCGCTCGGAGGCGCCCACTCCCGGATCCTTGATCAGCAGCCACTGCGCGAGGCCGGCCGCGACCGCGATCGCGCCGGTGACCATCAGGCCGGTGCGCCACCCCTCCTCGGTGCGGGTGAACAGGCCCAGCAGCGGGCCCACCAGCGACATGATCCCGTTGACGGCCCCGTAGAAATAGGAGACGGCGCGGGCGCGATCCCGGTCCGAGAACGAATCCAGGATCAGGGCGTTGCCCACGGGGGAGCCGCCCACCAGCGAGGCTGCCATCAGGACGTTCAGCACCAGCAGTGACGCGAAGTCCTGGCTGAAGCCGGAGGCGATGCCGAAGGCGCCGCCCAGCAGCGAGGTCACCACGAGCACCGTCTTGCGGGAGGTGACGCCCGCGAGCCAGGTCCACAGCGGGCCGGCAGGGGCGGAGGCGAGCTTGCCCAGGGCGGTCATGGTGCCCAGGTGACTGCTGTTCAGGCCCAGTGAGGCGGCGATCGTGGGGAAGAGCGTGGAGGTGACGCTGCCCTCGGTGCTGTCCACGGCGGTGGAACCGGTGAGGGTGGCGAGGTTGCGCCAGCGGTGGGGGATCGTCCGCTCGTTCGTGAGGGCCGGTGCCGGGGGCGGCGGTGAGACGGGGGCGGGCTGGGCCATGACAGGCTCCTGTCGACGTCGTCAGGGGGAAACGGGATCGGCCGGTGCCTGGCAGGTGGGCTGCTGTGCCCACCGGGTCCATGACACTTGAGTCATGCCGATTGGCGAGAACGATGACACAATGCGAATGCTCGGTCAAGGGCGGTCCGCGGCGCCCTGGCGGCTTGCGGTCCCATGCCACATGTGTCATGGTTCGAGGGTTCACTCACCGAGGAGACCTGCGATGAAGCTCGAGCACCTGCTGCTGGGCGTGCTGGCGATGCACCCGCGCACCGGCTACGACCTGAAGAAGTACATGGACACCCACGGCCGCTTCCTGCGCTCGAACACCCAGATGAGCCAGGTGTACCGCTCGCTGGCGAGCATGGAGCGCCACGGCTGGGCCGTGCACGAGCTGGAGCCGCGCCCGGGGGCGACCGATGCCAAGCGGTACGCGCTCACCGAGGAGGGGGCGACCGTGTTCCTCGACTGGCTCACCGGCGCGTACAGCCCGCCCTCCCGTCACGTCGATCCCGAGCTGCAGGCCCGCCTCTCCTTCGCCGGGTTCATGTCCCGCCAGGAGGCGCTGCATCTGCTGGACGTCGAGCTCGAGGTTCGCGCCGCCGAGATCGCGCGCTACCGCGACCGGGACCGCAGCCACGAGCTGACCCCGGTGCTGCCCTATGACGACGAGCTCGCCGCACTCGTCGGGGAGTGGTCGCATCGCGCCGGCGCCGCGGCGATGGATGCCCACCTCGACCGTGTCGCGGCGCTGCGCCGCGAGCTGCTGGACACCCCGCAGACCACGCCCCGGGAGCCCGCCGTCGGCTTCGCCGCGCCGCCCGTGGACGCCTGACCGAGTCCCCGTCGGCCTGCGCCGATCCACCTGGCCCGTCGGCCGCCTCACCGTTGGCGTGCATCCTTGCCCGCCCGGCCCGCGCCCCACCGCCAGCCCTCAGCCCCAGCCGTCGGCCCCCGCCGACCCGCCTCAAGGAGAGCCGGATGAAAGCCATCATCCTGATGTTCGACAGCCTCAACCGCCACATGCTCGAGCAGTACCGCGACACCATCGTCGAGGCGCCGAACTTCGCCCGGCTCGCCGAGCGCGCCGCCACCTTCGACAACTTCTACGCCGGGTCGATGCCGTGCATGCCCGCGCGTCGGGAGCTGCACACGGGGCGCTACAACTTCCTGCACCGCTCCTGGGGGCCGCTGGAGCCCTTCGACGACTCGATGCCGCAGATCCTCAAGGACAACGGTATCCACACGCACCTCGCCTCGGACCACCCCCACTACTGGGAGGACGGCGGCGCCACCTACCACACCCGCTACTCCACCTGGGAGTTCTTCCGCGGCCAGGAGGGCGATCCGTGGAAGGGCGTGGTCTCCGAGGTGCCGGCGGACGCCCCTCTCAGGCAGCGCATGGTGAGCCAGGATCGTGTGAACCGCCGCTACATGCCCACCGAGGCCGAGCACTCCCAGACCCGCACTGTCGACGCCGGCCTCCACTTCATCGAGACCAACGCGGCGGCGGAGGACTGGATGGTGCAGATCGAGCTGTTCGATCCGCACGAGCCGTTCTTCACCCATCAGGCGTACAAGGACCTCTACCCCCACGAGTACGACGGCCCGCAGTTCGACTGGCCCGGCTACCAGAAGGTCACCGAACCCGAGGCGCAGGTGGAGCACGCCCGCCGCGAGTACGCCGCGCTGGTGAGCATGTGCGACCGCTCGCTGGGGCGGGTGCTCGACGCGATGGACGAGCACGGTCTGTGGGACGACACCATGCTGATCGTCAACACCGACCACGGCTTCCTGCTGGGCGAGCACGGCTGGTGGGCGAAGTCCGTCCAGCCCTGGTTCAACGAGCTGGTGCACCTGCCGATGTTCCTGTGGGACCCGCGCTGCGGCCAGACGGACGCTCGCCGCGGCGACCTCGCCCGGACCATCGACCTCGCCCCCACCCTGCTGCGCTACTTCGGCCTCGAGCCGACGCCCGACATGCAGGGTCGCGACCTCGCGCTGCCGGCCGACGGGGCGGGCACGGCGCTGCCGGGCCCGGCAGGTCAGGAGCCGGCGGGCGGGGACCCGGCCGGGGAACGGGCCGCCCTCTTCGGCATCCACGGCGGGCACGTGAACGTCACCGACGGCCGCTACGTGTACATGCGCTCCGCGGTCTCGCCCGGCAACGGGCCCCTGGAGGAGTTCACGCTCATGCCCACCCATATGCGCTCCCGCTTCAGTCCCGCGGAGCTCGCGGACTGGACCCCGGCCGAGCCGTTCACCTTCACCAAGGGCCTGCGCACCCTGCGCGTCGAGGCCCAGGGCGGATGGATGAACTCCTGGCAGCACGGCACCGTGCTGTTCGATCTCGAGCACGACCCGTCCCAGCTCGACCCCCTGGTGGACGACGCCGCCGAGCTGCGCATGGCGCGTCTGCTGGTCGAGGCGATGCGCGAGGCCGACGCCCCGGCCAGCCAGTTCCTGCGGCTGGGCCTGCCCGTCGAGGGCGAGGTGGGTACCGAGCACCTGCTCGCCGGCGAGCACGCCGAGCGGGCGGAGGCGATGGCCGTGCCGATGCCGCCGGCCGCTGAGCTGCCTGCCGCGGAGCTGCTGACCGGTCCGTTGCTGGAGCTGGCCGGCACCACCCGCGGCCGCGCCGTGCTGGAGGCGGAGGTGCCCTCCGTGGTGCACACCGAGGGTGTCTCCCTGCCGACGTCGATGAGCCTCTACGACCTCGCCACCCACGGCGCGATCACCGTGGAGCAGCTGCGGAAGGTGGGCGCGGCGCTCGCCGGCTGACGCGGCCGGGCGTCGTCGTCGGGGCAGCGGCGGCAAGGGCCGCGGGCGCCGAGGACGGCGGACCGGCCGCGGGGCCGGCGGGCCTCTGGCGACACGAGGTGGCTATATAGGCACGTCGTGTCGCTATGAGCCCGTGCGGAACGTCCAGCCGACGCTCTGCCGGCCCGTGGCAGGCTGCGCCGGTGAGTCGCCCGGCCGGCCAGTGCCGTGGCAGGCCGCGTCGCGGAGTCGCCCCGACGGCGAGCGACGCGAGAGGATGGGCATCGGCGGCCACGACGTCTCACGCGGTGCAGGCAGAGCCCTGCGCCGGTGAAGCGGGGCGCGGCAGGCGGCACAGCGGAGCCGCACGGACGATAGGAGAGGGACCTCGATGAGCGACGGATGCGGATGCGGCTGCGGGACCCCGAGCCGGGAGCAGCTGCTGCCCACCCCCGGCGCCCCGTCGCCGGGCACCGCCGTGCCCGTCGCGACCGGCCGCCACGACATCGCGCAGATCCAGATCCCCGCCGGCACCTTCACCATGGGCGACTCCTCCGGGGACAAGAATCGCGCGGACGGCGAGACACCCCGGCACGAGGTGGCGATCAGCGCCTTCGAGATCGACGCGACCACCGTCACCAATGATGCGTTCGCCCGCTTCGTGGAGGAGACCGGGTACGTCACCGAGGCGGAGAGCTTCGGGTTCTCCGCCGTGTTCCACCTCGCGCTCGCCGCGCCGGAGGCGGACGTGATGGGCCCCGCGAGCGGCACCCCCTGGTGGGCCGGGGTGAAGGGCGCGGACTGGCGCCATCCGGGCGGCCGCGACTCGGATCTCGACGGGCGCGGCGACCATCCCGTGGTGCACGTGAGCTGGAACGACGCCGTCGCCTACTGCGAGTGGGCCGGGCGCCGCCTGCCCACGGAGGCCGAGTGGGAGTACGCCGCCCGCGGCGGGATCGACGGGGCGAAGTACCCGTGGGGTGATCAGGAGGTGGATGAGGGCGGCTGGCGCGCGAACATCTTCCAGGGCGAGTTCCCGCGCCACAACACCTGCGAGGACGGCTTCCTCACCACCGCGCCCGTGCGCAGCTTCGCCCCCAACGGCTACGGCCTGTGGCAGATGGTGGGCAACGTGTGGGAGTGGTGCGAGGACTGGTTCCACCCCTCCACCTACCGCCGCGGCACCACCGCCGAGAAGCGCACGCTGGTCACCGACCCCGCAGGCCCCGAGAGCGGGCAGTCCCGGGTGATGCGCGGCGGCAGCTACCTGTGCCACCTCTCCTACTGCAATCGCTACCGCAACTCCGCGCGCTCCCAGAACACGCCCGACTCCTCGATGGGCAACGGCGGCTTCCGCACCGTGGCGCTGCGCGTGGAGTCGCAGGCCTGACCGTGCCTCCGGCAGTGCCGGAGACCTCCGGGGCACCGCACCGGGCCGGGCCACCGCCCCGGGGCGGTCCACGCACCCAGCCGCGACAGAGCACCGGGGCTCCGGGAAGCGTGGCCGCGACGGGCCTATGGCGACACGAGGTGTCCATATATGCACCTCCGATCACCATCGGCCCGTCCAGCACACGACCCACCCTTCACCCCGTCGGCCCCCACACCCCTCGCACGCCCGCTCCCCGTCCCCAGGACCTCCGCCCCCTTTCGCCCCGCCCCGTCGCACCGTAGGTTCTCCCTATGAGCAGACCGAGCAAGCTGACCGTCGTCGGAGCAGGTGCCGTGGGATCGAGCGTCGCGTACGCGGCGATGATCCGCGGGGCCGCCCGCCACATCGCCCTCTACGACATCGCCGAGGAGAAGACCCGCGCGGAGGTGCTGGACCTCGCCCACGGCGCGAAGTTCGTGGGCGCCACGGAGATCACCGGCGGCAGCGACATCGCCGTCACCGCGAACTCGGACGTCGTGGTGATCACCGCCGGTGCCAAGCAGAAGCCCGGCCAGACCCGGATCGAGCTCGCCGCCACCAACGCCCGCATCATGGGCTCGCTGATGGAGCAGCTGCTGGAGGTGTCCCCGGAGGCGATCTACGTGATCGTCTCGAACCCCTGCGACGTGCTGACGATGCTGGCCCACGAGGCGAGCGGCCTGCCGGCGGAGCGGCTGTTCGCCTCCGGCACCACGCTGGACTCCTCGCGCCTGCGGTGGGAGATCGCCCGCCGCGCCGGGGTCTCCGCCTCGAGCGTGCACGCGATGATCGTGGGCGAGCACGGGGACACGGAGTTCCCGCTGTGGTCCGGCGCCCGCATCGGCACCGTCCCGATCCTGGACTGGACCGTGGAGGGGGAGCGGGTGTTCGACGAAGCGACCCTGGAGCAGATCGCTGTCGACGTGCGCGACGCCGCCTACACCGTCATCCAGGGCAAGGGCGCCACCAACTACGCGATCGGCCTGTCCAGCTCACGGATCGTCGAGGCGATCCTCAGCGACGAGGCCGCGATCCTGCCCGTCGCGCCGGTGCTCTCGGGGATCCACGGGCTCGACGGGGTGGCGCTGTCGGTGCCGTGCGTGGTGGATCGCGCCGGCGCCCATCCCATCGCGCAGGCCCCGTTCTCCGCGCACGAACAGGAGCTGCTGCACCGCTCCGCGGCGTCCCTCCACGAGGTGGCGGCCGGGCTGCGGGGGTGAGGCGCGGGCCGCGGTCCGCGGCCTCCAGCTGCCCCGCGGAGCGTCCAAGGATAAGCCGTAACATTGGATGGCGCGGTCGGTGAGACCACCTTAGGCGCTATCCCGGCACCGCCCGCGGCGTCGACGCCCCACCCCACGAACAGCCCCGCCTCTCCTGAACGGCCGGGCCCCTCCACGCACCGCCCCCGGTCTCTCCCCTCGAGCCGCACCGGACCGCCGCCGCGCGCCCCGGGTAGCGTGGGCCTCTCCGCGCGAAGGAAGGTCGAGTCCCACGAACCTGCAGGCCCCCAGGCGCTTCGGCCCCCTCCGTGACAGGCACTCCCGCCCCTACCTGCTCACCGCCGGGCTCTCGATGATGGGCGACAACATCGAGCACGTGATCACCTACTGGGTGCTGTGGGAGGTGTTCGCCTCGCCGTGGCTGGTGGGGTTCCAGGTGATCAGCCACTGGCTGCCGTTCCTGCTGTTCTCCGTGCTGTTCGGCGGGCTGGCCGAGAAGTACGACTGCCGGCGCATCATCCAGGTCGCCCAGCTGCTGTTCGCCGCCGTGTCCCTGAGCTGGGGGCTGCTGTTCCTCACCGGCACGCTGGAGATGTGGAGCGCCTGCGTGCTGCTGGTGCTGCACGGGATGGCCGGGGCGCTGTGGGGCCCGGCCGAGCAGCTGATGCTGCACGACGTCGCGACCCCGCCCGAGCTGCCCAGCGCGGTGCGTCTGAACGCCACCGTCAAGTCCCTCGGGATCCTCGCGGGCCCCGTGGTCGGGTCGGTGCTGCTGCTCCTGCTCGGGCCGACGTGGGGGATCTTCGCCAACATCGTGTTCTACCTGCCCATGACCCTGCTGATGGTGCGCACGCCGTTCACCGGGCACGTGCGCAGCGGCCACGTGCACCGCGAGCGGGTCTCGCTCCTGGACACCCCGCGCGTGCTGCGCACCGTCGGCGGCGACAGGGTGCTGGTGGGGATGATCGCGCTGGCCGGTCTGATCGCGGTGTGCGTGGGTGCCTCGCTGCAGGTGGCGATGCCGAACTTCGCGGACGTGCTGGGCGCGGGCGAGGAGGGTGGCCTCGGCTATGGTGCGCTGCTGTTCGCCAACGGGGTCGGGGGAGTGGTGGGCGGGATCCTGCTCGAGGCCACCGGGATCCTGCGGGTGGACGTGCGCGGCGCCGTGATCGCGGCGGTGCTGTTCGGGCTCACCACGCTGATCGTCGCCACCACGCAGCTGTACGCGGTGGCGCTGCTGGCGCTGGTGGTGGGCGGGGTCGCGAACCTCGCCGCGACCGCGATCGGGCAGGCCCTGGTGCAGCTGCGCGCCCCGGACGACCAGCGCGGGCGCGTGGTGGGCGTCTACTCGATGATCGGCTCCGGCATGCGCACCGGCAACGGGCTCACGATCGGCGGGCTCGGGGCGCTGCTGGGCGTGAGCGGCGCGGTGGCCGTGGGCGGGGGAGCGCTGATGGCGGGTGCGCTGCTGATCGGCGTGCTGATCGCGCTGCAGAACCGGCGCGGCGCCGCGGCCTGACCGGCCCGGCGGGCCCCGAGACGTCGGCGGAGCGGCTCAGCGCACCGACCATCCTCGCCCGCAGCACCGGTGCCGCCCGCGGTCCCGGCGGAGCGGCTCAGCGCCCGTGGCGCCGGCGCTGGTACCAGAGCATCCCGGTGCCGCCGCCGAGCGCGAGGGCGGCCAGGGCGGCCGGTGCGGCGGTCTCGGCGCCGGTCTCCGCGAGCTCGGAGGCATCGCGCGCGCCGTCGTCGGATCCCGCGCCGAAGCCGTCGTCCGAGCCCTCGCCCGAGCCGCCGGGGCCCGCCTCGGCGCCGCTCACGCCGTGGGAGAGCAGCGCGGCGAGCCGCGCCGTGAGCGCGGCGGCGTCCTGCGGGGCGGCACCGTTGCTCGCGGGCGGGAAGTCGTTGGTGGCCGGGCCCGGATCCGCCGGGGCGAGGGTGCCTGGCTGCTGGGCGGTGGGGCTGCCGGCCGACGGGGGCGGCTCCTGCTCGTCCGAGCCCGGGAACGACGTGGTGGGCGTCGAGGACGGCTGCTCGTCCTGGGCGTCGTCCGCGTCCTCGCCCGTGGTGCCCTCGTCGTCGCCGGGAGTCGGTGCGTCCTCGTCTGCGTCGCCGGGGTCCGTGGGCTCGGCCGGAGCGCTCGGCTCGGGCTCGGGGGACGGCTCGGGCGACGGGGACGGGCTCGGCTCCGGCGAGGGGCTCGGCTCGGGCTCCGGGGTCGGCTCCGGGTCCGGGGTGGGCGTCGGCTCCGGGGTGGGGGTCGGGTCCGGCTCCGGGGACGGTTCCGGCGTGGGCTCGGGATCCGGCGTCGGCTCGGGCTCCGGCGTGGGCTCCGGCTCCGGCGTGGGGGTCGGCTCCGGCTCGGGGTCCGGCTCCGGCTGCTCCCCGGTCACCTCGAACGCTCCGGTCGCCTGGCCCTCGTCGGAGGAGATCACGATCGAGTAGTCACCGGGCGTGGTGACGTCGAAGCTGGCCGTGACGGTGCCGAAGCTGTCCGTCTGCACCTGTGCGGAGTCGATGGTGGTCTGGTCGCCGGTGATGAAGATCGAGACGGTGACGGGCCGGTTCCCGCCGAAGCACTCGCCGGTGACGGTCACGGTGCCGCCCGCCTCCACCGTCGGGGCGGTGGCGGAGCGGGCCGCGCCGTCCTGGCACTCGCCGGCGAGCACGGTGCCGTCGGCCGGGAGCGCGCCGTCGGCGGGCAGCGGTGCGGCCTGCGCGGCGGCGGGGGCGGCGGCGCAGGCGGCCGCGAGGAGGAGCCCCGCGCCCAGGCGCGCCGCGCCGGGGCGCACGGTGCGGGGATGCGCAGTGCCGGGGCGCACCGCCTCGGGGCGCACGGCGACCGGGCCTCGGCCCTTGAACATCACAACTCCCCCTGCACGACAGATCCGACCAGTCATACTGTAGGAGGCTTCACCGCCGCCCGTGTCCCACTCGGTTCATCGGTGCGCAAAGTGTTCATGAACAACCGTCCACGCGGCGGTCTCGAAGGAGCTCGACATGGCCCAGGACGATCTCAGCGTCGAGACCTCCACGCCCGGCGCCGGCCCCGGCGCCGGCCCCGGCGCCGGCACCCGCGCCGCGCCCGGCACCCCCGATCGCGCCCCGGAGCCCGATGCTCCGCACGGTCTCACCCAGGCGCAGGCCCGCGAGATCGCCGCCGAGGCCGAGGCGGTGATCGCCGAGATCGCCACCGTGGTGGAGGGGAAGGACGAGGTGGCCCGCATCGCCGTGCTGGTGCTGCTGGCCGGCGGGCACCTGCTCATCGAGGACATCCCCGGAGTGGGCAAGACGATGCTCGCCAAGTCCCTCGCCGCCTCCCTCGGCGCGCAGCGCCACCGCATCCAGTTCACCCCGGACCTGCTGCCCGGGGACGTCACGGGCGCGAGCGTGTTCAACCAGGCCAGCACCGAGTTCGAGTTCCGTCCCGGCGCGGTGTTCACCCAGATCCTGCTGGCCGACGAGATCAACCGCGCCTCCCCGAAGACGCAGTCCGCGCTGCTCGAGGCGATGGAGGAGCGGCAGGTGAGCGTGGACGGCACCACCTACGCGCTCGCCGAGCCGTTCATGGTGGTCGCCACCGCGAACCCGGTGGAGATGGAGGGCACCTACCGCCTGCCCGAGGCGCAGCGGGACCGCTTCCTCGCCCAGACCTCGATGGGCTACCCGATGGCGCAGGCGGAGGCGCGGATGCTCGCCGCGCAGACCGGGCCGGTGCCCGAGGGCGACCACGACGTGATCGACGCCGTGGTGCGCCGCACCAGCCCGGAGCGGGTCGCCGCGCACATCCACGCGGTGCGCAGCGTGTACGCCTCGCCCGTGCTGCTGGACTACGTGGTGCGCCTGGCCGCCGCCACCCGCGACCACCCGCAGGTCACCCTCGGCGCCTCGCCGCGCGCGGCCGTGCACCTGGTGCGGGCCGCGAAGGCGAACGCCGCCCTGGCCGGGCGGCCCTTCGCCTCCCCGGAGGACGTCGCCGCCGTGATCATGCCGGTGTGGCGCCACCGCATGCACCTCACTCCGCAGGCCCTCTCCCGCGGCGCCACTGCGCAGGAGATCGTCGACCAGGTGCTGCGCACCACGGCACAGGCGTGAGCCCCCGCCCGGGTACGGTGCTGCGCCCCACGGGGCGCGGCGCGGTGGTGCTCGTGGTGTGCCTGGCGATGTGGGTGCTGGGCGATCTCACCCGGGTGGTCCCGGCCCGGCAGATCGCCGCCGCGCTCGCGCTGATGCTGGTGCTCGGGGCGGTGGGCATCGCCGTGAGCGGCGTGGGGCTGCGGGTGCGCAGGCGGCTCCAGGACGACGCCGCCCCGGTGGGCGGCACCGCCCGCGTGCAGCTCGCGCTCGACGGGTCCGCCTGGATCACCAGGCTGCCGCTGGGGCGGGGGATCGTGCGCGAGCACCTGCCCGAGGCGCTGGGCGGGCAGGGCGATCTGCCGCTCGCACCCCGGATGCCGCACGTGCTGCACGTGGGCCGGCGCGGCACCCACCACCTCGGCCCCTGCACCGTGATCGTCCGCGACCTGCTGGGCCTGTTCCACCTGCAGCGCACTGTCGTGGACGGTCTGCGCGTCACCGGCCTGCCGGTGCTCGGCGAGATCGGCCCGGCCGCCGCCCGCACCCTCGGCATCTCCGGCGCGGGCGACCGGCAGGCCGCGCCGGCCCCGGGCGCGGGGGAGGTGGGGCCCCTGGCCCGTCCCTACGCCAGCGGGGACGACATCCGCCGCATCCACTGGCGGGCCAGCGCCCGCACCGGCCGCCTCATGACCAGGGAGGACGAGCCCGCCGCCGGGCTGAGCGCCGTGATCGTGCTGGACACCTCCCAGCGGCCGCACCTCACCGCCGCGCTCGAGGACACCCTCGTCTCCCACGCCGCGACGCTGCTCGAGGCGCTGGGCCGCAGCGGATGGTCGGTGCGGGTGCTGGACGCCTCCGGCGACGAGATCACCCGCACCGGGCACCGCCGCGGCCTCGAGGACACCAGCCCGGTGGGGCGCGAGGCCGACGCCCTCGCCCAGCGCACCTCCCTGCTCGCGCTGGCGGAGGTGGACTTCGACGACGACGCCTCCGGCGGCATCGGGCACGACCACGCCGCCGGGGACACCGCCCTCGCGATCGCGCTGGGGCCGGACGCCGGCGAGCCGTTCTCCGGGCTCGAGCTGGACCGCTTCGCGGGCCGGTCGGTGCACCGCACCGCGATCGCGCTGCGCCCCACGCTCGAGGAGGAGGCCGAGCCGCTCCGCGCGGTCCCCGCGCGCCGCATCGGCCCCGGGGACGGGGACGACTTCGGCCACGCCCACGAGCGCCATGCCCGCGAGCTGCGCGCCGTGCGCGAGCGGCACACCCCCACCCGCTCCGCCCTGGGCGCCTGGACGCTGGTGCGCGGCACCGGCGCGGACACCCTCGACGACCTGCTGGACACCGCCCGGGAGGAGAGCGCACCCCGATGAGTCCGCTGCTGGGACGCCCTTCCCTCGAGGGCCCGCACCTGCTGGGCCGCGCCCTGCTGTTGCTGGCCGCGCTGCTGTGCGCCGCCGCGCCCGTCTCCCAGCTGCTGGAGGGCCCCTCCTGGCTGGCGCTGCCGCTGCTGGCCGCCGCGCCCGTGACCCTGGGCGGGGTGGTGCTGCGCCGCGTGCTGCGCCCGCAGATCCTGGTGCCGCTGGCGCAGGCGGGGCTGATCGTGGTGGTGGTGCTGGCGGTGGAGGCCGCCCTGGGCCTGCTGGACGGCGGCCCGGCCGGGATGGTGACCGGGCAGGTGGAGATCCTCACCGAGGGCGTGAACGAGCTGGCCTCCGGGGTGCCGCCGCTGGCGCTGGGGCCGCACGGCACGGTGCTGGTGGTGGCGCTGATCGCGCTGGCCGCCCTGCTGCTGGACCTGATGTACCTGGACCTGGGCTGGCACACCCCCACCGCGCTCCTGCTGCTGGGCGCGCTGCTGATCCCCGCCCTGCAGCAGCCCTCCGGCGGCACCTGGTGGCAGGTGGCCGGGCCGGTGCTCGCCGCGGGAATGGTGTTCGCCACCCGCACCGTCCACGGCGATCCGCGGTATCTGCGCGGGGACCGCCGGCCGCAGGCGGGCCCGGTGCACGCGCCCGGCCGCACCCTCTCCGCCGCGGCGCTCGCCGTGGTGCTGATCGCGGCGCTCACCGCGCCGCTGGCACCGCTGCTGCCGCAGCTGGCCCCGGCCAGGATCGCGCTGAACATCGACCTGCTGGAACGCTGGCAGGATCCGGACGCGCAGGCGCTGGGCGCCGTGATGATCGACGACGACATCTCCGTGCGCCGCTCCCTGCTGGAGCAGCAGGACACCGAGGTGCTCACCTACACCTCCACCGCCGAGGAGCCCTCCTACCTGCGCCTGCGCACCCTGAACAGCTTCGACGGCGAGACCTTCTCCGCGCAGGCCGATGGCGAGGAGCCGCTGGCGGGGGTGGAGTCCTTCAGCGACGCCCGGGACGACGGCGAGGCGGTGACCGGCGGCAGCGATGACTTCGTGCGCACCCAGCTGGAGATCAGCAGCCTGGCCGGGGACCGCCTGCCGGTGCCGGACACGATCCGCTCCGTGCAGGGCGCGGACGCCGCCCTGAACCGCGCCATGACCCTGCAGCCCACCAACGGCGAGGTCGCGCTGGACTGGGTGCGCGGCGGGCTGGCCGGCCAGCGCTACACCGTCGAGTCGGAGCGGCGCACCTCCACCGCCGAGGAGCTGCGCGCGGTGGACCCCGCCGTGTTCGACCAGCCGGTGGAGGCCGGCTACACCTCCCCGGACGAGGTGCCCGCGATCGCCGCCGAGCTTGCCGACCAGGTCGCGGAGGACGCCGGCGCCGAGACCGCCTTCGACACCGCCCTGGCCTTCCAGCAGCACTTCCGCACCTCCTACGCGTACTCGCTCACGGTCACCACCCCGGCCGGCGAGGACCCGCTGGAGTCCTTCCTCGCCGATCGCATCGGCTACTGCGAGCAGTTCGCGGCCGCGTTCGCACTGATGATGACCTCCCAGGGCTACCCGGCACGAGTGGCCATCGGCTTCACGCCGGGCACCCGGGCCGACGGCGACGAATGGAGCGTGACCGGCAAGAACGCGCACGCCTGGCCCGAGGTGTGGTTCGGTCCCGAGCACGGCTGGGTGCGCTTCGAGCCCACGCCGGCCGCCGCCGCGAACGGGGTGCGCGAGCCCGGGCTCACCGGCTCCGAGGGCGTGAGCGAGGACGCGCCCACCGCCGTGCAGGCCCCGGAGCAGGAGGACCAGCCCACCCAGGAGGAGTCCACCGACGAGGAGACCACCACCGAGGAGGAGAGCTCCGAGGAGACCTCCGCGCAGAGCTCCGACGCCGGCGGCTCCGGGCCGTCCGAGGAGACGGTGCGACGCTGGGGCGGGGGAGTGATCGGCCTAGCGGCCGTCGGCGCGCTGCTGGCCGGTCTCGCCGCCGTGACCGTGCTGCTGCTGCGCCGCCACCGCCGGCGCGCCCGCGACGTGCGCTGGGCGGCGCTGCGGATCCCCGCGGGCAGCGACGCGGCCGACGGGGGCGCCGCGGCCGGCGGCCCGGGTGCGGCAGGCGGCCCGGGGGCGGCCGACGGGCCCGGTGCGACCGGCGGTGACGGGCAGGGCGCGGCCGACGCCGCCGCTCTCCGCGCGCTCGCCGCCGCGCATCGCGACCGGCGGGCAGGGGAGCTGGCCTGGGCGGAGCTGGACCGGGAGCTCGCCGTGCGTGCCACGGCGATCCGTCTGCTGGGCGCCACGGGTGCCTGGGGCCGTCCGCCCGCGCACCTCGCCCTGGACGCCGCGATGCCGCCCGGCCGCGCCCTCGAGGACCTGCTGGAGCAGATCGCGGCCGGGGACCGCGAGGTCACGCCCGCGCACCGCGCCGCGGCCGCGCGCCTCGCCGAGGCGTACACCGTGGCCCGCTACGCCGCCCCGCTGCCGGAGGAGCCCGGCCCGTCACCGCAGGGCGGCGGCATCTCGCAGGGCGTCGGCGTCACCCAGGGCGGCACAGAGCATCCGCTGCGCCACGACACCGACCTGCTGATCGCCCTGCTCCGCGCCGCCCGCTGAGCCGCAGGCCGGGCCGCTCAGGCGTCGGTGCTGCGGGAGCCCGCGCTGCCGGGCGCGGTCGCCCGGGCGCCGCGGCCGAAGAGGCGCCGCGGGGCCTGCTGCTCGAACACGCGCGCCGCGCGCAGCGAGTCCACCTCGCCCACCACCGGGTTCGGCTGGTGGGTGGCGCGGGTGCCGCCGTACAGGGACACCAGGTTCATCGCGACGGCGCGCTGATTGCGGTGGCCGATCATCTTCATGATGTGCACGCCCAGCCAGGCGGCCCAGCCCACCGAGCCGGAGAGCCCGCCCAGCACCGGGATCTCCGCGATCGCGGCGTGCCGCCCGATCGTGGCCATCGTGCCCAGGTTGGTGTAGCGGAAGGGCTTGCGCGCCGTGCCGGCCACCTCCGCGGCGATGTTCCGCGCCGCGGCCTCGCCGGTCTGGATCGCGGGCTGCGCGAGCTGGGGGAGTGGCTCGTCCTGGCCGGCGATGTCCCCGGCCGCGTACACCCCCGGGAAGCCCTTGACCTGCAGGTAGTCGTCCACGGAGAGGCGGCCGCGCTTGTCCTGCGGCAGCCCCCACTCGGCCACCGAGGAGGGGATCGCCACGCCCGCCGCCCAGATCGTGATGTCCGATTCCAGCACCGAGCCGTCGTCGAGCACCACGTGGTCGTAGCCCACCTCCTTCACGCCGCGGCCCAGCTCCAGCACCACGCCGCGGTCGCGCAGCTCGTCCGCCGCGTACTGGCGGTACTTGGTGGAGAACTCCTTGAGCAGCTCGTCGCCGCGCTGCAGCACCGTCACCTGCAGCGTGCCCGGATCCATCTCCGGGTAGAGGATGTCCAGCTCCTGCATGCGGAAGTCCGCCAGCGCCCCGGCGATCTCCACGCCGGTGGGCCCGCCGCCCACGATGCACACGTGGAGCTTGTCGTGGCTGTGCCCCGCCTCGCGGCTGGAGCGCTCCAGCTCGGAGAAGATCCTGTCCCGGATCGCGAGCGCCTGGCTGCGCGTGTACATCGGCATCGCGTGCTCCTCCGCGCCCGGGGTGCCGAAGTAGGTGGTGGTCGCACCGTTGGCGACGATCAGGTAGTCGTAGCCGATCTCCTGCTGGCCCTTCTGGCCCTCGTTCAGCCGGACCACCTTCCGCGCCGGGTCCACGCCCTCCACCTCGCCCTGGCGGTAGCGCATGTTCGGCACCTTCAGGGACAGGCCGCGCAGGAACATGGTGACGTCCCCCGGGTTCAGGCCGGCCGTGGCCACCTGGTACAGCAGCGGCTGGAACGTCTTGTACACGTTGCGGTCGATGAGGGTCACCCGCACCCGGGCGTCGCGCAGCGCGGCCACGGCGTGCGCCCCGGCGAAGCCGCCGCCCAGGATCACCACGTGGGGCCAGCTCGCGCCGTCCTTCGCGGGGACGGTGGGGCGGCGGGAGAGGAACGGCAGCGGCATGACCATGGGACGGCCTCCTTGGGTGACGGTGGTCGGCCCTGGACGCCGAGGCGGGGGTCTCGGTGCAGAGCCGGCGTCGGCGGGGTGTGCGGGACAGTCGGCGGGCTGCGGTCGGTGCCGGGCGGCGACCCGGAGGACACGGGCTCACGAGGGCGAGTCCGGAGCCGGAGACGGGGCGCGAGGAGCGGACCGTCCGAAGTCCCCGCCGATGCTACCCACACCCGGGCCTGCGGGTGGAGCCCGCGGGGCGCTCGGGGTCGCGCGTCACAGCGCGGCGGCGGTCGCGACGCGCCGACGCCGGACCCGCCGTCCGGCCGCCCCGCCGACACGACCGGCCGGGTCAAGCCGAGGTAAAGCGCTCGCCGAACCTGCGTCAATCCTGAGACGTGGGTCACCACCGATGGTGAACTTTCGATGACAGCTCCTGGCTGCGAGGGGGAACCCGCGGCGTGTCTCGCACCACATGCGGTGAGATGGGGGCTGCACTCCTCGCCCATCCCGTCCCCACCACGCTCCCAGGAGACCTCCATGCCCGTCCTGCCCGTCCGCCGCCTCGCGCGCGGGACCTCCGTGGGCCTCGGCGCCGCCGCCCTAATGGCGGCCTCGGCGCTGGTGCCCGTCGGCTCCGCCGTCGCGGCCGAGCCCGGCGACGAGGTCACGCTGATGACCTTCAACGACTTCCACGGCGCGATCGGCGGGGCCGCGGGCCTCGTCTGCGCCGTCGAGACCGTGCGCGCCCAGGAGCCCGCCTCGTTCCTGTTCTCCGCCGGCGACAACGTGGGCGGCTCCGCCTTCGAATCCGCCGTGCAGAACGACGAGCCCACGATCGACGTGCTCAACGCGATGGGCGTGGACGCCTCCGCGATCGGCAACCACGAGTACGACCAGGGCCAGGACGACCTCACCGGCCGCATCGACCCGGGCACGGACTTCCCCTACCTCGCCGCGAACGTGTACCTCGAGGGCACCGAAACCCTCGCGCACGACCCCTACGAGGTCATCGAGCGCGACGGCGTGCGCGTGGCGATCGTCGGCGCGGTGACCACCAAGACCGTGGGCAAGGTGAGCCCCGCCGCGATCGAGGGCCTCGAGTTCCGCAACCCGGTCCAGGGCGTCAACGACGCGATCGACGCGCTGAACGCCTCCGGCGAGGAGTACGACGTGCTCGTCGCCTCCTACCACGAGGGCGCGAGCGCGAGCGCGGAGCCGGGCGTCGCCCCCGCGAACACCGACCCGATCTTCGACGAGATCGTCACCGGCACCTCCCCCGAGGTGGACGCGATCTTCAACGGCGACTCGCACCGCACCTACAACTACACCGCCCCGGTGCCCGGCCAGGACGGCGAGGTGCGCCCGATCATCCAGACCGGCGCCAGCGCCGAGTACCTCGGCACCGTCACCCTGGTGGCCGACGAGGACGGCGACTGGGACGTGTCCGAGGCCCCCGCCCTGGTGGACACCGCCCTGCCCGAGGGCGAGGGCTGCGCGATCCAGAACGGGACCGTCACGGACGTCACCCAGATCGCGCAGGACGCGATCGACGAGGCCGCCGTCGTCGGCGCCCAGCCCGTCGGCGCGGTCACCGAGGACATCACCACCTCGTGGGACGACTCCAAGGCCTCCTTCGTGGACGGCGTGCGCACCGCGGACGCTCCCGTGGACAACCAGTCCACCACCAAGGGCGACAACCGCTCCCGCCACTCCGCCGCCGGCGACATGCTCGCCGACTCCATGAAGTGGTACCTCGAGGACGCCGGCCTGGCCGGCGAGAACGAGGTCATCGGCTTCATGAACCCCGGCGGCATTCGCGCCGAGCTCTGGTACGACGAATCCGCCACCGGGGAGGGCGACGGCGTGGTCACCTACGCCGAGGCCAACTCGATGGTGCCCTTCGGCAACACCCTGAACTCCGGCGAGGTCACCGGCGCCCAGTTCATCCAGATGCTCGAGGAGCAGTGGCAGCGCACGGCCGACGGCGGCGCCGTCGACTCCGGCGACGAGGCCTTCCTCGCCTTCAGCGTCTCGCACAACGTCGAGTACGTCTTCGACTCCACCCGCGAGCGCGACGACCGCATCGTCGAGGTGCGCATCGGCGGCGAGCTGATCGACCCCGACGCCACCTACACGATCGTCACCGCGAGCTTCCTGTTCGAGGGCGGCGACAACATGCACGCCCTCGCCCAGGCGCAGAACGTGCGCGACTCGGGCGTGCTGGACCGCGACGCCTTCCTCCAGTACCTCGAGGCGAACAGCGACGGCCTCACCCCGAGCTACGCGCAGCGCCAGCTGGAGCTGCAGATCCTCGAGGGCGGCGAGTACGACAGCGAGGCGGGCGTGGACACCGACCCGGTGCTGCGCATCGGCAACGTCGAGTCGCAGAGCCTCGGCGCCCCCGAGATCGAGACCGTGGTGGTGGACGCCGGCGAGCACGGCACCTTCGAGGCGCCCTACGCGCTGGTCGAGGACGAGGGCCGCCTCTTCGCGGACGTCACCCTCACCGACTGGCTGTGCGTGCCCGAGGGCACCGTGGTGCCGCTGACCATCACCGCGATCCCCGAGACCGGGACCGAGATCGTGGTGGACATCCCCTCCTTCACCTGGACCGCCGGCGGCGCCCCCGAGAGCTGCGGCAGCGACGACGGCCAGGACGATGACGACGACCAGGGCGGCGACGACCAGGGCGGCGACGACCAGGGCGGCGACGACCAGGGCGGCGACGACCAGGGTGAGGACACCCAGGGCGGCGGCGACCAGGGCGGTGACGACCAGGGTGAGGACACCCAGGGCGGCACCGACGAGGACGACGACACCATCGTCACCCCGGTCGTGGACGACACCACCACCGACACCACCGCGGACGACTCCCGCACCGACCTCCCCCGCACGGGTGTGAGCGCCGGCGCGATGGCCGCCGCGATCGGCGCCCTCGCCCTCGCCGGAGCAGGCGCGCTGGGACTGCGCCAGCGCCTCTCGCGGCGATGACCCCACCCCGCTGAGGGAGGGGCCGGACCCCGCCGGGTCCGGCCCCTCCCTCACGCCCGACCAGCCCCGTCGGCCGCCGCCCTCCCGACCCCGCCCCTGACCCCAGGAGACGACCCATGAGCACCCCCACCCACGGCGCCGCGCTGCGCGGCCGCCTCGCCCGCGTGGGCGGCGCCGCCGCCGCGCTCGCTCTCGGCCTGAGCCTCGCGCCCGCCCTGCTGCCCACCGCCCAGGCCGCCGCCGTGACCCCCGGCGAACTGCAGATCAACGAGGTCTACGGCGGCGGCGGCAACTCCGGCGCCAGCTACCAGAGCGACTTCGTGGAGCTGGTCAACACCTCCGACGCCGACCTCTCCATCGACGGCTGGAGCCTGCAGTACGCCTCCAAGACCGGCACCTTCAATAACACCGTGGACCTCACCGGCACCGTCCCCGCCGGCGGCACCTTCCTCATCCAGCTCGCCTCCGGCAACGGCAACGGCGAGCCCCTGCCCGCAGCGGACCTCACCGGCGGCATCAACGCCTCCGGCTCCGGCGGCGTGTTCGCCCTCTCCGACGCGCAGGGCAACCTCGCCTGCCACGGCACCACCTGCGCCGAGGACCCGGCCGTGGTGGACCTGGTGGGCTGGGGCGGGGCCGAGACCTTCTCCGGCGATGCGCCCGCACCTGCCACCACCAACGCCACCTCCGTCTCCCGCATCGCCGCGACCGGCGAGAACTCCACCGACTTCGAGGCCGGGCACCCCACCCCCACCCTCTCCGGCGCCGAGCCCGGCGACGGCGGGGACGACGGCGGCGACGGCGAGCCCCCGGCCGAGGCGACCGAGGTCTCCATCGCCCAGATCCAGGGCACCGGCGCCACCAGCCCCCTGGCGGGCCAGGACGTCATCACCGAGGGCGTTGTCACCGCGGTGTACGCCACCGGCGGCCTGAACGGCTACGTCATCCAGACCGCCGGCACCGGCGGTGCGCTGGACTTCTCCACCCACGAGGGCTCCACCGCCGTGTTCGTCTACTCCCCGGACACCGCCTCCGAGGTGGCCCTCGGCGACTCCGTGCGTGTGACCGGCGAGGTCTCCGAGTACTACGACTCCACCCAGATCAGCGTGCGCAGCGGCGGCCTCGAGCTGCTCGAGCAGCCGCTGGGCACCGTGGAGCCCGCGACCCTCGAGGGCGTCTTCCCCACCGAGGAGGCGCAGCGCGAGAGCCTCGAGCACATGCTGTACCTGCCGGGCGAGGGCGACTTCACCGTCACCGACGTGTACAACACCGCCCGCTACGGCGAGGTCACCCTCGCCATCGGCGACGAGCCGCTGCAGCAGGCCGGGGACATCATGCGCCCCGGCGAGGAGGCCAGCGCCTACTTCGACTCCCGTGACCAGTACAAGGTGCTGCTGGACGACGGTCGCACCACCAACTTCTCCAGCAGCCCCGAGGAGCCGATGAGCTGGCTCACCACCGAGGAGCCGGTGCGGGTGGGCGCGCAGACCACGTTCACCGAGCCGGTGGTGGTCGCCTACTCCTTCGACCAGTGGCGCCTGAACACCACCACCCCGTGGAGCTCCGCGAGCACCGACGGCGTGGACTTCGAGAACACCCGCCAGGACGCGCCCGACGAGGTGGGCGGGGACCTGACGCTCTCCACCTTCAACGTGCTGAACTACTTCACCACCCTCGGTGAGGACACCCCCGGCTGCGAGCCGTACACGAACATGCACGGCGAGCCCACGAACGTGAGGGGCGGCTGCGACCTGCGCGGCGCCTGGGGCGAGGACGACCTCGAGCGCCAGGAGTCCAAGATCGTCGACGCGATCTCCGGCACCGGCGCGGACGTGGTGGGCCTGACCGAGATCGAGAACTCGGCCCGCATCGACGGCGACCCCGACGAGGCCACCGCCACCCTGGTCGCCGCGCTGAACGAGAAGGACGGCGAGGGCACCTGGGCCTACGTCCCCACCGACCCGGCCTACCAGGCCCTCGGCCTCGAGGGCGGGCAGGACGCCATCACCAACGCGATCATCTACCAGCCCGCCGAGGTGGCGCCCGTGGGCGAGGCGCAGATCCTCGCCGGGGACGAGGCGTTCGAGAACGCCCGCGAACCGATCGGTCAGCAGTTCGTGCCGGTGGAGGGCAGCGGCGAGGAGCAGGTCGAGGGCGAGCCGTTCTTCTTCACCATCAACCACTTCAAGTCCAAGGGCTCCCAGGACGCCGAGGATTCCGGCCTCGAGGCCGATCCGGTGCAGGGCAACGCCCGCACCTCCCGCCTGCAGCAGGCCGAGGCGCTGCTGGCCTGGGGCGAGACCACCGCGGCGGAGCTGGGCGTGGAGGACGTGTTCCACGGCGGCGACTTCAACGCCTACACCCAGGAGGAGCCGCTGCAGCTCTTCTACGAGCAGGGCTTCGTGAACCTCGCCGAGACCCACGATCCGGAGGGCTGGTCCTACAGCTACGGCGGCATGGTCGGCTCCCTCGACCACGTGCTGGCGAGCCCCTCGGCCGCCGAGCGCGTCTCCGGTGCGACGGACTGGCAGATCAACGGCCCCGAGCCGGTGATGGCCCAGTACTCCCGCTACCAGAACAACGCCACCGACCTCTACGAGTCCGGTCCCTTCGCCTCCTCGGACCACGATCCGATCATCGTGGGCCTCGAGAGCGGCATCACCGGCGGCGGCGATGACGGCGGCGAGGGCGGCCACACCCCGGGCGACGGGCCGCGCGAGAACGACAACCGCGGTCCCGGCAAGAACAACGGCACCCCCGGCGGCAGCAACAGCGGCATCGGCCACGGCGCCGGCGGGAAGGGGCGCGGCCACAACGGCTGACGCCTCCCGACCCGCATGATGGGGGACGCCGACGGCACCGCCGTCGGCGTCCCTCGCCGCCGCCCAGAACGGAGCCTTCATGTCCGCCACTCCCGGCGCGCTCGCCCGACGCCTCGGCCTGCGCGACGCCGTCGTGATCGGCCTCGCCGCGATGATCGGCGCCGGCGCCTTCCTCTCCCTGGGCGCCGCGCACGACCTCGCCGGTGCCCTCGCCCCGCTGGCCGTGCTGATCGCGGCCGGGGTGGCGCTGTGCAACGCCACCGCCACCGCCCAGCTCGCCGCCCAGCACCCCTCCTCCGGTGGCACCTACCACTTCGGCCGCGAGCAGCTGGGGCCGTGGTGGGGATTCCTCGCCGGCTGGTGCTTCGTGATCGGCAAGATCGCCTCCTGCGCCGCGATGGCCCTGGTGATCGCCGCGTACTTGGTGCCCGAGCCGGCGCAGCGCCTGGTCGCCGCGCTCGTGGTGGTGGTGCTGACGGGCGTGAACCTGGTGGGCATCACCCGCACCGCGGCGCTCGCCCGAGTGCTGGTGACGATCGCCGTGACGGCCCTGGTGCTCACCGGCGGGCGTCTGCTGGTGGGGCTCGCCTCCGGGGCGCCGACGAACGGCGGCGCCGACGGGACAGGCGGGTCCGACGGGACCGGCGGGCCCGGTGCCGTCGACGGCTCCGGCGCGGCCGGGGCGGGGGAGGGGGCGCTCGCGATCCCCGGCCCGCTGGCCGGTGCGTCCGCAGGGCTGTGGGACGGCGGGCTGGCCGCCGTGCTCGGCGCCGGGACCGGGGGGATCGTGGGCATCGCCCTCGCCGTCGCCCAGGCGGCGGCGCTGATGTTCTTCGCCTTCGCCGGGTACGCCCGCGTGGCCACGCTGGGGGAGGAGGTGGTCGAGCCGCGGCGCACCATTCCCCGCGCGATCCTGCTGGCGCTGGCCGCCGTGGCCGGGCTCTACCTGGTGCTGTCCGTGGTGCTGGTGCTCGTGGGCCCGGCCCCGGGGGAGGACGGCTGGGGGCCCGCGCCCTTCCTCACCGCGCTGGAGAGCGTGGGCGCGGGCGGGCTCTGGCGCGCGGTGATCACCGTGGGCGCGGTCGCGGCCGCCGGCGGTGCGCTGCTGGCGCTGATCGCCGGGATCTCCCGCACCGTGCTGGCGATGGCCCGCGAGCGGGACCTGCCGCCCGTGCTCGCGCACGTGAGCCCCCGCTTCTCGGTGCCGCAGCGCGCCGAGGCCGCGGCGGGCGTCGCCGTGGTGCTGCTGGTGCTGCTGGCCTCGGACGCGCTGGTCGCCGTCGCCGCCTCCGCCTTCGGGGTGCTGCTCTACTACGCGATCGCGAACCTCGCCGCGTTCACGCAGGTGGGGCAGTGGCGGCTGTTCCCGAAGGCGATGCAGGTGCTGGGGGTGATCGGCTGCGTGCTGCTGGTCGCCGCCCTGCCCGGGCGCACCATCGTGGCCGGCCTGGTGCTGCTGGCCGTGGGCTTCGCCTACCGCGGCCTCGTGCTCGTCGCCCGTCGCACCGCCTGAGCCCCGCGCCCGCCGCGGGCCCGGGCGCCGGGCGTCGCGCGCCGTGCCCGAGCCCCGGACCTCGGCGGGGCAGTTTTGTCAGAGTCCGATCGATCCGAGGCCCGGCATCGATCGGACTCTGACAAAACTGCGCTCACGCCCGCGCTCACGCCCACGCCCGCGCCCGCGCCCGCGCCCGTGCCCGCCCACGCCCGCAAGCCCGCACGGCCCACGCCGCCCGCGCCCGCCCACGCCCGCATGGCCCACACCCGCGCTCACGCCCACGCCCGCCCCGTCGCCCGGATTCGCCATGCATAAGCCTTGACTTATATGACCGGGTGGCGGGAGGATGTGGGCATGCACGCGCTCGATGTCCTCGGCGATCCCGTGCGTCGGCGGATCCTCGAGCTCCTCGCCGACGACGGGGAGCTCGGCGCGGGCGAGATCGGCGAGAGCGTGCAGGCCGAGTTCGGCATCAGTCAGCCGGCGGTGTCCCAGCACCTGCGCGTGCTGCGCGAGAACGGCTTCGCCACGGTGCGCGCCGACGGTCGGCGCCGCCTGTACGCGGTCGATGCCCGCGGGCCCCGCTCCGCCCAGGAGTGGCTCACCCCCTTCGAGCGCTTCTGGCTGCCCCGGCTGGACGCGCTCGGCACGGAGCTCGCCCGCGGGAAGCGGCAGCGCCGCCTCACCGGCGCCGCGTCGGCCGCCCCACCCGCCACCCCGCCGTCCCCGGGCGCCCTGCCCGGGGCCGCAACACCCGCCACCCCGCCGTCTCCGGGCACCCCGCCCGGGGCCGCAACACCCACCACCCCACCGTCCCCGGGCACACCGTCCGGCGGCGCCACCTCGAAGGAGTCCTGACATGGTCGACGTCCCCGCTCAGCTGCAGTCCGTCACCCGCACCTACCGGCTCGACGAGCGCGACGGCGAGCTCGCGCACGTCCAGTCCCTCGAGCAGACCTACCCGGCCGCGCTCGCGGACGTGTGGGACGCGGTCACCACGGCCGAGCGCATCCAGCGCTGGTTCCTGCCGGTCAGCGGCGACCTCTCCCTCGGCGGCCGGTACCAGCTCGAGGGCAACGCCGGCGGCGAGGTGCTGGTGTGCGAGCCCCCGGCCGGCGGCGCCGCCGAGTTCACCGTGACCTGGGAGATGATGGGCGCGGTGTCGTGGCTGACCGTGCGCCTGCGGGCCGAGGGCGAGGAGTCCACCGGCCTCGAGCTCGAGCACACCTCCCGCACCGCGGACGTCCCCGCCGAGATGTGGGAGACCTTCGGCCCCGGCGCCACCGGCGTGGGCTGGGATGGCGGTCTGCTGGGCCTCTCGCTGCACCTCGGCGGCGTCGAGGGCTCCCTCACCCCGGGCGAGACGGAGGCCTGGGCGGGCACCGACGAGGGCCGCTCGTTCTACCGCGGTGCGGCCGACGGCTGGGCCGTGGCGCACGCCGCCTCTGGCGAGGATGCCGACGTGGCCCAGCAGCGCGCCGACGCCACCTATGGCTTCTACACGGGCACCGGCCAGGAGGGCTGAGCGCGGCCCCGACGTGTCCGGCCCGTGCCGCCTCGCGGGTCAGACGGCCCGGGCGAGCACCACGAGCTCCCGTCCGGGCCGGTCCGGGGCCTCGCGGATCTCCTCGATCGCGAACCCGGCGTCCGCGAGGGTGTCGCGCAGCTCGGTCTCGTCCCGCCACCGCAGGGTGGACGTGGAGGTCAGGACCGTGCCGTCCTCGAAACGGAACTCGTCGCTGAAGGTGACCAGCGGCAACGCCACCTCGAAGGCCCTCGGTCGCGAGAGGACGCGGCCGATGCCGGGCACGTCGTGCACGCTCTCGCCGGTCTCGGCCTGCCAGTCCTCCCAGGCCCGTCGCTGCGGCCTCCGGCTCTCGAAGACCAGCGCCCCGCCGTCGCGGAGTGCCGCGCGGATCGCCTGCAGGGTCTCGGCCCAGGCCTGATCGGTGAGGAACACCTGCGCGACGTTCCCGGTCATCACCGCGGCGTCGGCCCCGAGGCGCGGGAGGTCCTGCGCGGTGCCGTGGATCCAGCGCACCTCCCCGGCACAGGGCTTGCCCTGCGCCACCTCGAGCGATGCGAGCGCGGGGTCCACCCCCGTGACCCGCAGCCCGTCGGCGGCGAGGCGGGTGGCGAGGGAGCCGGTGCCGCAGCCCACGTCGATCACCGTCCGCGCGCCGAGCTCGGCGAGGATCTGCTGGTAGTGGTCGAGATCGTCCCGCTCGCCGTCGAACGTGTCGTAGCAGGCCGCCAGGCGCGGCTCGGCGAACAGCGCATCGGGGGCGGGGTCGTCCGGGCGGGAGTGCGGGGAGGCGGTCACGGCGTGAGCGTATGCCGACCGTGCGCACCGCGACGAGCGAATTCCGGAGCCCGTGCGGGCACCGCGTGAGTCTCGCGCGCGGCGGCGCCCGACGGGCTCAGGTGAAGGAGGTCCACGTGGTGTCCGCGTCGATCAGCCAGTGGTTGCGCAGGGTCAGCGCTCGCTCGGTTGCGGCGAGCGCACCGGCGACCAGCAGCGAGATGTTCACCCAGTACGGCGGCCGGACGGGGGAGGTGAAGGTCCCCAGCCGCTCGGCGACCGGCCCGATGCTGGTGACGAGCTCGATCACCTGCGGCACCGTCAGCACGAGGCACGCCAGCAGCACCGCCACCGCGACCGCGCCGATCGCGGCCCCGGCGCGGGGATGGCGACGGCCGAAGCGAGCACGGCGCCCCTCGAGCGAGCGCGGATGCGCGCGCAGCGCCTCCGCCCTGCCCGACGCGGGCACGTGGTGCATGCGCGTGAGGCCGTACATGTTCCGGGCCACCTCGATCTCCCCGTCGGGCACCGCGAAGGCGACCGGCGGGGTGGCGATCTGCACCTGATGCCCGTCGCGATAGAGCGCCACCGGCGCATGCCGGGAACCCTCGGCGAGCTTCCCGCCCTCGAGCTCGGCGGCGAGATGGTGGACGTCCACCGCGTAGCGCGCGCTGCGGCCGCTCGCCTCGTCGGGGTCGAGGAAGAACTGGGTGCGGGTGAGGAGCTGCCACCAGTGCAGCGCGGTCAGCGCGCTGCCGTCGCCGGGCTTGGCACGGCGGAGCCGGCGCGAGCGCTGCAGTCGCCTGATCATGCATCCTCCGGGATCGTCGACGGGCCGCGGGGGCGCGGCACGCCTCCATCCCACCGGATGACCGGCCGTGCTGACCAGTGCGAGATGTCATCCTCCTCCGGAGGGAGGAGGGCGCTGCGGGCGTTCGCTCACCCGCGCCGCAGCGCCGCCGGCAGCTCCTCGAGCAGGCGCAGCCACAGCTCGGACGCGGCGGGGAAGCTGGGCACGGCGTGGCGCAGCACGTGCACCGGCACCTGCCCCACGATCGCGATGGTCGCGGCATGGAGCAGCTCGGAGGCGTCGGGACCCACGAACGTGGCACCCACCAGTGTTCCCGCCGCCTGATCCACCACCAGCTGGGCGGTGCCGGCCACGTCGTCCCGCAGCAGCGCGGTGCCGGCCGCGCCGCCGTAGGGGACCTGCGCGGTGACCACGTCGAGCCCGGCCTCGCGGGCCTCCGCCTCGGTGCGGCCGACGGACGCGACCTGCGGATCGGTGAACACCACCTGCGGCACCGGCACGGACCCGGGCACCGGCTCGCGCTGCTCGCCGGTGGCGCCGGCGCGGATCGCCTGTCCGATCACGCGGGCGCGGTACTTGCCCCAGTGCGTCAGCGGCGCCTCCCCGCTGGCATCGCCCACCGCGTGCAGCCAGCGGGGGAGCGGGGCGCCGGTCGCCGGGTCATCGGCCGCTCGATCACCCGTCGCTCGGTCGCCAGCCGCCCGGTCGTCGGTCGGGCGCGTGCCGGCGTGCCGGTCCGCCGATCCCTCGGAGCCTGCCGCACGACCGGCGGCGGTGATGTCCTCGGCGCTGAGCCCGACGGTCTCGAGCCCCACGTCCTGCAGCGCGGGCCGGCGGCCGGTCGCGGCGAGGATCTCGTCGGCGCTGATCGCGCGGCGCCCGTCCGCGTCCTCGACCTGCAGCCTCACCCGGCCGCCGTGGATCCTGCCCAGGCCGGTGGCGCGGGCGTCCTCGCGCTCGCCGGAGAGCACGGAGGTGCCCAGCGCGACGGTGACGCCCGCGGCGCGCAGCGCCTCCCGCACGTGCTCGCCGGCGAACGGCTCCATGCCCGCCAGCAGCGCGTCGCCGCGCACCAGCATCGTGACCGTCGCGCCGAGGGCGGCCATCCAGGTCGCGGCCTCCACGGCGACCACGCCGCCGCCGACGATCACCAGCTCGTCCGGCACGTCCCGCACCCCGGTCACGTCCCGCGAGGTCCACGGCTCGAGCTCCTGCAGCGGCGGCGGGATCACGGCCTGGGAACCGGTCGCGATCACCACGGCGCGGCGCGCGTGGACGCGGAGCGGGGCGAGCGCCGTGCGGGTCGCGGCAGTGGGGCCGACAGGCTCGACCAGCACCTCTCGCTCGCCGACGAGCCGGCCGACCCCGCGCACCACCTGCAGACCGGCGCCCTCGGCCCACTGGACCTGCCCGGAGTCGTCGTAGTGGGAGACCCAGTCGTCGCGCCGGGCGAGCAGGGCCTCGCGCTCCAGGCCCGGGGTGGTGAGGCCGGGCAGATGCGCGGCGGCGTCCGCCACCGCGAGCGGTCGCAGCAGCGCCTTCGACGGGATGCAGGCGTAGTAGGAGCACTCCCCGCCCAGCAGCTCGGCCTCGACGATCACGGCGGTGAGGTCGGTGCCCTCGGTGGCGTACTGGGCGACGTTCTCGCCGACGGGGCCGCCGCCCAGCACGACGACGTCGGCGGTGATCTCGGACGGGAGGGCGGGCGTCTGTGTCATGGCCCCGACGCTACGCCGCCGCGGCGCAGGCGTCACCCGTGCAGGCAGTGCCGGTCGTGGCGTCGGTGCCGTGGCCGGCAGCGACAGCGGCTGCTGCGGCGATCGCGGCAGCGGATGCTGCGACGGCGACGGCGACGGCGACGGCGACGGCGAGGCGGTGGCGGCAGCGGCTGCTGCGGCAGCGGGGTGGGTGTGCGCGTCCTTGCACGGATGGCATGGTTTCGTCCACCACTGGCCCGGGCGACGCCGATGGACGTTTTCATGCCATGCGTGCAAGGGCGGCGAACGCTTCTGCTCGCCGCGTCGGCCCGACTCGCCGCGTCGGCTGGAAGCGTCGCGCCGACGGGACCCGCCGCGTCAGCCGGACCCGCTGCGCGCGCGGGCCCCGCCGCGCAGTACACGACGGCGGCTCGCCTGCCCGACCGTCCCCCCCCCGGCCGGGGCGGCGACGGCCGCATCGCTCAGAACGGGTTGGGGGTGAGCGTGTACTTGGTCTGCAGGTACTCGTGGATGCCCTCAGCGCCGCCCTCGCGGCCCAGGCCGGACATCTTCCAGCCGCCGAAGGGTGCCGCGGCGTTGGAGACCACGCCCATGTTCAGGCCCATCATCCCCGTCTCCAGCAGCTCGATCATGCGCTGGCCCCGTGCCAGGTCCTGGGTGTACACGTAGGAGACCAGGCCGTACTCGGTGCTGTTGGCCAGGCGCACCGCCTCCTCCTCGGTGTCGAAGGGGACGATCGCCAGAACGGGCCCGAAGATCTCCTCGCGCAGCAGGGCGCTGCCCTCGCGCACGTCGGTCAGCACGGTCGCCTCGAAGAAGGTGCCCTTCCCCTCCACCGCGGAGCCGCCCACGGCCAGGGAGGCGCCGTGGTCGAGAGCGTCCGCCACCAGCGATCCGGCCTTCTCGACGGCGTCCTCGTCGATCAGCGGGCCGATGCTCACCCCGTCCTCGGTGCCGCGGCCCATGCCGAGCGCCTGCACCTTCTCGGTGACGCGGCGCGCGAACTCCTCGGCCACCGAGCGGTGCACCAGGAAGCGGTTCGCGGCAGTGCAGGCCTGGCCGATGTTGCGGAACTTCGCGAGCATCGCACCGTCCACGGCGGCCTCGAGATCGGCGTCCTCGAACACCACGAACGGGGCGTTGCCGCCCAGCTCCATCGAGGTGCGCAGCACTCCCGGCGCGGCCTGGGCCAGCAGCTTCTGCCCCACGCCGGTGGAACCTGTGAAGGAGAGCTTGCGCAGCCGCGGATCGGCGAGGATCGGCTCGGAGACGGCCCGGGAGGAGCGGGAGGTGACCACGTTGACCACGCCCGCGGGCAGGCCGGCCTCCTCCAGCAGCTTCACGAAGTGCAGGGTGGTCAGCGGCGTGAGCTGCGCCGGCTTGATCACCACGGTGCAGCCGGCCGCGAGCGCGGGGGCGATCTTGCGGGTCGCCATCGCCAACGGGAAGTTCCACGGCGTGACGAGGAAGCACGGACCCACCGGGTGCTGGGAGACGATCGTGCGGCCGGTGCCCTCGGGATTGGCGCCGTAGCGGCCCTGCACCCGCACCGCCTCCTCGCTGAACCAGCGCAGGAACTCGCCGCCGTAGGTGACCTCCCCGCGGGACTCCGCCAGCGGCTTGCCCATCTCCAGCGTCATCAGCAGCGCGAACTCCTCGGCCCGCTCGGTGAGCAGGTCGAAGGCCCGTCGCAGCAGCTCGCCCCGCTCGCGCGCCGGGGTGCGGGACCAGGCGGGGAACGCCTCCGCGGTGGCGTCCATCGCGGCCTGCGCATCGGCGCCGGAGGCGGAGGCGATGGTGCGCAGCACCTCGCCGGTGGCGGGATCGCGCACCTCGAGGGTCTCGCCGCCCTCGGCCGCGCGCCAGGTCCCGCCGATGAACAGCTCGGTCGGGACGCGGTCCAGCAGTGTGGTCTCGTCGATCATGGGGAGGGTCTCCTCGCGAAGTGGGGGTGGTCGGGGTGGTGCCGGCGGCGCTCAGCCGGCGTCGGCGGCGGGGTGGTCGGCCGGCAGCAGGTGCCCTCGGAAGAACTCTGCCAGTCCCTCGGTGTCCGTCAAGGAGAAGACCCCGGCCACGTACTGGTCCGGCCGCACCAGCACCACGGCGCCGTCCCGGGAGATGCCGCGGGTGTCGAAGATGTCCACGGTGTCGAACAGCTCCGGGTCGCGGCGGTCGGTGGCGAACACCCGCTCGTAGTCGGCCAGCGCGAACGGCCCGCTGCGGGAGCGGAAGATCTCCGGGGCGTCGGTGATGGCGAACTCGTGGTGTCCCTGCTGGTAGATCGCCTTGATGTCGAAGAGGGTGTCGAGGTCGGCCCCGGCCGGCGTGTGCACGCGCACGGGGGAGTCGGGCGCCTCGAGCAGCCAGCCGGCCCAGCGGCGCAGCGCGGAGTCGGCGGCCGACGGCGCGGCGGCGTCGGCGAAGGCGTAGAGCCGCCAGCGCCCGTCGGCCCGGGCGTGGTGGCCCAGGTGGAGCGGGTTGGCGTCGCTCACGCGGACCACGCGGTCGGACTTGAACCGCTTGCCGATCGGGAAGCCGGTGGCGAGCTCCTGCCCGGTGGCCTCGCGGGTGATCATCGAGTCGGTGTACTCGGTCATGAACCCGGCGGGGAACTCGCTGGTGCGCACGTAGAACTCGGCCACCTCGTCCGGCGAGCCGAGCTCCTCGGGCCGCTTCGCCATCAGGGAGGACCACTCGCGGTCGAAGTCGATGAGGTTCTGCGCCACCACCTGCCGTTCGGCGGAGTAGGTGTCCAGCAGCGCGGCGGGGCTGCGGCCGGAGAGCACCTGCCCCAGCTTCCAGGCGAGGTTGAAGCCGTCCTGCATCGAGACGTTCATGCCCTGCCCCGCCTTGGCGGAGTGGGTGTGGCAGGCGTCCCCGGCGATGAACACGCGCGGCACCCGGGTGCCGCGCTCGCCCTCCGGCACGTCGTCGAAGCGGTCCGTGACCCGGTGGCCCACCTCGTAGATGCTGTGCCAGGCCACGTCACGCACCTCCAGCGTGTACGGGTGGAGGATCTGGTTGGCCTGCGCGATCACGATCTCCAGCGGGGTGTCGCGCACGGCGCCGCCGTCGTCCGCGGCGACGGTGCCGAGATCCACGTACATCCGCACCAGGTAGCCGCCCTCCCGCGGGATCAGCAGGATGCTGCCGCCGTCGTGGGACTGGATCGCGCACTTGGTGCGGATGTCGGGGAAGTCGGTGTCGTAGAGGACGTCCATCACGCCCCAGGCGTGCAGGGCCTTGTCCCCGGCCATGGTGCAGCCGATCGCGCGGCGCACGCGCGAGTGGGCGCCGTCGCAGCCGTAGACGTGCTTCGCCCGCACCGTCCGCTCCGCACCCTCCTCGGGCCCGGCGGTGCGGCGCAGCGTGACCGCCACCGGGAACGGCTCGTCCTCGGTGACCGTGAGCTCGCCGGTGAACTCCCAGCCGTAGTCCGGGGTGATCCGCGCCGGGCCGCGGGCGGCGGCCTCGAGGTAGTAGTCCAGCACCCGGGCCTGGTTGACGATCAGGTGCGGGAACTCGCTCACGCCGCGAGGGTCGTCGTCGGTGCGGGAGGTGCGCGCGATGTGCTGCGGGTTCTCCGGATCCGGGCCCCAGAAGTTCATCTCGGTGATCCGGTACGCCTCGGCGATGATCCGCTCGGCGAAGCCGAAGGCCTGGAAGGTCTCCACCGAGCGGGCCTGGATCCCGTCGGCCTGGCCCAGCTCCAGCCGCCCCGGGCGGCGCTCGACCAGGCGCGTGCTCACCTCGGGGTACTGGGACAGCTGCGCGGCGGCGATGGCGCCGGCGGGACCGGAGCCGATGATCAGCACGTCCATGGTGTCCGGGAGGTCGTCGGGCCGGTCGATGCCGGTGCCGGCGGCCGCGGCGACGCGCGGCTCCGTGGAGAGATAGCCGTGGTGGTGGAACTGCATCGTTCTGCCCTTCTGGCGAGGAGCGGGGGTCTGGTGTGCGGCAGGGCGACGGGGACGGGACGGGTCGCAGAGGCGCTGCCGACTCTGGCAGCCCGGCGGGATCTGCGATGACCCGGTGGCTCTTGCCGCACTGTGATGCATCGTATACGCTTTCAGATATTCCGCAAGAGCAACGACGCCTCGAGGAGAACGATGAGCCACCCCCTGGACCCCGCCGCGACGCGGTGCGCCGCCCTGCCGGTGCCCCCCGGGAAGATCATCGCGGTGCACCTGGCCTACGCCTCCCGCGCCGCGCAGCGCGGCCGCCGCCCCGAGGCCCCCTCCTACTTCCTCAAGCCCGTCAGCTCCGTCGCCGCGAGCGGCGGCACCGCGCAGCGCCCGGCCGGCACCGAGCTGCTCGCCTTCGAGGGCGAGATCGCCCTGATCATCGGCACCGAGGCCCGGCACGTGAGCCTCGCCGAGGCCTGGGACCACGTGGGCTCGGTGACGGCCGCGAACGATCTGGGCGTCTACGACCTGCGCCGCAACGACAAGGGCTCGAACCTGCGCAACAAAGGCGCCGACGGCTTCACCCCGCTGGGCCCGGCCCTGCTCGACGCCCGCGCGGTGGATCCCGCCGCCCTGCGCGTGCGCACCTGGGTGGACGGCGAGCTCGCGCAGGAGGACACCACCGACACCCTGCTGTTCCCCTTCGCGCAGCTCATCGCGGACCTCTCCCAGCACCTCACCCTGGAGCGCGGCGACGTGATCCTCACCGGCACCCCCGCGGGCTCCTCCGTGGTGGGCCCCGGCGCGGTGGTCGAGGTCGAGGTGGACGCCCCGCAGGCCGCCGGCGCCCCCAGCACCGGCCGCCTGCGCACCACGATCGCGCAGGGCCAGGTGCCCTTCGACCCGGCGCTCGGCTCCCTGCCCGCCGTGGACGACGCCCAGCGGGAGGAGGCCTGGGGATCCCGCGAGGCCGCCGGCCTCCCGCCGCTCGAGACCCTGGCCGACGGCGCCTCTGCCGCCGCCGCGGATCCGGCCGACGGGGCCGCCGCGACTCCGGCCGCCGGCCCGGCCGACGGCGCCGGCTTCACCCTCACCGCCGCGCAGCGCGAGCGGCTCGAGCGCGCCCCCGTCGCCGGTCTCAGCGCCGCCCTGCGGGCACGCGGCCAGCACCACTGCGTGATCGACGGGCTGCTGCCGATGCACCCGGACCGCAAGCTCGTCGGCACCGCCCGCACGCTGCGCTTCGTCCCCGCCCGCGAGGACCTCTTCGCGACCCACGGCGGCGGCTTCAACCGGCAGAAGCAGGTGTTCGATACCGTCGGCGAGGGCGAGGTGATCGTCATCGAGGCGCGCGGCGACGCCACCGCCGGCACCCTGGGCGACATCCTCGCCCTGCGCGCCCGCACCCGCGGCGCGGCCGGCGTGGTCACCGACGGCGCGATCCGCGACTACGACGCCGTCGCCGAGATCGGCCTCACCGCGTTCTCCGCCGGGCCGCACCCCTCGGTGCTGGGCCGGCGCCACGTGCCCTGGGACTCGGACGTCGCGATCGCCTGCGGCGGTGCGACCGTGCTGCCCGGGGACGTGATCGTGGGCGACTCCGACGGCCTGGTGGTGATCCCGCCGGCGCTACTGGAGGAGGTGCTCGAGGCGACCCTCGAGAACGAGGCGCGGGACGAGTGGATCGCCGCCCGCATCGCCGAGGGCGAGGCGATCGAGGGCCTGTTCCCGATGAACGCGCAGTGGAAGGAGCGGTACGCGACATGGCGACGCGCACAGTGAGCACCGACGGCTCCGCCGAGAACCCCGCCGCGGAGCCCACGGAGAAGCCCGCCGCGGAGCCCCTCGAGGAGCCCGTGACGGTGAGCAAGTCGCAGCGCGCCTACGAGTGGCTGCGCGAGCGGATCCTGCGCCGCGAGTTCACGCCGGGCTACCGCCTGGTGCTCTCCAGCATCGGCAAGGAGCTGGGGATGAGCGTGGTCCCGGTGCGGGAGGCGGTGCGCCGCCTCGAGGCCGAGGGCCTGGTGGTGTTCGAGCGGAACATCGGCGCCCGCGTGGGCATGATCGACCGCACCGGCTACGAGGAGGCGATGGACGCCTTGGCCGTGCTGGAATCCGCGGCGATCAGCCGCGGCGCCGCCCACCTCACCGCAGAGGATCTGCGCCGCGCCCGGGACCTCAACGAGGTGATGCGCCGCAGCCTGGAGGACTTCGACGCCCACATCTTCACCGCGATGAACGAGCGGTTCCACGCGATCCTCTACCGCGCCTGCCCCAACCAGCGCCTGGTGGACCTCACCGAGGCGGAGTGGACGCGGCTGGGGCACCTGAGGGACTCCACCTTCGCCTTCGTGCCCGGCCGCGCCCCGGAATCCGTGCGGGAGCACGAGCACATCCTCGACCTCCTCGATGCCGGCGCCTCGCCGGAGGAGGTCGAGACCGCCTGCCGCATGCACCGCGGCCGCACCCTGTCCGCCTACCTCGACCTGGGGGAGCCGGGCTCCTGAGTCCGCCCGGTCCGGGCACCGACGCCCGGCCGCCCCCGTCGGCCCACCACCCGCACCCCGCGCCGGCCCAGCCCGTCGGCCCCACCCGCCAGGCCGCCCCGTCGGCCCTACCCATCCGGCCGCCTCGTCGGCCCATCCACCCGCACACCGCGCAAGGAGCATCATGGTCACCCCCACCGCCACCCGGCCCGCGACCCTTCCCGACCGGATCCAGCACTACATCGGCGGCGCGCACGTCGGCTCCCTCGACGGCGACACCTTCGAGGTGCTCGACCCCGTCTCCAACCAGCCCTACCTCCGGGCCGCCTCCGGCAAGAAGGCCGACGTCGACGCCGCCGTCGCCGCGGCGAAGGAGGCCTTCACCAGCGGTCCGTGGCCGACGATGCTGCCGCGCGAGCGCTCCCGGATCCTGCACCGCGTCGCCGACGTGGTCGAGTCCCGCGGCCAGGAGCTGGCCGAGCTGGAGTGCTTCGACACCGGGCTGCCGATCACGCAGGCGCTGGGCCAGGCCCGCCGCGCCGCGGAGAACTTCCGCTTCTTCGCCGATCTGATCGTCGCCCAGCACGACGACGCCTTCCAGGTCCCCGGCCGTCAGGCCAACTACGTCCACCGCACGCCGATCGGCGTGGCGGGCCTGATCACGCCCTGGAACACGCCGTTCATGCTGGAGTCGTGGAAGCTCGCGCCCGCGATCGCGACCGGCAACACCGTGGTGCTCAAGCCCGCGGAGTTCACGCCGCTGAGCGCCTCGCTGTGGCCGGGCATCTTCGAGGAGGCCGGGGTGCCGGCCGGCGTGGTCAACATCGTGCACGGCTACGGCGAGGAGGGCTTCGCCGGCGACTCGCTGGTCAAGCACCCGGACGTCCCGCTGATCTCCTTCACAGGCGAGTCCCGCACCGGGCAGCTGATCTTCGCCAACGCCGCACCCTGGCTGAAGGGACTGTCCATGGAGCTGGGCGGGAAGTCGCCGGCCGTGGTGTTCGCCGACGCGGATCTGGACGCCGCGATCGACGCGACGATCTTCGGGGTGTTCTCCCTCAACGGCGAGCGCTGCACCGCCGGCTCCCGCATCCTCGTGCAGCGCGAGATCTACGACGAGTTCGTGGAGCGCTACTCCGCCCAGGCCGACCGCGTGTTCGTGGGCCTGCCCGAGGACCCCGCCACCGAGGTGGGCGCGATCGTGCACCCCGAGCACTACGAGAAGGTGATGAGCTACGTCGAGATCGGGAAGCAGGAGGCGCGCCTGACCGCCGGCGGCGCACGCCCCGAGCAGTTCCCCGAGGGCAACTTCGTGCGCCCCACGGTGTTCGCCGACGTCTCCCCGGACGCCCGCATCTTCCAGGAGGAGATCTTCGGGCCGGTGGTGGCGATCACCCCCTTCGACACCGAGGAGGAGGCGCTGGAGCTGGCGAACAACACCAAGTACGGGCTGGCCGCCTACATCTGGACCAACGACCTCAAGCGCGCACACAACGTCGCGCAGAACGTCGAGGCCGGGATGGTGTGGCTGAACTCGAACAACGTGCGCGACCTGCGCACCCCCTTCGGCGGGGTGAAGGCCTCGGGCCTCGGCCACGAGGGCGGCTACCGCTCCATCGACTTCTACACCGAGCAGCAGGCCGTGCACATCAACCTCGGCGAGGTGCACAACCCCGTCTTCGGCAAGGCCTGACGCCCCGCCCCCACCGACCACCCCGAGAGGCAAGGACGCCATCATGACCACCCCGCTCACCCCCGACGCCCCCGAGCCGGTCGTCACCGCCGGATCCCCGATCGCCGCCGCGCACCCCATCCCCACCCCCTCCTCCCCGCCGCCGGACATCCTGCGCTGCGCCTCGATGGAGCTGGTGGTCACCGACCTCGCCGCCTCCCGGAACTTCTACGTGGACGTGCTGGGCCTGGTGGTCACCGAGGAGGACGAGAACACCGTCTACCTGCGCAGCTTCGAGGAGTTCATCCACCACAACCTGGTGCTGCGCCAGGGCGAGATCGCGGCCGTCGCCGCCTTCTCCTACCGGGTGCGCTCACCTGAGGAGCTCGACGTCGCCGTCGCGTTCTACGAGGAGCTGGGCTGCCGCGTGGAGCGCCGCGCCGAGGGCTTCGTGCGCGGCCTCGGGGACACGGTGCGGGTGCAGGACCCGCTGGGCTTCCCGCTGGAGTTCTTCTACGAGGTGGAGCACGTGGAGCGCCTCGCCTGGCACTACCACCTGCAGATCCCGGGCACACTGGTGCGCCTGGACCACTTCAACCAGGTCACCCCGGACGTGCCGCGGGCGGTGCGGCACATGGAGGACCTCGGCTTCCGCGTCACCGAGGACATCCAGGACCAGGCAGGCTCCACCTACGCCGCCTGGATGCGCCGCAAGCCCACCGTGCACGACACCGCCATGACCGGCGGCGACGGGCCCCGCATGCACCACGTCGCCTTCGCCACCCACGAGAAGCACAACATCCTCGCGATCTGCGACAAGCTCGGCGCGCTGCGGATGAGCGACCACATCGAGCGCGGCCCCGGCCGCCACGGCGTCTCCAACGCCTTCTACCTCTACCTCCGCGACCCCGACGGGCACCGGGTGGAGATCTACACCCAGGACTACTGGACCGGCGACCCGGACAACCCGGTGGTCACCTGGGACGTGCACGACAACCAGCGCCGCGACTGGTGGGGCACCCCGGTGGTCCCCTCCTGGTACACCGACGCCTCCACCGTGCTGGACCTCGACGGGAACCCGCGGCCGCTGATTGCCCGCACCGACGACTCGGAGATGGCGCAGACCATCGGCGCGGACGGCTTCTCCTACACCCGCAAGGGCGAGGAGGAGCAGATGCCCGAGTGGAAGCAGGGCGAGTACAAGCTGGGCCACCAGCTCTGAGGAGGGGGACCACGATGGCACTGGACGAGCAGACCCTCGACGCGCTCGCCGACGAGCTCGCCGAGGCCGGCCGCACCCGCACCCTGATCCCGCGGATCACGGCCCGTCACCCCGAGGTGACGGTGGAGGACTCCTATGCGATCCAGGGCCGCTGGCGGAATCGCGAGCTGGCCCGCGGTCGGCGCCTGGCGGGTCGCAAGATCGGCCTCACCTCGAAGGCGATGCAGGCCGCCACCGGGATCACCGAACCGGACTACGGCGTGATGTTCGCGGACACCGTGGTGGACTCCGGCGCGGTGCTGGAGTTCGACCGCTTCACGAACGTGCGGATCGAGGTGGAGCTCGCGTTCGTGCTGAAGGAGCCGCTGGAGGGCCCGGACTGCACGCTGCTGGACGTGCTGCGCGCCACCGAGTACGTGGTGCCCGCGCTCGAGGTGCTGGATGCGCACGTGGAGCTCGAGGGCCGCACCATCGTGGACACCATCGCGGACAACGCCGCCTACGGCGCGATGGTGCTGGGCGGCAGCCCGGTGCGGCCCGAGGACGTGGACCTGCGCTGGGTCGCGGCGCTGCTGCACCGCAACGAGACCATCGAGGAGACGGGCGTCGCGGCCGGGGTGCTGGGCCATCCCGCCCGGGGCGTGGCGTGGCTGGCGAACAAGCTCGCCCAGCACGGCGAGCGCCTCGAGGCCGGGGAGATCATCCTCGCCGGCTCCTTCACCCGCCCGGTGTGGATCGAGCGGGGAGACACCGTGCTGGCCGACTACGGAGACCTGGGGACCATCACATGCCGTTTCGTCTGACACCCACCTTCCGCGCGCAGCTCGACGCCGCCGCGGGGGAGTCCCGACGCCCGCTGGCCGGGATGTGGCTGTGCACCGGCAGCCCCCTGGTCGCGGAGATCGCGGCCGGCTCCGGGCTGGACTGGCTGCTGATCGACATGGAGCACTCGCCGGTGAGCCTCGAGTCCGTGCTCGCCCAGCTGCAGGCGATCGCGGCCTACCCGATCACCCCGATGGTGCGCGTCCCCGTCGGGGACACCGTCACCATCAAGCAGGTGCTGGACCTCGGCGCCCAGAACCTGCTGGTGCCGATGGTCTCCACCGCCGCGCAGGCGCAGCAGATGGTCGAGGCCGTGCACTACCCGCCCCGCGGCCGCCGCGGCGTGGGCTCGGCCCTGGCCCGCTCCGCCCGCTGGAACCGGGTGGAGGGCTACCTCGCCGACGCCGCCTCGCACGTGTCCCTGGTGGTGCAGATCGAGACCGCCGAGGCGGTGGAGAACATCGAGGAGATCCTCGCGGTGGACGGGCTCGACGGGATCTTCGTGGGCCCCTCCGACCTCGCCGCCTCCATGGGGCTGCTGGGCCGGCAGTCGCACCCCGACGTGGTCGCGGCGGTGCGCCGCGCGATCGCGGCCGCCCGGGCGGCCGGGGTGCCCGTGGGCGTCAACGCCTTCGACCCCGCCGTGGCCCGCGGCTACGTCGCCGACGGCGTGGACTTCCTGCTGGTGGGGGCCGACGTCGCGCTGCTCGCCCGCGGCAGCGAGCGCCTCGCCGCCGAGTGGACGACCGCGGCCGACGAGTCCGGGCGCGCCTCCTACTGACTCGCGCCGCTGCCGGAGCCGCCGGCCGCACAACAGCCGGCTGACGAACCACGAATCGCCGGTCGGTGGTTCGTCAGCAGGCAGTTGAGTCCGCGGCCCGCGGCCCCGGACACCCGGCCCGCGGCACCGGACACCCGGCCCGCGGCACCCGGCGCCCGACGCCCCGCGCATCGGGCGGTGCTAGCGTGCAGGGGTCCCCGCCCGGCGGCGTCCCGCCGGCCGAAGGACGACGACGCCGACGGACGATGACGAGGTGCCCGCCATGACCGACGCCGTGCGATTCGCCAGCTCCCGCGGGCCCGAGCTCGCGGGCGTGCTCGAGACCACCGAGGGCCCCACCCGCGGATGGGGCCTGATCGTGCACGGCTTCACCCTGGGCAAGGACTCCCCGGCCACGTTCCGGATCGCCCGCGGACTCGCCGCGGAGGGCATCGGCATGCTGCGCTTCGACTGCCTGGGCCTCGGCGACTCGGACGGCGAATGGGGCGACGGCTCCTTCACCGTGAAGGTGGAGGACACCGTGCGCGCCGCGGAGGCCCTCGCCGAGCGCGGCACCCCGCCGCAGCTGCTCATCGGCCACTCCTGGGGCGGCGCGGCCGCGATCGTCGCCGCCCGGCGGATCCCGAGCGTCACCGCGGTGGTGACGATCGGCGCCCCGTCGGAGCCGGCGAACATCGAGCGCCACTACGACTCCGTGGTGGACCGCGTGCTGGAGGACGGCACCGCCTCGTGGCCGATCGGCGGCCGGGAGCTCACGCTGAAGCGGGACTTCGTGGAGGACGTGCGCGGCGCCGAGCTGATCGCCCGGGTGCGCACGATGGGCCGACCGCTGCTGGTGATGCACTCGCCCACCGACAGCACGGTGGACGTGGACGACGCCGCCGAGATCTTCCGCGCCGCCCTGCACCCGCGCAGCTTCATCGCCCTCGAGGGCGCCGATCACTTCCTCACCGCCGAGGGGCAGGCCGATCGCGCCGCCCGCATCATCAGCGCTTGGGCGGATCCGTACCTGCGGCCCTGACCTGGGAGGGCGTCAGCGCTCGCCGACCCCGTCCAGCACCTCCCGCACCACGCCGGCGGGATCCGCGGCGTCCATCACCGCGCGCACCAGCGCGACCCCGGCCACGCCCGCGGCGGCGAGGCCCGGGACGTCCGCCGGGGTGACGTCCCCGATCGCGACGATCGGCAGCGTGGTCGCGGCGGTCAGCTCCCGGTACCCCTCCGCGCCCAGCGGCGGCCGGCCGGAGTCCTTGGTGGGGGTGAGGCGGAACGGCCCGGCGCCCAGGTAGTCGAGCAGGGGCGTCAGCGGCGCGGCCGCGCGCACCAGCTCCGCGGTGCCGGTGGTGAGGCCGATCAGCGCGTCCTCGCCCAGCAGGGCGCGGGCGTCGGCGACGGGCAGGTCGTCCTGGCCGAGGTGGACGCCGTGCACGGCCGCGCCGCGGGCCCGGGCCGCGGCGGCGACGTCGGCCCGGTCGTCCACCAGGACTGTGGTGGCGGGCCGCGCCCGCTCCACCGCGTCGGCGACGGCGAGCACCAGCTCCAGCAGCGCGGCGGTGGAGGCGTCCTTCGCCCGCACCTGCACCACCCCCGCGCCGGCCGCGGCGGCGGCCGCGGCGACCTCGACCGTGCGGCGCGAGGTGCCGGAGGTGACCAGGTAGCAGCGCAGATCCAGGTCGTCTCGTCGTGCGGTCATCGCTCCACCTCTCGTCCCACCTCGTCGAGCGCGTCCAGCAGGTGCATGCGGAAGCTGCCCGGCCCGGCCGCGCGCCCGGCGGCGAGCTCCCCGGCCACGTCCAGCCACACCGTGGCCGCGAGCGCCGCCTCGACGGGGTCCTCGCACACGGCGGTGCACGCCGCGGTGAGCGCCCCCAGCAGGCAGCCCGTGCCGGTCACGCGCGTCAGCAGCGCCGCACCGCGGTCCACCCGTCGGCTGCGCCGCGCATCGCACACCACGTCCACCGCCCCGGAGACGGCGACCGCCCCGCCGGTGCGCGCGGCCACGGCACGGGCCGCGTCCGCGGCGGCCTCGGCCGGGTCGGTCGCGTCGGCGCCGCGCCCCCCGGCCCCGGAGCCGGCCAGCACCAGCAGCTCGGAGGCGTTGCCGCGCACCACCGTCGGACGCTGCGTCAGCAGGGACCGGGCCAGCGGGGTGCGCACGGGCGCGATCCCCACCGCGGTGGGGTCCAGCACCCAGGGCCGGCCCTCGCGCACGGCCACCTCGACCGTGGCGGGGATGCCGTCCATCCCGTCGGTGCTGAGGGTGCCGAGGTTGATCGAGAGGGCGTCCGCCACGGTGGTCAGCACCGGCGCCTCCGCCGCGGTCTCGGTCATCATCGGGCGGGCGCCCGCGGCCAGCAGACCGTCCGCCACCAGCGCCATCGACACCGTCGCGGTGAGGCAGTGCACCAGCGGCGCCTGCGCGCGCACCGCCGCCAGCACCGGTGCCACCTCGGCGAGGTCCGGATCGGGCGAGGGGCGGTCCTGCGGGGTGGTGGGGGTCATCGGGTGTGGCCCTCCGCGACCGCGTCGAGATCGGCGTCCAGCTCGCGGGGGCGCAGCCGCGGACCGGCCGCCGCGCCCACCATCACCAGCACGCCGCCGAGCACCACCATCGTCAGCACGGTGCCGTGCCGGCCCAGCAGCGGTTCGAGCACCGGCACGTAGAACGGGTACAGCGCCGGCAGCACCAGGGAGAGGCTGTATCCCGCGCCGTAGCCCGTGGAGCGCAGCGCGGTGGGGAAGCGCTCCGAGAGGTAGGCGGAGACCGGCCCGTAGGCGGAGACGGTCACCACCTGCAGCAGCGCGGCGCAGGCCGCGGCGACCGCCACGGTGGGCGCCGCGACTGCGCTCCACCACAGCACCGGGCCCAGCACCGCCGCGGCCGCGCCCCACAGCAGGAACAGGCGCCGCCGCCCGGTGAGCGTGGAGAGGTGCCCGGCCAGGGCCATCACCAGCGCCTGCGCCACCGAGGCGATGCCCATCACCACCGGCACCGCGAGGGCGGGCAGTGCCGAATCGGCGGCCAGACGCTCCGGGAGCAGCAGCACGGTGGAGTAGGTGAGCAGCCACAGGCCGGTCATCATCACGAAGACCTGCCAGAACGCCCGCGACCAGGCGCCGGTGAGCAGGCTGCGCAGGTTTGGTGCGGGTGCGGGTGCGGGTGCGGGTGCGGGGGCAGGTGCTGTGGCGTCGCCGTCGGCTGCCGCAGGGTCCCCGTCGGCCCCGGCGCGGCGGTGGAACAGCGGCGCATCGGTGACCTGGCGCCGGTAGTACACGAGCATGCCCAGCGAGAGCAGCGCCCCGGCCGCGAACAGCGCCCGCCAGCCCCACAGCGCATACTGCTCGGGCCCCAGCACCGCCAGCAGCACCGCCACGGAGAAGGCGACCAGCGCCTGCGCCCACGGCGCCATCGACAGGATCAGCCCGCTCATCAGCCCGCGTCGGCGCGGCGCGGACCACTCCATCGCCAGCGGGATCGCGGCCGAGTACTCGCCGGCCACGAAGATCCCGCCCAGGAAGCGCAGCAGCAGGATCAGCGCGACCGTGCCCGCGCCCAGCACCTCGTGCGAGGGCACCGCCGCGATCGCGGCCGCGCACAGGGCGGTGCCGCCGATCGCGATCCGGGTGGTGCGGGTGCGGCCCAGCCGGTCCGAGATGCGGCCGAACACCACGCCGCCGACGGGCCGACCCATCAGCATCGCGATGATGATCAGCGCGCCGGTGGATGCCGCCGCGCCCGGCCCGGCGAGCACCAGCATCGCCGGTGCCAGCGCCGTGACCGGCAGGAACACGTGGATGTTGTCGACCAGGTTGCCCACCACCCCGGCGCGCAGCGCGGCCCGGCCCTCCGGCGGCAGCGCGGCGGTGCCGGTGGGCGCGGCGGAGGGGGCAGGCGTGCCGGGCGTGCCGGAGGCGGCGGGGGTGGCGGAGGTCCGTGCGGCGCTCATCGGGCGGCACCGACCGTCGGCGCGGCGGTCGTCGCGGGCTCGTCGGCAGACGGCCCGTCGGCCGCATCGGCGCCGGCGCCTGCCCCGTCGGCGCCCGCCCCGTCGGCGCCCGCCCCGCCGGCGCCCGCCCCGTCGGCCGTCCCGACCTCGACCCGTCGGGCCTGCTCGAAGAACTCCAGCTCGTGCCGGCAGGCCAGCAGGAAGTCGCGGGCGGCCTCGGCGCGCTCGGCGGGATCGGCGGCGGCGAGCTCCGCCTCGACCACGGCCAGCGCCCCCGCCACCCCCTCCACAAAGCCGGGATCGCGGTACGTCTCCAGCCAGGCGGCGTAGGGATGCGTGGGCGCGACCTCGTCGAGATCCGCGCCCACCTGGGCGTACAGCCAGAAGCACGGCAGCGCCGCGGCCGCCCCCACCACGGTGGGGGAGCCCAGCGCCCGGGCCAGCAGGAAGTCGGTGTAGGCGCTGGTCACCGGGCCCACCGGCACTTGCGCCGCGTGCGGCCGGCTGGCCAGCCAGTCATGGTGCAGCGCCATCTCCACGGTGAGGCACTCCTGCGCGGACGCGGCCCAGAACGCGCGGGCGTCGGCGTCGGTCGAGGACTCGCCGAGCGCCGCCAGCGCACGGGAGTAACGCAGCAGGTAGTGGGCGTCCTGCGCGAGGTAGAAGGAGAACTGCTGCTCGGGGAGGCTGCCGTCGATCAGCGCGCGCACGAACCCGGAGCGGGAGATCTCGGCCGCGAGCGGCGAGCCCGCCGCCCACAGCGCCTCCGTCCACGGCCCGGCAGGCGGTACCACCGCGGGCACGACGGTGCCGCGCACGGCGTCCCCGTCGGCCGCCGCGAGCTGTGCCGGGTGCTCCCAGCGCTGCGGCACCGCATCGTCCGTGAGCCAGGGCGCGGCCGAGCCCGCCGCCGCGAGCCGCCGCCCCTGATGCCCGTGGTCGACCGGGCCGTGCCCGCTGCCCACCTGCAGCGCCGCCCCGTGCTCCACGGCCTCGTGCAGCCAGCCGGTCGCCCAGGTCAGCGCCGCGGCGAGGGAGTGGCCGGCGCCCAGCCGGGTGGCCAGCGCGGAGGAGAGCGAGCAGCCGGTGCCGTGGGTGCTGGTGGTCTCCACGCGTCGCGAGCGCACCCGGTGCTCCGTGCCGTCCGGGGCGATCCAGGTGTTGGCGACCTCCTCGGCCTCGAGGTGGCCGGTCTTCACCACCACGGCCACCTGGGTGCGGGCGGCCCAGCGCCGGGCCTGCGCGAACGCCTCGGCCTCGGTGCGCGCCCGCGGGGAGCCGGTGAGCACGCCGAGCTCGTCGATGTTCGGGGTGACCACCGTGGCGAGCTCGCAGAAGCGGAGCATCGCCTGCTCCGCCTCCGGCTCCAGCAGGCGGTCGCCGCTGCTGGCCACCATCACCGGGTCCACCACCAGCACCTGTGGCGGGTGCGCCTGCACCCAGGCGGAGACCGTCTCGATCACCTCGACGGTGCCGAGCATGCCGGTCTTCACCGCCTCCAGCTGCACATCGTCGGAGACCGCCTCGAGCTGCGCGGCGAGAGTCTGCCGCGGCGGGACGTGGATCGCGCGCACCCCGTGGGTGTTCTGCGCGACCACCGAGGTCACCACGCTCATCGCGTAGCCGCCGGCCGCGACGATCGACTTCAGGTCCGCCGCGGTGCCGGCGCCGCCGGTGGGATCCGTGCCCGCGATGGAGAGCACGCGGGGGAGGGAGGCGGCGCCTCGGGGCGCGGGGCCGGCGGCCGACGGGGCGGGGGCAGGCGGGAACTGGGTGCAAGGATCCGAACTCATGCGGACATCCCTTCGCTAGTACGAACTAGATCAGGTTCCACGGGTGTGATCTCAGCGCGCTCGGCGCACCCCGTGTCCGCCGCCGAGTGTAGGTCACGGCGGCGGGGTGCCCGGTGAGGCGTCCGTCGGCGGGAGCCGGCCCGCGGCCCGCGATCTCGCACACGGCGACCGCACCGAGAATTGTGGATATCTGGCGATGGGGAGGAGAAGCGGTTCCTGTGTGGCGCGGCGCGTGTGTTCTGGGGATATGCCGAACTGGTTTTCCACAATGCCACGCGAGGCGCTCGCCAGGTATCCACAATCGGAGGGAGAGTCTTTTGTCTGTCGGTGGTCGCCAATACGATGAGAGGCAGATAGGAGAAGCACCGCAGGGGCGATCCGCACTGCACGGGACGAGCGGCAAAAGGGGGTGGAAGGGATGGATCTGGAACGCGATGACGGCGAGAAGTTCGATGAGGAGCCCAGCAAGTGGGCCGGCGAGAGTCCCGACGAGCGCCCCGACGAGGCGGCGCTGCTCGCCGCGCTCCCCGAGCGACTGCGCCACGTCCGCGCACAGCGGGAGCTCACGCGGGACGCCCTTCTGTGCCGCGGCAGGAGCGAGGAGGACCCCCAGCTCAGCACCGCTGTGCAACGTGTCTGGGATGCGCAGTGGGCCGCCGGGCGCCACCTCGCCGAGGAGTACCGCGCCCTCGCCGAGCTCCACGCGCACGAGGGCGAGTACGAGGAGGTCGCCGAGATGGACGAGGTGGACACCCTCCGGGCGGCGCTCGCACTCCGGGTGACGCGCAGTGCCGCTTCGTGGCGTCTGCGAGACGCCTACCAGGCCGTGCACCTCTTCCCTCGTGCCATTGCTCGCCTCGAGGAGGGGATCATGCCTGGGCCGTGGTTCCAACGCCTCATGAAAGCCTCGCGGAACCTCTCCGACAGTTCTCGCCGCGATCTCGACATGATCCTCTCCACCTGGTCGATGGACATCTCCCCGGAGCGATTCTTCACCCTTCTGCGGGCGCTGGTCGACCATCTGCGCGATCGTGAGAGAACACCGGATCCCGTGGTCGCGCTGGAACGCTCCGTCCAGCTGCTGCCCGGGCCGGAACCAGGCACCGGCACCCTCAGCATCACCGGCCCGATCCCGGATGTCCTCGCCCGGTGGAAGCGGCTCGACGATTCCGCCCGCGCCATCCAGGCCGAGCAGCGCGCCGCCCTGCGCGACGGCACCGAGATCCCCCACGATCCCGACGGCATCGCGCGGGAGACCGGCCGCGCGCTGCCGCTGTCCCGCCTGCGCTACCAGCTGATGGACGGTGCCGAACTGGACCTGGACGGCGTCTCCGTCCCCGCCGAGCGGTTCCGGCTGAACGTCACCGTCCCCGCGCTCACCCTGCTCGGCGCCTCCGACGAGCCCGCTATGCTCGACGGGGCCACGCCGCTACCCGCCACCCTGGCCCGCTCGCTCGCCGGCACCGCCGACGACTGGTACCGCGTGCTCACCGACGCTTCCAGCGGCGCCTTCCTGCCGCTCCCGGCGGAGCGGTACACGCCCACACCCGCGATGCTCGAGCACCTCCGACTGCGCCACGCCCAGTGCGCCGTGCCCGGTTGCGCCCGGCCCAGCTCCTGGGCCTCCGAGTGCGACCACATCGAGGAGTGCCGCCGCGGCACCCCCGGCGAGGGCGGGCTCACCGAGATCGAGAACCTGCACCTGCTGTGCTGGCAGCACCACCTCGACAAGACGGCCGGCCTGCTGGACCCCACTCGGATCCCCACCCCGGCACGCGAACCGGGTCGCACCCGGTGGCGGATCGGCGACAGCGGGGATGCCGTCACCGCGATCGATGACCTCGACACCGCGAGCCTGCACATGGTGGACGTCCTCACCGCCGCTTGGACCAGCTTCCTGCGCGGCACCCGGGCCGGATCCGCCCCCTTCGAGCCCGCTCCCGTCGATCGGGCTCCCGTCGATCCGGCTCCCGTCGATCCGGCTCCCGTCGATCCGGCTCCCGTCGGCTCCGGCCGCTCGGCTCCCACTCTCGACCCGGCGCCGACCGGCCGCGAGGACCCCGGGGTCGAGCCGCACGGCGTCGCGCCTCCGCCCCGCGGCCCGGACGGGGAGGATCCACCGCCCTTCTGACCGGGGCCCGGTGGCCGCTTCGCCGATGCCGTCCTCGCCGGATCGGACCCGTCCGAACCCGCCCGCCGCCTGCGCACTGTGCACGGCGGCCTCGGATGTCGGCCCGCGCTCGTAGGCTCGGGGCCATGAAGATCCTGCACACCTCGGACTGGCACCTGGGGCGCACCCTGCACAAGGTGGACCTCCACGCGCACCAGGCCGCCTTCCTCGACTGGCTGGTGGAGCTCGTCACCGCGGAGCAGGTGGACGTGGTGGTGATCCCCGGTGACGTCTACGACCGCGCGGTGCCGGCCGTGACCAGCGTGACGCTGCTGGATGACGCCCTGGCGCGGCTCGCGGCCACCGGTGCCACCGTGGTGCTCACCTCCGGGAACCACGACTCCCCGGAGCGGCTCGGCTTCGGCCGCGGCCTCATGCGGGCGGGCGTGCACCTCCTCACCGACGTGCCCGGCATTGAGCACCCCGTCTCCGTGCACGACGAGCACGGCGAGGTGCTGTTCTTCGGCCTGCCCTACCTCGAGCCGGACCGTGCCCGCACCGAACTGGCCGGCGAGGGCGAGGAGCCGCTGGCCCGCAGCCACGAGGCCGTCACCCGTGCCGCCCTCGACCGCGTGCGGGAGCGCGCCGCCGCCCACCCCGGCGCCCGCACCGTGGTGCTCGCCCACACCTTCGTCACCGGCGGCGAGGCCAGCGACTCCGAACGCGACCTCTCCGTCGGCGGCGTCGACTCCGTGCCCGCCGGGGTGCTGCGCGGCATCGACTACCTCGCCCTCGGGCACCTCCACGGCTGTCAAGACCTCACCGCCGCCGTCGGTGCCCCCGCCTGGTACTCCGGCTCGCCGCTGGCCTTCTCCTTCTCCGAGCGGAACCACCGCAAGTCCGTGCTCCTCATCGACCTGGGAGCGCCCGGCGCCGACGGGGAGCGGGCCCAGGTCGAGGTGCGGCGCCTCGCCACCCCCGTCCCGCGCCGACTCACCCAGCTGCGCGGCACCCTCGCCGAGATCCTCGCCCGCCGCGACGAGCACGGCGGCGACTGGCTGAAGGCCGTCGTCACCGACCCCGCGCGCCCCGCCCACCTGCAGGAGCAGCTGCGCGAGGCCTTCCCGTACCTGCTGCTCACCGAGTACGCGCCCGAGGGGCGGGAGGCGAGGGAGGGCACCCCCGTGGTGCGCCGCGAGCAGGACCCGCTGGAGGTGATGGACGAGTTCCTCGCCCACGTCACCGGCGGCGACCCCACCGAGGCGGAGCACGACGTGCTCGAGCGCGCCTACACTGCCGTGCGCCGTCGGCAGGAGGCCTCGTGAAGCTCCACCACCTGCGCATGACGGGGATCGGGCCCTTCGCCGGCACGGTCGAGATCGACTTCGCCGCCCTCGGCGCCTCCGGCACGTTCCTGCTCGAGGGCCCCACCGGGTCCGGGAAGTCCACGATCCTCGACGCGATCGTCTACGCCCTGTACGGCCACGTCGCAGGCTCCGCCACCAGCGCCGATCGGATCCGCTCCCAGTTCGCCGCGCCCACCCAGCCCAGCGTGGTCGACCTCGTGTTCGAGACCTCCTCCGGACTGCACCGCGTGCGGCGCCAGCCCGAGTTCCAGCGCCCCAAGCTGCGCGGCACCGGCACCACCAAGGAGCAGGCCAAGGCCCTGATGTGGCGGATCGGGTCCCCGCAGGGGCTGCCCGCCGCGATCGCGGACGTCGCCGGCGCCGCCGAGGGCAGCGAGGTGATCGCCTCCCGCCTCGACGAGGTGGGCCGCGAGGTGCAGCGCGCCGTGGGCCTCACCCGCGAGCAGTTCACCCAGACAGTCCTGCTGCCCCAGAACGAGTTCGCGCGCTTCCTCCGCGCCGGCACCGGGGAGCGCCAGCAGGTGCTGCAGCGCGTGTTCGGCACGGAGACCTACGCCGCCGTCGAGAGGCAGCTCGAGGAGATGCGCAAGCAGGCCAAGCGGCAGGTCGATACCGCCCAGCAGAGCCTCGCGACGGCGCTGGCGCGCTTCACCGAGGCCGTCGCGCTCGAGGACGAGCGGGGCGGCACCGCCCTCGCCGAGCACGCCGCCGCGCTGCGCCTGGACCCGCTCGCCGCCGGGGCCGACGAGCAGCTCGCCGCCGTCACCGCCCACGCCGTCGAGGCCGAGACCGCCTCCGCCGCCGCGCAGCAGGCCGAGCAGACCGCCCGCACCACCGCCGAGGCCGCCCGCACCGCCCGCGCCCGCCTCGACCGCCGCCGCGAGCTCGACCGCCTCGCCGCCGCCCTGGAGACCGAGAAGCCCCGTATCGACCGGGCACGTACCGCGCTGGAGCGCGACGAGACCGCGCGCCCCGTCGCCGAGCTGCTGCGCCGGCGCGAGCGCGCCGCCACCGCGGTGACCGAGGCGAGCGAGGCGCTCACCGCCCTCGCCGCGCGCACCCGCCCCGAGCACCCCGACCTCGTGGACCTCCTCACCGAGGCGGAGGATCCGCACGACGCCCTCGCCGCCGAGGCCGAGCACTCCACCGGCGAGGCCGGCTCCCTCAAGGACCTCGTCGACCTCGAGACCGCGCTGCCCGAGCGGGAGCGCGCCCTCGCCGGCCGCCGCGACGCCCTCGCCGCCCGGGAGCAGGAGCTCGAGGCCGCGACCGAGCAGCTCGAGTCCCGCCCGGCGCAGCGCACCGCCCTCCTCGCCGAGCGCGACGAGGCCCGCACCGCTGCCGCCGGACTCGGCGAGGCGAAGGCCGCGCTCGCCGCCGCCGAGGACGCCCAGCGGGCCGCGACCGCGGCCGCCACCCAGGAGAAGGCCGTCGCCGCCGCCCACGAGGCCGCGGAGACCGCCCTGCGCCGGGCCCGCGACCTCGCCGAGGAGGAGACCGCCCTGCGCCGGCGACGCTTCGCGGGGATCGCCGCCGAGCTCGCCGCCGACCTCGAGGAGGACGCGGCCTGCCCCGTGTGCGGCTCCCTCGAGCACCCCGACCCGGCCGGCCCGGCCGAGGACGCCGTCGGCCCCGAGCAGGTCGAGGCCGCCGAGACCGCCCGGCAGGCCGCCGAGCAGCAGCAGGCCCGCACCGCGAGCGACCACGCCGTCGCCCGTGAGAAGCTCGAGCACCTGCGGGCTCAGGCCGGGGAGCACACCGTCGAGACCGCCCGCGCCGCCGTCGGCGCGGCCACCGAGGCCGTCACCGCCGCGACCGCGGCCGCCACCCGCGCCGAGGAGCGCGAGACGCAGCTGACCGCCTTCGACACCGGGACCGAGAAGGCCACCCGCGCGAAGGAGGAGCTCGCCCTCGCCGTCGCCCGCGAGAGGACCGGCATCGAGGAGTCGGACCGCGCCCTGGCCGCCGACCGCACCCGGCTGGAGGAGGCCCGCGGCGAGGACGACTCGATCGCCGCCCGCCGCCGCGCCCACACCGCCCGGGCCCGCGCCGCGACCGCCCTGCGGGAGGCGCTGCGCACCCGCACCGACGCCGCGCAGCGCGAGACGGAGCTCGCCGCCGAGGCCGAGAGCGCCCTCGCCACCAGCGGCCTCGCCACGGCCGAGGCGGCCCGCGCCGCGGTGCTGCCCGCCGAGGAGCGCCGCGGGCTCCTCGCCGCCGTGCAGCAGCGGGCGGTGGACGAGACCCGTCTCGCCGACGGCCTCGCCGAGTACGGCATCGCCGAGACCGTCGCGAGCGACGAGGCCCGTGCGCAGGCGGACTCCGCGCAGACCGCCGCGACCGAACATCTCGAGGCCGCCCGGGCCGCCGCCCGCGAGGCCGCCGGCCTCGCCGCACGGCGCCGCGGGACCGCCGACCGGGCGCACGCCGCCCGGGACGCGCTCGCACAGGCCTCCGCCGAGGCCCGCAGCGTGAGCGAGGACGCCGGCGTGGTGGTGCGCGTGGCGGACCTCGCCACCGGCCGCTCCGCCGACGGGGACCGCGTGCAGCTGTCCACCTACGTGCTCATGTGGCGCCTGGACGCCGTGATCGAGGCCGCCAACACCCGCCTGGCCCTGTTCTCCGGCTCCGACCTCGAGCTGCTGCGCGACACCGGCGCCCGCGGCGCGCGGAAGACGGGCCTGGACCTGCTGGTGCTCGACCGGCGCACCGATCAGGTGCGCGTGCCCGAGACCCTCTCCGGCGGGGAGACCTTCTTCGTCTCCCTCGCGCTCGCGCTGGGCCTGGCGGACATCGTCATGGGCGAGGCCGGGGGAGTGCAGATGGAGACCCTGTTCATCGACGAGGGCTTCGGCTCCCTGGACCCCGAGACGCTGGAGACCGTGGTGCGGGAGATCGGCCGGCTCGCCGAGGCGGGGCGCACCATCGGGATCGTCAGCCACGTGGGCGACATGAAGGCCCAGATCGCCGAGCAGATCCACGTGCGCCGCGGCGCGGACTCCCGCTCCACCCTCACGATCACCGCCTGAGCGGGGCGGGCCCGGTCGCGGCCTGAGGTGACCGGCGCCCGGTCACCGCGGGCCCAGCACCGCCGCCAGCACGGCCCGCAGCCGCTCCGGCGCCAGCGAGGCGCTGCCCAGGGTCCCCAGCGTGAGATGGCCGAGCAGCAGCTCCGCGACCACGTCGAACGGTGCTTCCGGCACCGGCTCGCCCGCGTCCCGCGCGTGCTCGAGCCGTGCGATGACCACCGCCGCGGTGGGGCGGGTGAGCACCTCGTCGAACAGGGCACGACGATCCGGGCCGCCGGCGGAGGCGGCCGCCAGGGCGCGCGCGACGGAGCGGACCGAGCGGCCCGTGATCGACTCCGCGGTGGCCAGCAGCCAGTCCTCCAGGTCACGGCGCAGATCCCCGGAGCGAGGCACCGGAAGCGGGCCCAGCACGAGGGCGCCGCGCAGCACCGCGTCGGCGACCACCTCGGCCTTCGATCCCCATGCCCGGTACAGCAGCTGCCGGCTCACCCCGGCACGGGTCGCGATCTGCTCGATCGTGACGTCGTCGTAGTCGTGCTCGCGCAGCAGCGCCCCGACGGCCTCGAGCACCGCGCGCCGACGGGCCATGTCCACGGGGCGTCCGGGCCGGGCGGAGGCGGGGGAGTCAGCGGTCATGGACCGAGCCTGCCATCCCCGACGATGATCGGCCGCCACCCAGGCAATTACGAGACTCCAGTCCCATAATGGGGTGAGGGTCGCTGCCCGCGGCCCGTGCCCCGTCGAGGAGGACCCATGACCGACCAGCCCACCACCCATGACGCCCCGCTCACCGCCGGGGACACCATCGACCGCTGGCTCTCCCATCCCGAGGGCTCCGCCGTGATCGGCCGCCTGCTCGAGGGCATGGACCAGGGGCCGGACGTGCTCGACCGGATCCGTCGGCTGCCTCTGCGCACCCTGGCCGAGATGAGCCAGGGCCGTCTCACCGACGCGATGGTCGAGGAGATGGTCCGCGCCGTCAACGGCGGCGAGCTGCCCGCCGAGCAGGAGGCGGCCCCGGCCTCGGCCCGCTTCGCCGGCCGCACCGTGATCGTCACCGGCGCCGCCTCCGGGATCGGCCGCGCCACCGCCGAGAGGCTCCTCGCCGAGGGTGGGCGCGTGATCGCCGTCGACCTCTCCGAGGAGGGGCTCGCGGCCCTCCGTCCCGGCGCCGGGGAGACCGTGCCCGTGACGGCGGACATCACGCGCGAGGAGGACATCGCCCGCATCGTCGAGGCGGCGGGGGAGCGGGTCGACGGCCTCGCCAACATCGCCGGGATCATGGACGGGATGACCCCGCTGCACGAGACCGACGACCAGCTGTGGGAGCGGGTGTTCTCGATCAACGTCACCGGCACCTTCGCCCTCACCCGGGCGGTGCTGCCGAGGATGCTCGAGGCCCGCCGCGGCTCGATCGTGCACACCGCCTCCGAGGCCTCGCTGCGCGGCAGCGCCGCCGGCACCGCCTACACCGCCAGCAAGCACGCCGTGGTGGGCCTGACCCGCTCCGGCGCCGTGCTCTACGGCCCGCACGGGATCCGCACCAATGCCGTGGCGCCCGGCCCCACGGCCACCGGGATCGAGGGCGGCTTCCGCTCCGAGTTCGCCCAGCAGCGCCTGGCGCCGTTCTTCGCCCAGATCCCGCCGGTCACCACGGCGCAGACCCTCGCCTCGTCGATCACTTGGCTGCTCTCCGACGACGCCGAGAACATCAACGGGCAGGTCCTCGCCTCCGACGGCGGCTGGTCCGCGCAGTGAGGCGGCGCGCTCAGCCCGGCTCGGGCTCCCGCGCGAACAGCGGCACCCCGAGCCGGCTGAGCAGCGGGGCGCACAGCGCGCCCGCCCACGCGCCGAGCGTGTTGGCCACCAGGTCCTCGATGTCCGCGATCCGCACCCCGCACGGGTAGAGGCCGAACGCGCCGGTGTACTGGGTGACCTCGATCAGGGCCGCGAGCAGCATCGCCATCGCCACGGAGGTGGTGGCGTCCAGCCGGAACACGCCGCGCAGGATCAGCCCCAACGGCACGAACAGCGCCATGTTCATCGCCACCTGCAGCGCCGGGAAGCTGGTGGCGAGCTCCCACCACGCCGCCCCGCCGCGCTGCAGCGCCAGCAGCTCCGCGGCGGAGTGGAAGGGGTCCAGCCTCGCCACGCCCCCGGTGCGGGAGCGACAGGTCAGCGCGATGTCGTAGGCGGGCGCGATGGTCAGCCCCGCCAGCGTCATCGTGTACACGCAGATCGCGGCGACGCCCACCAGGCGCGGCGGGCGCACCGCACCGAAACGGCGGCGCTGCAGCCACATCGCGGGCAGCAGGAGCAGGGCGAAGACGCCGAGCCCGCCCGCGATGCCCACCAGGGCCAGACGCATCAGCTCGCTCACAGCGCGAACGGTACACAGCGCGCCCGAACTACCATCGAGAGGTTCCCGCACGTGCCCCAGGAGATCGCCATGACCACGAGCCCCCGCCCCTTCGCCGCCGCTGCCCCCGCCGCCGGCTCGAGGATCCTCGGCACCGGCCACCATCGCCCCGAGCGCGTGATGACCAACGCCGACCTCGAGCAGCTCGTCGAGACCAGCGACGAGTGGATCCGCCAGCGCACCGGCATCGAGGAGCGGCGCATCGCCGCCGACGGCGTGGACGTGGGCGACCTCGCCGCGATCGCCGGCCACCACGCCCTGGCCGACGCGGGCGTGGACGCCTCCGAGGTCACCCAGGTCATCGTCGCGACCTGCACCAACCAGGAGCGCTCCCCGAGCGCGGCGGGCCGCGTCGCCCAGCAGCTCGGGATCCCGGCGCCGGCCGCCTTCGACGTGGGCGCGGCCTGCTCCGGCTTCGAGCACGCCCTCGCCGTCGCGGACATGTCGATCCGCTCCGGCGCCTCCACCACCACCCTCGTGATCGGGGCGGAGAAGCTCTCCGCCGTCACCGACTACACCGACCGCACCACCTGCATCCTCACGGCCGACGGGGCGGGCGCGATGGTGCTGCGCGCCGCCGACGAGCCCGGCATCGCGCCGGTGGTGTGGGGCACCGTCCCCGAGCTCGCGGACGCCGTCACCATCAACGGCGAGCAGCCCGCCTTCGCCCAGCAGGGCCGCCAGGTGCTGGGCTGGGCGCTACGGGAGGCGCCGGTGATCTCCCAGCGCATCGTCGACGCGGCGGGCCTGACCATGGAGGACATCGACGTGTTCGTGCCCCACCAGGCGAACCTGCGCATGATCGAGCCGCTCGCCGCCGCGCTGGGCCTGCGCGAGGACGCGATCGTCGCCGACGACATCATCACCTCCGGCAACACCTCCGCCGCGACGATCCCGCTGGCGATCTCCCGGCTGCGCGAGGCAGGGCGCATCCCCGCCGGCGCGACCGCGCTGCTGGTGGGCTTCGGCGGCGGCTTCTCCTGGGCCGGCCAGGTGGTGCGCCTGCCCTGATCCCGCAGCACCCGCGCGGCACGCGCCGATAGGATGGACGCGGCCCCGCCGTGAACGCTCACCGTCGCGCGCCCCCGACGCCCCCGCCAGCCATCTTGGAGGACCACCGTGGTCGACAGCCTGACCGTCCAGATCATCGTCACGGTCCTCGCCGGCCTCGCCTACGCGGTGGGCCTCGCCGGCATCATCGTGCCCGTGCTGCCCGGCACCATCACCATCGTCGTCGCCACCCTGGTCTGGGCGATCGTGGTGGGCGGCTGGCCGGCGTGGGTCGCCTTCGGGATCGTGCTCGTGCTGGGCGCGGCGGGGATGGCCACCAGCTACGTCCTCACCGGCAGGCGGCTCCACGCCGCCGAGGTGCCGATGTGGCCCGTCTACGTCGCGATCGCCGCCGCGATCGTGGGCTTCTTCGTGATCCCCTTCCTGGGACTGCCGATCGGCTTCCTGGTGGGCCTGTACGTCGCCGAGTCGCTGCGGCTGAAGGACTGGAAGCAGGGCCTGTCCACCACCGGGGTGGCGCTGAAGGCGCTGGGCACCGGGATCCTCATCGAGTTCTCCCTGGCGATTCTGGCCACCTTCACCTTCGCGATCGCCGTCGTCGTCCACTTCGTGACCGCATGACCGGCACCCGCACCCGCGACCAGGACCCCGAGAGCACCGCCCGACCCGGCACCGACCCGTCCGGCACCGACCCGTCCGGCACCGACCCGTCCGGCACCGACCCGTCCGGCACCGACCCGTCCGGCACCGACCGGTCCGGCACCGACCGGTCCGGCGCCGCGCGCGCCGACGCCGACCGCCCCGGCACGGCCCCGTCGGCCGCTCGCCCCGCGCCGCTCGGCACCTCGCAGCACCCGGCCGTGCTCCTGCCCGGCCTCGCCCGCCTGCTGAAGGGCTCGTGGGAGCAGCGCGGCTGGTTCGCGCTCGCCGTCCTCGGCGCCACCGCCTTCGCGCTGCTGCAGATCGCGACCTCCGCGATCGTGGGCCGCGTCACCGAGGAGGTCGTGGTGCCCTCCTTCCAGGGCGGCTCCCTCGAACTGGGCCTGATCGTGGGCGGCGGCGCGGCGATCCTCGGCATCGCCGTGGCCCGCGCCGTGGCCGTGATGGCGCGGCGCGTGTTCGCCGCCGCCGCCCAGTTCGAGCTGTTCGGCCTGTACCGCGAACGGCTCGTGGCCGTGTACGCGAAGGTGCCGCTGCTGTGGCACCGCCGCCAGTCCACCGGCACCCTGCTGAGCTCCGTCTACTCCGACGTCGAGGCGACGTTCTTCGCGATGGCGCCGTTCCCCTTCGCGCTGTCCACCATCGCGATGCTGATCTACGCCACCGTGGTGGTGGCCCGCATCGACCCCGTGATCCTGCTGGTCATGCTGGCGCTGATCCTTCTGCTGATTGTGCTGAACGTGCTGCTGCAGCGCTTCGCCACCCCGATCGCGATGCGCTCCCAGCAGCTGCGCGCGGAGGTCGCCGAGATCGCCCACGAATCCTTCGACGGCGCGAACGTGATCAAGTCCCTGGGCCGCGAGGACGTGGAGGAGCGGCGCTTCACCCGCTCCGCCGAGGACCTCCGCGAGGCCGGGATCCGCTTCGGGTACGTGCGCGGCTGGTTCGACCCGCTGATCGACGCCCTGCCCAACCTCGGCATCCTTGCCGTGGCCGTGCTCGGCGCCTGGCGGATCGGGGACGGCCACCTCACCACCGGCCAGCTCGTCGAGGTGGCCTACCTGTTCACGCTGATGTCCCTGCCGATCCGCTCCTTCGGCTGGGTGCTGGGGGATCTCTCCCGCACCGTCGTGGGCGGCGGCCGCGTGCAGCAGATCCTCGACGTCGACGAGCGGCGCGACTACGGGCCCGCTCCGCTGCCCTACGGGCCCGGCGTGCTCGAGCTGGACCGCGTCACCTTCGAGTACCACGACGACCCGGCCGCGGTGATCCTGGGCAGCGGCCAGGACGCCGCAGGTCCCGCCCGCACCGCCACCGCCCTGCACGAGGTGAGCCTGCGCGCCGATCCGGGGGCCGGCACCCGCGTGCTCGCCGTGGTGGGGGCGACCGGATCCGGCAAGTCCACCCTCGCCCTGCTCGCCGCGGGACTGGTCCACCCCACCGCCGGGGCGGTGCGCCTGGACGGCGCGGACCTGCGCTCCCTCACCGCCGACGCCCTCACCGCGGACGTCGCCCTGGTGCTGCAGCAGGCCTTCGTGTTCGACGAGACGGTGCGCTGGAACGTCACCCTCGGCGAGGACATCGACGAGGCCACCGTGCGCTGGGCGCTGCGCGTGGCCCAGGCCGAGGAGTTCGTGGACGCCCTGCCCGAGGGCCTCGACACCGAGCTCGGGGAGCGCGGCGGCTCGCTCTCCGGCGGGCAGCGCCAGCGGATCGCGCTCGCACGGGCGCTGGCCCGTCGGCCCCGCCTGCTGGTGCTCGACGACGCCACCAGCGCCTGCGATCCCAGCGTGGAGCTGGCCGTGCTCGACGGCATCCGCCGCGAGATGACCGACTCGACGCTGCTGCTGATCGCCTACCGCAAGTCCACCATCTCCCTGGCCGACCAGGTGGTCTTCCTCGACCACGGCCGGGTGGCCGACGCCGGCGAGCACGAGCTGCTGCGGGAGCGCAGCGCCGGGTACCGCGCCCTGGTGGACGCCTACGACGAGGCCGCGATCAGCCACAGCCTGCTCGAGGCGAGCGCGCCCCCGCCCGCCGACGGCCCCGACCCGTCGGCCGCCGTCACCGCGCAGCGGGAGCGCACCGTGGCCGACGCCCGCGAACGCCACGGCGCCGGCCGCTACCGCCACGAGGACGACCCCGACGACTGCAGCGAGGAGGAGGAGCGATGACCGCCCCTGCCCGCGACTCCTCCCGCCTGGGCGTCGAGGCGCGCACTGACGAGTCCGCGCTGCACACCATCCGCCGCGGCCTGGCGCTCACACCGCACGCCCTGCGCGGGCTGTGGATCACGCTCCTGCTCGCCGTGATCGCGACCGCCGGCAAGGTGGTGGTGCCGATCGCGGTGCAGGCCATCCTGGACCGCGGCATCATCGAGCCCGAGGTGCCGGACATCGCCTTCGTGGCCGGCGCCGCCGGTCTCGCCGCCGGGGTGCTGCTGGTCACCGCGGTGTGCAACATCGTCATGAACCGGCGCCTGTTCCGCCTGGCGGAGACGTCCCTGGCCACGCTGCGCACGCGCGCCTTCCGCCACATCCACGACCTCTCCCTGCTCACCCAGGGCACCGAGCAGCGCGGCGCGCTGGTCTCCCGTGTGACCAGCGACGTCGACACCGTCAGCCAGTTCATGAGCTTCGGCGGGATCATGCTGGTGGTGATGAGCATGCAGCTGCTGCTCGCCACCGCCGTGATGGTGTTCTACTCCTGGCCGCTCGCGCTGGTGGTGTGGCTGTGCTACCTGCCGATCCTGCTGCTGATGGGCACCCTCCAGCGGCGGGTCCGCGCCCGCTTCCAGCACGTGCGCACCCAGGTGGGGCGCATGCTGGGCGGCGTCTCCGAGGCGCTGGTGGGCTCGGCCACCGTGCGCGCCTACGGCATCGAGGAGCGCACCCGCAGCACCCAGGCGGCCCGCGTGCGCGAGGTGCGCGACGCGCAGTTCTCCGTGCTGCGGCCGCAGTCCGCCTCCTTCTTCCTCTCGGAGACGGCCGACGGCCTCGCCACCGCCGTGGTGGTCGTGGTGGGGATCCTGCTGGGCACCGGGGCGCTTGGCCTCGACCTGCCCGGCGGCGACCTCACCGCCGGCGGCGTGATCGCCTTCGTGTTCCTGGTCTCGCTGTTCAGCCAGCCGGTGCGGATGGGCATCGAGATGCTGATGCAGGCCCAGAACGCGGTGGCCGGCTGGCGGCGCGTGCTCGGCGTGCTCGACACCCCGGCCGACGTCGCCGATCCCGGCGGGGCGATCGACCCGCACACCGGGGAGCGCGGCGCACCCGTGCCCGGCGCGCGGGCCCTGCCCGAGGGGCCGCTGGACATCGAGATCGACGCGCTGCACTACCGCTATCCCACCGGGCCCGAGGTGCTGCACGGCCTGGACGTGACGCTCCCCGCCCGCTCCCGCATCGCGATCGTGGGGGAGACCGGCAGCGGCAAGACCACCCTCGCCAAGCTGCTCACCCGCATGATGGATCCCGCCTCCGGCGAGATCCGCCTGGGCGGGGTGCCGCTGCCGCTGGTGCCCTACTCCTCGCTGCGCTCGCGCGTGATCATGGTGCCGCAGGAGGGCTTCCTCTTCGACACCACCGTGGCGGAGAACCTGCGCTACGGCCGCCCCGGCGCGAGCGACGAGGAGATGCACCGGGCGCTGGACGAGCTGGGCCTGGGGGCCTGGGCCCGCGAGCTGCCCGAAGGGCTGGACACGCCCGTGGGCCAACGCGGCGAGTCCCTCAGCGCGGGGGAGCGGCAGCTGGTGGCCCTGGCCCGCGCCTACCTCGCCGATCCGGACGTGATCGTGCTGGACGAGGCGACCAGCGCCGTGGACCCCGCCGCCGATGTGCGCCTGCAGCAGGCGATCGACGGGCTCGCCCGCGGCCGCACCACGATCACCATCGCCCACCGCCTCTCCACCGCGGAGCGGGCGGACGGCATCCTGGTGCTGGACCACGGCGCGCTCGTGGAGCACGGCACCCACGCCGAGCTCGTGGATCTCGAGGACGGGATCTACGCGGGCCTGCACCGCTCCTGGGTCGCGCACCGGGCGCAGCGGTGAGGGGCGTGCGCCCGTGACCGGCACCCCGGCCGCGCCGGATCCGCGGCACCCGCCGATCCCGCCGGTCTCCGGGCGGGACGAGCCGCGCTTCGGCAGCGCGGAACGGAAGGCCGCGCTCGCCGGGGCCTTCGCCGCCCAGGGCGCGGACTACGACCGGCTGCGGCCCGGCTACCCGGAGACGGTGCTGGAGGCGATGCTCGCCCCGTTCGCCGCCCCGCCGCGTCGCGCGATCGACCTCGGCGCCGGGACCGGGAAGCTCTCCCGGTCGCTCGTGGAGCGGGGCCTCGAGGTCACCGCGGTGGATACCAGCGCGGCGATGCTCGAGGTGGCCCGCGGCGGGGGCGAGGTCGCCGACGGCACCGGCACGCTCGCCACCCGCGTCGCGCCCGCCGAGGCGACCGGGCTGCCGGCGGCGTCGGCCGAGCTGGTCACCGTCGCGCAGGCCTGGCACTGGTTCGACGCGCAGGCGGCCTCCGCCGAGGCGGTGCGCCTGCTCGCGCCCGGGGGAGTGCTCGCCCTGGTGTGGAACATGCTGGACGTGACCATCCCGTGGGTGCACCGGCTCTCCCGGATCATGCACGCCGGCGACATCCACCGCGAGGACTTCGCCCCCACCGTCGGCCCCGGGCTCGAGCTCGCCGCCCGCAGCGTGCACCAGTGGCAGGACCCGATGCCCACGCAGGACGTCATCGACCTGGCCCGCACCCGCAGCTACGTGATCACCGCCCCCGAGGACCGCCGGCAGAAGGTGCTCGCGAACCTCGACTGGTACCTCCACGACCACCTCGGCCACGCCCGCGGCGCCGTGGTGGGTGTCCCGTACCGCACGGACCTGTTCCTCTACCGCGCCGTCGCGGGGGCGCGGACCGATGGGGAGTAGTCCCCATCGTGCCGCGCACCGTCGCTGGCTACCCTGAAGCTCGTACGCAGGGCCGACGGGGCAGGGGACGGACCTCCGGGGCAGGATCGACGGGAACGGGGCAGGGATGAGCGGCTTCTTCGGAGCGGACACCGCCGCGCTGCGCGATTACGCGCAGCGGGTGCAGGCGGGATCCGGGCGGCTGCAGGAGCTGCGCACCTCGCTGGCCGCCCAGGTGGGCTCGGTGGAATGGACCGGGCCGGACGCCGACGCCTTCCGCCACGACGTCTCCGGCCGCCTCTCGTCCCTGTTCGACCAGGTCGGCGGCGACCTCGCGCGGCGACGCGCCGAGCTCGCCACGCACGCCGAGGAGCAGGACGAGGCCAGCTCCGTCGACGGCGGCGCCGCCGGCGGAGCCTCCCGCGGCAGCGGAGGCGACCGTTCCTTCTCGGACGCCCTCGGGGACCTGCTGTCCAATCCGCTGACCGCCGTGGGCAGCACCATCGCGTCCTCCATCGGTGCGGGCGGGGCGCTGTGGAAGATGGCCACGCAGAGCCGCAACCTGATGGCGCTGCGCGCCGCGATGGACACCCCCGGCGCCGCGGCGCTGTCCGCCCAGACCTTCCTCCGCGGCGGAATGGTCGAGGACGCGGCCGGCTTCCTCGGCAAGCTCGGCGGCGTGGGCCGCTTCCTCGGCGGCGCCGGCGGCGTGCTCGGGATCGCCGGCGGCATCTCCGACATGATCGACCCCCCGCACGACGGCTGGCGCGGCGTGGGCGACAGGATCGCCGGCGGCCTCAGCGTGGTGGGCGGTGCCGGCGGTCTCGCGGTCGCCCTCGGCGCAGGGGCCGCGCTGGGGCCCGTCGGCCTGGGCGTGGTCGCCGTCGCGGGCGTGGGCGCGGGGCTGTGGGCCGCGGGCAACGCCATTTACGACAACTGGGACTCCATCACGGAGTTCGCCGGTGACGTGGGCGGGCACGTGAGCGACTTCGTCTCCGACGCGGGCGACGTCGTCGGCGGCGCGGTCGACGCCGTCGGCGACTTCGTGGGCGGCCTGTTCTGAGTCGCGCGCCCGGCAACGGTAGCCTTCAGCCATGACTTCGCCGCAGTCCGCTCCGTCGGGTGCACCCCGCTTCTCCGCCGAGGACGTCGAGATCGCGACCGCGCTGCTCACCCAGCCGCTCGAGCAGCCCGTCACCGAGGTCGTGACCCTCACCGACGAGGAACTCATGGCGCTCGACGGCATCGAGCAGGAGCCCCTCACCCCCACCCCCTGGGTCAGCGGCTCTGCCGAGGACGAGGACTCCCGCGCCCTGGTGGCCGCCGCCGCGATGCGCTCGATGATCTCGCGCGGCATCGTCAGCTCCGCCGCCGTGCTGGATCCCCGCCGCTACGAGGACGGCAGCCAGGAGCAGGCGCGCATTGTCGCCGTCCCGGCGCTGCAGGGCACCATGGTGCTGCGCCGCACCGCGGACGCCGTGCTCATCGCCGAACGGCAGACGGAGCGCGGCACCGCCTACGGCTACTTCTACCTCTTCCACGTCGACGGCGGCGTGCGCGTGCTCTGGGAAGCCTTCGACGCGACCGGCTTCCACCTCTTCTTCCTGCTCGAGGGCGGGACCCTGCCCGAGCAGCTGCGCGCCTTCGTGGACCCGGTCGCCGGCGCGGGCGAGGTCGAGGGCGAGGTCGAGGAGGTGCCCGCCGCGTCATTCGCCACCAGCGCCGTCGCGCAGCGCCTCGCCGATGCCCGCGCCGTGACCACCGTGCTGGTGCTGGACCGTGAGGACACCGCCGGGCCCACCGCCTTCACCCTGTTCTCCACTCCCGACGCGCTCGAGCTGATGGAGACCGACGGGGAGGGGGAGGCCGCGATCCAGCGCGTCGGGGCAGTCTCCGCAGCGACCCTCGAGGGCCTGATCGAGGAACTCGTCGCGGGCACCCGTCCCGGCGCGGGCGCCGCCCGGTGACCGCCCGCTCCGCCGCCCGCCGCCACCGCGACGAGGTCGGAGAGGTCCTCGCCGTCCACGCCGACCGGCCGGGACCGTTCGTGGTCGTCGGCGTCGTGGCCGTGTGGCTGCTGTTCAGCGGCCTGACCCTGCTGAACCCCGCCGAGAGCCCGGTGCTCATGCTCGCCCCGACGGCGGTGTTCGCGGTGCTGTGCGCGCTGGTGCTGGTGTACATCAGCGGGGAACGGCTGATCGTGTGTGAGCGTGGTCTGGTGCTCGGCTCCTTCGCCCCCGGGCTCCGCCCCTCCGTGATCCGGTACGAGCAGATCGTGCCCGGCAGCCTGGTGCCCGTCACCGGGGCGCGCCGCTACGCGGCGGAGACCGGCACCGGCGGCTACCCCCAGTCCACGGTGCGCCGCTCCGCCTGGACCCGGCAAGGCGTGCACTTCGTGGGTCCGTCCCCGAAGGAGGCCCGTCGTCATCGTGCCCTGCTGGCACCGCTGCAGGATCCGCCGCCCCGCTCGATCGACGGACGCTGGGTGTGGTTCGCCGGCACCGGGGCCACGCCGCCCGCGCAGGTCACCGCCCTGATCGCCCGTGCCGCCGGCGCCGCCGGCGCGGTGGAGCTGGCCCGGGCCACCGCCGCCGCCCCCGAGCGCGCCCTCACCGGCCGTCCCGCGGATGCCTCCGCCCACCTGCCCGGGCTGCGCTGAAGGACGGCATGCGCTGAGGGACGGGCTGGACGCAGGGGCGGGCCGCGTCCCCGTGCTCAGCCGCCGGCGCCGCCCGCATCGGAGGCCCCGGCCCCGGCCGGCACGATGCTCAGGTCGGTGGCGCGCCAGCGCTCGCCGTCCCAGGCGAGGGTCGCGATCATCTGCCCGGACTCCGCCTCCAGCGGGACCGCCTGCAGGGACGGATCGTCCACCAGGATCGACTCCTCCTGGGTGAAGTCCGCGACCGCGGTGCCCGTGGCGGGCGGCTCCCCGGTGCCGGAGAAGCTGGTGCCGGTCACCTCGAACGCGCCGCCCACCAGGTAGCCACCCTGTGCGGCGAGCACCTCCGTGTTCTGCAGGAAGCCCACGCACGCCTGGCAGTTCGGGTCCACCGAGTCCTCCCACACCGAGGTGTCGCCGCTGCTCATCATGTAGTCGTAGGACTCCAGCAGGTAGGTGAGGGTGGCCTGGGCGCCCTCCGCGCTCTGCTCGGTCATCGCCGCGGGCTCCTCGGGCCGGGGCAGCTCCGGGCGCGGCGGCTGCTCGGCGGGGTCCACCGTCGGCCGATCGTCGGGGTTCTCGGCGGTCTCGGCGGGTTGCTGCGTGCCGCCCGAGCCCAGCAGCTGGCTGACCCCGATCGCTCCGACGGGGACCAGCAGCACCAGGGCGAGCGCGACGACGACGAGTCTCTGCACAGGACGGTTCACCCGCTCCACGGTAGACGACCGCCCTGCACGCCCGGTGCTCCCGGTTCCGCCCTGCGCGGATCCGCCGAACGTCGGATGCCGAACGTGTGTCGGAAAGCCTATGCTTCCCAGGCCGCCCGCGCGCCCGCGACCCTCTCGTGCGCCCGCACCGCGCGGCCTCTCGGAAGGAATCGTGTGACCCTGCTGCGCCTGGTGCTCAAGGGCCTCGCGCCGTACTGGATCTGGGTGCTCCTGGTGGTGCTCTTCCAGATCGTCGGCGTGCTGGCCGCCCTCTACCTCCCCACCCTCAACGCCGACATCATCGACGACGGCGTCGCGAGGGCCGATGTCGACGTGATCTGGGAGCTCGGGCAGCTGATGCTGCTGATCTCCCTGGGCAACATCCTCGCCCTGGTGGCCGCGAACTTCTTCGCCGCCCGTTCCGCGATGCGCGCCGGGAAGGACCTGCGCTCGCGGGTGTTCGCCCGCGTGAACTCCTTCTCCCCGCGGGAGCTGGCCGAGTTCGGCACCCCCTCGCTGATCACGCGCTCCACCAACGACGTCCAGCAGGTGCAGATGCTGGTCTTCTTCAGCCTGAACATGCTGGTGCAGGCGCCGGTGACCGGCATCGGCGGGGTGATCCTGGCGCTGCGGGTGGAGCCGGGGATGGCCTGGCTGATCGCGGTGATGGTGCCGGTGATGCTGCTGGCCGTGGGCACCCTGATCGTGCGCGCCGCCCCGCTGTTCAAGCAGATGCAGGGCCTGATCGACGAGATCAACGGCGTGCTGCGCGAACAGATCACGGGCATCCGCGTGCTGCGCGCCTTCGTGCGGGAGGACCGCGAGCGGGAGCGCTACGGCGCGGTCAACGACCGCATCACCGACCTGAACCGCCGCATCGGGCTGCTGATGATCCTCATCAACCCGATCATCATGTTCATCCTCAACGTCTCCAGCGTGCTGGTGCTGCTGGTGGCCGCGCCCCGCATCGACGCCGGGCAGATGGAGGTCGGCTCGATCACCGCCTTCATCGCCTACCTGATGCAGATCCTCATCGCCGTCATGATGGCCACCTTCATGACCATGATGATCCCGCGCGCCATGGTCTCCGCCGAGCGCATCAGCGAGGTGCTCGCCACCGAGACCTCCGTGGTGCAGCGCCTCGACGGGATCCGCGAGATCGAGGGGCCGCTCGAGCTCACCCTCGAGGACGTCTCCTTCACCTACCCCGGCGCGGAGCGGCCCGTGCTCGAGAACATCTCCTTCACCGCCCGCGCCGGCCAGACCGTCGCCATCATCGGCGGCACCGGCGCCGGCAAGACCACCCTGCTCAACCTGGTACCGCGCCTGATGGACACCACCAGCGGGAGAGTGCTGCTGAACGGCCACGACGTGCGCGACCTCGACGCCCGCGTGCTGTGGGACACCGTGGGCCTGGTCCCGCAGCGCCCCTACCTGTTCTCCGGCACCGTCGCCTCCAACCTGCGCTTCGGCAGCCCGTCCGCCTCCGACCAGGAGCTGTGGCACGCCCTGACCATCGCGCAGGGCCGCGACTTCGTCGCCGCGATGCCCGAGGAGCTCGACTCCGCGATCGCGCAGGGCGGCACCAACGTCTCCGGCGGGCAGCGGCAGCGGCTGTGCATCGCCCGGGCGCTGGCGGCGAGGCCGTCGCTGTACCTGTTCGACGACTCCTTCAGCGCGCTCGACCTCACCACCGACGCGCGCCTGCGCGCCGCCCTGGAGCCCGAGACCCGGGACGCCCTCACCCTGATCGTCGCCCAGCGAGTCTCCACCATCACCGGGGCGGATCTGATCCTGGTGCTGGACAACGGCCGGATCGTGGACCAGGGCACCCACGCCGAGCTGCTGGAGAGCTCGCAGACCTATCAGGAGATCGTCCGCTCGCAGGGCGTCGAGGAGGAGGTGGCCTGATGACCGCCGAGAAGGAGCGCACCGCGCCCGCCGCCGGCGACGAGGCGGGCACCGCCGCCGAGATCGCCTCCGAGAAGGACGCCCAGCGGGGCCTGCGCCCCGGCCAGAGCGCCAAGAACTTCTGGCCCTCCACCAAGCGCCTGGTGCGCGAGATGGGCCCGGAGCGGAAGTACCTCGTGATCGCGATCGCGGTGGGCGCCGTCTCCGTGGCGCTGAACGTGGTGGGCCCCAAGATCCTGGGCCACGCCACCGACCTCATCTTCACCGGCCTGATCTCGCGCGACATGCCCGCGGGCTCCGACCCGGCGGATGTCATCGCGGGGCTGCGCGCCCAGGGCGAGGACCGGTTCGCGGACATGCTCTCGGGCATGACCCTCACCCCCGGCCAGGGCATCGACTTCACCGCCCTCCACCAGACCCTCGCCCTGGCCGTGGGCCTGTTCGTGGTGGCGGCGCTGCTGATGTGGCTGCAGGGCGTGGCGCTGAACCGGATCATCTACCGGGTGGTGTCCCGCCTGCGCCGCGAGGTGGAGGAGAAGCTGCACCGGCTGCCGCTGGCGTACTTCGACCGGATGAAGCGCGGCGAGATCCTCTCCCGCGTCACCAACGACATCGACAACCTCCAGAACACCCTCATGAACACCGTGACCGGCCTGGTCAACGCGGCGCTGACGGTGATCGGGGTGCTGGCGATGATGCTCACGATCTCCTGGCAGCTGAGCCTGATCGCCCTGGCCGTGATCCCGGTGGCGCTGGTGGTCACCGGGGTGGTGGGCGCGCGGTCGCAGAAGCTGTTCGCCCAGCAGTGGGACGCCACCGGCGTGGTGAACGCCGAGGTGGAGGAGGACTACACCGGCCACTCCCTGGTGACCGTCTTCGGCCGGCGCGACGAGGTCGCGGCCCGCTTCGAGGAGCGCAACGACCGGCTGTTCCGCGCCTCCTTCGGCGCGCAGTTCGTCTCCTCCCTGATCATGCCGCTGATGATGTTCGTGGGCAACCTCAGCTACGTGGCCGTGGCGATCGTGGGCGGGCTGCGGATCGTCTCCGGCCAGCTCACCCTGGGCGAGGTGCAGGCGTTCATCCAGTACTCGCGCCAGTTCACGCAGCCGCTGTCCCAGCTCGCCTCGATGGCCACCATGCTGCAGTCCGGCGTGGCCAGCGCCGAGCGGGTGTTCGAGCTGCTGGACGCCGAGGAGCAGGAGCCGGAGACCACCGAGGTCACCGCCGCCGAGGGGCTGCGCGAGGGGCGGGTGGAGTTCTCCCACGTTCGCTTCTCCTACAGCCCCGACCGCGAGCTGATCCGCGATCTGTCCCTGGTGGCGGATCCGGGCCACACGGTCGCGATCGTGGGGCCGACGGGGGCCGGCAAGACCACCCTGGTCAACCTCGTGATGCGGTTCTACGAGATCGACGGCGGCCGGATCACCATCGACGGCGTGGACATCCGCGACCTCACCCGCGCCCAGCTGCGCGAACGCACCGGCATGGTGCTGCAGGACACCTGGCTGTTCAAGGGCACCCTGCGGGAGAACATCCGCTACGGGCGCCTGGACGCGACCGACGAGGAGGTGATCGAGGCGGCCCGCGCCACCCACGTGGACGACTTCGCCCGGCAGCTCCCGGACGGCTACGACACCGTGGTGGACGACGACGAATCGACCCTCTCCGCCGGTGAGAAGCAGCTGGTCACGATCGCGCGCGCCTTCCTGGCCCGGCCCAGCCTGCTGATCCTCGACGAGGCCACCTCCAGCGTGGACACCCGCACCGAGGTGCTGGTGCAGCGGGCGATGAACCGCCTGCGGGCCGGCCGCACCAGCTTCGTCATCGCCCACCGCCTCTCCACCATCCGCGACGCGGACCTGATCCTGGTGATGGAGGCCGGGGACATCGTGGAGCAGGGCAGCCATGAGGAGCTCATCGCCCTGGGCGGCGCCTACGCGCGGCTGTACCGCTCCCAGTTCGAGGGCGCCGCGGTGGATCTCGACGCGGCGGAGGAGCTCACGGGTGCCGGCGAGGGCGAGCCGGCCGCCACCACCGGGCCGATGGCGCTGGGGTGAGGCAGCGCCGTTCGGGGCGGGTGAAGCACACCTCAGCGAGTTGTGTTCATGCAGTGCCATGAATACTATTCATCGGTGACTTCGCACCGCCCTCGCCGCCGCACCCTGCTGCGCGGCGCCCCGCTCGCCCTGGCCGTCGCCGCGCTGACGCCCGCGCTGGCCTCCTGCACCCGCGCCTCCGAGCGCCTGGACGCCGAGTCGAACACGGTGCCGGAGGTGGACCTCTCCGGCATCGAGGAGGTCCCGGAGATCGCCGCCCTGGTGCCGGAGTCGATCCGGGAGCGGGGCGAGCTGGTCAACGGCGCGGCGCTGAACTACGCGCCGGGCGAGTTCGTCGGCTCGAACGGGCAGGCCGTGGGCTACGACATCGACATCCTCGCCGCCGTCGGCGCCGTGCTGGGGCTGTCCACCCGCACCGAGGCGGCGGTGTTCGCGCAGATCATCCCCGCCGTCGGCTCCACCTACGACGTGGGCATCTCGAGCTTCACCATCAACGCCGAACGGCTCGAGGCCGTCAGCATGGTCTCCTACTTCACGGCCGGGATCTCCTACGCCGTCAAGGCCGGGAACCCCTACGACATCCACCCGGACGAGCTCTGCGGCAAGCGGGTCGCGCTCCAGGTGGGCACCTACCAGGAGGAGCTGTCCCTCGAGCG